>JAAXXY010000028.1 GCA_013334225.1 Chlorobiaceae bacterium
TCCCCACGCATGGGGAAAAGATAGCATTAGTGCCAATACTCAGGAACTCGAAATTCTTAAATGCAATAATATAAATAACTTAATTTTCTTGGTCAGCCTTTTTTTAAATTTTGGCACAAGTCAGGAAATAAATGAAATGCCGGATTCAACGCACTTGAGTCCTGCCGGAACGAATTGTTGATGATTTGTTGATATACTGTTGACAACGACCCCTCTCGGGATATGAAAGAAAGGGGCTGTTGTCAGATCATGATGGCTTATGCAGTTGTTTTGGGCACTACTGTAGCCATGAGCGAGGCTTCGCATACCAGTTCGCCCCTGACATAGGCCTTTGCATCGAACTGGCAGACATTCCTGCGCTTGTTGGTCATCGTGGCTTCGATCACCAGCGTATCTCCGGGAATGACAGGCTTGCGGAAACGCGCCTTGTCGATTCCCATGAAGAGGACGACACTTTCCTTGATGTTGCTGTTGCCGTTGAGCATCATGATGCCGCCCGTCTGTGCCATCGCTTCGAGGATCAGGACCCCGGGCATGATGGGGTTTCCGGGGAAATGTCCCTGGAAGAAGGGCTCGTTCATGGTGACATTCTTGATCGAAACGATTTTTTCGTCCAGTTTGAACTCGACGATTTTATCGATCAGGAGGAAAGGGTAGCGGTGGGGAAGAATGTTCTGAATGGCGTTGATGTCAAAAATAACTCCGGCTTTTTTCTCATGCTGGAACTGTCTTGCAAGTTTGTTGCGGTCAGCGTATTTTTTGAGCAGTTTGACGAATTCCACATTCGATGCATGGCCCGGTCTTGCTGCCAGGAGCTGTGCTTTGATCGGCATGCCGAGAAGAGCGATGTCTCCGAGCAGGTCGAGAAGTTTATGGCGGGCCGGTTCGTTCTTGAAGCGAAGCTCCCTGTTGTTGAGGATTCCGTTATCACCCAGAACGAGATTGCCGCTCTTTATGCCGAGTTTATCGCTCAATGCAGTAATCTCATCCTGTGTCATGGCCTTGTCGATGATGACAATCGCGTTGTCTACATCGCCGCCCTTGATAATTCCCTGATTTGCGAGGTGTTCCACTTCGCTCAGGAAACAGAATGTTCTGGATGGGGAAAACTCCCTGACGAATTCGTTCTGGAGGTCGAAGAGACCCGAGTGCTGGGAACCGAGAGCGGGATTTTTGTAATCCACCATGACGGTAACCCTGAAGTCGTCAAGCGGCAGGGCGACAATGTCTATGGATCTCTCGGTATCGTGGTATTCAATGGTTTCATCGATGACCAGCCAGTTTTTCGGTTCATCCTGTTCCTGGAATCCTGATTCGAGAAGGACTTCCGCAAAAGGGTGCGCACTGCCATCCATGACGGGAGGCTCGGGTCCACTCAGTTCAATACGGCAGTTGTCGATCTGAAGGCCGTACAGGGCCGCAAGGACATGCTCGGTGGTATGAACTTTCACATCGCCGATTCCTATGGTGGTGCCTCTGAGGATATCGACCACGTTTTCGATCAGCGCCGGTATTTCAGGGCTGTTTTCAACATCGGTCCGGACAAACCGGTAACCATAGTTGGCCTCTGCAGGTTTGAACGTTATGGTGCATTCCTTGCCGGTATGCAGTCCGGTACCCCGGAGGGAAACTTCTTTTTTAAGCGTGCGCTGAAGAATGAGCATAGTGTAGTCGTTGCTCCTGCCGGTGTTGCCCTGCAGGAAATGAATTCGGATTGAAAAGGCTGAAAGGTCAAAAGATAATAAAGATTGATTTCCGGTTCAAATATGTGGTCCGACCGGTCTGTTTACCTGAAATGCCTGAGCGCTTTGTCAAGCAGCATCGGGTGTGTTATGGAACTGCCGGCGATGATGCTTTGCCGCTTGAAAACCTCCGCATCTCCGGTAAAATCGGTCACGATTCCTCCGGCCTCCCTGACCAGCAGTACACCTGCGGCAAAATCCCAGGGAAAGAGACGGTATTCCCAGAAACCGTCAAAACGCCCGCAGGCGGTATAGGCGAGGTCGATGGCTGCAGAACCTGCTCTCCTTATTCCAGCTGAATCGTGAATAACTTCTTTCAGCATCCCGACGTATGCATCGATATAGTGATATTCCTTGAAAGGGAGGCCGGTTGCGATCAGAAACCCGTCTTTGATTTCCCGGTCAGATATGCTGATCCTGCAGCCGTTAAGGTAAGCCCCCTTGCCGCGTTCGGCAGTAAACAATTCCTGCAGGAGAGGCTGGTAGACAACTCCGGTCTGCAACTCCCTGCCACTATCCTGAAGCGCGATGCTGATGGAAAAGACCGGAAATGAATGAATGAAGTTCAATGTGCCGTCGAGGGGGTCGACAATCCATGTCCTGCCGGAACTGCCGTCTCTGATGGTTCCTTCTTCACAGAGCAGGCTGTCTTCCGGAAAGCTTTCTGCAATGATCGATGCGATCGCCGCTTCAGATGCCTGATCGACATGAGTGACAAAATCCTTGAAATCTTTGGGCTTTATCTCCTGAAGACCGAGCTCACCGAATTTTTCCATGGCGATCGCTCCTGCAGCCCTGGCGGCCCGGACGGCGGTCTGCAGCTCATTGCTGGTTGTTTGCATTTGTTCCTGGCATAATATGTTCAACGATTGCCCGACAATATAACAATTTACCTGTAACGGGGAATTATCGGAGGATGCGGGGGGTTGAAAGTGCTGGGTAATGGGTAATGGGGAATGGGTAATGGGGAATGGGAAATGGGGAGTGAGGGCTGAGGACTGAGGACTGAGGACTGAGGACTGAGGGCTGAGTGGGTAATGGGTACTGGGTAATGGGTGTGTTCAGCTCCGGAGGAGCGGGAGATTGGTAGCGCGGGGTGTAAGCCCCGGGTTTGGCATTCCCAAATATCCGGGTTTCAGCTCCGGAGGAGCGGCATGCCGGTATAGCGGGGTGACAAACTCGGGACTACTGTAGAGGAGAATATTCCTGTCATGCTGAGCGAAGCAAAGCGTAGTGAAGGATCCATCTTCCTATAAAACGAAATCATCTGGATTCATCACTGCGTTCAGAATGACAATGTGCGCAAAAACGGATTCTTGTCTTCCTTCGCCGGAGTAATAAACCAATATATCGCTCCCGATATATCGGGGCTGAAACCCAAATTTTATAATGCATGTACCCCTGGGCTTTCACCATCGGCTACCGATATGCCATTCCTAAGGGATTGAAGACGGGGAAGTGGGCAGGAAGGGACAACAAGGAGATAACTGAAGACTGATCAATAAATAAAGGTTGAAAATATTTTACTTATGAAAATCAATATTCCGAAGCTTTTTCTCTGTATCGTAATCTGTTTTCTTTTCGCTTTTGCAGGAAGCATCTTCACTCCCGAACCGGGATCGGACTGGTACTATCATATTCTCAAAAAACCTTCATGGAACCCGCCTGACTGGCTTTTTCCTCCCGCATGGTCCCTGTTGTTCCTGCTTATGGGAACAGCGCTCTATCTGGTTTCGGAAAAGCCGGGAAACAAGATGACGGCCTATGTTGTTTTCGGCATTCAGCTCGTGCTCAACTTAAGCTGGTCGGCAACGTTTTTCGGGCTTCACTCACCGGCAGCAGCTCTTGTCGTCATTGTCCTGCTCTGGCTTGCGATTCTGCTCTGTATCCTGACGTTCAGGAAAATTGTTCCGGCTGCGGGCTATCTCCTTGTTCCGTACATCCTCTGGGTAAGCTTTGCGTCATATCTGAACTTCACGATCTGGCGCCTGAACTGACCTGATTTCAGGCGGACATTTTGCGGTCCGGAAGCGCGAAATCGGCTGAAACGGTAGAAAGAATGAAGTCAAAAGCCGTTCCAGATGAAGAAAAGACTTTTTCATTTTTCGTATTTCCGGACAGCAGGTTGGCTGAAACAACCAGTTCGGAAATTTCCCGGTCTGATACCACTGCATTCTCGAACCTCTTCATACTCAGGCCGGTGCCGAGCAGAAAGGCGCTGCCGAGCAGCGCCATTGCAATCGTTCTGTTTTTCATCATGGTGTCACTGGAATATGGCGGCAAGAACTGCCATCTCGTTTTTCCTGTTTGCATCTGCTATCTCATGGATCGTCATGTTCTGGTCCTTGACGGCAATACCTTTCTGACTGAGTTTCGACACAAGATCTGTGCTGTTGCTGCCGGCTACCTCCGCTACGGTTTCGAGCTTCGAGGACATGATCGCTTTCGTCATTTTCATACGGGGGTTCTGATCCAGTTTTGCAGGTGCAAAGACGGAGAAAAGCGTTACCATCAGTCCAACGCCGATAATTGCGAGGGCTGGTTTTTTCGAGAAATAGCCGGTGAACGATTTCCAGTTCGCCAAGGTATGCAGCACCACTCCTGCCACCATTGCCCAGCTCAGCCACTCATGGATAGGTTTGATCACTCCTGTTTCGATTTTGAAGAACATCAGGATGCCGGTTACTGCAAGGATGATGAATGATGAAATTGCAAGCGGTGTTGCCCAGGATTTCAAAGATGCCTTGTTCATGTCAAAGATAATGCATTAGTTGTTACTGCTGTTTTCAACTTGTTGTCACAGCGTTATTTATCTGTACAACTCTTTTGACGTCATTTGCATTTGGATCTTTCGCAGGAAAAAGCGGGGGACGGAAAAGGGGAGAGAGGCTTGAAAAAAGCAAAGCGCAGGTGAAACTGCGCTTTGCGATGATGAACTGTTTGTTTCCTTGAAAATGGAAATCAGTCGTCTTCCTGGTCGCGGAGGTTTTCAAGCACGCCGAAATCCTCGAGGGTCGTGACGTCGCCCTTGACTTCGTTGCTGGTGGCCAGCTCGCGGAGCAGGCGGCGCATGATCTTGCCGCTGCGGGTTTTCGGAAGGCCTTTCGCCCATCTGATTTCATCAGGTTTGGCAATCGGTCCGATCTCCTTGGCAACATGGTTGCGCAGGGCTTCGCGGAGGTTCATGTCACCGACATACTCGTCCTTGAGGGTGACGAAGGCGACAAGAGCATTGCCCTTGATATCATCAGGACGGCTGACGACGGCGGCTTCAGCGACAGCTTCATAGGAAACGAGTGCGCTTTCGACTTCGCTGGTGCCGAGGCGGTGGCCGGAAACGTTCACGACGTCGTCGACGCGGCCCATGATCCAGATATAGCCGTCTTCATCCTTGCGGGCACCGTCACCGGTGAAATACATGTCCTTGAATTCCGACCAGTAGGTTTTTTCGTACCGCGCGTTATCGCCGTAGATGGTGCGCAGCATGGACGGCCAGGGCTTCTTGATGACGAGGTAACCGCCTTCGTTCGCTTCGCAGGGATCGCCGTTCTTGCGGACCACATCCACCATTATGCCGGGGAGCGGACGGGTTGCCGTGCCGGGTTTTGTCGGAGTAGCGCCCGGAAGCGGGGAAACCATGATGCCGCCGGTTTCGGTCTGCCACCAGGTATCGACGATCGGACACCGTTCCTGTCCGACGATGCGGTGGTACCACATCCATGCCTCGGGGTTGATCGGTTCACCGACAGTTCCGAGCAGGCGGAGCGAGCTGAGATTGTGCTTGGTGACCCATTCGTTACCGGCACGGATGAAGGCGCGGATCGCGGTAGGTGCGGTATAGAGGATGGTGACTTTGTGGCGGTTGATGATGTCCCAGAACCTGTCCCACTGCGGGTAGTTGGGAGCACCTTCGTACATGAGGATGGTCGCGCCGTTGAGCAGAGGTCCGTATGCCATGTAGCTGTGGCCGGTTATCCACCCAACGTCTGCCGTACAGAAGTAGATGTCTTCGTCCTTGATATCGAAGACATATTTGAAGGAGTTTGCGGCATGTATCATATAACCGGCGGTGGTGTGCAGGATTCCTTTGGGTTTTCCGGTCGAGCCGCTGGTGTAGAGCACGAAGAGCGGATGTTCCGCATCGACTTCCGCAGGTTCGCACTCATCCATGGCAAGACCCATGAGGTCGTGCCACCAGTGGTCCATGCCGTCATGCATATGGACTTTATCGCCGGTGACTTTAAGCACAATGACGCTGCGGACGGACGGGGTAGTGATGATCGCCTCGTCGACGATGTTCTTGAGGTTGATGGTACCGCCGCGGCGCCTTGTGCCGTCAGCGCAGATAACCATCTTGGCGCGTGAGTCGTTGACGCGCTCACTGATTGCATGGGCGGAGAAGCCGGCAAATATGACGTTGTGGACGGCCCCGACGCGTGCGCACGCAAGCACCGCGATAAGGAGTTCCGGAACCATGCCCATATAGATTGCAACCCTGTCACCCGGCTTGATGCCTGCGATTTTCAGGACGTTCGCGAACTTGCTGACCTGGCGGTGAAGTTCGCCGTAGGTGAGGACCCGCTGTTGGCCTTCCTCGCCTTCCCAGATGACGGCGGCTTTGTTCTTTCTCCAGCTGTTTGCATGGACATCAACGGCATTGTAGCAGATGTTGGTCTTGCCGCCCGAAAACCATTTTGCATAAGGAGGGGCCCAGTCGAGAACGGAATCCCACTTTTTGAACCAATGGAATTTTTCAGCTATGTCACCCCAGTATTTATCCGGGTCGGCCGCGGCGGCCGCGTAGAGTTTTTCATATTCCTCCATCGAGGAAATATGGGCGTTTTTCGAAAACTCGGCCGAGGGCGGGAATTTTCGTTTTTCAGACAGAACTGAACTGATCGATCCGGTTTGCTCTTTGCTGGTTGTTTCGTCGGTAGCCATTGATACCATGTTTTATGTGTTATAAAAAACAGAAAAATATTCACCCCGTGACGGGCTAAGGAGAATGTTGCAAAAACCGGTAAAACAGGAGTTGGTCATTCCTGAGTAGCGAGTTTATAATTTTCTAAAATGGATTTTACATAAAAAAATCTTCTTATCAATAATTGTTGATCTATCTGTGCCTAATTGCTTTTTCGACCCCCGTTTTCCCTGACGGCGAAATTGACAAGCTTGCCTTCTATCGCGATTTCCCGCACGATGGTCACTCCTTCGAGGAACTTCAAGACCGGCTCAACCTTCTTTGCAGCAGCGATCATCTCATCTTTCGATGTTCCTGCCGGAGTATTGAAGGTACCGCGGAGCTTTCCGTTCACCTGTACGGCGATTGTTACTACACTGTCTTCGACAAGTTCCTGGCTGAACACCGGGTAGGGGTGTCCGCTTATCGATGACGTATGGCCGGTTGCTTCCCAGAGTTCCTCGGTTATATGCGGAGCGTAAGGCGCGAGGAGCAAGAGCAGAGTTTCGATTGCTGAACGGTTCCGGCATCCGGATTTCTGCAGTTCGTTGACAAAAATCATCATTTCGGAAATTGCAGTGTTGAACTTCAGGTTTTCCGTATCCTCGCCGACTTTTCTGATGGTCTTGTGCATACGGCGCAAAAGCTCTTCCGGCAGTGCATCATCGGCAAGCGGCAGGGGCTTGTCATCAGGTGACATTCCTTCGGGCCAGACCAGTTTCCATACTTTCGCGAGGAAGCGGCTTATGCCTTCGATGCCGTTGGTGTTCCATGGCTTGACCTGTTCGAGGGGACCGAGGAACATTTCGTAAAGTCGGACAGCATCGGCACCGTAGCGGCCGAGCACATGGTCGGCAGGAATGACGTTGCCGCGGGACTTCGACATTTTTTCATTGTCCTCGCCAAGGATCATGCCCTGGTTGAAGAGTTTCCTGAACGGCTCCTTCGTGCTCACGACACCGAGGTCGTAAAGCACTTTGTGCCAGAAACGTGAATAGAGCAGGTGCAGTACGGCGTGTTCGGCACCGCCGATATAGAGGTCCACGTTCATCCAGTAGCGCTCTTTTCCCGGTTCGATCAGCTCTTCGCCGTTCCGGGGATCGATGAACCGGAGATAGTACCAGCAGCTGCCAGCCCACTGAGGCATGGTATTGGTTTCCCTTCTGAATGCGCCGTGTTCATCATTTCCGTTTAGCCACTCGGGGATGTTGGCAAGTGGCGATTCCCCAGATTCGGACGGATGGTAGGCTTCGACTTCGGGCAGCATCAGCGGAAGGCCGGTTTCAGGCCGGAGCAATCCGTCGGCATAATGCTTTATGGGAATAGGCTCGCCCCAGTAACGCTGGCGGCTGAAGATCCAGTCCCTGAGCTTGTAATTGACTTTGCGTGTGCCGATCTTCTTTGTTTCGAGCCAGGTTGCCATTCGATCGAATGCCTCTTCGAAACCAAGGCCGTCGAGCGATATTTCATCGTTCGACGAGTTTACCGAGACGCTGTTCTTTTCTTCAAAAACCTCTTCCTGCACGTCATGCGGACTTTTGATGACTTCGATGATCGGCAGGTTGAATTTCTTCGCGAATTCCCAGTCCCTGCTGTCATGTGCAGGTACCGACATGATGGCTCCGGTACCGTAACTGGTAAGTACGAAATCAGATATCCATACCGGCAGAGGCTCGCGGTTGGCCGGGTTTATGGCGTAGGAGCCGGTGAACACGCCTGTTTTCTCTTTCTGAAGGCCTGTTCGCTCAAGTTCGGTTTTCAGTTTAGCCTGCCTGATATAATTTTTTACCTCCAGAAGCTGACCTGCCGTGGCAAGTTTTTCTGCAAGGGGATGCTCCGGTGAAATAACAACATAAGTTGCCCCGAAAAGAGTATCGGGCCGGGTCGTGTAAACTTTCAATGTCGTACCGTGGCAGCGGAGCTCGAAATCGATCTCCACGCCTTCGGATCGTCCGATCCAGTTGCGCTGCATCAGCTTGACGTTTTCAGGCCAGTCGAGCTCTTCGAGATCGGCAATCAGGCGTTCTGCATAAGCCGTGATTTTCAGTACCCACTGCCGGAGAGGCCTGCGGACAACGGTATAGCCGTCGGCGATTTTTTCCTCTACCTCCTCGTTGGCGAGCACGGTTTTCAGCTCTTCGCACCAGTTCACGTCGACCTCGGACATATAGGCGAGGCCCATTTCATAAAGCTTGATGAAAATCCACTGTGTCCATTTGAAATAGTCCGGATCGGTGGTATTGATCTCCCGGGACCAGTCGTAGGAAAAACCCATGGCATGGAGGGTCTCCTTGAAACTCCGGACATTCTTTTCCGTAGTGATCCTGGGATGGGTTCCCGTTCTGATCGCAAACTGTTCCGCCGGAAGGCCGAAAGCATCCCATCCCATGGGGTGAAGAACGTTGAATCCGCGGCTTCTCCTGTACCTGGCTATGATATCCGATGCTGTATATCCTTCAAGGTGACCGACGTGTAGTCCTGAGCCGCTGGGGTAGGGAAACATGTCGAGCACGTAATATTTCGGTTTTCCCTGGGTTTCGGAGGATTTGAACGTTTCGTGTTTTTCCCAGTAAGTCTGCCATTTTTTTTCTATGGCTGAAAAATCATACTTCATGATGATGGTTTCACTTGCATGTTATCGTTGCCTGTAAAATAGATTACAGACAATTCAGCGAACCTTTCGGGACGCTTGCAGATACAAACAAAAAAGCAGCGCATGGTTACAGCACTGCTTTTTGTTTCTTCCTGTTTAATGTGTTTCAGTACCCGATACAGCTTCAGTTGCTGGTTCCTCTTCGTTTTCGACCGCTTTCATTGAAAGTGCGAAACGGGTTTTGCCGGTTCTGGGGTCTTTGCGGACATCGACCAGCTTGACCCTGACCCTGTCACCGATCTTGAGTTTGTCGCTCACTTTGGCAATCCGCTCTTTCGATATTTCCGAAATATGCACCAGACCGTCGGTTTTCGGCAGAAACTCGACAAATGCGCCGAGCTCGTCGCGGATATCGCGCACCTTGCCGAGGTAGGTGGTGCCGACTTCAGGCTTTGCCAGGAGTGTTTTGATGGTGTTCAGTGCGGCATGGGTACCTTCGCTGTTCGAGCAGGCGATGGTGACGGTCCCGTCATCTTCGATATTGATTTCGGCACCGGTTTCTTCGGTGATGCTGCGGATGGTTTCTCCACCCTTGCCGATGATGAGCCCGATGGCATCTACCGGGATCTGGATGGTCGTCATCCGCGGAGCGAAACGGGCAAGCTCTTCGCGGGTTTCCGGCAAGGCTTCCTGCATCTTGTCGAGGATGTGGAGGCGACCGCGGCGGGCCTGATCGAGAGCGGTTTCAAGAATATGGTAATCGAGGCCGTCGATCTTGATGTCCATCTGGCAGGCTGTGATGCCGTCCCTTGTTCCGGTGACCTTGAAATCCATGTCGCCGAGATGGTCCTCGTTGCCGAGTATGTCCGAGAGGACTGCATAGGAGGAGCCTTCCTTGATGAGGCCCATGGCTATGCCGGAAACCGGTTTGCTGATAGGTACGCCGCCATCCATGAGCGCGAGGGTGCCGCCGCATACCGAAGCCATCGAGGACGAGCCGTTCGACTCGAGGATGTCGGAAACAATACGGATCGTGTACGGGAACTCCTGATCGGAAGGCGCGACCATCTTGATGGCGCGTTCGGCAAGGTTTCCGTGCCCGATTTCCCGGCGCCCGGTGCTGCCGATCCTGCCGGTTTCGCCGACTGAAAAAGGCGGGAAGTTGTAATGGAGCATGAACCGCTTGTCGGCATTGTTTGTCAGGGTATCTACTGACTGTGCGTCTTTCTTGGTGCCGAGGGTTACGGTGACCAGCGCCTGGGTTTCACCCCTGGTGAAAAGCGCCGAGCCATGAGCTCTCGGGATGACTCCGAGTTCGATTGTAATTGGTCTGACCTCTTCAAGTTTTCTGCCGTCGAGCCTTTTCGCATCATCGAGGATCATGTGGCGCATGACTTTCTTTTCAATGGCGTGGATCTGCTCTTCTATAATATGTTCGTTCAGGAAAAGCGCTTTTGATGGATCGGCGGCGATGTCGTCGCCGGAAATCTTCGCCTTGAACTGTCCGACGACCGACTGGACGGTTTCGCTGTAGATTGCTGCAGTCCCTTCCGCACGTTCCTCTTTTTTAAGCGGAGTGTAGGCGAGCTCTTTCAGGCGCGCTTCGCATGCCTGCCGGATGGTTTCAACAAGTTCCGCCGGAATCTGCAGAGGATTGAACGGACGGGCGGGTTTGCCGGCTTCGGCCGCAAGTTCGCCCTGCAGGGCACAGAGCCTGCGGATGGCATCATGGCCGAACCTGATGGCATCGACCATTTCAGCTTCGGAAATTTCCTTCATTTCACCTTCGAGCATGCAGATGGTATCTGTGGTACCTCCTATACAGATATCGAGGTCGCTGTTGACAAGCTCGTTCGTGTCGGGGTTGATGATGAACAAACCGTTGATCCTGCCGACCCTCACTTCGGACATGGGGTTCTGGAAAGGAATATCAGAGACCATGATGGCCGCCGATGCGGCAAGGCCGCCGAGGACGTCGGCGTCGTTGATCTGGTCGGAGGAGATGACCGTGACGATTACCTGGGTTTCATAGTAGTAGCCGTCCGGGAAGAGAGGCCTCAGGGCTCGGTCGATAAGCCTCGATGAGAGGATTTCCTTTTCGGATGGACGGGTTTCGCGCTTGAAAAAGCCGCCGGGAAATTTGCCCGCGGCTGAATATTTTTCGCGGTATTCAACCTGCAGCGGAAAGAAGTCCTGGTTCGGGGGAGGCGTTTTTTTGCTCGAGACGACCGTGGCGAGGACCATCGTGTCACCGAGGCGGACAACTGCGGCACCGTCGGCCTGTTTTGCCATCCTGCCGGTTTCGATAGAGATGACTTTTCCCTGGCCAAGATCAATTTCTTTGTTGATAATCATAAAAATCGTGTGCTATTAGTGATAAAAATACTGACTGTCTGATCTTTTCCGGCCACCCTGGTAAAGATACCGGGGGGCTTTATAAAGCCTTTGCTATCAATGAATCAGCGTTCTCAAAAAAATCTTTTCTTCATTCCGACGCGAAATCAGGGCTGAACTGTCAAGCCTGGACCCGAAAAACCGTCAGCGAAAGCGAAACGTAATATAAAACAAAAAAGTATTTTCCTTTCTATTCGATAAGGGCATGTTACCGGCAACGGAACTTTGCATTGTCCAGAAGCCTCACCGATCCTGCCCGAACCGCAAGGAGAAGCCGGTATTCTTTTTCTTTCTCTGCATGTTCAGCCGGCTCGAATGTCTCCTCATCCACGAAACTGACATAATCCGGTATAAAGCCCGGTGCCGACCGGACCATGCCGTCGATTTCGGCTGCTATGGCCGAAAGGTCCCTGCGTGCAGCGTCAATACACTTTCCTGCGTGAAGGATACCCTGATACAGGATTTCAGCTGTGCTGCGTTGCTCGCCGGAAAGGTATATGTTCCTCGAACTGACCGCAAGTCCGTTTTCCTCACGGATGATAGGTGCTTCAACGATGGAGACGTCAATATCAAGGTCTTTCACAAGTCTTTTGATGATTGCCAGTTGCTGGGCGTCCTTTTCACCGAAAACGGCGATATGCGGTTTCGTGATATTCAGGAATTTTGTCACAACTGTGGCGACCCCGTTGAAGTGACCGGGTCTCAGGGCTCCTTCGAACCGTTCAGCAAGGGTTCCGCACGTCACCGATGTCTGGTAATGATCAGGGTAGACGGATGGGCTTTCGGGAGCGAAGAGATAATCGACCTCGGCTGCTTTCGCCAGAGAGACATCGCGCTCGAAAGGGCGGGGATAGCGGTGGAGGTCTTCTTCAGGACCGAACTGTGTCGGGTTGACGAAAATGGTGAGAATGATGGTCCCTGCGGTTTGCCGGGCGAGTTTTACAAGGCTCAGATGCCCTTCGTGCAATGCACCCATGGTCATGACGACCCCGATGAGCTGGCGGTTCAGCCGGAGTTTTTCGGCAATCGTCTGCATTTCTGCAGGATCAGTGATGATCTTCATGGCTTTTTTCCGATTGGGTTGATTTTATGCCGGAAGGGTGAACAATAACCACAAACTCGCCACGGTTTTTTCCGCTGCCGAGGTGCTTGCGGATTTCATCGATGGTACCGGTCAGATATTCCTCGTGGATCTTTGTCATTTCCCTGCCGATAAAAAGTTGTGCAGCCGGCAGGTGAACCTCTATTTCGTCAAGAAGCTGCATGATCCTGAACGGGGATTCATACAGAACAAACGATGTCTGCAGAGCGCAGAGATATGCAAGACGGCTTTTACGGCCTTTCTTATGAGGCAGAAAACCCGCAAAAAAGAAACTGCTCAGCGGCAGGGGACAGGCTGAAAGCGCAGCCGTGAGGGCACTTGGACCCGGTACGGGGATGACCTGCAGTTCTTTTTCATAGACTGCCTGCAGCATGGTATACCCGGGATCGCTGATCACCGGAGTTCCGGCATCGGTGATCAGCGAAACATCAGTGCCTTCCTCGAGCAGGGAGACTATCTGCCTGACGGCTTTCGGTTCGTTGTAGTTGTGGTAACTTATAAGTTTTTTTCCCTGGATATCGAGATGGCGAAGGAGAATGGACGCCCTTCGCGTATCTTCACATGCTATTGCACCCGATTCGCGTAAAGTTCTGATGGCTCTCAGGGTAATGTCTTCAAGATTGCCGAGAGGCGTAGCGACGACATAAAGTGTACCGGTATGTTCTGGTTCGTTCGGCAAAGGCAAAATGACAATCTTCGGCTAACTGTTTTGTATGGTGAATCACAATGCTATTTAGTATAATAATAAAAATACGATAAACAGCGTTCACGTTAAGATGAAGGATCAGGTCCGGTTACTTTCGGTCAAGGATTTGCGGGTGCATTTTTCCCAGAAGAAAAGTGGCGGCCTGGGAAAGCCTCTTCTGATAAAGGTCGTCAACGGGGTTTCATTCGAGGTTTTTCAGGGTGAGACGCTCGGGCTCGTCGGTGAATCCGGATGCGGTAAAACCACTCTCGGCAGGGCGATTATGCGGCTCGGCAACCCTTCGGTGACCGGAACTATCGAGTTTGACGGCAGGGAGATCAGCGGAATGGGCAATCGTGCTTTCCGTTCCATCCGCAAACAGATGCAGATGATCTTCCAGGACCCATTCGGTTCACTGAACCCCCGGCTTACCGTTGGACAGATGCTTGGCGAGGTGCTTTCCGTCCATGGCATCGCAAAGGGGGAGAAAGCGCGCACAAGAATCGATGAACTGCTCAATCTCGTAGGACTGAACAGGGAGTACTACAACCGTTATCCTCATGAATTCTCCGGAGGGCAGCGCCAGCGTCTCGGTATTGCAAGGGCGCTCGCGGTGAACCCGAAATTCATTATCTGCGACGAGCCGGTCTCCGCCCTCGATGTATCGATACAGTCACAGATCATCAACCTTCTCGCGGACCTTCAACGCGATCTCGGGCTGACGTATCTGTTCATAGCCCATGATCTGTCGGTTGTGGAACATATATCGGACAGGGTGGCCGTCATGTATCTCGGGAAGATTGTAGAGGTCGCCAGTTCAAAAGAACTTTATGAAAATCCCAAACACCCCTATACCAAAGCCCTTTTATCGGCAATTCCAAACCCGGAACCGGGTATGAAAAAAGAACGGATATTGCTTCACGGTGATATGCCGGGGCCGATGAATATCCCTCCCGGATGCAGTTTCCATCCACGTTGTCCTGTGGCTCTTCCGGAGTGCAGCAGCAGGGAGCCGGTTTTCAGGGAACTCAGGGACAATCCCGGTCATTGCGTCAGCTGTATCCTTTATGAATAATCAGTCTGGTCAGAAAATAGGGAAGGGATGTTTTCGTCCCGGATGCATGGCTCTCCTGATCATTCCCATTGTGGTGTTCGCAGTGCTTTTCATTTTTATCCGCTCTTCACGGGCTCTCCCTGATCGTTTTGCACTTCTTGTGCCCCTTGGCGGAACTATTGATGAAATTCGCCACGAAAGCGGTTTGCCGCCATTCATCTCTTCCCGAGAACCTCTTTCGCTTCAGGATCTTCTGTTTATCCTTGATCATGCCTCGACGGACAAACGGGTAGGGGAAGTGCTGCTTACTATCGGGGAGCTGAAAACAACACCGGCTAAAATCTCCGAGCTGAGGCATGCTATCGAGAAAGTCAGGGCTGGAGGCAAAAAGGTTACGGCTTTCCTCCATTCCGCAGGTGACAGCGATTATCTCCTGGCAACGGCGTGCGACTCTATTATCATAGAACGCGGAGGATTTCTGCTGCTTGACGGCCTGAAGGCTGAGACACTCTTTTATGCGGGGGCCCTCGGGAAGATCGGTGTCGGATTCCAGGCAGCTCAGTGGAAAAAATACAAGAGCGGGATCGAGCCGTTTGTCAGGACAGGCCCGAGCAGGGAATATCTCGAGGAGGTGAATGCACTGCTTTCGGAGGCCTACGATGATTATCTCGCAAATGCATCGCACCGCAGAGGTATAAGCCGCGACTCTCTTTCTTCGATCATCGACCATGTTGCGCTCATGACCTCAGATAAAGCGAAAAGTTACGGTCTTGTCGACGGTGTTTCCTCATTGTGGCAGCTCCAGCGCACCATATCCATGAAGATTACCGGAAAGAAAACCCCACAGGTTGAAGATGCATTTGTAAGTGCCGATCGCTATCGTCTCGCTTTCAAGCAGGCGATGAAGCCTGATACGAAAGAGAGCGTAGCCGTTATAACCCTTTCCGGTTCGATTGTCCGTTCTTCCGGTGAAATGATGGAGGATTTTGGTGAAACCGTCGACGTTGAAACGGTGAAAAATGCCGTCGATGCAGCGCTCGATGAAAAATCCGTCAAAGCTATTGTTCTCCGCATCGACAGCCCGGGAGGAGATGCCCTCGCTTCGGCAGAAATGCTTGAAATGCTCGATTCGGCGGCTGTAAAAAAACCGTTCGTCGTTTCCATGTCGGGTGTTGCCGCCTCGGGCGGTTACATGGCGGCACTTGCCGGAAAAACGATTTATGCCGAACCGCTCACCATTACCGGATCGATCGGTGTTTTTGCCCTGAAACCCGATATCAGCATGCTGGCGAAAAACATAGGTCTCGGGCGTGATGTCGTGACGCGGGGCAGGTTCGCTGATGCAAACACTCCATTCAAACCGCTTGAAGGCGAAGCACTGGACAAGTTCATTGCAGCATCCGGGGATATTTATCAGGACTTTCTCTCCAAAGTTGCCGCTTCCAGGAAAATGACCGTTGCCGAAGTCGATTCGGTTGCGGGCGGAAGGGTCTGGACCGGCAGCCAGGCGATAAAAGCCAGGCTGGCTGACCGATCGGGCGGGCTTTTCGATGCCATAAAGGCCGCACAGTCGCTCGCCGGGATCGAAAAGACAAAAACACCGCACCTGCTGTTCTATCCCGAAGAGAAAAACTGGCTGGAAAACCTTCTGAAGCCGGGAAGTGGAGGTATTTCAGCCGGTATTTCCGCAGCATTGAGAAAACAGATGATCATGGATCTCGTTCCCGAAAGTCATGTTTCATCCCTCGAAGCTTTTTACAGAATGCTTGTGAAAAAAGGCGGAGTGCAGGTGCTTGCGGTGATGCCTCAGGATATCGTTGTTTACTGAGGGATAAAAGGGTTCAGGGTGGACTGAAGGGACGAAAAGGACAGCAGGGAAAGGAAAAAAAGATTGATCACGCAGCTCCGGCAATGCCGGAGCTGTATGTTTAAAGGCGTTCAGAATTTGTAGGTCATGGAACTCTGTGCCCTCAAGGCTTCGCTCCTTGGAGCTCCCATGTAATCCGTTATCCATTCTCCAAGCTGGAACCCGATAATGAAGTTCGGGGTAACCTGGTTGATGACGTTTGCAAAGATGGTCCGGTTGAGCGTTCTCGGCTTTGTTGTAACAGCCGCGGCATAGCCTGCAAGATCATTATCGTCTGGGTCATCGATACCGGCACCAAGACTTACGGTCGTTGTCGGGTTCACGGAATACCTGAGCGCAGCCCATCCTCCATGTGAACGGATATTCCAGAAATTGGATTTGTTGTCCAGACCGGTATTTACGCCCTGACCGATCCCTCCGTAGAAATCGTCGAGATTTGATCCTGTAAAGTATTCGCCGGCAAAAATAAGCTGCTGGCTGAGCGGAAGCGAAAGCTCCAGGTTGCAGGACCAGGTGTCAAGCGTTTTGTTCGCATTACTGGTGTTGGTATCCCACTGCTCCTGGCCATAATGGCCTGAAACTGCAACTGTTGCAGGTTTGTTGTCCACGATGACCGGACCGCTGAGGGCTATCCGCCCCTGAATTGTCGGCATATCTGCATCCCTTCCGGTATCGAACCCGCTTATGATATCTTTTTCCCCGATCGTTCTCGATGCCGCGACAGCCATCTCGAGACGGCTTTTTTCACCGGTTGCGAAACCTTTGGTCAGGCGAAGCTGAGGATGGCGCCCACCTATATTACCTGCATCCCACATAATTGCCGGATCGTCCGTGAAAGGTATCAGCGAACCGATGACATCCCAGGTCTGTCCTGCGATGATGCTGAAATCCGAAGCGGGCCAGTATGCTTTCAGCCAGGCATGGCGCATTCTCGGGTTCTGGTTGTTTTCCGTGCCTCCACCGGTGAAGTCGATCTCGATGTTTCCCGTCAGTTTCAGTTTTTCTGTGTCCGGCCCGCTGAAGTTGAAGCCGAGACGGGTTGCGCCTGCGGTCAGGTTCCATTCACCGTCATTTCTTCCCAGGCCTTGCGGCTGGGCCCAGAGGGCTATGTTGCCGGGGTAGACCTGTCCGCTTTCCCAAAGGGCATCGAGACGGGCAAAGCCGTAAAGCTGAGCTTTGACCCCTGATCCGAGCGAAACGGTGGTCGGACTCTGCGGTTCGGATTTGGAAACCGGAGCTGCGGCTGTTACAGGTGCAGGCGAGACGACCGGGGCAACGGCTGGTTTCTCCCTGACCAGGGCTTTCAGTTCAGCGAGTTCCTTTTCGAGCCGGGTGATGCGCATCTCGACGGTCTCTTTTGCATCACCGGCAAACACCGGAGAGGAAACTGCCAGCATCGAGCCCGCAAGCAGAAGGCTGTAATGGAGTTGTTTTCCTTTTTTCATGGAGATTGTCCCGGCAGGGCGGGATGTTTTGGTTAGTTGATGTGTGTTTGAAACGTTTTTATCGTGAACGGGAATATAGTGACAGAGAGGGCATTTTTTGATTATTATTTGCAGCCTCTCACTCTCGTTCACGGGGAGAAACTCCAGAAATCGCGGTCGAGGTTGCGGTACTGGATGCCCTGGATAAGGTGTTTCATCTGGACCTGTTCCGAGCCGTCGAGGTCGGCTATCGTGCGGCTTACTTTCAGGATGCGGTCATGCGCGCGGGCGGAAAGGTTCAGCCGGTTCATCGCATCCATGAGCTTCTGGGCGCTTTCACGGTCGAGCCTGCAGAACGTCCTGATGAGGCGGGTGTTCATCTGTGCATTCGTATAGATTTTCGGAGAGGTTAGCGCGCAGAACCTCTCCATCTGGATTTTTCTCGCCTTCATCACTCTTTCGCGGATGGTTTTCGAGTTTTCCGCGGACGATGATGAGAACAGTTCGGTGTTTTCAACCTTCGGCACATCGATATGGATGTCGATCCGGTCGAGCAGGGGACCTGAGATTTTCGAAAGATATCGCTGTATCTGCAGTGGCGATGCGGTCAGGTTGCCGTCGCGGTCCTTGAGCGCTCCGGCCGGGCTCGGGTTCATGGCTGCAACAAGCATGAAGCCTGCCGGGTACCTTGTCGTAATGGTGATCCTCGAAACGGTGACCTCGCGGTCTTCGAGCGGCTGGCGCAACACTTCGAGCGCGCTGCGTGTGAATTCCGGCAGTTCGTCGAGGAAGAGAATGCCGTTGTGGGCAAGGCTCACTTCTCCCGGCCGCGCCGTCGAGCCTCCGCCGATCAGGGCGATGTTGCTGGTGGTGTGGTGGGGACTTCTGAACGGTCTGATGACCATGAGAGGCCGGTCTTTTTCGAGCAGGTTCGCCACGGAATAGATTTTCGTGGTCTCCAGCGACTCTTCGAAGCTCAGCGGCGGGAGGATGCCGGGCAGGGCTTTAGCGAGCATGGTTTTGCCGCTGCCGGGAGGGCCGACCATGATGAGATTGTGCCCTCCTGCCGCAGCGATCTCAAGAGCTTTCTTTGCAGCGGTCTGTCCCTTGATATCGGCAAAATCGACCGGGTATTCGGGTTCCCGGTCAAAAAGCTCTTCGACATTGACGGTCATTGGTGAAAGCTCTGATTTTCCATTTACCAGCGCAACCGTTTCATTCAGGGTTTCGACCCCGTAAACCTTGACGCCGGAGCCTGAAGCGGAAACCGCCACGGCAGCCTCCGCTGCATTCGAAAGAGGAACGATCAGGCGGACAATCCCTTCCTTTCCCGCCATGATGCCGACCGGCAGGGCTCCGTTGATCCGTCTGATCGTGCCGTCGAGCGCAAGTTCCCCAAGGATGAGGGTATCTTCGAAACGGTTTGTGACAAGCTGGAGAGAACCGAGCAATCCTATGGCGACGGGGAGGTCGAACGCTGTTCCTTCCTTCCGGACATCGGCAGGAGCGAGGTTGACCGTGATTTTTTTCGGAGGGACTTCGAAACCGGAATTTTTTATGGCCGTGAGAATCCGTTCACGGCTCTCCTTGATGGCATTGTCGGGAAGGCCGACAACCGTGAACGACGGAATGCCGCCGGTTACGTTGGTTTCGACGTCAACTTTCATGGCGTCGATGCCTATAAGTGCGGAGGCGTTGAGTCTCGTGAGCATCATGGAAAAGGTAACGGATTGAAAGCGGCCAAGTAATATAATACGCTAAAAATCCGTTTATTTTGCAAGAATTATGCGAAATATCCTATCCTGTCGTGCGCAACCCTCCTGAAATGGCATTGACCGAGAGGAAAAGTTCCGGCAGCATCAGGTCTGCTTCTTTCTGTTGTCCGTTGCGCAGCAGGGCCCGCCACTCTTTCAGCAGTTTTATCTGATGGAGATGGAGCATTTCAAGGCCTTCGCGGCGCAGCGAAACGAACCTGTTGACGCTCTGGCGCTGGTTTTCAAGAGGTCCGGCGAACAGCATGTCGATGAACTTCCTGGTTTTCCGGTACTCGGCTTCGATCATACCGAGAATTCTGTCCCGCACCGTGCAGTCGCCAACAAGCACGGCATACTGGTGCATGATCTTCAGGTCTGTGGCGGAGATACCTGTATCGGCATTGCTGATGATGTAACGGAGTGGAGGCCAGTCGAAGTATCGTGACCTGATCTCTTCGAAAACTTCGGGCTGGCTGTCGTGCAGATACTCGAGGGCCGATCCGACACCGTACCAGCCGGAAATGGAGTAGCGGGCCTGGTTCCAGCTGAAAACCCAGGGAATTGCACGGAGGTCTTCGAGGCTGGCTTTGCCGCTCCGGCGGGAAGGCCGGGACCCGATTCTTGTCGATTCAATGATATCGATCGGGGTGGCTTCACGGAAAAAGTCGAAGAATCCCTCAGCTTCAATAAGTGATCTGTATGCCTTGTTGCTTTTTTCCGAAAGGGTGTCCATTACCGTTTCGAGCGGGTGAGCCGATTTCTGTCCGTTTTTCTGCCTGATCATGATGCCGGCTGCTCCTGCCATGAAAAGCTCGAGGTTGTAAACCGCGCTGATCCTGTTGGCGTATTTCTGGGCAATGGTTTCTCCCTGTTCGGTAAAGGAGATGCCTGCATCGAAGGAACCGAAAGGTTGAGCCTTGACGAAACGGTGTGTAGGTCCCGCACCCCGGCTGATGCTTCCGCCGCGGCCATGGAAGAAAAGGATATCCGTTTCGCCGTACTTTCCGGCTTCCAGCATCGCTTCCTGTGCACGGTAGAGTGACCAGATGCTGGTAAAAATTCCTCCGTCCTTGTTGCTGTCGCTGTAACCGATCATCACCTTCTGCACTTTCCTTCCCTGACCGATGCTGTTTTTCATGTACTCGAGGCTTCGTGCCGTAACCGGATGATCGAGAAATTCCCGTAGGATAGCCGGGCTTTTTTCCAGGTCGCCGATCGTTTCGAAAAGCGGAACAACAGGCAGCATGCATATTGCCCCCTCATCGGTCTCGGTCATCATGCCGACTTCCCGGGCGAAGAGATAGACCGTAAGAAGGTCCGAAACATCCCTCGTCATGCTGACGATGAGAGAGCCGATTCCTTCGTAACCATATTTTTTTCCATGATCGAGCAGAACCCTGTAACATGCTAGAACCGCCTCGGCTTCAGGGCCTGCGATCATATCGGGATGCGTGAAGGGTCTTGGAGAGCTTAGTTCCCTGTCGAGGAACTCCCTTCGTTTCTCTTCGTCCCATTCCAGAAAATCTTTTCCGTTCATGCCGGCAGCGGTCATGAGCTGGGAGAGAGCAAGCTCGTGAAAATTGCTGTTCTGCCGGATATCGAGTTTTCCGAGGTGGAATCCGAATGTCTGTACAATCCTGTACACGGGGACAACATCGTTTTCAGCGATATGTTCCGCTCCGACAGCACAGAGCGATTCCCGCAGCAGCTCGAGGTCATCCAGCAGTTCGCCGGAGTTCCCGTAGCGGAAATGGTTCTCGGTGAGGGTCTCTTCACCTGATTGTGTTTCATCGGGGAGTGCCGCGGTGATGAGGTTGAGGAACTGGCGCCATGGTTCATGCCGGTTTCTTTCGATTGCCTTGCGGCCTTTTTCTTCAAGACCCGTGGCAAGTGTTCCGATTCGCTCCATGAGGGGATTGAAAGGGGTCTGCAATCTTTCGGAAAGGCTCAGTTTTGAAGCAAGTTCCCTGAGACGGGAACGGATGAGCGTCATTGCATGCCTGCGCATCTCTTCAAGGGTTTCCCGAGTGACTTCTGCTGTCACGAGCGGATGGCCGTCGCGGTCACCGCCGACCCAGCTTCCGAAACCGAGCCGGGGAAAGGACCTTGGGTTTGAGAGTTTCCTGCAGTCGAACCCGCTCTCTTTCCATGCCTGCAGGAAGCGTTTGTCGAGCATGGGCAGAACTTCAGGAAAAATATTGTAGAGATAGTGGATAACATTTCTCCGTTCAGCTGAAACCTCGGGTTTGTCGAAAAGGATTTCACCGGTTCTCCAGAGCCTTTCGAGGACGACATTGATGCTGTACCTTATGTCGCGCTGTTCAAGCGGGGTCCACATCTGATTTTCCCGTTTCACGAGAAGCAGGTAAAGTTCGCGGTGCAGTTCAAGCACGGTTTTCCGCTTCGCTTCGGTAGGGTGTGCGGTCAGAACGGCAGTTACGGAAACACCGGAGAGGAGGGACGCGATTTCAGCGTCCGGTATGCCGAGCTCCCTGAGGCGTTTGAATGTTCTTCCCCAGAGCCCGGTAAGATGCGATAACCCTTTTTCGGTTTCGAGGTGACGCCGGTTCTGTGCAGATGAGTTTTCTTCCGCCATGTTCAGGAGCTGGAAAAAAATCGAATATGCCTGAAGCGCACGTTCAGCGCCTGGGTAATGCCCGATGGGCACTCCTGCTTCCTGCCAGGGGAGGTGGTCTGCGATTTCATCTTCTCCGAGATCCCTGAGCACATCCCGGAAACAGCCGAGCAGGAATGAAAAATCCCGGTCCGCCTTGTCGAAATCGATACTGCTGCTTGTTGTCGTGATCATTTGGACGTAAATATTCTGCTTAATCTGACCTTGCTGATGCAGTATTCTAAAAAATCGGTAGAGTTACAAATCCTGCAGTGTGGTCGATTTTGCCGATGAATTGAAAAAAAGAAAAGCGAATACGTTTTTTAAACGCATCCTTTTTAAGGTTTCTGTTTGCCGCCTTTACTAATTATGCTTATCTTGACTAATAAATTTTCGGGTAAGCCAATAACACCTAATTCATTACCTGTCATGGACAACAAATCAAATGTTAAGCTTATTGCGTTGGCAATTTGCGGGGCAGCTTGCATGGGGGCGGCGTTTTACGGTTTGTCATTCTTAACCGGGTACCAGGTGCCGGCGCCAAATATTTCAGAAGACCTGACCCCGCTCAGTTCCTTTGCGGGCTGGTTTCTGCTGATATTCTGTGCCTCCATGATCATCAGGACACTTGGAAGGATGTCTTCCAGGATCAGTGACAGGTGGTTCCTGAGTTTTCCTCTCGGTGCCCTCGGTATCGTTCTTCTCATGTTCGTTGTTCTCTGGCTCAGACCTTCCGGTATTCTCCTTTCAACCACCGGACGCACCACAACTCTCGACGGCAAGTATATCCGCTCGGTTGAAGAGCTGAAAGCCTTCCAGTCCAAAGCCATTCTTTCACCCAACGTTCCTCTCGCACCTGCAGGCTTTGATTTTGCCGGTGCAAAAACTCTTTTCGAGGGCCGCTGCAACAAGTGCCATACCTTCGATTCCGTTGCCGATGTATTCAAATCCAAATACAAGAAGACCGGCAAGATCGACATCATCGTAAAACGCATGGCGGATTATCCGACATCAGATATTACACCGGAAGAATCGAAGAATATCCAGATGTACCTGAACGAAAAGCTCTGAGAGGTATCTCCGGGAATATTTCATTTCAAAAAAGCCTCAGGTTTCTGAGGCTTTTTTGATTGCACGTTTCAGGATGCGTTGTAGTTGACCGAAACGGTCTCGGTTATGCCTCCTCTTGCTTTCCATTCCGTTATGACCGTCATAGATCTCGGTTTGACAAGTCCTGCAAGGTCGTCAAGGATCCTGTTGGTTACATTCTCGTAAAAGATGCCGGCGTTCCGGAATTCGAGAAAATAGTATTTCAGGGATTTCAGTTCGATACAGGTTTTGTCGGGCACATACCTGATGATGACGGTTCCGAAATCGGGAAGTCCTGTTTTTGGACAGACCGATGTAAATTCCGGATTGACAATCTCGATGGTGTAGTCCCTGTCAGGATAATTGTTTTCGAAAACCTCGAGGAGTTCTTTTTTCATTGTGTGTTTAACAGTATTGGGATTGATAATTACTACTGATTTACAGAAACGGTTTTATCGATGCAAGAGTTTAGTGATGGCAAGAAAATAGAAATCCGCGGAGAATTTTCTTTAACGGTATATTTTTTTAAACATGGACAAAAATCAATTATTACAGCGGCAACTGCAGGTCGAAGATGGGTATGAGCTTTTTCCTGTCATTCCGTAATTAAATGCAGTCAAGCATCTATTTCTGACTTTGCCCATTATGGATTCTTCACTTCGTTCAGAATGACAAGAAAAGACAGCATTACAAAAGCAAGGAGTTTGTTCCGAAAGATCGGTGTCATCCTGAATGAAACGCAGTGGAATGAAGGATCCAATTTTAAAAAAGCACAGGGATTCTTGGCTCCGCTTTCCATGAACAGGAATTGCTTTCAGAATATTAATTTCCCCGAAATTACGACTTTATTGTTCATGGTCCGTGTTCGGTAGCGGCCGGATACAGGGGGCTCAGCATGACAAGAACAGGGAGTTTATTCCAGAATGACAGTTGATATCTTCCATCACCGGAGTAATAAAGTTTTTTTGTTATGCCTCATTGTTTTTGTAATAAGTAATAATAAAGTATATCATGTCGTCAAGTACAGGCAATATCAGCAGGGAGTCCCGGGACCTTTACCAGGAACTTGGTGCGGAATATGATCTCGATGAAAGAAGCTATTCTTTCGGCGGCCGTCTGTTCAGTGTGCTCAGCGTTCTTGACAGTTATGCCCTGCTTGACAGGATCGATCCCGAAGAATTTGTCAAAGATGAACAGATGCCCTACTGGGCTGAAATCTGGCCTTCGGCAGTGACTCTTTCCAATTTCATTGCGGATGAGCTTGATATGGAAAACAAACGGGTGATCGAAATAGGGGCAGGGGTTGGTCTTGTATCTCTTGTCGCTGCCAGTAAAGGGGCCAGCGTTCTCGCAACCGACTACTCTTCCGAAGCGCTCCGGTTCGTTCGTTACAATGCATGGAAGAACGGGCTTGAACTCGACCATGAAAGACTTGACTGGAGAAATGTTCAGTGCGGGGAACAGTTCGATGTGCTCTTTGCAGCCGATGTTCTCTACGAAAGAGTGAACCTGCTTCCCATAGCGAATGCTCTCGATAAACTGCTTAAACCTGATGGGCGGGCATACATTGCCGATCCTCGCAGGAGCCTTGCGGAACAGTTCCTCGGGATAGCGTCCGAAAACAATTTTTCCATAACCTCCATTGCGAGGAGTTATCCCGGAAAAGATCAAGGGGTACACGTCAACATTCACATGCTGGAAAGGAAACGCTGAACAATGGCAAGGAGAAAGAAAAAGAAGTTTCAGGTATTGTGGCGTTATCATGCCGGACCGGGAGCTGTAATCTGGCAGATGATGTTTACCGGTTCAGGATGCCTTGCCGGACAGAAGAGGTTTCCCGAAAGCCGCCGGCTGCTGTTGTTTACTATAGATACCCTGACAGGGGCGTTGCTTGCCGATGATTGCAGGCTGATTGATCCCCTGAGCTCAATGCCCGTCGGGGATGGTTGGTTTGCCGGTTTCGAAGCCGCAAACGAGAAGCTTGTTTTCTGTCATGCCTATCAGGCGGACAGTCCCGAACACAAGGGGATATGGGCGTTCGATCCTGCATCCGGAAGTGTGGTATGGGGCCGTCCGGATATTGTTTTTGCAGCGAATCTCGGCAATGAACTTCTGGTATACAGACCATCCTTCTTTGCTGGATTTCCTGAACGTCATTTTTTTCTTGTCGATCCTTCTACCGGATCGGTACAACGTGAACTTGGGATCGATAATCCGGAAATCAATGATCTGAGAGAGAACACTCTGACGGAGGAAGAGCGGCAGCAGGTTATTCTTCCGGAGTTTCCCGGTGAAGATAAAAGGAGGGCGCTTTTCCTTTCTGCCGGATCAGGTATAGCTGCACAGGCGCCATGCGAGTACCTGGAAATCGGAGACGTGAAGGTTATCGCGCTGCATGAACCAGGAACGGTGCCTGATACATGGAATTCCTCTCTCCATATATTCAATGACGGGTATGAGGTTTATCATGAAACGATGGCCTCTGCATCCGGCCATCCGGTGGTGAACAATTTTCTCATCAGGGGCGATAATTTGTATTACATTAAAGAGAAAGAAGAACTTGTCTGCGTTTCACTATCATGAAGGAACCATCTTCGAATCAGTCAATTTCTTTCTTTGATGAAAGTAATGTTCCGGTCAGCGATTTTCTTGAAGCGCTACGGAGCAGAAAAAATCTTTCACTTCACACCATTACCGCTTACAGGACTGACCTCGTTCATTTTTTTTCTTTTCTTGCCGGGCATTACGAGCTGTCCGGTCTGAACGGTTTCGATCCTGAATGTGTTTCCATTGCTGATATCAGACTGTATATGGGATCATTGCTGAAACGAGGGGTGAAGCCCGTATCGATTGCACGCAAAGTCTCTTCGGTCAGAAGTTTTTACCGGTATCTGCTGGAGAGAGGTCTCATTACCCATACGGTGTTTTCTTTGATAGATATGCCTAAATATTCAAAGAAAGTTCCGGAATTTCTGACAGAAAAGCAGACCCGGAAGCTTTTCGATGAAGTTCTGCAAGGGGGTATGAGCGGTCCTTTGAACAAGGGAAAACATGAACTTTCTGATTCCTTTGAGCAGAAGCGCGATCGTTGTATTCTCGAACTCCTCTATGGCTGCGGGCTTCGTGTTTCGGAGCTTATCGAGCTGAAAAAAGAGGATGTTGATCTTCAGACTGGATTCGTCAAGGTAACAGGCAAGGGGAACAAGCAGAGAATAGTTCCGATGGGGTTACCCGCGGTTTCGGCATTGAAAATTTATTTTGAAGTCCGGCTAAACTTCTTTAGAATAATATCAAAGGGAAATAACGAGCCTTTTTCATTTGTGTTCATGACAAAAAAGGGAAAAAAACTTTATCCCATGTTTGTCGAGAGGCTTACCGGAAAGTATCTCGTTTTCGTCACGGAACAGAAAAAGAAAAATCCACATATTCTGCGTCACAGCTTTGCAACACATCTGCTGAACAGCGGAGCGGATATCAACAGTGTCAGCGAAATGCTCGGGCACAGCAATCTTTCGACAACCGAGATTTACACGCATGTTACTTTCGAGCGCCTGAAGGAGGTATACCGGAAAGCGCATCCTTGTGCATAATGTTTATGAGGACCTCGTACGGTCAAGTTTGCGGGGTCTTGTTCCTTTATCATATTCACATCTTTCAACGGAGGTCATTATGACAAAAACTACAGTCAAGGATCAGGCCAATATTAAGATCACATTGCGCCATTCGAACAATCACAACAATATTGAAGAATACGCCCGCGATGCGGTACAGAGCCTTGTGAAATTTTTCCCGAATATCATGAGCTGCCATGTGATTCTGGACCATCAGAAAAACGATTTTGAAAAGAACAAGCTTGCCGAAATAACGGTACATGTGCCACAGAACGATTTTGTCGCGAAGGAAGCCGGTGTTGCCTATGAACCGACAATCGACAATTGTATAGCTGCATTGACCAGGCAACTTCAGAAACACAAGGATAAGATGCAATAAAAGAGGGCATGTTACTGCCGCAATGCTTCGGATGACCAGCTGCATTGCGGCAGTTTTTTTACACATCGATTGCTGAATCCATGAATTTCGATCAAAAGGGACTGAAGAAGCGATCAATAACGGTCGCATATTTTTTTAATAACATCGGCAAGAAGCACGATATCAAGCTGAGACGCCTCAACAATGTCGATGAGCAGAAACGCCGGATTTTCGAACGCGACCTGCATCGTCCGGGGCTTGCACTTGCCGGGTTTACCAATCTTTTTACCTACAAGCGCGTTCAGATTCTTGGAAATACCGAGACGAGGTTTTTAAACCATCTTGAAGAACATGAGAGGTGGCGCGTCTTTGAAAATCTTGTACGGTTCAAAATACCCTGCATTATCCTGACCAGTAACAACCGGTTGCCTGAAGATCTTATCGATATGGCGACCAGAGCCGGAATCCCGGTTTATATCACTCGCCATTCTTCGACGAAGACCATCTATCTTGTTACCGATTTTCTTGACGATCAGTTTTCTCTCTATCAGCAGTATCACGGCTCCATGGTCGATGTCTATGGAGTGGGAGTACTTCTTACCGGTAAAAGCGGCCTGGGTAAATCGGAAATCGCTCTCGATCTTGTCGAACGGGGACATGGTCTTGTAGCCGACGATGCGGTTGTCATAAGGCGGAAAGGTGAATCGCCCACCCTCATAGCCAAAAGAAACGAAATCGTCGATCATTTCATGGAGATCAGGGGGCTTGGTGTCGTGGATGTGAAAGCGAATTTCGGGATCAGGGCTATCAGGGATATAAAGGAAGTGCAGGTTGTTGTCGAACTTCTTGAATGGAACAACGAAATGGCTTATGAACGGCTGGGGCTCGATACGAAATTCCTGAAAATCCTGGGAGTTGATGTTCCGCTGGTCGAATTACCTATATTCCCCGGTAAAAACATTACCGTGATCATTGAAGTGGTTGCCCTTAATTTCCTGCTTAAACGGTATTCGAACTATGTTGCCGCAGAAGCGCTGACCGAAAGGATAAAAAACGTTATAAACAATGAGAAAGCCCAGGGTGAAACGAATGATTGACAAACTCTTGCGCAGAAATGCCGTATGTCTCATGGTTGCAATGGCTGTTCTGCTCCTTTCATCCTGCAGCAAGTCTCAAGAACCGGGGGGAAATGCAGGTAAAAGTCATGCCGCCATGGATTCAACCCTGGTAATCGCGATGCTTGGCGATGCCGATTATCTCAACCCGGTGCTTGCAACTACCGTCACTTCAAGCGAGATCGTCGGATTGCTCTATCCTTCGCTTGTCCAGGCTGAGTTCGATACAACAACAGGGCTTCTGAATTACCTTACCCTCGAGAAAAAGCTAAAGGATGTATCTCCCGGTCAGCTCAGGAAATCTCCGAAAGGAGCGATAGCAAAACGATGGACCATGTCGCCTGACAACAAATCGATTACCTACATTCTCAGAAGCGATGCTTTCTGGAATGACGGTAAACCGATAGTTTCGCGAGATTTCAAGTTTTCCTATATGCTTTACGGCAGCCCTGTCATCGCAAGCACCAGGCAGCAGTTCCTTGCCGAACTGGTCGGTGCGGATAAAGGACATGTCGATTTCGACAAGGCTATAGAAACGCCAAATGACACCACCCTTGTTTTCAGGTTCTACAAACCTGTTCCCGAACATCTGGCACTCTATCACACCTCTCTCACGCCACTGCCGGAACATTTGTGGAAAGATGTGAAACCCGCGGATTTCAGGCATTCTCCGCTCAATCAGAACCCTGTAGGCGCCGGGCCGTACATACTTCGTTCCTGGAAGCAGCAGGAGGAACTCGTCATCGCATCAAATCGTAAATCGAACCTGCCGAAACCGGGAAATATTCATGCAATTTCGTACAGGATCGTTCCGGATTATACGGTAAGGCTTGCACAGCTCCAGACAGGACAGTCAGACGTGGTTGAAAATGTGAAACCCGAGGATTTCACCGCACTCATGAAGGCCAACCCGAACATAGAGATAAAAACTATCGGCCTGAGGGTTTATGATTATGTGGGCTGGTCAAACATCGATCAGGATGCTTATGGCAAAAATGGTACCATCAAGCCGCACCCGCTGTTCGGTTCCCCGAAGGTCAGGCATGCACTGACGAAGGCGATCGACCGTCAGTCGATTATTGACGGCTACCTCAAGCAGTACGGTGTCATCTGCAACACCGATATTTCACCTTCCCTGAAATGGGCATACGACAACCGGATAACTCCCGTATCTTACGATCCAGACGGAGCTGTGGCACTGCTCAAACAGGAGGGATGGCAACCCGGTCCTGACGGTATTCTCCAGAAAAACGGAAAAAAGTTCAGTTTCAAGCTCTATACCAATTCGGGCAATGCAAGAAGGAACTATGCCAGTGTGATCATCCAGCAGAATCTCCGGGCGATCGGCATCGACTGCAGGCTTGAGACCCAGGAATCGAATGTCTTTTTCAACAACCTCCAGAACAAGAAGCTCGATGCATGGATGGCCGGCTGGGCTATCGGCCTCGAAATCGATCCGCTCGATGTCTGGGGATCGGACCTGAAAAAGAGCCCTTTCAACATGACCGGTTACCAGAATCCGAGGGTAGACGAATTGTGCGAGCTGGCGAAACAGAAGATGAACCATACTGATGCCAGGCCATACTGGCTCGAATATCAGCAGATTCTTTTCCGTGATCAACCGGTAACATTCCTCTACTGGATAAGGGAAACGCATGCCTTCAGCAAAAGGATCGAGGGTGAAGAGCTGAATATTTCCGGTCCATTCTACAATATCGATGACTGGAACTTGCGACCTGTAAGAAATATTACGCATTAGATCGTCATGGTGATTTATATTTTCAAACGCCTGCTTATCGCTGTACCCCTGATTTTCGGGGTGCTGACCCTTACCTTTTTCATTATCAGGCTCGCTCCCGGTGATCCGGCGGCATTCTTCATCCAGCCTGGTATCAGTCCGAATGTTGCCGAACAGATCAGAGCACAGTACGGACTGAACGACCCTCTTCCGGTCCAGTATGTGAAATGGCTTGCCAGCGTGCTGCAGGGGGATTTCGGTCGCAGCTTCAGCCGTGCACAGCAGCCGGTCATCGAAGTGATCGCCGAAGCGCTTCCGGTAACCGTAACGATAGCTCTTCTGACTCTTGTCGCCAATTTCGTTTTCGGTATTCTGATCGGCATTATTTCCGCGGTCAGGCAGAACAGTTTTCTCGACAGGTTTCTGACGGTCACCGCCCTGTTTTTCTATTCGATGCCCGAGTTCTGGTTCGCGCTCATGATGATCATCCTCTTTGCGCTGAAATTTCCTTTTTTCCCGGCTTCCGGACTGAACGAGATCGGCGCAGAAAATCTCGGCCCACTTGCTTTCACACTCGACCGGATCTGGCATCTTGTTCTTCCGGTTACCGTGCTGAGCATAAACGGCTCGGCAGGTATAGCACGATACGTCAGAGGGAGTATGCTCGAGGTGATCAGGCAGGATTATATCAGGACTGCAAGGGCCAAGGGACTTCCGGAAAAGATCGTCATATTCAAGCATGCCCTTCGCAACGCGCTGTTGCCGGTCATTACCCTGATGGGCAGTTCACTGCCTTTCATTTTCAGCGGTGCATTGTTCATCGAAGTGATCTTTGCCTTTCCCGGAATGGGCAGAGTGACGGTCGAAGCCATCTTTGCAAGAGATTATCCGCTGATTATCGCAGATACTTTTATTTCCGGCGCACTGATTGTGATCGGAAATCTTGTGGCCGATGTACTTTATGCTGTTGTTGATCCGCGGATAAAGTTATGATTTAACCTGTAATGTTTGCTCTTTGAGAATAGAACTGCTCAATACTCCTCCCGATGCCCAGGAAACAAGGATCGAGGAACAGCTGCGGCCATTGCGCATGGATGATTTTACCGGCCAGCAGCGGTTGACCGATAATCTGAAAGTTTTCATTTCTGCAGCTAAAATGCGGGGTGATGCGCTAGACCACGTCCTGCTCTCAGGCCCGCCAGGGCTTGGCAAGACGACGCTTGCCTATATTATCGCTTCCGAAATGGGAAGCAACATCAAATCCACTTCAGGCCCCCTGCTCGACAAGGCGGGAAATCTTGCCGGTCTTCTTACCGGACTCCATAAAGGGGATGTTCTGTTCATCGACGAAATCCACCGTATGCCGCCAGCTGTTGAAGAGTACCTGTATTCGGCGATGGAAGATTTCCGGATCGACATCATGCTTGACAGTGGTCCTTCAGCAAGGGCTGTTCAGTTGCGTATCGAGCCATTCACCCTTGTTGGAGCGACAACCCGTTCAGGTCTTCTCACATCGCCTTTGCGTGCAAGGTTCGGTATCAACAGCCGCTTTGATTACTATGCTCCGGAGCTTATCGAAAAAATCATTGTGAGAGCATCCGGAATTCTGGGCATCGGCATCGATACAGATGCTGCAGCTGAAATTGCAGGCCGTTCACGAGGTACTCCCCGGATAGCCAACAGGTTGCTCAGAAGAGCAAGGGATTTTGCACAGGTTGAGGGAGCTTCGCAAATCACACGCGATATTGCCATGAAAACCCTCGAGTGCCTGGAAATCGATGAAGAAGGGTTCGATGACATGGACAAGAAGATTATGGAAACCATTGTCAATAAATTCAACGGTGGTCCTGTCGGCATTTCCTCTCTTGCGGTATCGGTTGGAGAGGAACAGGATACAATCGAAGAGGTTTATGAACCATATCTTATTCAGGCCGGCTACCTGACAAGAACACCGAGGGGACGTGTTGCAACACGCCAGGCTATCAAACGGTTTTCAACTGGAGGAACAACCCTGCAAGACTATACCCTTTTCAATGAAACGCAGGGTCAATAACTTCTTTTTACCGTCAGGGAACTGCCGGGCCGTTCAAATCATGCTGACAGCGGTGTTCCTGCTCTGTTCGGTTGCTCTTGCGGCATGTTCCTCAGGTTCCATACTGTCCGAAAACAAGCCTGTTCGCGATATCAGTGCCGAATCGTCACAACAAGTGTTCGTTGATGCATCTTTAAAAAACATCAAAGGAGATCATCGCGGTGCCATCCAGGGATACTTGAAACTCCTGAAAGCGCAGCCTGAAAATGCTGCGGTCAATTATGCGATTTCAAAATCCTATGTTGGACTGGGAAAGCCTGATTCAGCCAGATATTATGCTGAAAAAGCCCTGCAGCTTGAACCTTCCAACAAACACTATCTGAAATATCTTGCAGCACTGTCACACAGGATGAACGACTTTTCCCGAGCATCGGTTCTTTTCCGGAAGCTGGCAGATCTCGAACCTGGTAACATTGATGACCTTTCATTGCTTGCACTGGAGTATCTTTCAGCCGACCAGCCGGAAAAATCCCTTGAGATATTCCAGGAGATACTGAGGCTCGATCCGAAAAACAAAGCGACAAGAGCCCAGGTATTGCTGATGGAAATACAGCTCAGTCATTACAAGGATGCCATCGGTACCGTGTCGGGCTTGATCGACAAGAGTGACGGCCAGGAAAAACTCCGTCTTACCCTTGGTGAACTGTATATACAGACAGGTCAGTACGAACTTGCTTACAAAACGTTCAGAGAACTTATCGGGGACAATCCGGAATTTATTCCTGCATGGCTTTCCTTGTTGGAAGTCTCCGTCAAAAAGAATGAAAATACGGTATTTGCCAATGATCTCGATCAGTTCTATTCAAGCGGCAAAATACCCCTGAAGCAGAAAATAGATCTCGCAAATTTTTTTCTTGTTCGCTCATCCCGTGATACAACCTTTACGGCTCCTGCCCGAACCATGATTTCGGAAATCAGCAGACATTATCCCTCTAACAGTGAGGTTTTAATGCTCAGCGCCAGGTTCAGGATTCAGCAGAAGGAGGCTGTTGCTGCGGAACAGGAACTGAGGAAGGCCCTTACGCTGAATTCCGAAGATATTGATATTTGGGAAGAGCTCATCTCTTCACTTTTTGTTCAGAAGAAGTTCAGGGAGGCAAGGGAGCTTGTTTACAGGATAAAAAAACATTTTCCAGCTCTTAAGACCAGAAACATGGTTATCGAGAGTGAGGTACTGTTCCAGACAGGCAGATATAAAAATTGTGCGAAACTGCTCGAGAAAGCCCTTGTTCAGAAAGATATCAGAAAGGAAAAGTGGCTTTTTGTCCAAGCTGCGACCATTCTTGCATTCTGCTATGACAGGCTCGATTTACCTGATAAAAGTATCGACATTTATGAAAAGATTCTTGAGGTAGATCCCGGTAACAATCTCATGATGAACAACCTCGCCTATGTACTGGCACAGCAGGGCAAGGAATTACTGAAAGCCAAAGAACTGTCCGTGAAAGCTGTACGAGCCGAGCCGGCGAATGCCGGTTTCATCGATACGCTCGGGTGGATCTATTACATGCAGGGTGAATATGAAAGTGCGAGGGAAACGCTCGAGAAGGCAGCTGCCCTCAATGGAAATGAGCCTGAAATTCTTGAACATCTCGCTGAAGTCTACGAAAAGCTTGGAAATCCTCAGAAAGCGAGGGAATTGAAAGAACAGGCGATAAAGCTGCGATCTCGCTGATTACAGGGAGCGCCGACCTCCAGGTCGGCTTGTTCTTCTCTCTACAAGAAAAATTCATGGAGTCTTCAGCTCCGGTGGCCAACTGGAGCCAGGTGCTCCCGGCATTTTCTGAACTGACGATGTCAATAACTTAAGTGTTTAAATATAATTACAAAGGGCCGCCTCCTGACTTCATACACTTGCTGATCGAAATCGCCCGGAAAGCCAATAAAATCAAGGAGTCCTTTTGTATCTGCCTTTGTAGTGCCTAATGAATCTTTTTATTTGCTTTTTATGCTTTCGTTTTGTAT
>JAAXXY010000029.1 GCA_013334225.1 Chlorobiaceae bacterium
GATGCTCTATCCATTGAGCTACGGGCGCAGCTTCCATTGCATAGCCACGTGTCGGGGCGCCGAGACTCGAACTCGGGACCTCCTGCTCCCAAAGCAGGCACGCTACCAACTGCGCCACGCCCCGTTCCTTAACGGAAGGCTCCTAATATACCACAAGATCATTAATTACAAAAAAAAAATCTTTCGACTTTTAAAATCTCTTTTACACTTCCCGAAGAGAGATCTTTTCATGATGGATTATAAAGCACTGAAAAGAAAAACGGCAGACAGATTGCGCAGGCATTACAGAAAAAAAAAGCAGTTCGACCGGTGCTCTCGAGTAAAAATGTCCTATATGGAATGCCTGAAATAATCGGCGATGATCCGGCGAAGATTTTCCTCGCATACCATTTCAATCGCCTCTGCAGGCGTAACGAGAACTCTTTTTCGGCTGTGCATCTCTTCCCATTCGTCAAGTATTGTATCGATAAAAAGCGGATATACCATTACCATAAAAAACTTTCTGTATTTCCGGTAGCGGTACCGTCCTGCTGCTTCGGGATGAACACGACCGATCAGTCCAGCCTCCTCATACGCTTCCTTAGCTGCGGATTCAGCCGGGGTAAGGCCTTTTTCAACATAGCCTTTGGGAATGATCCAGTTGCCGGAGCGCCTTGAAGTGATAAGTACAAGCCTGTTGTCGATAACAGGAATGACCCCCGACTGTTTGACAATCCCCTTTATCCGTTCTGCCATAATGTGCCTGCTGAATTGGAAAAAAATAACGATGAACTCAGCACCGGAGGGTTCTCCGACAAGCATAATATGAATGCCGCATTGAAAAAATACAACTGATTTTCCTTAATTTATATCATTGAACCGAAATAACGGATGCATTCGGTTTTCCGGCTTTTTTTATAGTCGAGTAACATGGGAAAACCGATAATAAATAATTTAAAACCCCCTGAATAATCATGAAAGCAATTATTCCTGTTGCAGGCATGGGTACCCGTTTACGTCCCCATACTTTTTCACACCCCAAGGTAATGCTCAATGTGGCAGGAAAACCCATTATCGGCCATATCATGGACAAGCTGATCGAGGCGGGGATCGATGAAGCCATCATCATTGTCGGCTACCTGGGGAACATGATCGAAGATTGGCTGGTAAAACATTACAACATAAAATTCACATTTGTCAACCAGGAGGAACAGCTCGGTCTTGCACACGCAATCTGGATGTGCGAATCGTTCGTAGTGGAAAACGAACCTCTTTTCATCATTCTCGGGGACACGATTTTCGATGTCGACCTCGAACCTGTCCTGAAAAGCCCGTGCTCCTCGCTCGGTGTAAAGGAAGTGTCAGACCCGAGAAGGTTCGGTGTCGCCGTAACCGGCGGAGGTAAAATCCTCAAGCTTGTCGAGAAACCGGATACCCCGGTCAGCAATCTCGCAATTGTCGGGCTTTATTTTCTCAGGCAGGCCGGAACGCTTTTCAGCTGCATCAACCACCTGATCGATAACAGAATTCGAACAAAAGGCGAATATCAGCTGACCGACGCCCTGCAGCTGATGATAGAAAACGGTGAACGGTTCACAACCTTCCCGGTCCACGGATGGTATGACTGCGGCAAACCCGAAACCCTCCTCTCGACCAATGAAATTCTTCTTAAAAATCACCCGCCTTCAAAGCAGCATTCGGGATGTATCATAAACGATCCTGTCTTCATTGCCGGAAGCGCGGTTCTCGAAAACGCCATCATCGGCCCAAACACGACAATAGGAGAACAGGCCGTCATAACGAACTCCATTGTGAGGGATTCCATTATCGGTGACGATGCACGGGTTACCCATATCATGCTCGATCGCTCGATTGTAGGCAACAACGCTTCCGTAACAGGAAATCCAAACGAGATCAATATCGGGGATTTCTCTGAAATCCGTCTTGGTTAAGAGATTTTTTGCAACATATCCGGGGATTGCTTACATTTTGACTTGTTTTTATTGGCATCCCCATTACCTATGGACACGGTGCCGCGAGCTCCGGGGCTTTGAGCGCCCCGTGACGCTTTCGGAAGGTTTTTAGTGTCCAGTCATTTCCCTGCGAAATATCCTCACAAAAACTTTCCGGCACGAAGAGTTTCCTTTGTTGTTGTTTGTTATCCGTTCAATCAAAACCTTTTTGAACCATGTCACAGTCAAGGTATTTCTTTACCTCAGAATCCGTATCAGAAGGACACCCGGACAAAGTTGCCGACCAGATTTCCGATGCCGTACTCGACCAGTTTCTTATCCAGGACCCCGGTTCACGCGTCGCCTGTGAAACCTTCGTTACAACAGGTCAGGTAATCGTCGGCGGAGAAGTCACTACAAAAGGCTCCGTCGATATCCAGAAAATCGCACGCAAGGTTGTCAGCGAAATCGGCTACACCAAAGGCGAATACATGTTCGAAGCCAACTCCTGCGGCGTTCTTTCCGCGCTGCACAGCCAGTCGCCCGACATCAACCGCGGCGTCGACCGCAAGGAAGAGATCGCCGACGAGTTCGACCGCGTCGGTGCCGGCGACCAGGGCATGATGTTCGGCTATGCCTGCACGGAAACTCCGGAGCTCATGCCTGCTGCCATCCAGTTCGCACAGCAGCTTGTCAAGAAGCTTGCCGAAATCCGCAAGGAGGGCAAAATCATGACCTACCTCCGTCCTGACTCGAAAAGCCAGGTCACGCTTGAATATGTCGACGAGAAAGTGGCACGTGTCGATGCCGTCGTCGTTTCAACACAGCACGATCCCGAACCGGCAGGCATGAGCGAAGCCGATTTCCAGGCACAGATCAAAAAAGATGTCATCGATAACGTCGTCAAGGTGGTCATCCCCGCTGCACTGCTCGACGAAAACACCAAATTCCATATCAATCCGACAGGCCGCTTTGAAATCGGCGGACCGCACGGCGACACCGGACTGACCGGCCGCAAGATCATCGTCGACACCTACGGCGGCGCAGCTCCGCACGGCGGCGGCGCATTCAGCGGCAAAGATCCTTCGAAAGTCGACCGCAGCGCAGCCTACGCAGCACGTCACGTAGCGAAAAATATCGTGGCTGCAGGCCTCGCAGACAAATGCACCGTCCAGGTCTCCTACGCCATCGGCGTCGCTCGCCCGGTTTCGATCTACATCAACACCCACGGCACCGCGAAGCACGGTCTCAGCGACGAGAAAATCCAGGAACATGCAGAGCAGATCTTCGATCTTCGCCCTGCCGCTATCATCAGGCGCTTCAATCTCGACAAGCCGCACGGCTGGTCCTATCAGGAAACCGCTGCATACGGCCACTTCGGAAGAGAGAACTTCCCCTGGGAAAAAACCGAAAAAGTGGAAGAACTGAAGAAAGCCCTGAACCTGGCCTGAACAATAACCAATTAAAATTACCGGAGATTCCATGACTACAGAAGCAGGGGTTCTTGATTATAAAGTAGCCGACCTCTCCCTTGCCGACTGGGGACGCAAGGAGATCGAGATTGCCGAGAAAGAGATGCCGGGCCTCATGGCCACCAGACGGAAATATGCCGGACAGAACCCCCTGAAAGGCGCCCGTATCGCAGGCTCTCTGCACATGACCATACAGACGGCGGTCCTCATCGAGACGCTTGTAGACCTCGGTGCCGAAGTGCGCTGGGCAAGCTGCAACATTTTCTCGACGCAGGACCACGCAGCAGCAGCCATCGCAAAAGCCGGGATACCGGTTTTTGCATGGAAAGGCGAAACGCTCGAGGAATACTGGTGGTGTACCCGCCAGATCCTCGAGTTCGAGAACAGCAATGGGCCGAACCTCATCGTCGATGACGGCGGTGACGCTACCCTGATGATCCACCTCGGTTACAAGATCGAGAACGATCCTTCGCTGCTCGAAAAAACACCTGGTAACGCCGAAGAAAAAGCGCTCTACCAGCAGCTCCGCGAGGTCTTCGAAGATGACAACCAGCGCTGGCACAAAGTCGCAGCCGAGATGAAGGGGGTTTCCGAAGAGACAACCACCGGTGTCCACCGCCTCTACCAGATGATGGAAAAAGGTGAACTGCTCTTCCCTGCCATCAACGTGAACGACTCGGTCACGAAATCGAAGTTCGACAACCTCTACGGCTGCCGAGAATCACTCGCCGATGGCATCAAGCGTGCCACCGACGTCATGATCGCCGGCAAAGTGGCCGTCGTGCTCGGCTACGGCGATGTCGGCAAAGGCTGTGCCCATTCGATGCGCACCTACGGTGCCCGCGTAATCGTCACCGAGATCGATCCGATCTGCGCATTGCAGGCTGCCATGGAGGGCTTTGAAGTCACCACCATGGAAGATGCCGTGAAAGAGGGTAATATCTTCGTCACCACCACCGGCAACAAGGATGTGATCACCCTCGACCACATCAAACAGATGAGGGACGAAGCGATTGTCTGCAACATCGGCCACTTCGACAACGAAATCCAGGTCGATGCACTGAACAACTTCGCAGGCGCGACCAGGATCAACATCAAGCCGCAGGTGGACAAGTATGTCTTCGAAAACGGCAACTGCATCTATCTGCTCGCCGAAGGAAGACTTGTCAACCTCGGATGCGCGACCGGCCACCCGTCGTTCGTGATGAGCAACTCCTTCACCAACCAGACGCTGGCACAGATCGAACTCTGGAAAAATGACTATGCCGTCGATGTCTACCGCCTGCCGAAAAAGCTCGACGAAGAGGTCGCACGACTGCACCTCGGCCAGATCGGCGTCAAGCTGACCACGCTCACCAGGGAGCAGGCCGACTACATCAGCGTGCCGGTCGAAGGCCCCTACAAGCCCGAGCACTACCGCTACTGATTACCGGTTTTTTGCCGGATCAACGCAAAAAAAGCAGCCTCAAAAGCTGCTTTTTTTGTTGTCTATTTTTCCCAGGGAACGCCAAGCGTCTGCTTGGCGCTCACCCCTCTCCCTCGCCGCCGCGACAGCGGAATACATACGGGGCTTTGCGCTCTCGTTACGCTTGAGTAAATTACGTACAAAAGAACACAACATTATTTGATTTCGGTCAGAAAGAAGATCAACCTCTTTTAGACAGCCTTCTTGGCTTCGGCTTGCTGATCTCGATCCCCGTAACCTCCTGCGCCGTCGCTATTGCGTCCAAGGAGAACGTCGGATTGCACTCGGAGGAGTGGTGAGGAGATTATCGGATATATGCTGATACTGTCAAAGAATCACTGGCAACTGCATTTCAATCAAACGCTCAGGAGATAAATAATGTCCAACAAGTACAAGCCGGAAAAAAAACGACTTGAAGACAATCGGCCAATAGAGGAAGTTGTCGAGGAACGAATAAAGCTATGGCAGAGTATGTACAAAAAAAACAGCAAAAATCGCGAATATAGATGGATAAATTCGGTACCAACGACATACTTAAATCACGATTATAGAATTGGTTTGATGAATTCGGAACCAATGACATACTCAAAATACTTGAATAAACTATTTAGTGTTAATTTTCTTGATTTAAGTTGTTTAGGACTAGAATCAATTCCTGAGAACTTGCGCAATCTTTCTGAAGTTGAATATCTGTCTTTGAATAATAATCAACTATCTGAAATTCCAAGCTGGTTTACTAACCTCATTTCGCTAAAAGCCGTCATGCTAAGGAATAATAGGCTAAAGCTTTTACCTCATAACATCAGCAAACTAAATAATTTGATTGCACTAGATGTATCAAATAACCAGCTGGGGAGTCTCCCTATTGACATTTGCAACCTACCATTATTTGCGTTACAAGTCAAAGGCAATCCAGCATTAGACATCCCGGAAAGTTTGACAAAATCTTTTTCATTTGGTAAAACAAAAGAGCTTCTCCGCTATTATTTTGAATCGCTTGGCGAAAAAGGCACCCCATTGCTGGAACTGAAGCTCCTTTTGGTTGGGCGAGGCAAGGCAGGGAAAACGTCGCTCGTGAAACGTCTTGCCGGTGAAATACCAAACGAAAATGAGTCGGAAACACACTCAATATCGATTCGCGAATTGACGCTGGAATGTCCGAAAGGGCAAGTTCGGACGCGAGCCTGGGATTTTGGTGGGCAGGAGATTTTGCATTCAACGCACCAGTTTTTTCTGACCGAACGCAGCCTCTATCTGCTTGTGCTCGAACCGCGCACGGGAGCCGCCCAGCGGGACGCTGAATATTGGCTCAAGCTGATCGAAACGCAGGGTGGGGGTTCACCGGTCATCGTCGTTATGAACTGGAGTCACGGACGTCGCTGGCGGGTGGATGAGGTCAAGCTGAAGCGAAAATTCCCGTTCATCGTCGATTTCCTGCCAACCGATGCACTGCACGGCGACGGCATCGAGGAGCTTCAGCGGTGTATCACGAAAACCGTGGAAGAGCGGATGCAGGATGTCTGGCATCCATTTCCTGGCAAATGGCGCGGAATCAAAAATGCAATAGCCGGAATGCAGGACAACTTCCTCACCTACCAGCAATACACCGATTTGTGTGCGATGTATGGCGAAACCGACCCCACGGCGCAGGCAGACTTGGCAAGCATCCTGCACGCTCTCGGCCTCGCGCTCTATTTTGGCCGCGACCCGCGACTGCACGACACGCGAGTGCTGAATCCCGGATGGGTCACTGGCGGAGTTTACTCGGTAATCCGCGCTCTATCGGTGGCTGAAAACGATGGTCAGCTCGCCGTATGCGACATGCCGCGAGTACTCCGAGAAGCTGAGGAACAAAAGGTCATCGAGGCAAGTGATTATCCAGCCGAATCGCATCAGTTCATCCTCGAACTGATGCGTGCTTTCCAACTCTGCTACGCAAGCGAGGAGCAAGGAAATAACTCGCAAGGGACCGCCGATGGCTGTAAACCGAAGCGAAATTTCCAGCCTGGCCATGATGCGGACGAAGGAGAATCAAAGCCACGTCGATACCTTGTGCCCGAGTTGCTTCCGGAATTCGAGCCGGAGATGCCTCAGCAGTGGGAAAAAGCGCCGGTGCGGCTCAGGTATCGTTATGAGGTTCTTCCACCCGGATTGCTGCCCCGCTTCATCGTGCGCACCCATGCGCTGAGCGATGGCGCACCGCACTGGCGGCACGGTGTCGTCCTTCGCCACGCGGAAGCCGAAGCGCTGATTCGCGCGGAATCCGACAGGCCGGAGCTTTACGTTTTTGTGCTGGGTGGCGATGAGGAAACACGGCAAGTGCTCGTCGCAATGGTTCGGCGCGAGCTGGAAACCCTGCACGCCGAAATGCGAATGCTGCCGGTCGAAGAGCTTGAGCTTACGGGCGAATGCGAACACTGGATCGGCGTCAAAGCCTTACGAGAGGTCGAGCAACCGGAGAATCCCACCCAGAAGCTGCCAGTCCAGCCGGACGGAACCGCCGAGGTAAACGTGCCTCACGAACTCGACAAACTGCTTCCATCCTTAGCTCGCGCGATTGACCGCGACCCTGCGACCGCGCCGCTTCCGGTGCGGCTTTTTGTCAGTTACGCGCATGACGACGAAAAGCAACTAAAGCGGCTGGACGCGATTCTCGATGTACTCGAACAGCAACACGGCCTGACCTCATGGCACGACAAGCGTCTCATCGCCGGAGATGAATGGGACGAAGAAATCCGTTACCGTCTGGAGGAGATGGATATTTTCCTGTTCATCGCCAGTCAGACATCTCTTGTTCGTCCTTACATCAAAGACCCTGAACTGAAACGAGCAAAGGAACGTCGGAAAGCCGGTGAAATCGAGATCGTTTCCGTAAAGCTGGAACCATGCGCTTGCGACGACGACACTTTTCTCGGCAAGCTGCAACGTTTGGCCGCCAGCTTCAAGAGCATCGCTGAAACGAGAGTAAAATCCACTGCTTGGGAGCAGGTGCGCAAGGACTTGCTGCCGGTGATTTCGAGAGTCCGCTCGAGGAAGAAAGCGGCTATAAATCAGTAACTATACGATAAGCCCCCACAAGCTCACTCCCATGCTTCCGTTGACCGGAAGCATGACATCGCGCTAAGCCTTGCAGAACTCGGCTTCGTCGATGCTGGCGATGTTGACCTCGACGTTTGCCATTGCGCTCATCAGCTCGGCGACCAGCAAGTAGCGGCCAACGATAACGTTGCTCAGCACCGGGGGTTGCCGATCTTTTCGAGATGGCCTGCGTTTGGCAGCATGGTAAGACAACGCTTGAAAAGTTCGAACGGCGCTTCGGAGCTTGCCCTGAGCGCGAGCTGGATCGCTGTGCGGCGGGCTTCGGCCTCCTCCGGGGTCGTTTTCGGCATCTTGTAAACCTCCATAATCGTGCCAAACACCTCCATGTCGCTGCCGCCGAGGTTGGGTATCTGGCGGCTGAGGGCATTATGGAACTGGGCCGCTATCTGGTTCGGTTCAAGCACTTTCATGGTTCAATGGCAGAATCGGTTCTGTTCACGGGTTTTCCTGCTGGACGCGTCTGCAGGCAATGGAAATGCAAAGCGATAGAGGGCTATGATCTTGCGAACGGCTCTGAATTCTGTCGGGATGCTTTTGATATGATGATCACCGGGCAAATGGCTTCGCTCTGAAAAGTGGAGGAACTACGCCCGAGGAAACGGCGACCAGCGGTTTTGCTGGGGCGGCAGGATTCGAACCTGCGGATGTCGGCTCCAAAGGCCGATGCCTTACCACTTGGCGACGCCCCAGTTTTCCGGATCAGAAAATTCGGAAGGCTTGCAATATACGGAGAAAATCCCGGAATAACAATCAATGGGGCAGCTCATACGGTATCGATACATCACTTCACACCTTCTGCTGCTTGTCCTTCGGACAATAAAGCGTATTTTAAATCTGTGGTAACTTCAGGCCGCAGATGAGCAAGAGATTTTTCCGGTCATCCTGAACGAAACATAGCTTAGTGAAAGACCCATCTTATTGTTCAAAATAGGGTTATGGATTCTTCGCCCGATTACATCGGTCTTTCCATGAACAAGTACTGTTTTGAGTAAATTCATGGTCCAGGTACGGTAGATGAGTAAATTCATGGTCCAGGTACGGTAGATGCCGGATACGGGGAAGTCAGCATGACATCATGTTCCGTCATGCTGAACGCAATGAAATGCAGTGAAGCATCCATTTCTGACTTTGCCCATTATGGATTCTTCACTTCGTTCAGAATGACAAGAAAAGATAGGATGACAAAAGCAAGGAGTTTATTCCGAAAGATTGATGTCATCCTGAATGAAGCGTAGCGTAGTGAAGGATCTATCTTATTGTTCAGGATAGGGTTATGGATTCTTCGCCCGATTACATCGGTCTCAGAATGACAATTTGTGTATAACCGGATATACCACTAATCGCCGGAGTATTAACTTCCGGCAACAGAAATGTGCATTGTTGACCAGGATAATGCCGATGCAACTCATCAAAACAAAACCCGGCTTTTTTCATGACTAAAATCAAGATATGCGGCATAACCCGGCTTTCCGATGCACTTGAAGCCTGCAATGCTGGAGCCCATGCGCTCGGCTTCAATTTCAGCGGCAAAAGCCCGAGATATATCACAGTTGAAAAAGCAAAGGCTATCATCGACAAGCTTCCACCCTTCGTTACGACAACCGGTATATTTGTCGAACAATCACCGGAAGAGATCGATGAAATCTGCCGCTGCTGCCGCATACAGTTTGCACAGCTGCATAATGATCTTTATAACCCCGAATATGCCCGGTCAATAAAAGAAGCACGGGTCATCAAAGTTTTCAGGCCGGAAATTGATTTCAACGTAAAAGAAGTTTGCGATTTCTCAGAAAAAAGCGGAGTGAACACTTTTCTTTTTGATACCTGCCGCAAAGGAATGTTCGGCGGTACCGGAGAAAGTATAGATGCAACACTTGCCGAACGTATATTCAATGAAATCCGGAGTTCATGCTACACCATACTTGCCGGAGGACTGAATGAAGGAAATGTCAGGAAAGCGATCCTGCGCACCCGCCCTTATGGTGTCGATACCGCAAGCGGTGTGGAGCATGAACCGGGTATCAAGGACCCGGTAAAAATGAGGGCATTCATCAAAGCTGTAAGCGAAGCGGTCTATTAAGAATCGGACTTATATGACCGATCGGTCTGATCTTTTCTCCGCACTCAAGCTCCCGCAGTGGACTTTATCTGCTGCATAATATAATCCGACGCCGTCCCCGGTAATTCTATCGTGATCAGATGACCGCATTTGGGAACCTCGGCATAGGTGCCTTTTCCTGCAAGTTCTACAAGCTTCTTCGTGTTCTTGCAGGTCATGATCGCATCCCCGCTGCCGGCCACGAAAAGCATGGGGGCATCGGCGGCCCGGACCATATCGGGCACCGATTCGGTGATTTCGAAAGATGTGATCTGACGGGTGGTCTGGTCGATCGCTTCGGGAGAACAGAGACCGAGACTTTTGAAGCCGATAAGGATATCATGAACGGGAACGTTGTTCTTCGCAAGCACGACACGGGCATAGACATAGGCCGGAACCCACCAGGTCAGCTTCCGCAGCAGATTGTTGAAAACGAACGTTATGATGTTGGTTGCCAGCGGCTTGATAATCGCATTGTTCGGCAGCATTCCGAAATTGAAAAAAGTCATCGAGCGGATCAGGCCGGGATTGTTGCGGGCATAATCGAGCGCTACGAAAGGGCCGAAAGAAAATGCCGCGATATGGAACCGTCTGAGTTCGAGCTTCTTGACCAGCTCACGCAGGTCATGGGCAAAAAAATCGATATGGTAATGGTTCTTGGGATCGTTGTCAGACCACCCATGACCACGCAAATCATAGGCTATGGTCCTGACACCTTTTTCATTCAGGTTTTTTATAACATGGTGCCACCACATCCACCAGCAGTCCCAGCCATGGATAAGCACGACGGTTTCCGCCGCATCCGCGGGGCCCGAATCATGGTAATGGTGGACAATCCCGTTCACTTCGATAAAACGGCTTCTGTCGATCAGGGAATATTCATATGCAGCCCGCCGGGCATTAACCTTGTTGTTCGATGCCTTGAGCTCCTGAAGTTCCTGTGTGTAACGCTTGAATTTCTCTGTTGGAAGTGCTTGCTGTACCATGAGATAAAACAGCTAATGATGATTGGAAATATGCCGTAATATAATCAAAATCAAATATATGGCGTCCTATCGCTTTGTTGATAAATGACTTATATGGCGTTTTCCGATAATGTCACCTGAAGGCGCGATTTCCGGCATCCACATCTTGTAACAACGTAATTTAATAAAAATTAACGTGTTATTTGGATAAAAGAAAAGCCTCCCGGAAAATCCTGAAACCCTTTGCAGCAGCTGCCGGCCATAGATATCCTTTTCAGTTAAACCGAAAAAAAGAAGCTCTTTCAAAGGATTTATCCCACGAGTTATCTATGACTCGTTTTTTTGTCATTCCGAACGAAGTAAAAAAGCCCGGCATCTAATTAACCGATATACTCTTATGAGAATTTTCCTGAATCATCGCCCGTCATCGTCAGACTCGGAATGACCGCAGGGCAAACGGATTGTCACAAAAAGGATACCCTGGACTTGCTTTTGAGACAGCTTCGAAGTACAGTAATAAAACCTTCAGTCAAAACTTTTCAATCCTGCGACACTGAACTCGAATACATGAGTTCCTTCGTCTTTGAACGGCACTTCTATCCTTATCTTCGAGGACTTTTTCATTTCATTCACAAATTCATCATACCCTTTCAGAACAACGTGCGTCGGCCTGTGATCGGCAGGTGCTTCGATCGGAAATTCAATGACCGGTTTATTATCGAAACAGACGTTGCCATAAGCACCGGGCACTCCTGTTAAAAATCTGCCCTTTTCAATACTCAACAATACTTCTTTACCGTACTTCGGATGCTTGTAAAGAGTAAGTGTTGCGTGCTGGGCCCCATCATAAGGAAAATTGAATTCGACCGTGTTTCTGGAAACAAGTGTGGCTGTCAGAATCTGACCTCTTCCCTTCTGATCCGGATAGCTGTCGTAATTCCATTTTGTTCTGATAATTCCATTACCTGGCACTGCACTTGTCGTCACGTTGTCGAGGACAACTTTTTTCACAGCTACACGCACAAGTCCGGGAGGCCTCAATAAGCCGACAGCCAGGATAAAAGATGGAATCACGAGAAAAAGGAGAACCGTCTTCATAACGGAACCCGATTTCCTGTCCCCTTTTGAAGAGAGCGAAGATAGCGCATCCTTTTTAAGTGCAGTTGAGCAGCGAGGACAGTATTTCGCAACTTCGGCGATATCGGCGAGGCCACATTTATCACATACAAGCGGCATGAGGGTAGTTTGCTATATGATTACGGGTAATACTGAACTACACTGTAATATCCACTCAAAATTCCGGAAAGTAAAATAAAAAGCCCGGCAGGACTCCGGGCACTTCCTCGAGTTTTCTTTGTTCGTGCGTTATTCACTTCACAGCCGGGACAGGCACGGAACCAGTGAAGATTTTTTCACATTCGCGCCTGATGATCTCCTGCTGCTCGAGTATCAGTTCCGGGGCAACGGTGAAATGATTGAGAAGCAGTGAAAAAATCTGGATTGATGTTTCGAATTTTTCGGTAACCACGACATCGGCTCCGGCCTTGTAGAGAGCGGCGACATCGTCAAGTGTCCTGGCCCTGACAATGATATATGCTTTCTGATTGATCTCCCGGATTACGGCAATGCTCTTGCGAACGGCAGCGGCATCCGAAACGCCGATCACAACGGCACGGGCATGATCGACACCAGCCCGGAGCAGCGCTTTTTTGTCCGTACAATCACCGTAATAGATCGGCTCACCTTTTTTTCGCATGTTTTTAACCGTTTCCCGGTCGATCTCGAGAATCGAATAGGAAATATTGGTGGCATGAAGCACTGCCGCCACATTCTGGCCATTCACACCGAATCCGACAATGGATGCATGTATCTCGCCAGCACAGATGATGGTGCTGTCAGGAGGCCGGACACCATGTGATGGATTCTCTTTCGATACAAGCGGAATGAAACCGAGCGCAGGTGCAACCTGGTCGGCAAATTTCGGTGCAAGCGAAATCATTGCCGGCGTCACGATCATGGTGACAACAATGATGGCGAGCATGGACTGGAAAAGCTCATGACCGATCACGTGATTTTTCAGAGCTGTTTCAGCAAGCACAAAAGAAAATTCCCCGATCTGCGCAAGGGCCATGCCAGCCATCATACTGACCCTCGGAGAGTTGCCGAGAAAGAGTGACACTCCTGCGACGAGGATTCCCTTGACAAGCAGGACTACAAGGGCTATCGCGACAAAAAGCGGCAGATTGATGACGGAAACATCGAGCAGAAGACCGACAGATATGAAGAAAATGCTGGTGAACGCTTCACGGAAAGGATCGATGGAAGCACTGATCTGATGGCTTTCGTCGGTGCTTGCGATCACCATTCCGGCAATAAAGGAACCGAGGGCAAGCGACAAGCCGGCAATCGAAGTGAGATAGGCCGCACCGAAACAGATGACAAGACCACCGATCACCAGCACCTCCCTTGCATGCAGTGAAGCGATGACCCGGACCAGTTTCGGCATCAGGAACCGGAAACTGAAAAAAATACCGGCTGAAAACAGAATGATCAGTGAAATTTTTTTAAAAAGCATGCCGAATGGAAGCGCTGCCTGAGGATTCAGCAGGTCGATCCCGATCATAAGAGGAACTACCGCAATGTCCTGAAAAATCAGGATACCGAGAGCGATGCGGCCATGGGGCAGGGTCAGTTCGTCACGATCAGAAAGGATTTTAAGACTGATAGCCGTACTGCTGACGGAAAATGCGAATCCGAGGAATACCGCGGCAGAAACGGTTATGGTTCGTCCGATCATGAACATGAACCAGTAGGAAAGGCAACTGATGGCAAGTCCCGTTACAAGGATCTGTACAATACCTCCCACCAGCACGATCCGTTTAAGCTTCTTCAGGTCATCAAGGGAAAACTCGAGCCCTATGGTAAACAACAGCAGGACAACACCAAGTTCGGCAAGTATCGAAATGAGCTCCTTGTCATATACAACACCTATGCCGGAAGGACCGAGAATAATGCCGGTAAAAATCAATCCGATGACAGGCGGAATCCTCAATCGCTGAAAAATCAGAATGATAGCGACAGCTATCGCACCGATAAGCGAAAGGGCACCGAGGAAATCGAAATTATGCATGAAAGAAAGGCCTGGTCATGAAAAACTTAAGGTTCAGGTATACAAAAAAGGTAGCGTCCCGAACACTCATATGCAAACCCGGCTGCGCCTATCCTGCATATTTTCCTCTGCTGCTGTGTATATTTGTCTGTAGGTGATAACCGTAATTTCCACAACAGAAATCATAATGCCCGCTCAACTTGTCTATATCACTGCAGCACTGATCTTTTTGGACCTCTTCCCCATGCCGGACGGATATCATACCATTCTTACCATCATGGCCGGAGGAACCTTTGCTTGGAGTACGTATGTGAACTCACTGAAAAAAATCCCGCTGCTCGTTCTGGTTTATGCACTGTTCACGATCCTGTACAATCCAGTCATGGAAATCGAACTGAACCGGCAGCTGTGGATATTCGCCGATCTTGCTGCAGGAACTCTGCTCCTTGCAACAAAAGATCATATACTGCATTAACCTCAACGCAAAACCGGAGCACATCATGATAAAATTGATAACAGCTGCAATCCTGCTGCTCATTGTTCTCTCTTCGGGATTGTCCGGGGCAGCGCCGATTCCACAGGTCGGACCGATGCTCATCGAAGGTGTCATCGACCGCATATCCTGGAACGCGGACAGATTCGTCAAGGGAAGCGGTATGTACAATAATGGAAAATGGCATCCCATGTCGGGGTCGCTCGGACATGACCGGACCATACCCGCTCATTACAGGATCTTATTGAAGAAAACGAGGGTCGAAAGCCATGAAACAGCAGTCGCTTCCCGTTCGTTCAAAAGCGGAAGCGATATCACCCTTGTCATCAACCACCCCGCAAACGACGGGTTCCTCATGAAAGGAATGCGGATCAAAGTTTATGATTATACCGTCAGGGGAGATGAGGGCGGTGACTGGTATTCATTCAGCCGTATAACAGTCTCAGGAAGATGAATGTCAGCGAGGAGTGGGTAGCGGGTAGTGGGTGAAGAGCCCCGACATGTCGGGGCTCAATCCTCATGTTTCCCTTTACATAGACCCCTCATGACCATTATATCGCCCCTCCGGGGCTGAAGAAAAATTGTGGTGTTGGCGTACCTTGTTCCCGGTGCTTACACATCCGGCTACCAATATCTCACCCCGGATTTATCGGGGCTCAAAACCTCCCACTCCCCATTACCCATTCCCCATTACCCATTCCCCATTACCCATTCCCCATTACCCATTCCCCATTACCCACTCCCCACTCCCCAGTCAGACCTGAACGAACTGGGCGGCTTTCGCTCCGCAGATAGGGCAGATTGCCGGTGGATTTTCCAGCTCGATATGGCCGCAGAAGGGACAGAGCCAGACTTCTGTCGCAGTGATGTCCTTACCGTTCTTGACGGCCTCAAGCGCTTCTCTGTAGAGTTCGGCATGCTTCATTTCAGCTTTGAGGGCATACTGGAACATTTTTTTCGCCGCATGTCCCTCGGTTTCCGCCTGATCGAGCATTGGCGGGTACATTTCGGTATGTTCGTACGTTTCTCCGCCTATCGCAGCCAGAAGGTTGAATGCGGTTGAACCGATCCCGCAAAGCGCCTCCAGATGCCCTTCGGCATGGATCCTTTCTGCCTGTGCCGTGGTGCGGAAAAGCTTTGCCACGTTGCGGTACCCCTCTTTTTCAGCGGCTTTCGCAAATGCGAGATATTTCTGGTTTGCCTGGCTCTCCCCGGCAAAGGCATCTTTCAGGTTATCGTTGGTGGTCGGCATCTTTCAGTTTCTCCTTTTATAATTGAATGATCATACATAGATCTGATTTGAAAACAGTAGAAATGCTGCTGCAAAAAAGCAAGCTTTAAAAAAACCTCTTTATTGTTTCTTGTAATAACCTTGCGAGCGCATCTGACTGACCCACTCCCGCGCCTTGTCACAGGCAGAAACAGCGGGCATCCAGTGAATGAAATTAGCGATATCCAGCAGTTGCATACGGACCAAACCTGGAAAATCCACTTCATACGGTTTCCCGATTTTCCAGGTATGCGGCTGCCTTGTCCGGCCTTTCTCGGGATGATCGTATTCGAAAGGGGGAAACACATCATCTATATTCCGGTTATTCCATTCTCCGGCAGGAACGGTTATCGTTGCCGCAGCTTCATCCTTCGTATGGAGCTTCGCGAATCCGGCAGCAAGGATTACCGGACGACCGAAAACCGACGCCGTATGCCCTGCGGAAACACCTGCAAAGCCGGCCATCACCGTTCCGCTTGCAATACCGATAGAGGGCAAGAACTTCAACGTATCGTTCTCACCCAGCCACCTCGCCGCCTGCAGGGCATCAACAAAAGGGTCCTTTGAACCGAACCTTGCAGAAAAAAGCAGAAGAACCGCGCTGTCGAGAAACTTTTCGAGTACACTGAAACGAGATCCATTGACGGAATTGCAAATCCAGGCGAGAAACATGTCGAGGTAGACCAGCATTTCGGCAGGAGAGAGTTCTGTGGAAAGTTTTGTAAAATCCTTTACCCCCGCATACAACACCGTTGTCTCGAATTCAATTCCCTTAACCGGAAAACAGCCTGCGGCTGCCTCATCGATTTCAACATCGACAGTCAGCGGCTGTGCCGAAAGAAAATCCTCTATGGTTCTGAAGTTGCAGGACACAAAACTGTGTTATTGCTTCAAAGAAGCTTGCTATCTATTTCCTCTCTCTCCAGTATTCATGAATCCTGATCACGAAATCCGGCATCCTGCGGACCAGATCATCCCTGTCATCATCCGACATCGAATCGTAATCATCAGTGATCCTGCCAAGTACGAACATTGGAAAAGCGAGAACGGCAGCTTCATCGTCGCTGAAAAACGGCTTCCAGGATTCATGGGTCAGTTCCATGCCCATGGTGAACCCGAGCGCCCAGTCTTCAACGGCAAAAGCAATTTCATCCTCGTCAATGTATTCGCGCCTTTCATAAAGAGGCAGGAAATCTTCAGGGTCTTCCTCGAACTGCACGGCAATGCTGTTCATGTGCCGGAGAAGGTATTCCCGGACGACGGAAGCTTCATCATCGGATAAATAGGCAGGTTCTTCACCGTTCTCCTGGTCCCAGATATAGGAGATCCAGACATCGGGATGCGGAACTTCCGGCCCGGCGATAAGTGCGGTCATATACCCATCGAGCATGTCCATGGAAGTCATGCACTCTTCAGGAGTCGAATCGGAAGCGAGAAAATCTTCGAGTTCCTCTATCTCTTCGAGTGAAAGAGGCTGCAGAAGGGGGTCGGTTGAGTTCATGTTCGGAGAGGCTTCATGAATGAAAAAAAAATCTTCCTTTATAAAGGTATGAAAACCCGTGCAGTATTAAATGAAAATTTATTCAGCCAACCAGGGAAAAACGTCCTGACACCGATTTTTATTGCCGATTTTGCGGGTGTATTGATAAAGCACAGTAAAAATGGTATATAGAAGCCCATGCAATGCAGGATATATGTTCTTCATGATACAGATTCGAGGTTTCACATGTTCAAACCAAAGTTCTTTACCGTTTTACCCGAGCTTACTCCCGACCGGATCATGAAAGATGTCGTGGCAGGCATCATGGTCGGTATCGTCGCTCTCCCTCTTGCAATCGCTTTTGCAATCGCATCAGGCGTATCTCCCGAAAAAGGGCTGATCACCGCAATTGTCGGAGGCTTCATTGTATCCTTTCTGGGGGGCAGCAGGGTCCAGATCGGCGGCCCGACCGGGGCATTTATAGTCATTCTTTACGGCATCGTCCAGCAATACGGCATCAACGGGCTGCTGCTTGCAACCATGATGGCCGGTGTCATCCTCATGCTGATGGGATTCGCCCAGTTCGGATCCCTGATCAAGTTCATCCCCTACCCCGTTATCGTGGGCTTCACGAGCGGAATCGCCGTAATCATTTTTTCAAGCCAGATCAAGGATTTCCTCGGTCTCGAAATTGCCGTCATTCCCGGCGATTTTGTCGGAAAATGGTCGGTATATGCAACAAACATTCAGTCTTTTCACCTCTCAAGTTTTCTCGTCGGCATCTTTTCACTGCTTGTCATCGTTTTCTGGCCGAAGGTTTCCCGGAAAATCCCTGGATCGCTCATTGCCATTGCACTCTCGACCATCGTCGTGCATCTATTCCACATCGATGTGCCCACCATTGAATCAAGGTTCGGGGAAATCCCTTCGTCCATCCCGGCACCTGCATTTCCATCTTTCGATTTTCAGGCAGTCCGGCAGCTCATCATGCCTGCGACCACGATTGCGCTGCTCGGAGCCATCGAAGCACTGCTTTCAGCCGTTGTCGCTGACGGTATGATTGGAGGAAGGCACAAATCGAACATGGAACTGATCGCCCAGGGTGCGGCAAACTTCATAACCCCTTTCTTCGGAGGCATTCCCGTTACCGGCGCAATTGCCCGAACGGCAACCAACGTCAAAAACGGCGGAAGGACACCGGTTGCAGGTATTGTACATGCTGTCACGCTGCTCCTGATCATGATGCTCTTCGGCAGGTGGGCAAAGCTGATCCCCATGCCGGCACTGGCGTCGATCCTCATCGTCGTATCCTGGAACATGAGCGAAATCAAGGTATTCCGGCAGCTTCTGAAAAGCCCGAGAAGCGACGTCATCGTTCTTCTCACCACCTTCTCGCTTACCGTTGTCTTCGATCTGACACTGGCCATCGAGATCGGCATGCTGCTCTCCGTGATCCTCTTCATGCAACGTATGGCCGGACTTGCCAATGTCGGAGTGGTTACCGATGAGCTCAGGGACCGTGACGAAGAGGATGACCCGAATACAATCGTGACAAGGAAAGTCCCCGATGGTGTCGAGGTTTTCGAAATAACCGGACCATTTTTCTTCGGGGCCGCATCAAAGTTCAGGGACGCCATGCATATCGTTGAAAACGCGCCCAAAATCCGCATCATCAGGATGCGCAGGGTACTGACCATCGATGCCACCGGCCTGAACATGATAAAAGAGCTGCTGAAGGACTGCAAAAAAACCGGTACCCGTCTGATTCTCTCGGGTGTACATGCCCAGCCCTTGTTCGCTCTCCAGCAATTCGAACTCTACGACGAGATCGGCGAAGAAAATATATTCGGCAACATCGACGACGCACTCGACCGCTCGAGGGAAATTCTCGCTCTTCCGAGAGAAGGCAGAGCAAAAAACTTCGTACCTACCGTAGAACGTGAATCGAAGTGAGGCTGTCTCAAATGGATTTATGCCATGAGCTCTCTATGACTTGTGTTGTTTGTCATTCTGAACGAAGTGAAGAATCCAGTAATCGGACAGTCACATTATGTAAACAGTCAAAAATTAATTCTGCTTTTGAGCCGACCTCATCCCGTAACCTCCTCCTTCCTGCAGTACACCCTGCCTGAAATACCTTGCTTCAATAAAGAAAACGTAACAAATATTTAACAAAAATATTTATTGCATTTATTTAAATATTATTAAATTATATCGGATATAAATTAATTTATACCTAAATATATAAGGTTTATTAGTTATTTACGCTCATATTTTTTATTTAAATGTCATTGATCCTTTTTTTTGAAAAACCGGGATGCCGGAACAACAACCGTCAAAAAGCGATGCTTGAACTTTCGGGAAACACCGTTGAAACGATAAACCTGCTGACACACCCGTGGACGAGAGAAGAGCTGGGCAGGTATCTCGGAAACAAACCGGCAGGCGAGTGTTTCAACCCTTCGGCGCCGACGGTGAAATCAGGTGAGGTTGACCCTATGGATTATTCGATAGAGGAAGCCCTCGACATGATGATCCGGGACCCGATCCTGATAAAAAGACCGCTCATGAAAATCGGGAACCACCATATCCAGGGATTCGATACGACCGTGCTTCGAGATATCATCAGCCTCAGTGCCGTCCCTGGAGCGGAAAAAGTCGTGGAATCCATGAGGATGACCGATATGAACACCTGTCCGAATACAAACAACTATTCATGCACAACACCTGAACACTGAACTATGACACAGCAGCTGAAACCACTCGGAACCATCATGCAGCTCCTCGAAGAGCTCGGCTATGAAATAACATATGCATATGAAGACCTCGTATTCGTAGACCACAACGACTTCCTCCTTCAGTTTGAAAATACGGGTTCGACCCTGAACCTCTTTTTCAACAAAAGCTGTCCAAGGAGCGAGGCTGAAAAAATCGAGCAGATGATCATTCCTGCAGGAGACAGAAAAGGGCTTTCGATCACGAAAAAAGGAAGCTATAACGTAACGGAACAGGAAGACGAGAATCTTAAGATTGAATTTTTTGAAAACTGACCGCAAGCTTGCTCCGGTTCCTGAAATGCATTGAAAACGGAAAAGCGCCTTTCAGGACATAGCGGAATCCCATTCCTTCCGGAAACAGCATGGAAGCAATTGAAGCAAGGAACAAATAAAGAAAGCTTCCTGGTTATCATTGGAAAAGACCGCAAGAACTTTTGCAGTGATATGTTTCCGGTCAAGGAGCAAGCACAATGGCAACCTGGTATGACGAACTGAAAAAGCCCCCTTTCACTCCTCCCAAGAATATTTTCGGGCCGGTCTGGGCTCTGCTCTACCTTTTTATCATCACATCACTGGTCTTCTATTTCCTTTCACCTTCGAAACCGCACGCCTGGTTGACCGGTTTTATACTTGTCGTTCATTTCACGGCAAGTTTCAGCTGGACCACCCTTTTTTTCAAACAAAGGAAGATCTTGCCCGCCCTGCTTGACCTGCTTATGATCGACATGACACTTGCCATTATCATCGTTCTGTTTTCTCAGGCAAGCACGATCTCGGCGTTACTTCTGATACCCTATTTCTGCTGGGGACTTTTCGCAGCTTACCTTAACCTTGGCATTTACAGGCTCAACCGGTAAAATCCGGTTCGTTGCAAGGAAAATGATTTGAACAACAAAACGCCTTTCGCTACATTTTTCCAATACCCGTTCATAAACTCAAACAGGCCGCTTTACCATAACAGAACAGACAAAACCGAAAAAGCTGTAAAAACCGATAACCGCACCCATGAAATATTCCGAAGCAAGACAGGGCAGGACTTTTGTCATCAGGCTTGAGGACGGTGAAATCGTCCATGACAAACTCGAACAGTTCGCCCGTGATCATGGCATCGCGCGTGCATCACTCATTGCGATAGGCGGCGCAGACAAGGGAAGCGTGCTGGTTGTCGGCCCTGAAGAGAGCCGCGCGATCCCGATCAGCATCATGACGCATGAACTCTACGACGCACATGAAATTGCCGGAACCGGTACGATCTTTCCCGATGAAGAGGGCAATCCGGTGCTGCATATGCACATGGCCTGCGGCCGCGAGGAAAATACGGTAACCGGTTGCGTGAGGAGGGGTGTCAAGGTCTGGCTCGTGATGGAAATCGTGCTGACAGAACTGCTCGACAACACGGCAACCCGACAGCCGGGCAGCGAAAGCGGGTTCAAGTTGCTCGTCCCCTGAAGCTTCGAAGCATTCAGACAAAAGGGTTCTCGAGGTACGGCTTCCCAAGCGAACGGGCGAGGGCTTCGTGCGTAATCGCGCCGTTCCAGATATTCAGGCCCATCGACAGGCCCGGCATCATCACCATGGCACTTTCAAGCCCGAAATCCGCAATTCTCCTTATGTAGGGAAGCGTGACGCCGGTCAGAGCTTCGGTTGAGGTCTGGGGATAAGCCGAGGGCATATTTGCTACACAGTAATGTACAATCCCTTCCTCGACAAAAACCGGGTTGTCATGAGTTGTAGGCCTGCTGGTTTCACCGCAACCGCCCTGATCGATCGCGATATCGACAAATACAGCACCTGGCTTCATGATTTTCAGCATCTCCCGTTTCACAAGCTTTGGAGCGGTAGTGCCGGGAACAAGCACCGCACCGATCAGCAGATCGACAGTTTCAAGCTGTTCCTCGATATGCTGTTCGGTTGAATAGAGTGTGTGCACCTGTGACGGAAGGGCGGATTCAAGAAAACGCATCCTGTCCTGATTGACCTCGATGACAGTCACATCAGCCCCGAGAGCGGCAGCAACCTTCGCTGCATGCATACCGGCCGATCCGCCGCCGAAAACCGTGACCTTGCAGGGCAGCACACCCGGGACGCCTCCGAGCAGCTTCCCTTCACCACCCTGATGTTTCGCAAGATAGAAACCTCCCATCATCACGCTCATTTTACCTGCTATCTCGCTCATCGGGGCAAGGAGCGGAAGACGTCCGTTTTCCTGAACGGTTTCGTAAGCAATCGCCGTTACACCGGTATCGAGCAGCTCCGAGGCAAGTTCAGGCACTCCTGCAAGGTGGAGAAAGGTAAAAATCATGAGGTCCTTTCTGAAAAAACCATATTCCTGGCTGAGAGGCTCCTTGACCTTCACGACAAGGTCGTTCTTCCACACTTTTTCCGGAGAAGAAGAAACCACTGCACCAGCCCGTTTATATTTTTCATCGCCGAACCCGCTGTTGGCCCCCGCACCTGCTTCGACAACGACACGGTGGCCCGAGGAGACAAGATGACGTACACCTGCGGGAGTGCAGGATACCCTGTTCTCTCCCGATTTGATTTCCTTTGGAATCCCGATATTCATGGCCTTGAAGCTTGGAGGTGAATGAAAACATTCTTGAGTGGCCTTTAACAAATGTAGTTATTTAACTGTTCCTGTAAAAACATCTTAGGTTTACCGTACAGAAACATCGCCTCATTTTCTTATTTTCGCTTCAGGTCGTATTTTCAACAGGCATCAGTCATTTCAGAATAACGATCTCCTGTGCATGCATTTTTTCCTTGAACCTCTCTGGTGGTTATTGTTCGCGTTCTCAACGACGGTTCTGTCGGTTGCCGCCCTGATGAAGCCGATCAGGATCACGCCGCTTGTGCTGATCTTGCTTGCATGGGGGGTATCGGTCGTCGTGACGGGTATGACATGGGGCATTCCCGGTGCTCTTGCCGATGCCCTGCTCTCCCTTGTCTGCGGGCTGCTCCTGCTGCTGCTCTCGATACTCTTTTCAGGGGTGAAGCTGATGGCGAAAAAACGCTATGGAGGACTGTAGCAAACCAGCCATTCAAGGTTCAGTGACAGCCGCCCATGCAGGTACATACTTCCAGGCTGTCTTCAACTCGATATCGTGGCTGCGGTATTGTGCATTGTACTGCTCCACTTTCTTCCAGAACAAGCTTGAATGGTTCATGTGCAGTGTATGACAAAGCTCATGCACCATAACCGAATGAACCAGATGCGAAGGAAGAAAAAGCAGCTTCGAATTCAGGGTTATCGTTCCGATACTCGAGCAGCTGCCCCATCTGGATTTCTGTAGACGAACGCCTGCTTTTTTAATGCTGAAACCATGCTGTCCGGCAAGGCTCCAGAGTTTCGGCACAAGATCTGCATGCGCCTTGTTCTTCAGCCAAAGCTGCAACACCGCCCGGCACAATCCTGTATTGGATATGTCACCCGTCACTTCAACGAGATTGCCTGAACGTTCAATTGCTTCCGCAACCCCGATACCGTTCTGCGTATAAACAACTTTCCATGCTTCACTGTGATAGTGGAACATCACGTCACGCGGAAGCTGCTCTTCCCGAACAGGATTCTGCTGAAGGGAGTGAACCTCAATTCTTTCTGCAGTTTTTCTGATCCACTCCCTGTATCGGGCAATTAATTCAGGAAGACGCTTTCTGTCATAACCATCAGGAATAATCACGACAAGCCCTTCGTGAGGAACCATTTTCAGACGCGGATACTTTGCCCTCGCACTTATTTTCAACGTATAGGAAACAGCATCCTCCGTTTGAGAACCCGACTTGAACACTGATAGCATTAAGGCACGACTCATTTGTGCGATGAAACTGGTTTCCGCCGCTCAAGAATATCAGGAAACTGTCATCGCAAATTTATGAAAGATGCCCTTAATGTACAGAAGCTGATCAACAAAAGGAACAGCTCCCTCAATCAAGCGCCCTTCCGAGGTCCTCGATCAGGTCGATTCCATCCTCCAGACCAACGGAAAGCCGGATGACATTGCCGGTTAACCCGGCCGCTTCGCGGTGCTCCCTGTACATGGAAGCATGGCGCATGGTGGCGGGATGCTCGAAGAGCATATTTTGTTTATTGAAAATAAAGCGTATTATACATGTAATCACGCCGTCATATAAATGAGCATTCGATGGAAGGGTCGCGTTAATTGGAAAATCGAGCGAATACGGATAATTCATCAAAACCGGGATCAACTGATACTGTAAACAAACAGTCTTATTGAGTGCAGTACCTAACATTTGAAGTAAAATTCATGAACATCTAAACTGCAAATTGATCATGCAAAAATCTTTCCTGTTGTTTCTGACAATGGCTTCAATGGTTTTTTTCTTCGGTTGCAAGATAAACCCCGCTGATAAATTTGTCGGAAAATGGATAGGGGTTACAAAGAGTTTTTGGGATGGTGGGCCTGAAGTGGTTCAGATGAATATTGAAAAGAATGGCGATAATTTTCTTGTAAAACTTTCCACTTCATCATCATTTACATCGAAACCTTCAGAGATACAGATTGGCGCATCTTTAACTGCCGATGGAAAATTGAAACTGGATCTCGGCTCTTTAGCGAATGAGATGGTTGTATATAATGAAAGAGAAGGAACTCTGCTCTGGAAGGGAACCGTTTTACAAAAAGAAACGCCTGAAATTTTCACTCGATTAAAAGAGCAGCAACGAAAATTCAAGGAAGAAAAAGCCGGCAAATACTGAATGACTCAGAAGAAAAGTTAGGCGAAGTTCAGTATTTGCCGGCAGCCAGAAGAACGGAAACCCCTCCGGCCTCGTCCTGCTGGCTGCTCATGCACCCAAGCCTCGATATAACGTTTTTTTACCCGAGCGCTCTTCCGAGGTCCTCGATCAGGTCTATTCCATCCTCCAGACCGACGGAAAGCCTGATGACGTTGTCGGTAATGCCTGCCGCGAGGCGATGCTCCCTGTCCATCGATGCATGGCTCATGGTGGCGGGATGCTCGATCAGCGATTCAACACCACCGAGGCTTTCGGCAAGCGAGAAGAGCCTGGTGCCTTTCAGCACGCGATTCACATCGTCGATCGTGCCGTCGAGCTCGAAGGACACCATGCCGCCGAAGCTCTTCTGCTGCTTCCTGGCAAGCTCGTGCTGCGGGTGCGCCTGGAGACCCGGATAGAAGACGCGCTTCACCCTCGGGTGGCCCTGGAGATACTCCGCAACTGCCTGCGCGTTGCGTTCGTGTTCGCGCATGCGCAGGACAAGGGTCTTGATGCCGCGCAGCACCAGCCAGCAGTCGAAGGGCTGGGCGCAGGTACCGAGGGCGTTCACGAGGAATTTCAGCTTCGCGTCGAGATCTTCGCTGTTCGATAGCACCGCACCGCCCACAACGTCGGAATGTCCGTTCAGGTACTTGGTTGTCGAATGCACAACGATATCCGCCCCAAGCTCGAACGGCTTCTGGCCGTATGGCGAAAGGAATGTGTTATCAACAATCGTAAGCAGAGCGCGCGTCTTCGAAAGGGCCGCGACCGCTGCGATATCGACAAGGTTCAGGAGCGGATTGGAGGGGGTTTCCACCCAGACGGCCTTTGTCCGTTCATTTACATAAGGGAGCAGGTTTTCGGCATTCTGCAGGTTCACGAAATGAACCCTGATATTGAAATGCTCCTCCACGGTTTTCATAAGCCTCGATGTGCCGCCATAGCAGTCGTCGGTGCAGATGATCTCGTCGCCCGCATGGAAGAGGTTCAGCACGGTGGTGATCGCAGCCATCCCGGTTGTCACCGCTACTGCGCAGGAACAACCTTCGAGGGCGGAGATGCTGTCCTCGAGCGCCTTGCGGGTGGGGTTGCCGCTTCTTGTGTAGTCGAACCCCCTGTGCTTGCCGATATCCTCGAACACGAAGGTCGAGCTCTGGTAAATCGGGGTCATAATCGCGCCATACGCTTTGTCCGGTTCAACTCCGGCATGGATGGTGTCAGTCTGAAAACTCATTAATACCTCTTTCTGTCAATTATTGGTTGTAAAAAATCGGGTCACCCGAACGGCGGAAATGAAAAAACCCCTTCCCTGATGAGCATGGAAGAGGCGCAAGCTTAACTCTGTTTCTTTTCGGCCTGCAGCAAGATGTGCAAACCTGTTTTGAAAAGAGGGCTCCCGAAAAGCTCTTTTTCACTCATCTTTCCCCTGCTTTACCGGCTCAAAAGCCTGCAACGGCAGAAGTAGAATACGGCACCGTGTTCCGTCATGAACGGAATCGGTTGTCAAGGTTTCAACGGGTCTATTCCCTCCACCTTTCTTGATGACCATTAACTTCAAAGAACTCTTAACAATTGTTAAGGTAGGTTAAATTCTGAAAACTGCAAAGAGAAAAAAATTCTCACCTATTTTTCATCGGGTAAGTGTTCGTTCCGACAATCGTCACTATCGATTATCTTCCATATTTTGAGCTTTTAACTATATTAACTATTGTTAACTATGATATGACAGTTCCGGGACTTTTCCGTAACAACAGGCAATCTCGATAATCAAAACTTGCTGCACTATGAAAAGATTTTTCAGAATGTTTGCGCTCGGCATCGCGCTCTTGATGCCGAATGTCACTCTCGCTTCGACCTGGTCGATCGATCAGGACCATTCGAGCGTAGGTTTTTCGATCACCCACCTGATGGTATCGAAGGTGAGAGGGAGTTTTTCGCAGTTCAGCGGGACCGTTGATCTCGGTGACCGCGATATAACGGCGTCGAAGGTCTCGGCGTCTATCGCTGCATCTTCGATCAATACGAACGTACAGAAACGCGACGAACATCTGCGCGGTCCGGACTTTTTCGACGCGGCTAAATATCCGAGCATTACTTTCGTTTCGAAGAAATGGAGCCGGACGGCCGATGGCAAGCTGAAGGTTGCCGGCGACCTTACAATGCACGGCAAAACACATGAGGTAGTGCTGAATGTCGAACCGTTTTCCAGTGAAATCCGCGATGCATGGGGAAAGACAAGGCGCGCAACGACGGCAACGGCCCGCATCAACAGACATGATTTCGACATTACCTGGAACAAGGCGCTGGATGCGGGGGGCGTAACTATCGGAAATGATGTCGATATCGTGCTCGACATCGAACTCGTCAAAACCGGCCAGTAGCACCGGGTCCTTTTGCGGAAGCCCGCTTTTCACGGATACGTTTTATCCTGAGCGGGCTTGCAATTATCCTGCCCATCTTGTTTTTTTCTATTATTTCAATCAATTAGCCAAACCATCCCATCCCATACGAATCTCACCTCTTCAGCAGGTTTTCAAAAGATTCAACAAGTTCGCGTGACATTTTAAGATGCACAGCTTGTTAGTTCCCGGTATTCAATGTTCAATCGCATACTTTTAAGTGCCATTTTCAGAGCATCACTTCCCTTATCGTTATAAATACGTTTTAAAAAGTATTCGGCTGACTCGACACTCATGGCTCGTTTATACTTCGCGCCCCGGATCATATGGGCATAATCGTTGATATTGTTAAGCGCCGAATTACGATTTATACCAGTCTCAGCTACAATTTTATCAGCAGCAGCACCTTTGCTTCTGAAACCATTATACACCGCAACAGAAGCTTCATATGCGGCCTCATATTGCTGTTTCATAATACGATTTGTCATATGTTGAATATTTAGTTATTACGGTCTTAACTATTCACAAGACATAGACCCAGCTTCGACGACAAAAAAACTCTATCCCGCCTTCAAATCCCGCAACAACCTATCGAACGCTGCCTTATATGCATCATGATCCTTCCATAGGGTGAAATCCCCGATGTGCCGCTGTCGCTTGACATTCCCGGCCCAGCCTGTTTTGCTGTCCATAATGGCATCATCAACCTGAACCGGAAACAACATTCCTTTCTTGCGCTCCTTTTCAAGTTCAAGAGCATGCTCAACTTCATGCTCTACCCAATCGCTCTGAACCGAGTGCTCGGAGAGAATCAGTAATAGTTTATCATGTACCCGGATCGTTTCATCAATCACAGACCGGATTTTATCACCGATCTTCAGGTCATGCGGAGCGAACCAGCACCTGACATTATTTGCTTGCAAACCCTCCCACAATCGCTTTGCAAATTCCTCGTCTTTATGGCTATAACTGATGAAACAGGAGTAGTAGTCGATGGGGTTAGCGGTCAGGGACTTTGCGTATTCGATCATTTGATCCGGCACACCACAACCGCGAAGAAATACCTCCGGGATGTTTCCTTTCGATTTGTAAAGGGTGTCGATACCAATTGAGGATGGCCCCTCATGTATAATGCTTTCAAGATTATAAGCGCAACAAAGATCAATATTTATAAATGCAGTATACCTGAAAATGGCATTCTTAAAATTTGCTGTTTTAACATTGGCTCCATCAAAATTACAAGCGCTGAAATTTACACTTGTAAGGTTTGCATTATTCAAATTTGTTCCACGAAGATCAGCTACCTGTAAATCAGCTCCTGTAAGGTTAGAATTGCTGATGTTTGCTCCACCAAAACGAACCAGACTCAAGTTGGCATTACAGAGATTAGCTCCAGATATATTAACGCCATAAAGATTGCCCATTCTTAGATTTACTTTGCCGAAATCAATTCCATGAAAATCGGTGTTTGGAAGAGCCAAATTACTGAGATCAGGCTTTATCTCTGGTTTTTCTTTCCTCCAACTATTCCAGACCTCGACGCCCTGCCTTAGAATCTCCAGATGTTCAGGATTAGCCATATTGGTTTATATCATGATGTTTGGAAAAGGTATGGACTGGGAAACCGTACTATCCGGAAGGATCAGGGTTCAGGTGCACTGCTCGGGATACTACTACGCGCAATATACGGAATTTGGACGGAAATTGGACAGGGGGCAGGACTCCAGAAACAGCCCTTATTTTTCGGTCACAATAGGTGTTTATTGAGCTCATGGAGGTAACTGTGGATAGTGCGAAAAAAAGCCGGGGGATTATACCGGGCTTGATGTATTGTCATTATGCTCCCCACATTCCGGCAGCAAAAATAATTTATAACTCAGGAATTTTTAGAACCGTGGCTTTGTTTTTCAAAGTATTGGTTGTGTTTGTTCTTTTTCTCTTGTTCTTTATTTCAGGTTAAAAGGGTGTTGATGCATATCAATGCCCTTTTTTTTAACTATCTGTTTTTTTCACGCATCCGGTATGAAGCTTTCGTCATTATCTGCTCTTCTGACATATCGTTCTATAAGCAGATATATTTGCATTCAAGCTCATAAAGCAAGGAAACAATTCATCTTAATATCAACCTCAGGAGGCCGTAATGAAAGGGAACCCGCAACTCATCGAAAAGCTGAACAGCTTGCTCTCCGAAGAACTCACAGCCATCAATCAGTATATGGTTCATTCGGAAATGTGCGACAATTGGGGATATCAAAAACTGCATAAAGCGGATGAAAAGCGTGCTATCGACGAAATGAGGCATGCCGAGAAGCTTATCGGCCGCATCCTTTTCATCGAGGGAACCCCCATCGTCAGCAACCTGAACAAAATCAGCATTGGCGATACCGTCGAAAAACAGCACAAAAAAGATCATTCGGCGGAGAGCGATGCCATTGCTTCATACAATGAAGGCATCAGACTTGCCGTTAAAGTCGGCGACAATGGTACCAAAGAACTGCTTGACACAATCCTGATGGAAGAAGAAGCGCATATCGACTGGATCGAGGCACAGCTTGACCAGATCAATCAGATGGGTATACAGAATTATCTGAGTGACCAGATTGGCTGAGTGAAATAACTATTGATAATGAACTCTTCCTTGCTGTTTTGACAAGAGATACACTCGTCCACGTTTCCTCTTCTTGCATTATTGTATTATTTTACAGTTTGCAAAGAGTATCTGAATCACAAAAATCGATTCAGGAACCGGCTCTGTCCTTCCGTCCCCCTTAGTTTTTGACCGATTTACATACCTTTTACTAACGGAGAGTATCTATGGCATCAAAAAAACGGACTCCAAACGATCTGATAGACGATATCTATAACCTGGCCTATTGGATGACAGGTTCAAGGGAGGGGGCCAACCACCTTGTTTTCAGGACTTATCTGAATGTGACTCCTGAAACTCCGGCAATCGAGATATTCAAAACGTTCAGAAATTGTTACCAGGAAAGCTTTGTCAACGGGAAAATATCCTGTATACCGCAGCCGTCGTGTAAACCTATGGAACACCTGGGCGAGGAATTGGTTAAACAGGAAGCTGATGTGAAACTCACAATACTGCTCAAGGAGATTGCCGGATTGACTCCCGAAACAATATCAAAAATAATCGGCAAGCCTACGGAAATCATAAAATCGAGGCTGTCATCAGGAAGGTCCCTGCTGGCTGGAGGTACTCTTTCTTCGAATGGTCATGGCAAATCGGAGAACGTTCCTGAAGTTGATGAAGAGTCATAAATATCAGCTCCCGGGGCCGAAGGGTAAAGAATGACAGGAACGGCATCATGAAAATTTCATAGAGCCTTCAGCTCAATAGCCTGGCGGCATGTCGCTTCCGGCAGGTCGAACATATCTTCGAAGATCCGCTACCATTAAACCGGCTTCTGAAACCTGGAATTACTCAGCTCGCCGGGTTGCTTGTTTCCAGAAAAAGGGTGGAGATGGTAAAACCGTCTTTATAATAAAATAACAAGACCGCAAGGTTAGATCCCTCACGGTCTTTTCAATTGTGATTGAGTGTCAGTTTCCGGCCATCATGGCTTCGATATCTTCAAAAACGGTGCCGATCTGGCGGATATTGAATTTTTCGACCAGGATCGCTGCGGTATTCGGGGTGAGAAACTCCGGCAGGGTCGGGCCAAGGCGAATTCCCTTGACACCAAGAGCCAGCAGGGCGAGAAAAACTGCAACGGCTTTCTGCTCATACCATGCGATATCGTAGGAGACCGGAAGGTCATTGATATCGTCAAGCCCGAAAATATCCTTGAGCGTGAGGGCTATCATGGCAAGTGAATATGAGTCGTTGCACTGTCCCGCATCGAGCACTCTCGGAATACCGTCGATCGAGCCGAGAGGCAGTTTGTTGTACCGGAATTTCGCGCAGCCCGCTGTCAGAATAACCGTATCCTGGGGAAGCTCGGTTGCGACATTGGTGTAGTACTTCCTCGAGTTATGCCGACCGTCGCATCCCCCCATTACGATAAAGCGTCTGATTGCCCCTGACTTGACGGCGTCGACGATCTTGTCGGCAAGGGCGATCACCTGATGGTGGGCGAAGCCGCCGATTATTTCGCCGTTCTCGATTTCCTTCGGTGGAGGACAGTTCTTTGCAAGCTCAATGAGCCTGGAAAAATCTTTCTGCCCGTCTTTTTTTCTCGGAGGAATGTGCTCGAGCCCTTCGTAGCCGGCATTGCCGGTGGTGAACATCCGGTAGCGATAAGCTTCCCTGACTGGAACGATACAGTTGGTTGTCATGAGGATCGGACCGTTGAACGATTCGAACTCCTTGTCCTGCAACCACCACGAGCCTCCGTAATTACCGATGAAATGCCTGTATTTACTGAATGCAGGATAGTAATGAGCCGGAAGCATTTCACAATGGGTGTAGACATCGACCCCTGTGCCCTCTGTCTGAAGCAGCAGTTCTTCCATATCCTTCAGGTCATGTCCCGAAATGAGGATTCCCGGGTTTGAGCCTACGCCGGTTCTTACAGTTGTCGCCACAGGGTGCCCGTAAGTCTCGGTATTTGCCTTGTCGAGCAGCGCCATGGCTTTCACGGCAATCGCTCCTGTTTCCATGACGAGACCAAGCACGCGTTCGAGTTCGAGCTCTTTTGTGAGGGCTGCAAGGGCTGTAACGTAAAATTCGTGGATCGCATCGTCTGTGTATCCAAGTACATCGGCATGATCGTTATAGGCGGCAAGGCCCTTCAGGCCGTAGAGCACCAGACCTTTCAGTGACCGGATGTCTTCGTTGTCGCTGAGAGCCTCGATACCCGAAATCTCGGCTTTTCTGACGAATTCTTCGAGGCTGTTTCCATGCCAGTGAAGACAATCGTGATCGGGCAGCACCGCAAGGCTGCTTTTCAGCATTTCGCGAAGAGCAAGCGCCTCCCTGATTTTCTGTGCAATTGCTTCGTCATCGAAGTTCGTATTGGTAACCGTGACGAAAAGCCCTTCGCTGATAAAACGGCCATGATCGGGATGGAGTTTGCCTCCCGAAGATTCAGAGGCAAAAGCTATGCCTTCGAGCGCGTAAACAAGCGTATCCTGGAGCTTTGCAGTCACCTCGTTCTTGCCGCATACTCCCCGGGCTATACAGCCGGTACCCTTTACGCTTTCCTGGCATTGAACACAATACATACCCATGATCATACTCCTCGTTTTAAAGTTTTCCGGGGTTCATATCGAAAGGTACCTGTTCTGAATCCTGACTGGCATGATTCTCACAAAAAGCAAAAAAGGAAAAAGTTTCGTCATTCCCCGAAACCTGCGAACATGTAAAAAATTAAACGGCTATGAGGGTTAAAAAATTCAGGGGAAGAGCGCCTGTTGAGGTTCGCACGCAGGATTTTTGCCGAAATGTGACGAGGTTAATTACCCGCCAAATAATGTTGCAAGAACTCAAGATGTTCAGAAATCACTACTGCAGTGACCGGATGGTGTTTGAAACAAGCAGGGTTCCCTGAAAACCACATTCAACCAGGGTAGCATTAAAAAGAAGCAGAAAGATGAAAAGCAGGAAGTGGATAGCGTATGTCATCTCCGTAATGCCGAGGGTTCTCTTTATATTCTCCTCAGGATACCACTGCTCATTAATATACGGATTTTTGACAGACGGAAGTGATCGCCGGGCAACGGAGTCACCCGGTATACTAACGAAAACCCGCTTGGATAAAAAGGAGATTTGCCGATGCCGCGCATACATAAAGAGACTCACAAGGGTGGCAGAATCGGGTGGCTTCGAGCCGCCGTGCTTGGCGCCAACGACGGAACCATCTCCACCGCAAGCCTGATCATGGGCGTAGCCGCCGCAGGTGCCACGAAAAACAGCATCCTGCTGACCGGTGTTGCGGGAATGGTCGCCGGTGCCATGTCCATGGCTGCCGGAGAGTATGTTTCGGTCAAGTCACAGGCCGATACCGAAAATGCAGACCTTGCAAAAGAAAAACGCGAACTGGAAGCAGAACCGGAACTCGAACTGCAGGAACTGACCGGTATCTACGTTGGCCGCGGGCTCGACAGCCCGCTTGCGAGAAAAGTGGCGGAACAACTTACGGCATACGATGCTCTCAGCGCTCATGCCCGAGATGAGCTCGGCATTACGGAGATTCTGCGCGCACGCCCGATCCAGGCCGCGATTTCTTCCGCGACCTCCTTCATCGCCGGTGCTGTCATTCCGGTTGCCGCATCAATGCTGGCGCCGTCAGGCCTGATTCCCGAAATCCTCTCCGCAACAGTGCTCGCTGCTTTGATTCTGCTTGGAGGAACCGCGGCATATGCGGGCGGCGCGCCGATTGTCAAAGGATCGTTGCGAGTGGCTTTCTGGGGAGCGCTCGCCATGGGGCTCACGGCAGCTGTCGGCAGAATTTTCGGAGCCGCCGTATAGGTTCGCGACTTGAGCAAGAGGTCGTCTCAGCTTTTTTTCCGTCATGTCGAATGTTTCTGTGAATTATCATCACCATCCAACCAAGAAACTTATAGTCAGGAGAAAGATGTTGTATTTTTTTTATTCATTTTATAAAGGAACAATGATTTTTTGCGTAGTTTTTCTTTGCCGTTGAACACTAAAAAGGAGCTGCAATGAAAAAAAGCATCTCGAAATTTGCAGGTACGGTATTGCTGGTTTGCGGTGTTTCTCTGACAACCTTCATCAATGGAGCCAATGCAAGAACTTTTGGCCCGGGTGGTGGACCAGGTGGACCAGATGACCGTAGTGGAGAATCACATGGTGGAC
>JAAXXY010000073.1 GCA_013334225.1 Chlorobiaceae bacterium
TTTCATGGCAGCAGAGTCAGAATGATGGAAACTGCTGTAAGATACGGTTTTTTATAGTTTTTATTGCTGTTAACTTATTGTTTTTAATAAAGATATATCACTCGGGAATAAATAGAGCTGCCCATAAGAAAAACTTTGATCTTTCATAAGCCTCAGCGACTTGTTGGTAAACTAACGGTTTGCGTTACCTGCGCTGGGGCGGGGACGGCGAAGCCGTTCAACCAGAAAAATGACAATACGTAGGAAACTGATTGGGATTGCCGCAGACTCCCCAGCGACAGGTGCACGCCGTGTTAGTCAGGTTTAAGTTTATAAGTGGATGAGACGGGATTCGAACCCATATCCCCTCCTTGAAAAAAGTCCCTCTACTCTTTTGAAGATAGAAAGAGAGGCTCTTTTCAAGGGAGGGCTCTGCCATTGAGCTACTCATCCTTAATTCTCTAGCTCTTTTTGAGTGGTTCCATAAAACATCATCAGATAGTGATTGAATTTTTTCTCTCGGGTTTCATTATCGCTTGCTTGAACTCTAGAATCATTCTCGTAAATTTGATCAAATTCAATTGTTATATGTTCTGTAAGTTTGTCATTACCGACAGTTTTTAGGATGCAATTATCTACTAATTCCGAAAAATATCGTAACAAATTCAGTATATCGATAACTTCATCATTCGTAAAACGATACAACGAATCAGCCTTGCTAAATGAAAAATCAAGGCTTTTAATTTTTGGTACTTTTGGCTTGCTTTTGTTTTTTTCTTGATCCTTTTCTGCTGACTGCCAATATTTATTTAAACTTTTTCCGTTCTTCTTTATAAAATCAGATATTGTCCCTTGGGCAATATGACTTTCGTCCCTGTGAACAATAGTATTGCGTCTCAATTTTAGGTATTCAATTGTATTTAGAGTCTCTTTATCTACAGAATTAAGAACTCCATGCTTTGTCAGTTGTGTAAGGGCAGAAATTTTAGGGGTTAAATCAGGCAGAATATGAATGAAGCCATTAAGAAAAAAATATATATCTTTTAAGTAAATTTCAAGTTGAAAATAACTAAGCAAGAATAGGCTTCGGATAAGAAATTGTTTCGTATTCTCGTATTCCTTTGGAAAATCCTTTAACTTCACATTAAATTGGCGCGCATAGATGTTTTCTGAAAAAACTTCTATTGTTTCCGATTCTGAATATCTTGATATTTTCTCTCCATTCTGAGTGAGAAATTCTTGAGAGATAAACAATAAATGAGAATAGTGTGTATTTAGTTCTGAAATATGGTTATGAAAATGCAATAGATGCTTACTTCTCATAATTTACCTGTTATTTTTTAATCTGCCTAACAATGTTTAGACTGATCTGCCTAATTCTGAAAAAGCAGAAAGCTTCTTTCTGTATAAGACAACTTAAAAATCATAATCTCAGATCAGTCAATTGATTAATTATATACAACATAACAACATTATCAGTTCTTTAAGCCTGTCGGTTTATACAGATCAGCCTAAACCGGCAAGAAACAGGTCAACCGGGCTTTTTACTCCATGACCGCCTTTGTTCAAAACATGCGTATACAACACCATTGTGGTACTTACATCTTTATGGCCCATCAATTCCTGAATGGTTCGAATATCATACCCGGCTTCGAGTAAATGCGTCGCAAATGAGTGCCTGAACGTATGACAGCCGGCGTGTTTGACAATACCCGCCCTGCTGACTGCTTCTTTTACAGCACGCTGAATAATTGTTTCGTGCGTATGGTGCCGTCCTTCTACACCGGATTTCGTGTTTACCCACCGGTTTTCCTGTGGAAAAACCCACTGCCATCGCCATTCGGCAGGAGCATTGGGATACTTTCGGTCCAAGGCACCAGGCAGGAGTACTCGGCCCCAACCTGCTGAAAGATCGTTATCGTGAATTTTCCTGACATTTTTCAGATGGTCGCCGAGAGGCTTTTTCAACGACTCAGGCAACATGGTTATCCGGTCTTTTGCCCCCTTGCCGTCACGAACCAGAATTTCGCTGCGGGAGAAATCAATATCCTGAACCCGCAATCGAAGACATTCCATCAGCCTCAATCCGGCACCATACATGAGTGAGGCCATTAACCATTTGTCACCTGAAAGCTGGGCAAGAAGCGATTTCACCTCCTCGCGAGTCAGCACAACCGGTAACCGGACAGGCTTTCGGGCGCGGATGACGTGTCCAAGGTCACCGATTTCTTTTCCGATCACATGCCGGTATAAAAATAACAGTGCACTCAATGCCTGATTCTGCGTTGATGCGCTGACTTTTTCTTCCACAGCAAGATGCGTCAAAAAAGCATTGATCTCGGGTTCACCCATCTCTTTTGGATGCCTCAGCTTGTGGAAATGGACAAAACGCCTGACCCAGGAACAATAGGTATCTTCCGTTCGGTTGCTGTAATGACGAACACGCATGGCTTCCCGGAACAACTCCAGTAATTTCGGGCCGTGTTGCAACGGATGAGCGTTAACAGCCGACTGTACAAGTGTTTGAGAAGCAGCAACCATCTCCATTTTTTCCAATGCTTGCCCTGTCACAATAATCGCTTACAGAAAATATAGCGAAACAACGGCAAGTCATCAATATATCACGGCACCAAGCAGGCAATAATTCAGCAACAAAACACCAGCATTCAGTCATTGCATGATTTCAGCCCGAAGATCACCGGTTGTGACGACAAAGGGGAATCAGTAAACTCAGGGACGTTCACAACTACGTAAACTTACATATTATAACGCCGGCGATTAAAGGTATCAGCTATCTTATAAGCAAAATCTTTATTCATGTCATTCCGAGCGGAGCGAAGAATCCATAAGATTTTGTTTTATAAGCAGATGGATTCTTCACTACGCTACGCTTCATTCAGAATGACAGACCTTCCTTCAGATTGTATTTGCGAACTGTAGTTGCCGGAGTAATAAGACGTTTCTATCACAGGTTTATCACAGCACATAAATTTTAAAAAAAGATAGAGGAACAGGTCATTTGCCGTTTCTTCCTAAAACAATCCCAACTGCTCTGCTTCGGGAGATAACCTGAAATCCGGTATCAGTTCGACAATCTTCGAAGCATCGACATTGGCAAGCTCGTTCGGCTCGAGTTTGTGAAGCCCGCCACCGTAAACACGACCTTCCCCAAGCAACTGCTCGGGAGCAATGAGGTTCATCACTTCCCATACAGCGCGAAGCAATGTTGGATTCTGCGAGATGGCTTTTGCAAGCTGTGATTTCGGATATAAGGCAAGATAGACGTTCGCGACGGTAGCGGACGAATGGTTCAGAATGAACCGGAACGGCCTGCCGCTTTTCGTGTTGCTGCGGCCGAGGTAGGTACAAACTATCGGTGCCGGTGGCCGGTTTTCCTGCGAATACCAGGGAGAGCGGTTGCGGCAGAGATAACCTTCGTGGACTCCCAATTTCTTCCCTTCCTCAAGGTATGCTGACATTTCCGGATAACGATCTTTTATTCGTTCTTCCGTCAGTTTCGTATCGAGAAGGAACCGCTGCCGGTCAAGCACTGGAAAGCCGTTCGTATCAGCCATAATCTCGTTTTCGGCAAGATAACGGGGACTTGGCAGGATTGGTCTGAACAGCTCCATCGGCAGATTTCTTGATGTAATTTCCTCACGGTCCAGAATGAAAAAACCGTTGCCGCCGGTGGCAATCCCCCTGCGAATATTGAAAAAATCGGCAAGAACAACTTTTTCTTCCTTCGCCCCTGATAAGTCGGATTTGGGAAACCTTGTCCATTTCACCTCTCGTGCAAGATCCTCTCTCGAAATATCCCTGCTGTACCGAGGTTCAAGCAAAGAACCACCGAAAGTAAACGATACCTTATGATTTTCAGGAGGTGAAGCTTTTCTGAACCAGACGACGGCCGAAGAGACAAGTGCATCGGCAAACTGCACCTCGTCCGGATCGAAGCGATGGATTTTCAGCAATGTTACTTTCTCGAGCAGATACTGCTTGACCGCCTTACCGTAATTGACATCCATGAATTCGCTCGGAATCAGCCAGCCCGCGATACCGTCTTCAGCCATCCATGCATGTGACAATCCGAGAAAATGGCAGTACAATCCGGCAAGTCCGCTTAGCTTCATGCCGCTTGCATGTGCAGTTTTCGCCTGAAGACGCAATTTATCACCGTTCTGCAGGTGATGATGCCGCACATAAGGAGGATTGCAGATTACCAGATTGAACTTCTCTGATGGTGGTTCAGCTACTGTAAAATCAGCAAGTCTGATCGAGTAACCCGTATCCATCCATATTCTTGCGGCGGGTTCACCGTAGTGAGAATCGATTTCAAAACCAAGAGCGGAGTTGATTCGCCCGGAAAGAAAAATATCTCTCAATGCTGAAAAAAAGGAACCTGTACCAACAGCCGGATCAAGAAAACGTATAACCTCGTTTTCCGGAAACAGTGACGAAGCATATGCAAGAATATCTCGGGCAAGGAGCGTCGGCGTCGCAAACTGGCCGAGCCTGTTGCGTTCAGCCTGCGTTTTACCGGCATCGAGTTTGCTTTGCAGCCGAAGCCGGTCCGCCTCGAAGATGTTCTGTATACCTGTCAAAGTCATATCCCGAATAACGCCATGTCGTCGATGCGATGCTCCCAAACCCAATCGATTCCTTCAGCGGCCTCATAACCAAGATAACCGCTATCGAAATAACCGCACAGGAAAAGATTGAATTGCACGTTCTGTCCGTATGTACTTCGAAGCTGGCTCATCTTCATCGCCTCTTCCTTTCGGCGTTTGTTCGTATTGGTAAAATCCCCTGCAGATTTCGCCTCCAGAAAGACCGGCAGTCCTCCTTTTTTGCGCTTCCTCGGCATGATTACAGCATCAACTGGAATATTAACCTGTTTGACACCCCCTTCAAGATTGACCGGTACATTCATGCGAAAGGAAAACGTACCGGAAGGCATCGAGTCAAAACGCACGGCGTCGGTATTCTGCAACAGCCTGTAACCTTGAGCTTCAAGCCATGATCTGATCGCGGCAAGCTGCCGTTTCTCCTGTGCATTACGAATGATAGGATTAGCGACAGCACCGCATAGCCGGTCAGCTACAATCGTTACTGCCCGATGAATTTCTGCGGCTTCGGGAGGCATTTTCCTGCCAAGCCAGACAAAAATATCAGGATCGGCCATAGTCAGGATGATACCGGCAATTCTCTGAAGATCCTTTTCCAGCAAACCGGAATTCATCCGGGAGGGCAGCTTGTTCTTCTCGAGACTTTTAACAAGGTTTGAAGAAACACCCGAAAGTCCGATAAGCCGGTCCACTGCAAGAGGCGGGCAGGTGGACATTCGAAGCGTCGGCAGTATGTCCGGATTATCTCGTATGATGGAAGGCGTAATCGTGGCCATATTACCGGTGGCATATAAAGCAGCTTCGACATCCTTAGTTGTCTTCACCCGTGTCGAACGAAAGGCTTCAGGTGCGAATTTCATGAACCAGTCGTTGTACATATCGACTGATTTCGTTATGTCAGCTTTCCACCTTCCTGGCTTGTCGAGATTAACCGCCATACCTGTCCTGTATTTTAGAATGCCTCACAATAATACCCTAATAACACGCCAACACCACCCGATTCAACTTCATTTTCACGATACTCACTCTATAAAAAATCTGTTATCTTTTACGCTGGTCACTTGGTTTTGGTGGCGGTGGAGGAGGCTCCCAACTTCTTTTTCCCGGCGCATCTTCAGTTAATGGCCTTGGTTCCTTTTGAGGTAACGGCCTTGGGTCTTTCTGGGGTAACGGCCTGGTTGGTGGACTCGGCTGGGGCTTTGGTGTTATTTTTCTCTCCGACATAGCAACCTCCTAAATTTAGGAATGCAAAAGATGAAACAAACATTAAACCAGAAATCAGACTTAATGCTGCCATCCAATGAAATATAGTAGTCCAGTTTGATGATTTACCTCCAACCTTCTGAACATAGATGGTTTTATCGTCTACTTGCTTGATTGCCTTTTTATGAGCTTGAATCCCAAACAAAATTTCACAAAGTATTGACCCAATGCTTGTTACAAATAATGCCCAAGCAATTAGTAATAGATTGGGATAACGTATTTCATTTGAGCCAATAATATCTTTTAGAAATGTAACAGATAGGCCAAGCGCTCCTCCAGAAAGAGTGATAAGCAATTTATCGTAGCTCTCATTCAGTTTGCGCTGTGTATCAATTAGCCCTTGGCGATATATTTTAAGCTCGTCTTCCATATTTCTTTATTCGAACACACACCAAAAAATAATCCATCAAGTTCGTCAGACATTCAAAACCAATATCACGTTAAAGATACAGATTCATCAGGAAATACGAATAAATAACTGGACAAAACGCCTTCCTTCAAGGAATTAAAGGCGATAAAAAAATCCTATTCAGTCATACAGTCTGTTTCCCGCCTGAATGATTGACAACAACTCCACCGACAATCAGCAGGAGCGCAGCGCAGAAGGCGGCGAGGGAGATCATGCGGCCCTGGTCGAAGAGGGATCGGTCGTAGCGGTAGACAAGTTCGTGCCGGCCTGCGGGGATCCGCACGCCACGGATGAGGCCATTGATTTCGACGACCGGCACTTCCCTTCCGTCGAGGAAGGCTTTCCAGCGCGAGGGGTAGTGGACTTCGCTTACCACGAGGAACGCAGGCGCGGGTGCGC
>JAAXXY010000004.1 GCA_013334225.1 Chlorobiaceae bacterium
AATATCCATCATACCCTGAAAAAGAATCCGCTGAAAGCCACGGACCTGCAGGAGTTCGTGGAGTGCTACAATCCTGAAAACCGTTACAGACGCAAGGAAACCTGGTCGCCGGAAAATACCGACGGACGCTGGCGCAGATACACCTACGAGGAGATCGCCGCCCGCGACAAAACGAACCTCGACATCTTCTGGCTCAAGGATAAAAGCCTCGCTGACCTCGACAACCTCCCCGACCCTGATTTATTGGCCGGAGAAATCATTGAAAACCTCGAAGCCGGGCTTTCAAGCTTCCGGGAAATCATGGGAGTGCTGAACGGGAAATAAATTTTATTCCAACCTCTCCTTTATATTCCGGATATGATGTAAATTAAGGGTATATAAAACTTGCTGAGACTCTTGCTAAACTTTGCTGAACTGATGCCAACACCGACACAATTATGAACACCGAGTACGAATGGCCATTGTGGCAAACGGCAAAGCTTGTCTGCGGTATCGATGAAGCCGGGCGGGGACCGCTTGCCGGGCCGGTTGTTGCAGCGGCGGTGGTATTTCCCCGCCGGTTCAGACCGGAGGAGAGTGAAACCCCCATGCTTTGCGCTATCGACGATTCTAAAAAGCTTTCGCCAAGGGAACGCGAAGAGCTTGTCCCGCTCATCAAGGCACATGCGCAAGCGTGGGCAGTTGCCGTTGTTGAAGCTGAAACCATCGACAGGATCAATATCCTGCAGGCCACCATGCTCGCCATGAACCAGGCGGTCGAATCGCTTCAGAAAACTCCCGATTACCTGCTCGTTGACGGCAACCGGTTCAAACCTCACCTTCCGATCAAGTATGAAACCGTTGTGAAAGGAGATTCCAAGGTGTTTTCGATCGCGGCAGCATCGATACTTGCAAAAACCTGCCGGGACGAAATCATGAGAGTTCACAACCTCACCTTGCCTGAATACGGGTTCGACCGGCATTTCGGTTACCCCACCAGGGCACATGTGGAGGCTATCCGCCGGTACGGCCGAAGCCCTATTCATCGCAAAAGTTTCAAACTCCGCCAGTTGGGAGAAAAGTAACTGCGGCATGTATGATGCTCATCTACTCGGGCCGCAGGGGGAAAAAATCGCAGCCGATTACCTTTCCGGAAAAGGGTACAGGATCCTCGAGCGGAACTACCGCTTCCGGCGAAACGAGATCGACATTATTGCCCGTCATCGGGGAGTGCTCTGTTTTGTGGAAGTGAAAACCCGTTCATCTGATGAAAAGGGCGACCCGCTCGATGCGGTTACCCCGCAGAAACAGCAGGAGATCATCAAGGCGGCAAAATCCTACCTGTTCCGTAACGGAGGGATGGATACCGATTGCAGATTCGATGTCGTGGCCGTAAGGGTTCGGGAGATGGGGCAGGGCCTGATATCCTCGTTCACGGTCGAACATGTCATCGACGCGTTCTGGGCTGCATCATGATCGATAAAGCAAGCATATGACTCTATTTTTCTTATCTTGTATATCAGAATTCTTTACAATAGCTACAGCAGATCACTATGCAGGAAGACGATATCAGGGTTCCCGAAGCCCCCGAAACTATAGCGGCTTACGGAGCAACCAACATTCAGGTTCTCGATGGCATTGAACATGTACGGATGCGTCCGGCCATGTATATCGGCGATATCCACAGCCGTGGACTTCACCACCTTATCTACGAAATTGTCGACAATTCGATCGACGAAACCCTCGGTGGTTTCAACGATTATATTTTCGTTTCCCTGAACCCTGACGGATCGGTTACGGTCATAGACCGCGGCAGAGGTATTCCGGTCGACATGCACCCCGAAAAGAAAAAATCGGCGCTCGAACTGGTCATGACGGTGATCGGCGCCGGAGGAAAGTTCGACAAGGGTGCATACAAGGTGTCCGGCGGACTTCATGGCGTCGGTGCATCGGTAGTGAACGCCCTTTCCGAGTGGTGCGAGGTCGAAGTGTACCGTGACGGGAACGTCTACTTCCAGCGGTACGAACGGGGCATCCCCAAGGGAGATGTCAGGCCAATCGGCACAACCGACAAACGTGGTACGAAAACCACCTTCCTGCCGGACCATCAGATTTTCAAAACAACCGAGTTCCGCAATGACATCATCATCGACCGCATGCGGGAACTCGCTTTCCTTAATCGGAACCTGTCCATCACCGTACAGGACACCGAAGGGGTACAGGAAGTCTTCCATTACGAGGGAGGGATCAAGGAGTTCGTGCTGTTCACCGACCAGAACCGTATCAGCCTGTTCAAGGAACCGATATATCTTTACGGAGAACGCGACTCCACCATTGTTGAAATCGCACTTCAATACAATGACTCCTATCAGGAAAATGTCTTCAGCTACGTCAACAATATCAATACTCATGAAGGTGGTACCCACGTTACCGGCTTCCGGAAGGCACTGACCAGGACGCTCAATTCCTATGCCCAGAAAAATGACCTTCTGAAGAACCTGAAACTGTCTTTGACCGGCGACGATTTCAAGGAAGGGCTTACAGCGGTCATCTCCGTGAAGGTTGCGGAACCGCAATTCGAGGGTCAGACAAAAACAAAGCTCGGCAACTCGGAAACACAGAGCATTGTGGAAACGATAGTCAATGAACAGCTTGCCGAGTTCGCGGAAAGCAACCCGAACGTACTGAAGCTCATCATTGAAAAAGTCAAAGGTGCGGCAATGTCAAGGGAAGCCGCTCGCAAGGCGAAGGAACTTACCCGAAGAAAATCCGTCCTTGAAAGTTCGGGACTGCCCGGCAAACTTGCCGACTGCTCCATCAACGATCCTGAACACTGCGAACTCTATATCGTCGAGGGCGATTCAGCAGGCGGCAGTGCGAAACAGGGCAGGGACCGCAGTTTCCAGGCAATACTGCCTCTGAAGGGAAAAATCCTGAACGTTGAAAAAGCACGGCTGCACAAGATGCTTGAAAACGAGGAGATCAAAACGATCATTCTCGCACTCGGCACAAGTTTCGGTGAAGATGAGTTCTCCCCGGAAAAACTCCGCTACGGCAAGATCATCATCATGACCGACGCCGATGTAGACGGTGCTCACATCAGAACACTTCTTCTGACCTTTTTCTTCCGCCACATGCGTTCGCTGATCGAAGCCGGAAGGGTCTATATCGCACAGCCCCCGCTCTACCTGGTAAAATCAGGCAGGGAACAGCAATATGCATGGGATGACGATGAACGGAACGCAATATCGGAAAACATGAAGAAAATGCAGAAGGGCAAGGCCAATATCCATGTACAGCGCTACAAGGGACTTGGAGAAATGAACCCGGAACAGCTCTGGAGCACGACTATGGACCCGGCGCACCGATCGCTCCTCCTGGTAACGGTGGAAAATGCCATGGAAGCAGACCAGGTATTTTCCACGCTGATGGGTGACAAAGTCGAGCCTCGCCGGGCTTTCATCGAAAAAAACGCAAGGTACGTCCGCCGTTTAGATGTCTGATACCCTTATGTAAACTTCCTTTCTGAGATTATCCAGCCACTCATTGAACAGTTTGCTGTTTTTGTTTTCAAGAGCAAGCTGTTCAAGTCTGGTATAGTCTGTATCAAGGTTGATACGGTGAGCAGAGGCCATGTCATTGAGACGGAATATCGCATAAAATGGTTCTCCCTGCGGAGGTTCTATTTTCTGCGGGACCGTTATTTCTCCCGGTTTTTTCAGGGTATTGATAATCTGCTGAAGTTGAGGACGCAAGGCCGTAACAGGGAATAGTTTTTTCGATGAGCCGCCTATGACAATCTCACCGCCACTCGATGCGGTAACAACATCATCGGAATACTTCTTTGCCATATCGGCAAAATTTGCTTTTCCATCAAGCACTTGTGACCGTATCCCGTCAAGCTGACGGACAATTCCGGCAAAATCCGTTTTAGAGCGATCGAAAAGAATCAGGATATGACGGGCATGAATGGAGTTTTGTTCCTTGTTGAGCAGTTGAATGAGATGGTAACCGTAGCGGGTTTCAACTATATCAGACACTTTTCCTTCCTTGAGAGCATAAGCAGCAGCTTCGAAGCTCGGAACAAATTCACCTTTCCTTGCAAAACCAAGATCTCCTCCGACCTTGGCTGAACCCGGGTCCTGCGAATATTTCCTTGCCAGTGCGGCAAAATCCCCACCAGCCTGAAGTTCCCGCTGAACCTGCTGAATCGAGGCGAGTGCCGCAGCTTTTGCCTCGGCAGAAACCTCAGGATATTTCAGAATCTGGGATACAGACACTTCGATTGGAGCTTCCGGAAACTTCTCCTTGTTTTCCTTGTAAAAATCCACCACTTCACCATAACTGACAGTCACTCCTGAAGTCTTTTTCTTTCGCAAAGTTTCAACAAGCTGCTGATTTCTAAGTTCCTGCCGGATCTGCTCACGGATACCGGCTGAGGACTTCCCGAAACGTGCCTCCATCTCTTTTACAGAAGAAAAACGCGAGCTCAGCTGCTTGAACCGGTCGTTTGTCATCCCGTTTATTGCATTTTCATCAACGCCGACACTGTCTATTTTAGCTTTTGCAAGAATGATTTTCTGATCGATCACTCCTTCGAGAATTGATCTGCCCAATCCTTTTTCTTTTGCCAGCTCGGGAAACTGCATTTTTGTCATAAGCTCCCGGTTATCGACTTCCGATTTCAGGATGATCTCGTTACCGACAACGGCTACGATGCGATCCGCCACTTCAGCTGAAGCAGGCAGCTGCAGTAAGGACATCATGGCAAAAAACAGTACCGCAACTCTTGTCATTATATTTTTCATGCAAAAACTCCTTCCGTATAGATAGTTTTAAATTCTCCTGTCAGTGAACCATCCCTTGCGCAACTACTGATGTTCATCAGGGATGGGATTGTCGGGAAACGGTTTCCGGCCGTAATGAGAAATACCTCTGTCACGACTTCTGACCGCCTCTAAGATGAATCGCACTCTTTGAAAGCTTCACCCAGTCGAAGACAAGGGGTGCCGCGACAAAAATCGATGAATAGGTACCAACGAGAATGCCCATGAATACTGCAAAAGCAAAACCTCTGATAGCCGGACCGGCAAAAAGGAACAGGACAAGTACGGAAAGCAGTACCGTTCCCGATGTAATGACCGTTCTGCTCAGCGTCTGGTTCATGCTCTCATTGAATATCCGCTCGTAATCGGCTGGTTTCTGGCCCCGGACTCGTTCCCTGATACGGTCATAAACAACAACAGTATCGGTGATTGAATAGCCCGCGATTGTCAGGAAAGCTGCAATGATACTCTGGTCGACTTCCAGCGGCATAAAATCGAACAATCCGCCAAGCATGCTGAAAAGGCCCAGAACGCAGAGAATATCATGGAAAATCGCAATGACTCCAGCTGTTGCAAATTTGATTTCAAACCGGAAGCCTACATACAGCAGGATCGCAAGCAGTGATGCAATCAGTGCTTTTATAGCGGACAGTTTCAGATCGGATGCAATACTTGGTCCTACGGCGTCTATCCGGACGATTTCATGCCTGTTTCCGGGAATCCGCAAATTCAGGGCATTTAAAAGCAGCGTCTTCAACTCGCCTGTATCGCCCTTGAATACCGTGCTCAAAAGGAAAGAACGGTCCATGCCGTACTGCTTCAGGGAACCGGACACACCGGATGCTTCGAGGGCTCCCCGGACCGTTGAGACATCGATATTCTTTTCGAATCTGATAACGACCTCCGATCCTCCCCTGAAATCGATACCATAGTTAAGACCTTTGACCGCAAGAGAGATAAACCCCGCAATCAGCAGGACAAGGGAAATACCATAGGCTATTTTACGATGTCCGATAAAATTGAAGTTGGTCTTCTGAAAAATCCTCATTGGTTGAAACGTCTTGAAATATTAACCGAAACTTTTTTCTGTGAGCATGTTTTTACCGAGCAGGCCATTGAATATCTCTCTTGTCACGACGATGGCCGTAAACAGGCTTGCGGACGTACCGATCATGAGCGTAACTGCAAAACCCTGAATAGGACCGATTCCATAGGAATAGAGCAGGAAAGCAGCTACCAGTGTCGTTACATGCGAATCAAGAATAGAGGAGAAAGCCCTGTCATATCCCTGCGACACAGCGCTCATAACTGTTTTTCCTTCGGCAAGTTCCTCACGGACCCTTTCGTAGATGAGCACGTTTGCGTCAACCGCCATACCGATGGTCAGAACGATGCCGGCGATACCCGGAAGTGAAAGAGAGGCATTGAACCCGGCCAGCACGGAAAGCACGATAAGGATATTGAGCACCAGCGCTATATTTGCCGCTATACCAGCTTTTTTGTAATACACGAGCATAAAGCCGGAAACCGCAACAAATGACCATAAAAGGGAAAGCATACCGGCACGGATGTAATCAGCACCGAGTGAAGGCCCGACCGTACGTTCTTCTGTAATTCTCACAGGAGCTGGAAGAGCACCGGCTTTGAGCACGATTTCGAGGTCTTTTGCCTCCTCGAGACTTTCGATGCCGTTGATCACGGAGTTGCCGTTAGGAATCTTCGACTGAACAACGGGTGCACTGTAAACCGCATTGTCGAGCACGATGGCAACTCTTTTCCCGATATTTGCACCGGTAATCCGGGCCCATTTCGATGTTCCATCAGAGTTCATCGACATAAGCACTTCAGGCTGCGCTCCCTGGGAACCAAAGGTTGCTTTCGCTTCTGTGATGACACCACCGGTAAGCTCCGGGGTCTTTTTTACAAGAAAAACCGTATAGATCTTATCTCCGGTTTTGCTGTTTACATCAGGTTTTGCGGAAATCAGCAGTTCTGTATCCGGAGGAAGAAGTGCCATTATATCATTACGATGGAACAGGCTGGCGACATATTCCTTTGAAGGTTCGTTCGTAAAAGCGGTTCCATTCTGATAAACACCGACAACATCGTAAAGCGGCCTTGAAGAAACCTTGCCTGCCGCAGCAACGGCAGAAGGAGCTGCCGGTTTACCGGGAACCGCAGCAGCAGATGCTGAATCAGCAGGGATACTCTGGGTTCCGGCAGAAGCGTTCTGAATAAGGTATGTATTGATCTTGTCCAGTGTCCGCAGCAGAACCTCCGGTTCACGGAGCAGTCTGAATTCAAGTTTCGCTGTACCTTTCAAAAGGTTTCTTACCCTGTTTTCATCGGAAACACCGGGAAGTTCGATAATGATCTTCCTGCTTCCCTGAGTGGTGATAACCGGTTCAGCGACACCGTACTGGTCAATACGGTTCCGGATAATTTCCTTGGCGCGGTTAAGTGCATCTTCGGACTCTTTCTGAAGCTTTGTGGTCACTTCCTTGTCTGTATTCCGGATATCATAGAAGTACCTGCTGAGAGGAATATTCTCTTTTTTAAACTCGGCGGCAAGAAGGTCGATCACCCTTTCATCGCTCGAGACCGTCTTTGCCCTGACAGCATCCATGATGGCAAAAAATTTCTCATCCTTGTTCCATGCTTTCTGATCGAAAAGGTCAACCTGATCAACTTCCATGACAAGATGCATCCCGCCCTTCAGGTCAAGGCCAAGCTTGAGGCTTTTCTTGCGTGCATTTTCAATCTCGTCACGGTGGTTGATTGCAAACGTGAGACTGTCACGCGAGGAACCCAGGCTGTTGACCTGTTTCGTCAGTGAATAGTCCCGCCAGGTAGGCCATAATGACCAGATTGCCACAACAGTGACAACGACTATCAGAAAAAGATTAAAACGTTTATTTTTCATTGAAGATATCGCTTTGCTCTCGAAAGAAATAATTCAGCCAATATATAAAATGGGGTACTGATTAACTAACAATCTGCAAACCTCCCTGCCAAGCCTTTTATCAATCAGTATAAAAGCAAAAACCCGGCTTTCGGGCCGGGTTTTTGCTTTTATACGTTCAATACTATCCCCAGGTATCGTGAATGATATTGTTATACCAGCCACGGGCGAAGCTTGCTTCCTCGCTGAGCTGATCCGCATCAGCATTGAGGGGGGTAAGGCCGCCCGAACCCGGAATTTCCACAATACCCTCGGCAGTCAGCTTGTACACGCCCGCAACAGAGATACCGTAGCTCGGGCCTATCAGGCTGTAACAGGTGTTTACCAGCGATGGAGCTGCGGGAACCTTTCCCTGCAGCAGTCTGACGATTGCGGCAGCGGCAACCTTACCCTGACTGCTTGCGGCAAAACCTGATTTAGGCATGGCACCAGCGATACTTGCATCGCCGATAACATGGATCCCGGGATGAATGGTGGATTCGAACGATATCGGATTTATCGGGCACCATCCCGTGGCATCGGTAAGCCCGGCATCAAAAGCGATTTTACCGGCTTTCTGCGGTGGAATGATATTGATGACATCACCTTTTTCAACGCCGAATTCGGTAGTCACGGACATGGTGGGAGCATCGACTTTAACCACCTTTCCACCGGTAACACTTGACCGCCATTCGATCATGCCGGGATACAGCTTTTCCCAGCCTTGCTTGAACAGTGCCTGCTTGGAAAATTTTTCCTTCGCATCGAGAATGAGAATTTTCGACTGCGGCTTCTTTTCTTTCAGGTAATGAGCAATGAGACTAGCCCGTTCGTAAGGCCCGGGAGGACACCTGAAGGGATTCCCGGGAGGACAGATAATGACCCGGCCGCCGTTGCGCATGGCAAGGAGCTGCTTCTGCAGCATGATGGTCTGCGGACCCGCCTGATATGCATGAGGAATCCGGGAGTTTGCAACAGCCTCGCTGTAACCGGCAACGGCATCATATTTAAAATCGATGCCGGGAGAAACGACAAGACGATCGTAATTAAGCGTCGAGCCGTTTTTCAACTTGACTGCATTTCTGGCAGGATCGATTGAAACCGCGGCATCAGCGATAACGTTGATCTGGTATTTGTTTTTGAGAACGGTGTAGGTCTGTGTGATATCGTCCATGGTTTTCAGACCGCCGAGGACCCAGTTGCTGAAAGGACAGGTATAAAACGCTGCTTTCGGCTCGACAAGGGTCACGGAAATGGATGGATCGAGTTTTTTGAGGTATTTTGCCGCAGCTGCCCCCCCGAATCCTCCACCGATGACAACAACTCTTTTGGATGCAGCAAAAGCGTTGTTTGATGTTCCGAATATTCCAAGCGAAGCTCCGGCAACCCCGGTAACAAGAAGTTTATTGAAATCCCTGCGTGAAATTGAGTGACTCATGTTTTTCCTCCGGCTTATTTTTTATTGTGCGAGAGTCTTCCAAAATATTCGGCAATAAGCCGGATTTCCTCGTCAGTATATCCTTTGGCATGACGGCTCATTACTGTCGAATATCGGGCACCGGATTTGAACGCAAGCATGGATGCTTCGATATATTCAGTCGGTTTACCGTAAATTGAAGGAATGATGCCCACACTCTTGCCATCTGTACCATGACATGATGTACATGATAAAGAGAGGACAAGTCCCCGTGGATTTTCTTCTGTAGCTTTAGCCGCGGATTCTCGAACAGGTTTCGCTTTAGCACTGCTTCCTGCAGCAAGAGCGACGCTTCCCGAAGTGATCACTGCGGAAGAGAATGCGCATGCAGTCAGCCACACTCTGAGATTCAACGCCATAACGTAGTTCTCCTTGTTTAGTGATAAGAATAAAATTGATAGCAATGGAAAAAGAAACGACCGAACATCTGAAAACATTAAAGAACACGGGTTTCTGCGGCAAACTGAACATTTTTGCTGTCGAGAAACAATACCTTCAATATATCTCCCTTCACGCCTTTGAACCGGAACTGCAGAAAGGGATCTTTCGATACTGCGGGTCCCAGCTGGATGTCAAGCAGAGGAGCTCCATTCAACGTTACCGTTCCTGTTTTGATAAAATGTGCAGCAACGATATTGCCTGACTCGTCTTTTCTCGCACCGGACTCACTGGGATGAGGGATGACGACCTTTGCTGTAACAATACCACTCTCGTCCCGTGCAACGATTCTCACACTTTCGTTCATTTATTTACAGATTCTGAATGAATTGATATCAACAGGCCTGTGCCACCACATCAACATGTACCGAAGACATGAAATACTTGCCGCCATCCCTGACAACGGCATAAAGCGTTGAGCTTTCTTTCATCTTGATATTAAGCGAGAACCATGGAAGTGCGTTTTCATGGAGATCACAGACAAACACCAGAGGAGTGACATTTTTTTCGACAAAAAGAAAAATCCTGGTCCCTTTCAGTTCCGATATAACCTCAACAGGTACCATTGAACCGTCTGTTGCCACAACAGGAGCAACAATCGATATCTTGTCGGTTTTTACCATCTCTTTAGTTCCGAGAGCATTGATAAAAGCCTGTTCGATAGAGTCCTGCCGGAAACTGTTCGCACTCCATTCAGCAAACAGTTTTGCAGGCAATGCCAGTGAATAACCGGCAAAAAGCGCACCAAAGGCAAGAAATTGCCGTCTATCCATTTGGAATCATCAAAGTTGGTTACAGTGGATATCCTCTTTAAAGGCCTGCAAAAAGCGGACACAGGGATTCTATTAACAATTATAAATAATCAAATCATATTATGCAATATTTTTTTTGTATAAAAGGGACACGGCAGCATATGACTACGCAACAGACACGCTGCCGATTTAATGGTTTAAATCAGCCTGGCAAGCTCAAATACAATCAGTTAAGAACGTATTGTATACCGAAACACTGCAAGAAAGGCATTTTTTGACACGCCTCCGTCAATCTTCACAATTCGAGATTGAAAATGATCATGGCACATTATTTAACTGATGCTCCGTTTTTCCCTGGCATCCCCGGCATCGTATGATCAACCAAACCACAAGAGGAGAAGATCGGACATGAATCGCGTTATTATTTGTATCTTTGTGCTGATTGTTCAAGAACAGTCAAAAGAGTCAGCATGTTTCACGTGAAACGATGAAAAGTCAATGTATGATGTCATAATCGCCGGAGCAGGTCACGCTGGTTGTGAAGCCGCTTTGTCCGCAGCAAGAATGGGTTGCTCATGCCTGCTTGTAACTACCGACCTGAATGCCGTTGCCCGCATGTCCTGTAATCCTGCAATAGGAGGAGTTGCCAAAGGGCAGATCACAAGAGAAATTGATGCTCTCGGCGGTGAAATGGCTAAAGCAATCGATGCAACTGCCATTCAGTTCAGATTGCTTAACAGAAGCAAGGGTCCTGCGATGCATTCACCGAGAGCACAGGCGGACCGTACACTGTATTCGCTCTATATGAGGAAGGTAATCGAACAGGAAAAAAATATCGACCTTCTCCAGGATACGGTTATCGGTATCGATTGCCTCTCTGGTTTGTTGAATGGAGTAAAACTATCTTCCGGACGGATTGTCAGATGTACCACAGCCATACTTACCTGCGGGACATTCCTGAACGGCCTTATTCATATCGGGATGAACCATTATGCAGGAGGAAGGACAGTCGCCGAACCACCCGTCTGCGGACTTTCTGAAAGCCTTGTCAATCTCGGTTTCAGCTATGGAAGACTGAAAACCGGTACACCTCCCCGGATCGATGCACGCAGTGTTGATTATTCACTTGTTGAGGAACAGAGAGGTGATGATCAGCCGGTTTTCTTTTCGTTCTTGAGCAAACTGCAGCATGAAATCCGCCAGAAGAGCTGCTTTGTAACAAAAACAACGTCGGAAACCCATGAAATCCTGAAAACAGGATTTGACCGATCGCCTCTTTTCACCGGAAAAGTACAGGGTGTCGGTCCGCGTTACTGTCCGTCGATTGAAGACAAGATCTTCCGCTTTCCCGATAAGGACAGTCACCATATTTTTCTCGAACCGGAAGGATATGATACAAATGAAATGTATGTGAACGGTTTCTCTACATCTTTACCGGAAGAAATACAAATCGCTGCATTGAGGACGGTTCCCGGCTTGAAGGACGTTAAAACAATACGACCCGGATATGCCATCGAATACGACTATTTCTTTCCGTATCAGATCAAAAATACACTCGAAACAAAACTTGTCGAAAACCTCTATTTCGCCGGTCAGATAAACGGCACATCTGGCTATGAGGAAGCTGCTGCCCAGGGATTGATTGCAGGAATAAACGCTGCTCTCAAAATTCAGAAAAGACAACCCTTGATTCTGAAACGATCCGACGCCTATATCGGCGTACTCATTGATGACCTGATCACAAAAGAGACAAAAGAACCATACCGGATGTTCACTTCATCAGCCGAGTACCGTTTACAGCTCCGTCATGACAATGCTGATATCAGGCTGCTTGAATTCGCCTCTTATGCCGGTATAGTCGATCAGGAGACCTGTGCCGCAAGGAACAGGAAGATAATACTTATCGATAAGCTGAAACAACTCTGCAGGTCTTCAAAACTTTCAGCTGACAAGATTAATATACTATTGACAAAACATGGTTATCCCGCCGTCGTATCACCACAGAATGCCGTGAATCTGGTTAAACGTCCAGGTATTCATTTTCATATGCTGCTCGAAGCTTCCGTAAATTTTTCCGACTCTGTTCTCGCCGTTACCAGCGATCCTTCTATTCATGAACAAATCGATATTGATCTGAAATATGAGGGATATCTCAAAAGAGAGCTGCTGATGGCAGAAAAAATTCAGCGTCTTGAATCTCATCAAATCCCCGTATCTTACAACTACGACTCCGTTGCCGGTTTGTCTAACGAAGGCCGGGAAAAGCTGAAAAAGTACAGGCCCGAGACTATCGGCCAGGCTTCGAGGATCCTCGGTGTTTCTCCTTCTGATATTTCTGTGCTCATGATTCATCTAGGACGTTGAAATATTCAAAATGTTTCACGTGAAACATTTTTTCTTCCTTATAATTTATTAGCCGGTTCAGGGCTTATGGACAGTATTATAAGCGATATCATCAATAATGATCTCTTGTTTGGCAAAGACAAAGAGGATTTTATTGTCGGTTCTTATCAGCTTTCTGATACCCATATACGAATTTTCAACCGTATTGACGACAAGGTAAGTTTTCATGACGAGCCATTTTATCCTTTTTTCTTTCTTTCGGACAACTCTCTTCTTGAAGGGTTTGTGCCCGATGATAAAAACAGTTTCTGGCTTGTCAAACTCGAGGGATCCAATTTCTACAAGTATCTTTCCATCTTCAGGAACTGGAAGAATTATCGCAGCGCCATCGATTTCATCAACAGCAAACGCCCTTCTGATGCTTCCGAAAACGCCACACAGAACTCGTTGAACGACTTTAATTCCCTTGTTTACAGCAAAGGCGATGCTGTCACACAATATTTTCTGCAGAGCGGCAAGACACTCTTCAAAGGAATGCTGTTCGATGATCTTTACCGGATACAACTCGATATCGAAACCTATTACAGGCCCGGTGATAAACAATCCGCTCGTTCTTTTACAGGAGATGATGAGATTATCATTGTTTCACTGAGTGACAACCGTGGCTGGGAAACTGTGCTTCACTCTAAAAACAGCAATGAAAAAGCACTGCTTGAAAATCTGCTTTCCATAATCGAAGAAAAAGATCCTGATGTCATAGAAGGACATAACATATTCAGTTTCGATCTTTCCTGTATCCAGCGCAGATGTGAGTATCACAGAATTCCTTTTACTATCGGAAGAAACGGCCTGCAACCCAGAACATACATGTCGAGTGTGCGTTTTGCCGAAAGAAGCATCGATTTTCCCTTTTTCGACATTCCGGGCAGACATGTCATCGATACACTGTTTCTTGTCCAGAGTTACGATATCTCGAAACGATCAATGCAGAGCTACGGACTTAAATACGTAGCTAAACATTTCGGATTCGCCTCGCCCGACCGGACCTATATCGATTACAAGGATATTGCAAATGTCTGGGACAACAATTTTGAAAAGCTTCTTGATTACGCTCTTGATGATGTCCGTGAAACAAGGGCCCTTTCATCTCTTCTGTCCGGTAGCAATTTCTTCCTTTCCCAGATGTTGCCCTACACCTATGCCATGACATCCCGCATTGGTCCGGCTGCGAAAATTGAGGCACTTTTTATCCGTGAATATCTGCGCCGCAAGCATTCCATTCCCAGACCGACTTCAGGCCAGCAGCATACCGGAGGATATACCGAGGTATTTCTCAAAGGCATTCTTGGACCGGTGGTATATGCTGATATCGAGTCCCTGTACCCTTCTATCATGCTGTCTTACGATATCTGTCCGAAAAGCGATGAACTGAGAGTATTTCCATGTGTACTCAACGACCTCAAAGACCTCCGTTTCAAAGCAAAGGACAAATTACGGGATTTTTCCGCAGCCGGTAATAAATCGATGGCCGACAACTTCGATGCCATGCAAAGTTCTTTTAAAATTCTTATCAACGCTATGTATGGATACCTCGGATTCAGTGCCGGTATCTTCAATGATTACGATGAAGCCGAAAAAGTTACCTCCACCGGTCAGATGCTGGCGAAAAAAATGATCCATGAATTTGAGCTTCGCGGCTGCAGGATTATTGAGGTCGATACTGATGGTATTCTTTTCATCCCTCCACCTGCCGTCAAAAACGAGAGCGACGAAAGAAAACTCGTCAGCGAAGTTTCCGAACTCATGCCTGAAGGTATCAAAATCGGTTATGACGGCAGGTTTCAGAAAATGATTTCCTATTTAAAGAAAAACTACGTCCTTCTCGGATATGACAATATCATGATATTGAAGGGCTCTTCTCTGACAAGCAGGAGCGGTGAAAAATTCGGTCTTGATTTTGTACGCCTCGGCTTCGAAAAACTGTTGAATGAAGATATTTCCGGTCTGCACGATCTTTTTATTGATTTTCGAAACAAAATTATCAACCATGGGCTGGACGTCACGGAATTCTCGAAAACAGAAACGCTGAAAAACACTCTCGAACAGTATCTTGAGGATATCCGGTCCGGTAAAAGATCTAAATCGATCGCTTATGAAATTGCGATCAAATCCGGAATGAAGGTTGCAAAAGGTGACAGAATCACTTTTTACGTTTCAGGAAGCGGAACAGGTTCTTCTTTTTATGACAAAGGGAAGCCGTCTTCCGACTGGAACAAGGCTAAACCTGATGAAAATTCTCATTTCTACCTCAAACGTCTCGATGAATTCTGTCAGAAATTCCTTCCTTTTTTTAAGCCCCAGGATTTCAGCATGATTTTTTCTGCCGATACTCTTTTTTCCTTTTCTGCTGAAGGTATTGAGCTTCTCAAGGAAATCCGCAATACCGAAACAAATGATGTAAACACTGATATTCCTTTCTGATAGTTTTTATACATTCTCTCTTTTTCTTTAATCGGAACTCTGTACGCCTTTTAACGGTATTATAATGGTAAAGTATTTATTTTTAAACATTTCACTTATCAAACATGACCGACCATAAAGTTCTTCCCGTCACGCAGGATGTAAGCTGGATAGGTGTCCTCGACCCTGGACTCATAACTTTTGACATCGTAATGGAAACGAAATACGGAACAACGTACAACTCGTATTTCATCAACGCTGAAAAGAAGGCTGTTATAGAAACAACAAAAGAAAAATTCTGGCCAACTTATCTCTCAAAGATAAAACAGGTTACGGATCCATCTGAAATACAGTACATCATCGTCGATCATACGGAACCGGATCATTCAGGCAATGTGCGCAATCTCCTCTCCATTGCTCCTGATGCGACAGTAGTCGGCAGCGGCAATGCCATCAAATTTCTTCGCGACCAGACAGGACATGATTTCAAATCACTTGTCGTAAAAACCGGCGATACCCTTGATCTCGGCAACAAAACGCTTCATTTTATCAATGCACCAAATCTTCACTGGCCGGACACTATATATACCTGGCTCGAGGAAGATCGTATACTTTTCACCTGCGACTCTTTCGGCAGCCATTTCTGTCATGATGAAATGTACGATGATGCCGTCGGCGATTTCGACGATGCATTTACCTATTATTTCGATGCAATACTTCGTCCTTTCAGCAAATACATGCTTCAGGCCATCGATAAGATAAAACCACTCGATATAAGCTGTATCTGCCCTGGTCACGGACCGATCCTTCGCACGAAATGGAAGAAATATGTTGACCTTTCCGCTAAATATTCTTCACAGGCCATTGCATTGCCGAATGACAAGAATATCCTTATCGCTTACGTTTCCGCTTATGAAAACACAACACTTCTTGCTAATAAAATCGCAGAAGCTCTCCATCAGTCATGTGATTTCGTTATCGATATCTGCGATATCGAATCGGTACACTTCTCCAAACTTGAAGACAAAATAGCTCACTGTTCCGGCATGATACTCGGATCTCCAACGATTAACCAGAACATCCTTCCTCAGATCTATCATTTCTTTTCTGCCGTCAATCCTATCCGTGACAGGGGAAAGCTTGCCGCAGCGTTCGGTTCTTACGGCTGGAGCGGTGAAGCTGTCCGTATGATTGAAACCAACTTTTCCATGCTGAAACTGAAGGTATTCGATCAGAACGTCATGGTGAAATTCAAACCCCATGAACCGGAATTTGAAAGATGTCTCTCTTTCGGGAAATCTTTTGCGGACAAAATGATTGAGATGTACCAGCTGAGCTGTAATATCTGAGATGTTTGTACCAGTAAAAAGAGGCTGTCTCATCAACAGAACTGAGACCGCCTCTTTTTTTCGTTACATGTTATCATACACGGACGATACTGTCTTTCTTATACTCTTCTTGGTTTTTTTACAGTGTTCAGATTCCTGGTGATTTCTTTTTGATACATACAGAAAACCCCACGATTCCGGCACATTTCATCTGAAAATTATTTCGTTTACAATTCTTTCTTTCAATGCCTCGTTCAATTTCCTTATTATTTCCTTTTTTCTGAAATTCAGTTCCATTCTCCATGCCGGGTTTTTGACTCTGATGAACAACTGTCCCTCATAAAACCTTTCTATTACCGTTTCTCCCGATATTCCTTCTCCTACCACACTGTTCCATATCTGAAGTGTCTTGTATTGCTGATAGGCATCATCCAGTCCCATGCTCCTGCACATTTCGCAGACAACTTCCGATATTTTCCTTGGATTTTTTGTTCTTGACACTGTTACCGCCTGTTTTCTTTCTTCATATTTTCTATCGAAATCGCGTTTATACCACCGTATGTTTTTTTTTCAGCAGATGTTATGATACTCTGTCCGTATGTTTTAAGGAGAGCAAGTATATATTCGGTTCTTTTTGTATCAAGCTCACTGAAGATGTCGTCAAGAAGGCATATTGGTTTTTCACAAATTTTTTCGTTGAAATACCGGTGCTGCGCGAGCTTCAATGCGATAAGAAATGTTCTCATCTGTCCCTGTGATGCATATTTTCCTATCTCTTTTTCATTCAGATTTATCTGCATGTCATCCCGATGCGGTCCTATCGTTGTCTGTGACCTGAAAATATCCGTTTTTTCTGTATCTTTATACTTCTGTAGGAACCTGTTATAGAGTATTTCCTCTGAATCTTCCTTTCTTATGCTCCCCAGTGAACACCTGTATAATAAGGATGGTTCTTCCAGAACTGAAAGATCTTTATAAATTCCGTAAAGCCACTGGAGAATTTCTTCTGTAAATCCAACCCTTTTTCTTACGATTGCTGCAGCAATGCGTGAAAGCTGTTCGGACCATACCGACAATGTATTGTCCTGGTCTTTTGTATTTTCCTTTAACTGTGCAAGCAATGTATTTCTCTGGCTGAGAACCCTCCTGTATGTGAGGAGATCATCAAGATATTTTCTGTCTGTCTGGCAAATGGAATTGTCAATGAATCTCCTTCTTTCCATTGGCGATCCATTGACAATTGAAATCTCTGGCGGGGAAAAGGTAATACAGGGTATTGTCCCTATATGGTGAGAAAATGGTTTAATTTCTGAATTATTGACGGTTATCTTTTTTTCGCTTTTATACGAAATTTTTACCGTTATCTGCCTTTCCGTTTCACTTATGAAATTACCGTTGACTAAAAAATATTCTGTTTCGAAAGTCAGACACTGCTGATCGTTGGCGCTGACAAAACCCTTTGTCAGCGCACAATAATGAATCCCTTCAAGAATCGATGTTTTACCGGATCCATTCTGTCCGTAAATGAGATTAATTCCATTTTCCGGATCAAATGTCAGTGATCTGTGATTCCTGAAATTCTCATACGATATGTTTTTCAGTATCAATAAATTTCCTCATTCTTCAATTATTGATCCTTACAGGCATTACCAGAATGATAAGTCTATCCTGCTGTTCTTCGCTGTTAGGTTTGAATATTACGGCTGTTGTCGGACTTTTCAACTCTATCCTTATCTCGTTTTCATCGATATGTGCCAGCGCCGCTTCGACAAATCTTGAATTGAACCCTATCGTGATCGGCTCACCAGTAAAACTGCAGGGCAATTCTTCCTGTGCCGACTCTCCTTCATTTGTGTTTTCTGCCATGATTCTTATGTTTTGTCCATCCAGAACCATTTTCACATCCCCTATACTTGAAAACCTTCCCACACGTCTTACGGAATCATAGATTATCGATCTTTCAATTATCATCTGCTTGTCATGCTCTACAGGAATGACAGCTTCATAGTTCGGATATGGTTCGACAATCAGTGCTGCATCAAGAACGATGTTGCCGCTCGTCAAACGAATAAAACGTCGATCAGAATCGATACTCATGACAATTGTCTCTTGCTGAGCGAGTTTCTGAATAATTGAAAGAACTCTGGATGGGACAACAATCTTCTGTTTTTCCTTAATGTCGAGTGATGAGTCTTTCCTGCACCGTACAAGCCGGTGGCCGTCAGTCGAGACAGCTGTGATGACATTTCCTTCAAGTTCAATGAGTACGCCCATCATTGCAGGCCGCATTCCATCAACACTGCATGCAAATATCGTTTTCTGGATGAGATCCTGCAGTTCTGAAGTGGGTAGCTCAAGTGAAATATCATAGCTCTTGTCCTGTTTTTCCGGTTTGCTCTCGAAAAGACAGGGCATTCTGTACTTACCCTTATCCGTCGTAATCATTACTGTTCCATGATCGCTTATCTCTTGTCTTTCAATGGCAAATGAAACAGAAGTATCGTACATGCTCCTGAGAAAATCCTGAAGAGTTCTTGCCTTGATGGCAATGTTTCCGTTGTCGTTTGTTTCAACATCGATGGTTGCTGTTATTGAAAGCTCTCCGTCAGTTGCATAGATGGTAAGAGTGCCGCTGTCTACTGACAAATGGACATTTTCAAACCTTGGATCAATGCTTTTTGCCGGTATTGCATGCGCAACTTTGCCGACTGCATCCTGCAGTTGTTTAATTGAAGAGATTATTTTCATCTGCCCCAGTATTAACTATTTATATTTTTAAAATAATTGTTGTTGTTGTTGATACTGTTGAAATCTTGACACCGCTTCTTTTTTACTTGCTAAGTTTATATAATTCAATAACTTACAGGGAATCGGCAGTCATATTACACTGTTGATAACATCCCCTTTATCACCGGCATGCATTGTGAGTCATTTGTGGAAGCCTGAACCTGAAACTTTTTCCGTGGATAATTCAACCTGTTATCAAGATAATACTAACATCCGGCCAACATTTTTTACACAATTTCTGATCACATCGACAGTATCTCGATCCTTTTCCTTATTTCTTCGATCTTTTTTCTTTCCTCTGATATCGTATCTATACGTTTTCCGACAGTATTCACGGCATGGATAACGGTAGAATGATCTCTCCCTCCGAAATGAAGGCCTATAGTCTTAAGAGATGACTCTGTCATCGTTTTAGACAGATACATGGCAATCTGCCTTCCCATGGCTATTTCCTTCTTTTTTGATTTTCCTTTCAGGTCGTTGGGTGTGATAGAAAAATATGAACAGACAGCCTTTTCAATGGTTTCAAGCGTAAGCCGCTTTGTTGTTTGCCTGATAATATCCTTCAGGGTCTGTTTTGTGAACTGCAGATCGATTTCCCTGTTGTCAAGTGACTGGGCGGCAAGCAGCTTTACGATGCACCCTTCCAGTTCACGGACGTTTTCCGTGATGTTTGTCGCGATAAACTCGATGACCGGTTCATCGAGATTCACTCCACTATGTTCCAGTTTACTCTGGATAATAGCTCTTCTCGTTTCGTAATCAGGAGGCTGTATGTCGGCCGATAGGCCCCAGTTGAAACGGGATATCAGACGGTCTTCAATACCCTTTATTTCCTTTATCGGACGGTCTGCCGACAAGATGATCTGTTTGTTTGTCTGGTGCAGGGTATTGAAAATATGAAAAATCTCTTCCTGCGTTTTTTCCTTGCCGGAGAAAAACTGAATATCGTCTATGATGAGCACATCGATTGAACGATAAAATGAGGAAAATTCCTGGATTTTTCCGTTTTGTATGGCACTGACAAAATCGATGGCAAATTTTTCACTCGATACATACAGTACCCTGCTGTTCTGTTTGTTTTCTCTTACGCTGTTTCCTATTGCCTGGATCATATGTGTTTTTCCAAGCCCAACCCCTCCATAGATGACCAGTGGATTGAAGGCGTTTTGTCCCGGGCTCTGCGCAACCGATTTCGAGGCGGCAAAAGCCAGAGAGTTGCAGTCTCCGCGGATAAGAGTGTCAAAGGTATATTTCTTGTTCAGCTGTGTTTCAAAACGGGCAAGGTTGTTTTCAAAAACGGATGGCATGGCAGGTACACTTTTGCGTGTGAAATTTTCCACTCCGGTACCTCCGTTCATCGCGTTCTGATGCGGCAACTCTATGGTTACCGGCTGGCCTTGCGATTTATCGACAACGATCGAGTACATCAATCGTGCATCCGGTCCTATCACATTTTTCAGTGCCTTCTTCAGGAATGATGAATAGTTTTCTTCTATCCATTCATAGAAAAACTGGCTTGGAACCTCTATTGTGAGTTCATTGCCGCTGAAACTGACGGGCTTTATCGGGATAAACCATGTTTTAAATGCAAGGGGATTGATTTTTTCCCTTATATCATTGAGACAGGAATCCCAGATTTGCTGCTCCATTGAACGTTTCTTCTATTTTCTTGTGATTTTTATAGGAAAAGGGTTGATGAATCCCCCCCTGTTAATAGTGTAGAATAAAGGGAAATCGCGTGACAAGGGGCTGCTATAGACACGTCATCAACATTTTTTGTTTACAAGTTAGTGTTTTAAGTGGATAAATAACAATTTCATTTCATTTAAAACCCGTCTTGGCAGGCAGCAGCCCAAACCCTGTTCTTCAACATCTTATTTTGTTATTATTAAATATTTTACATGATTTCTGCCTGAAAGTAGTCAACATATCTTGATTCTTTTGTTTTCCGCTTCTGCCGCTCTTTTCCGGGCGGGTTGTTTTTTTTGTCCACAATCTGTCCACACTCTCTTCGGCCGGTCAAAGTATGTTGATAAAAGAGTTATCAGGATTTTATGTGACATGTAAACATTTGTTATTGACATTTCATTATGCTAAATTATAAGCCCTGTAATTTTTGATTATTTTAAACAGTGTGGAGCACTGAGAAATGAAAAGAACCTTTCAGCCCAGGAATAGAAAAAGAAGGAACAAGCACGGTTTCAGGCAGAGAATGGCAACCAAAAACGGCAGGAAAGTTCTGTCGTCAAGAAGAGCAAAAGGACGTCATTCGCTTTCTGTCAGCAGTCAGATGGGGACAACCGGACGATAAAAAAGCCGGATTTTCAGCCGAATCGGGACAGGCTGATCGAGAAAATTGCATTTTCAAGCATTGAACAAAGCACATAACCATTCTCTGCGCAAGCGGGAAATCCTGAGAAAAAAAAACCATATCTCGCGCCTGTTCAGTATTGGAAAAGGTGTGAAAGGTGATTTTTTGACATTGGTGTATACGGCTTCTTTGCCTGAAAAAGGCTGTTCGGGAGAAATTAATGCCGTTTTGTTTGCGGTCAGTAAAAAAACAGTTCCTTCCGCAGTTAGCCGCAACAGGTTGAAAAGAATGATGCGAGAGGCATACAGGCTTGAAAAGCCGTATACAGGTAACAGTGCTGAAACAGCAGAATCCGGCTCGGCAATCTGCCCCATGGACATGGCTTTTCTTTATAAAGGAAGAAAAAAAAGCATTCCGGATCTTGATGCATTCAGGTCCGAAATCAGAAGGTTGATGCAGAGGCTTTCAACTTCTTGATTTTCGGTGACAGGTAAAAGAGAAGCAGATGTATGTGGTTTTTTTACTGTACGATAGCTTATGAAAATGAACAGATGGCATTTTTTCAATCAGATTCCTGTAGCGCTGATAAAATTTTACCGGGCATTTCTTTCCCCATTGCTCGGCCCCTCCTGTAAATACTATCCAACCTGTTCAGGTTATGCTCTTGAAGCTTTCGAGAAGCATAACTTTTTTTTCGCCGCATGGTTGACGGTATGGCGTATTTTACGGTGTAATCCTTTTTCAAAGGGGGGATTCGATCCGGTCCCGCCAAGTAAAAACAGTTTCACGGCAAATCATAAAGAATGTTGTAATGGATAGAAATTCGGTAACCGGGCTTGCACTTATTGCCTTGATCATGATCGTCTGGCTTCAGTTCATGTCTCCGGCCAAGAAGCCGGTGCCGGTTCAGCAGCCTGCGAAAACAGAGCAGACCGGAATTCCGGTTCCTCAGGAACAGCCTGTTGCCCCCCCCCTCACAGCCAGTTTCGGTACATTTGCCAATGCTGCAAATGGCAAAGAGCAGTTGTTGAAGGTTGAAAATGATCTCTTCCGCGCAACGCTCTCATCAAAGGGTGCTACTTTAAAATCCCTCGTGCTTAAAAAGCACCTCGATGGCAACGTCAAGCCGTTCGATCTGGTGACCAATGGCAGTAAAGGTGCGCTCTCACTGCTTTTTCAGACAAGGGAAGGCAAGAAAATAGATACCAGGGATCTCTATTTCTCTTCGGTTACCACAGATACACTTCGTGCCATTACCGGCCAGCAGACCTGCACGGTGATCTATCATCTGGATGTTGCACCAGGTCAAGCCGTTGATATCACCTATCTCTTTTCAGGTCAAAGCTATAAAATTGATTACGATGTCAAATTGACCGGTTTAGCCAGCGAACTTGCCGGTAACGAATACCAGCTGCAGTGGGATGGCGGACTTGTATATACCGAAAAGAACAGGGAGGAGGAATCGACAAATGCTCTTGCCAGCGCTTATCTTGGAGGCAGCATGGTCAAGCTCGATGCAAGCAAGGAGAATCAGTACTACCGGGAGGAAGAGTCAGGTGAGGCAAAATGGGTTGCCGTCCGGAACAAGTATTTCGTATCGGCAGTGATCCCCCAGAGTCGTACTTCGGGCATCTATCTCGAAGGCCGGAAGTCAGCGGGGAACCATTTCGAAAATTATCTTGTCGCCTTGAAAATGGGCGTGCCTTCGTCTGGAAATGTTGTCGATAACCGTTACAGTCTTTTTATAGGACCACTTGATTACAATACTGTCAAATCCCAGAAAGTCGACCTGGAAAAAATCATGGATTTCGGCTGGGACTGGCTGACCAGGCCTTTTGCAGAGTTCATCATCCTGCCGGTCTTTAACTGGATGAACACTTTTATCAGCAATTATGGTCTTATCATCATTATTTTCGCTTTCCTCATCAAACTGGTGACCTATCCTCTTTCGATGGCTTCAACGAAGTCAATGAAGAAAATGGCGGCGCTGCAGCCCCACATGAAAGAGCTTCAGGAGAAGTACAAGGACAATCCGGCCAAAATGCAGAGCGAGCTTGGAAGGATCTACAAGGAAGCTGGAGTGAACCCGCTTGGCGGGTGCCTGCCCGTGCTGCTCCAGATGCCGCTGCTCTTTGCCATGTTTTATGTGTTCCGTTCATCTATCCAGCTTCGCCAGCACAGTTTTCTCTGGGCAAAAGACCTTTCGGTCCCCGATTCCATCCTGAATTTCGGCTTCAGCATACCCATGTATGGTGATCATATTGCGGTTTTTCCCATTCTTATGGCGGTAACCGTGTTTGTGCAGCAGAAGATCACACCGACTGCCCAGACAAATGATCAGATGAAAGTCATGATGTACATGTTTCCGGCAATGATGTTGCTGTTTTTCAACAACATGCCTGCGGGACTCGGACTCTACTATCTCATGTTCAATATTTTCAGCGTAGCCCAGCAGTTTTACATCAATAAAACAACCACAACCGCTGTCGTTCCAGCCGTGAATACCGGTAAAAGCGCTACTCAGCCGTCCGGAAAAAAGAAAAAAGGGGGAGATAAACAGTAAAGAGCCTTTATGTCTATTCTCGAGCAGGCTGATGCCTGGCTGTTTCAGCGGATAAATCTCGATCTGGTTCATCCGGCAGCCGACGATCTGATGGTATTTCTGACCAGAGACAACCTGTCCGGGCATATTTATCTGCTTGCGATACTGTTCATTGTTATTCGGAAGGGAAAGTTGGGGCTTCCGACGGTTATTCTTGCCCTCATAGCTGTCGGAATATCCGATTTTACCGCTTCAACCCTGCTGAAACCTATCGTTCAGCGTATCCGGCCCTGTTTTGAACTCGATCATTGCCGTCTTCTTGTCACACAGGTCAGGAGTTACTCTTTTGCATCTTCGCATGCGGCAAATTCCGCCGCTGCCGCTGCCATGACCTGGATTTTCTTTCACCGGGGGGTAGTGATTGAAAGGCTTTTTTCGGTATTCATGATGGTTTATGCTTTCCTTATTGCCTGGTCCCGGGTTTATGTAGGCGTTCACTATCCCGGAGATGTCCTCGCCGGCATGCTGGTCGGGATTGGCAGTGCATTCCTGGTATATGTGATCTATTCGTGGCTGCTGAAAAATATCATTCATGCAGGCATCTTGCGCAATAAAACCGGTAACGATGGCTGAGCTTAACTGGGGGATCGATCTTGGAGGCACCAAAATCGAGGCGGTGGTCATCGATGGGACGATGCAACCTCTTGCCCGCACAAGGATTGCCACGGAGGCTGAAAACGGCTATTCCCACATCATCGGCCGCATCCGGCAGCTTGTTGAGATTGTTGCAGATGAAACCGGCATTCCTCTGCCCGGGGCAGTCGGTATCGGAACTCCCGGCAGATATGATGATCGTTCATGTGCTTTGAAAAACTCGAATACACTCTGCCTGAACGGAAGGGACCTCAAGCATGATCTTGAAGAAGTTCTCGGAATGGAGGTCCTGATCGAAAACGATGCGAACTGTTTCGCTCTTGCAGAGTCTCTGCTCGGTGCCGGTTCGGCTCATATGCGCGAAGAGACGAACGTTGCATTCGGTATTATTCTCGGGACCGGAGTCGGTGGAGGGATTGTCTGTCACCGGAATGCCCGTCACGGCGCACATGGTATTGCCGGTGAATGGGGCCACAATGAGCTTATACCGGACGGGGAACCCTGTTATTGCGGCAGGAAGGGGTGTGTCGAGACCGTTATTTCAGGGCCTGCCCTGGAACGTCACTACCGGAAACTGACCGGGGAAGTAATGACACTCGATCGAATTGCTGCATCTTCAGCTACCGATTCCGCAGCAAAGGAAACGATCGACAGGCTGCTTTTTTACTTCGGCAAGTCGCTCGCGACCGTCATAAATATCCTCGATCCTGATATCTGCATTCTTGGCGGAGGGGTCGGCCGGATCGACGCGTTGTATTCTGTGGAAGCCGTCAGGTCTATTGAACGGCATCTGTTCAACAGTGAACTTCGCATACCGCTGCTTAAACCGCTGCTTGGCGACAGCGCCGGTGTTTTCGGAGCGGCATTGCTGCAAACAATCAGATAAGGTGTTTATGAACGAAGAACTTCTCGTAAAAGGCGGACTGGTTGAACTGACTATAAGCGATCTGGCGGAAAAGGAGCAGTGTTTCGGCAGGCTTGAAAACGGTATCGGGGTCATGGTATCGGGTATGCTTGCCATCGGTGACAGGGTTTCCGCAAGGATCAGGAAAGTCCGGCAGCGTTACATCGAAGCGGAAGCTCTGGAAATCCTCGAACCGTCACCTGACAGGACCCAGCCTCCATGCGCCTTTTTCGGTGTCTGCGGCGGCTGCAAGCTCATGCATGTCAGTTACGATGCCCAGCTGAGGTACAAGCGGAAAAAGGTCATCGATGCACTCCAGCATCTCGGCAATTTTCCGGAACCTCTCGTCGGCGAGGCACTTCCTGTCAATGAACCGTTCCATTACCGCAACAAGATCGAATTTTCCTGTTCAAGCAAACGCTATCTTCTTCCTGAAGAACTGTCGAGGGAGATACTTCTTCGGCCGAAAAATTTCGCTCTCGGTTTCCATACACCGGGTAATTTCGAGAAAGTTATCGATATCGACTACTGTTATCTTGCCAAAGAGCAGATGAACAGGGTACTTGCATTGACCAGAGAATTTGTTCTCGCCCAGAACCTTTCGCCTTACGATGCCAGGACGCATGCCGGATTTCTTCGGAATCTGGTCGTTCGTTTCAGCGAAGACCGGCGTGAACTGATGGTGAATCTTGTCACATCCTGGTATGACAGGGAGCTTATGCAGCATTATGCCAGGTATCTTGAATCGGGAATGCCCGGAGAGCAGATGACGGTGGTCAATAATGTCACGCAGAAAAGGAACACCGTAGCCGTGGGCGAAGAGGAGTTCAGGGTAACCGGCAGCGGCTTCATAACCGAACGGCTCGGCGATCTCGATTTCAGGATCTCGGCGAATTCTTTTTTTCAGACGAACTCCTCCCAGGCAGAACGGCTTTACAACGGCATTCTTGAAGTTGCAGGTCTGAGAGAAAACGATACGGTTTACGATCTCTACTGCGGAACCGGCACGATCACCCTTTACCTTTCGAGGTACTGCCGCCGGGTAATCGGTCTCGAAGTGGTTGAAAGTTCCATAACAGATGCCCGAAGTAATGCAGTGTTGAATGGAATAACGAACGCAGTGTTCTTCAACGTCGATCTCATGAATTTCCATTCGATGATTGATACCCTCGGAGAGTATGAGATGCCTTCGGTGATCATTACCGATCCTCCGAGGGCGGGCATGCATCCGAAAGCTCTCGGTACCATGATGCAGTTTGGTGCAAGGAGGATCATCTATGTCAGCTGCAACCCGGCAAGCCTTGCAAGGGACGGAAAAGATATCTGCTCATATGGTTATACGCTTAATTCCGTACAGCCTGTAGATATGTTTCCGCATACCAATCATATCGAAAGCATCGCCTGTTTTGAAAAAAACGGTTGAAGCGGATTTCGATTATTCCGTGTTATTGAAAAGGGGGGCTGATCAATTTGCCTCTTCAGAATATTCGTCAATGCGGGTCGTTTCCCATTCAAGGAACCGGTTGAGGTCGTGATTGATCGATGATAAAACAGCAAGGAGAACGGCTGCGTCGTCGGTGAAGCCGATAACGGGGAGAAAATCGGATATGGCGTCCACAGGAGAGACGAAATAGACGAGGGCTGCGGTTGCAAGTACAATGGTCTGCCAGGGGACGTCGAGATACTCTTTCCTGATGTAACATTTCACCATTCTTACCAGCGAACGGATTTTATCGGCAAAGCCGGAAATCTGCGGAGCCATTCTGCCTGATGATGTCAAGCGGAGCACATCATCGATGAGCTTTCCGGTTTTGCCGGGGTTCCCGAGAAGAACCCGGGCACGCTCTTTTGTTTGTTCAAAAATCCTGCTCATCAGGTTATTTTCCTCCTGCTTTGAGGAGTTTGCGGCGTTCTTCAGGGGTCAGCGAAGCATAACCATGCTGTGAAATCTTGTCGAGAATGGCATTGATTTCCTCCTCGGAAACCGGAGCGTTGCTCTTGTCCTGCCGGTACAGCTTCAGGCCGTTTTTCTTTCCGGACTGACGGAATCGGGAGAAAAAACCAGAGAGCGTGTATTCGTTTCTTTTAATCAAGATATAGATGAAGCCGATCAGCATACCTCCAAGGTGTGCAAAATGGGCGATCATGTTGTCGCTTCCCATGGTCTTGCTTCCGAAACCAGATATGAATTCAATGAAAGCATAGCCGGCCACGAAATATTTCGCTTTGACCGGAACAAGGAAATACAGAAAGATATAGCGGTCCGGGAACATCATTCCGAATGCCAGGAGAACACCGAATATGGCTCCTGATGCTCCGACGGTCGGATACGGGCTTCCCATGGTAGCCAGCAGGTTGATGACGGCCGCACCGATACCGCATATGAAGTAATAGGTTGTGAACTCGCGGGTCCCCCAGTAATTTTCTATTTCGGCGCCGAATATCCATAGAGCGAACATATTGAAGAACAGATGCTGGAGGCTTCCATGCATGAACATATAGGAAACGAGCTGCCAGGGACGGAAAGGCAGCCCACCCTGATGCTCGGAGCCGATAGGCCAGAGGGCTCCGATAGTATTGATAAAATTGCCTGCCGGGGTCGTCTGCAGAAAAAAAACAGCGACATTGGCAAGAATGATGATCTTGATGGCCGGTGGAATCAGTTGAAAACCTCCCGGACGGTATGGCTGGTTGTAAGATGTCATGGTTGTATCAGGATATGCCTCTGCCGCAGCCTGTTTCCCGGAGGAGAGGCTGCAGCTGAAGATGTCCAATAAAAAAGTCCAGTAAAATGGAGAATTTTCCTGAACCGGTTAATCGTTAAGTGCTGAAATTCCCGGCAGGTCTTTGCCTTCAAGAAATTCGAGGCTCGCTCCGCCCCCTGTCGAAATATGGGTAATTCCGCCGGAAAGACCGGCCTTGGCTATCGCCGCTGCAGAATCACCACCGCCGACGATTGTTATTGCACCTTTTTGGGTTGCATCAGCCAGTGCTTTTGCTACCGCCATTGTTCCGGCAGCGAAATTGTCAATTTCAAAAACGCCCATCGGTCCGTTCCAGAGAACCGTCTGTGCGGAGAGAATTTCATTTCTGTATTTTTCCACAGTTATGGGACCGATATCAACGCCGATCATTCCGTCTGAAATTGAACCGATGTTTTCCGCATGGCATGAGGCGGTCGCCGAAATTTCAGGTGCTACCATAACGTCATCGGGGAGCAGCAGTTTTATTCCCTTCTCTTCAGCCTGTTCGAGAAGGCTGAGAGCGAGGTCGGTCTTGCTGTCCTCTACAAGTGAATTGCCGACGGCATATCCCTGTGCCTTGAAGAACGTGAAGATCATGGCACCGCCGATAAGGACGGTATCCACCTTGTTGAACAGATTTTCAAGGACATCTATTTTTCCGGATATTTTCGAGCCACCGAGAATAGCGACAAAAGGACGTTTCGGTTCGTCGAGGGCTTTTCCGAGGTACATCAGTTCACGTTCAATGAGATAGCCTGCAACGGCAGTCTGAACGTAATGGGTGATTCCTTCGGTTGAGGCATGGGCCCTGTGGGCAGTGCCGAATGCGTCGTTTACGTAAACCTCGCCGAGTGAAGCAAGCTCCTTCGAGAAATCTGGATCGTTTGCCTCTTCTTCAGGATGGAATCTAAGATTTTCAAGCATGATCACATCTCCGTCCTGCATGGCGAGGACCTGCTGCATCACTTCGTTACCGATACAGTCCTTTGCCATTTTTACCGGGATGTCGATCAGTTCGGAAAGCCTCGATGCTGCCGGAGTAAGGGAGTAATCGGGATTTACCTTTCCTTTCGGTCTTCCGAGATGTGACATAAGAATCAGTCTTCCGCCGTTTTCAATGACCTTTCTGATGGACGGAAGGGATTCTACAATACGTTTGTCGTCGGTAATTTTTTTGTTTTCATCGAGAGGTACATTGAAATCAACACGCATTAAAACCCGTTTGCCTTGGATTGCTATGTCTGACAAGGTCTTTTTCTTCATTGTTTTGAGGATTGGTTGAAAAAATGATTTGCACTGACAATGTACATAATCTGCAATCTACGATATATTTCATTCCACTCAACAGGAATAACGGAATCTTGCCGTTTCTCTATCATTTGGAAGAGGTTGCTTTGAGTGTTTTTTTATACTTCCTGATGTTCTCTCCATGACCCGAAAGTGTTCCCGAAAAGTTATGGCCTCCCTTACCGGAAGCTACAAAGTAAAGGAATTCCGTATCGGCTGGTCTGATAACCGCTCGAATCGCCGCAGAACCGGGGCTGCAGATGGGGCCGGGAGGCAAGCCGTTGTGTCTGTAAGTGTTGTAGGGCGAATCGACTTTCAGGTCTTTGTATAGAAGCCGGCGGGCAGTTCCTCCAAGAGCGTACTGAATGGTCGGATCCGCCTGCAGCCGCATATTTTTTTTCAGTCTGTTGAAATATACACTGGCAACAAGTGGTTTTTCCGGGTCAAGGGGTGTTTCGGATTCAACAATGGAGGCAAGGGTCAGCAGCTGTATTTCGTTGAGCCCCGCTTCTTCCGCCCTTTTTTTCAGGTCGTCACTGTAAAAACTGCGGAACTTTCCGATAAGGAATTCCACCACTCTTCTCGGGTTTTCAGACCAGACAAAGTTATAGGTGCCGGGAAAAAGATATCCTTCGGCTGTTTTTGACGTTACGTCATATTTAGAGAGCACGAAGCTGTCTGATGCCGCTATCATGAAAGCAGTGGAATCGAAATCGAGTTTTCCCGACAAGAGCCGGGCAACCTTTCTCAGTTCGAGGCCTTCGGGGATCGTTATGCGAACCTCGTCCTGGATATGGGAGTGCAGGTAATAAAGCAGCTGGAAATTTGACATTCCCGGCGGGATATCATATCTCCCCGGTTTGATCTTGTGAAGAAACGGAATGGCGCTGCCTGTAAAAAGTGTCTGCCAGCGGCTTTTGATCGTTCCGGCATCGTAGAGCCCGTCCACGATCTCCCTGAAACCCGTTCCCCTGTGAATGACCAGTCTGGTCTGCCTTGATGCCGTATTGAGTCCCGGCATGAACAGAAAAAATACCACAACACCGAGCAAGGCGCCCAGGATGATTTTGAACGTGTAAGTTTTATATAGTGGTGTTTTTCTGGGTGACATGCAAGAGAGCTCTTTTATCCGGAAGTGATCTCATGCCGGCTGTTTTTCCATTCATGCTGAAAAAGGCGCGTTTCTTCGATAATGCAACGATAGATTTTTTCAAGAGTCTGGGAAACAAGAGGTGAATCGGCATGAATCAGCACATTGTTCAGTACCTCTTTTTCCCGTTCAGGCTGGAGAACCTGCTCTCCTATTCTTGATTTCAGGTTACTGATATTCTGGGCGCAACGAAGTCTCTCGCAGAGAAGCATTGACAACTGCTTGTCGAGGGCATCAATTTTTTTTCTCCAATCTTCAAGTTCCTGCCTGTGTTCATTGTTGTTGTCGTTGATTCCGGCCATCATGATCATGGTGGTTGATAAGTGAACTGGTATTGCGTGGCAAAAGTAACTGATGAGCGGTAATGCACCTATGATTTGCCTTTATTGAAAAGGTTTTTCCATAAGGCAATTTCCTGCTCGCCCGGTACTTCAGCGTCTATTGCTTTGTTTTCTTTGTCGTAGCGGTTGAAATCACGTTTATTTTCGCCATTCCCTGAAGCAGAACGGTCCTTCAGAAGTTTTGCAAAATCCTCTGACCGTATACATTGCGCACCGAAAGCCGTGGCGTTTCTTCGGATTTCATTGTCCGTACTTACAATAGTAACCAATTTTATTTTCGTGTTCAACGATTTTACATAGTCAATAATCCACCGGTCAGCACATTTTGATGCCGGAGTGAACACAATATGCAATGAAGTGCCGGAGGCAAGTTCCCTGAAACATTCTTTTCCGTCATAAACGATTGTGACGGAACATCGATGTTCCTTTTTAAATGCAAGGAGAAGGGCTTCCGTTTTTCTGCGCATCTCTTCAAGAGACGCTTTTTTACCGTTCGGAAAGAGGCAATGGATAAGGTTGTATCCATCAACAACATACTCGGTGTTTCCTCTTTTCATGGGGCCCATGGTCCTTTCATGGTGTCTCTGACAACTAAGGTATAAAATAGATGAATATTTTTTTAATACATCATTTTTGATACATTAAAGTGGTGGAAAGTGGTAAAAAATGGGAATAAATTGTTGTTTTTCGCCATTCTTTATTGCTGGCAGGTTTGTACGCAGGGGATAATTGGTAGAACTTTCAGTCTCACAAAGACTAACCGTCCTGATGGAATGTCTGGCTTTATAGGAAAAGAAAGGCATGCGGTCGATGAAAAGGGCCGGCTGATGATACCAGCCAGATTCCGCCGGAAACTGGGGGTTGAGAAAGCATCTGCCGCTACCGGTAGTGCTGACGGAACTACCGACAGTCTCTATATCATGAAAGCTCCGGATCGTTCCCTTGAGCTTTATGAGCCATGCGTCTGGGACGAAATGAGAAAAACCATCTCTTCTCTTTCGGATTTCAATCCTGAAGAACGCCTGTTGAAAACATTGATGTATGAAAGCCTCGAAACGGTCGAACTGGACCGTCAGGGGCGAATAGCACTTTCCCGTGAATTTCTTGATCATGCAGGAATAACAAGGGATATCGTCATAATCGGCGCTGACACGAAAATGATTGTCTGGGATCCGGGCCGGCTTTCTGCGGTCCTGCAGGAAAATACTGAAAGATTCTCAGTTCTTGCCGGAAGGTATTTTTAAGAAAATGGCTCAGATCTTTTATCATGAACCGGTCCTTGCTTCTGAAATTGTTGCAATGCTGGTCCGGAAATCCGGGATATACGTCGATGGGACTCTCGGAGGCGGAGGTCATTCTTTCAGGATTTTGCAAGAGCTTGCAGCACAGGGCCTCCTTGAAGGTTCGCTGCTGATCGGTATAGACCAGGATGATGCGGCACTTCAGGCTGCATCGGAAAAACTGAAACAGTATGATGATCATATAGAGCTGGTGAAAGGGAATTTCTGTGAAATCGAAGAAATCGTCACAAAGGTATGTGCTCATAAATGCCTGCAGCCAAGGGTAACCGGAATCCTGCTTGATCTTGGAGTATCGTCATTCCAGATCGATACCCCTGAAAGGGGGTTCAGCTATCTTCGAGAAGGCACCCTTGATATGAGAATGGATGAAAGCGGTTCAAGAACAGCTGGTGATATTGTCAATTCCTGCAGTGAAAATGAGCTTGCCGGGCTTTTTTTCAGGTATGGCGAAGAACCGAAAAGCAGGAGAATCGCAAGAGCGATCGTGGCATACCGGGAAAAATACGGACCAGTTACCGGGACAGAAGAACTGGCCGGGATTATCCGGAAAAACATGCATGGTGGAGAGATGGTGCTCAAGACCCTCTCAAGAGTATTTCAGGCTTTGAGGATAGAGGTAAACAACGAACTCGAAGTTCTTCGCCGGGCACTGTACGATGGTATCGATCGACTGGAAGAACATGGAAGAATGGCCGTCATCAGCTATCATTCGCTGGAGGACAGGATAGTAAAGACCGTGTTTATCGAGAAAGCAAGCAATGACTGGGGCCCGAAAGGAGTAGGTCTCAGGGAGCCGGTTCGAAGAGGGTCCGTTACCATGCTTACCCGCAAGCCTGTTATGCCTGGTGGTGAGGAGGTGGAGTCGAATCCGAGGGCAAGAAGTGCCAAACTGAGAGTCATTGAAAAAATTTCACATGGAGGCAACCATGCATGCTGACAATATACCGTTTTCGTTGCTGAACCGTGGAATAAGCCAGTTCAGGCGTATCAGGGAAAAAATGCCGGAAGAGGCAACGTATCATCCAATCCCCGTCAAGGAAACGGATTTTACCGCAATGGAAAGTTATTCTCCTTCACTTGAACAGGTTAAGGGCGTTACCGGGAAAAAAAATGTTTCGGCCGGATTGAAAGAACTGATCAGCAATGCCCTGGAGCTTGACATCAGCGTGCTGCTTCAGCCGAAATCCTTCATATACCTGCTTGCGGGAACAGGGATTTTTGTTTTCCAGACGAATAACACACTTACCATCATCAATCTTGCGATGGAGAACGAAAAACTTCGTAATCAGATAGAGATGACATCGAGTGTTATAACCGCGCAGGAGCTGAAAGTGCATGAATTGCAGAGTATTCATAATATCGCCCGGGATGCTGCGGCTATTGGACTTGCGGAATCAGGCGTTCCGCCCGTAGAGATCAGGAAGTAAGTGATAAACCACAATCATGACTGATCAGCCTGACATAAAAAGATCGGATGAACACGAGTTCGGCAAAAGACTCGGGTTTATCGTTCTGATCTACTTCGTTTTTGTTGTGGCCCTTGTCGGCAAGCTTCTCAGTATTCAGGTCATCAACGTTAAAAAGTACAAGGAAAAGGCATCCCGGCAATATGAGCGTGTTGTAACCGAAGCGGCGGACAGAGGGGTTATTCTCGACCGTCATGCGAGGATGCTGGGGGAAAGCATCGAAACGATAACCTTTTATGCAGATCCCGGGCAGGTGAGGAATACGCTCCGTTTCGACGCTAAAGGTAGTCCGTCAGTTGACAAAAAAAGCGGCAGGCAGATTGCCTTTGACAATTCATCGTATGTTGCAACTCTTTTTTCCAGACATTTCGGTGGCGGCAGTGCCGTTTATCTTAAAGAACTGAGGCAGAAGAAGGACGTAGTTGTTCTTGCCAGAAGGGTATCTGCCGCAAAAGCACTGCCGCTCATGCAGGAAAAGATTCCCGGAGTATGGCATGAAAAAGAGCTTCAGCGTTACTATCTCAATGTAGCCTCACAGGTGATCGGCCTGACCAACAGCACCAATGCCGGCAGCAGCGGCCTTGAGCTGCAGCTCGACAGCGATCTCAGAGGCCGCGATGGTACCAGAATATACCAGAGGTCGGCTACAGGAAGGAAGTATCCGGCTCCGGATGCCCGGCAGTTCGAGGCCATAAGGGGAAACACCGTTCAACTGACGCTTGACGCCGATATGCAAAGTATCGTCGAGGATGAGCTGTCGAAAGCCGTCCCCAGATTCGATGCGGATGCCGCGTCAAGCATTGTCATGGATGTCCGAAGCGGAGAGATTCTGGCAATGGCCAATTATCCGACTTTCAATCTCAATGACAGGACGACATGGAGCCCGGATAAATCCCGGAACCGTGCGGTGACGGACAGTTATGAACCGGGTTCGACCTTCAAGCTGGTCATGGCTGCAGCGGCAACGGAGATACTGAAAAGGAAGGCGAATGATGTTGTGTTTGCCAACAATGGAGCCCTGCCGCTCTATAACCTTGTCATCAGGGATCATGAACCTTACGGCAACTTGACTTTTCGTGAAGCCATCATGTATTCGAGCAATATCGTTGCAGCCAAGACGGCGATGGAGGTGGGCAGCAGCAGATTTTATACGTATGTGAAAAATTTCGGGTTCGGACAGAGGACCGGAGTCGGTATGATCGGAGAATCGCCCGGCAGGGTACGACCGCTTGCAAACTGGGATAAAACAACGCTTCCGTGGATGGGTTACGGTTACCAGGTTATGGCAACCCCGATGCAGACCCTGCAGGCTTATGCGGCAGTAGCGAATGATGGCGAAATGATGAAGCCGTTCATCATAAAGAAGGTTATCGGCCCGGACGGCAGCGTCCTTCGTGAAAACGTTCCTCAGAAAATCAGGCGTGTGGTTTCAACGGAAACAGCCCGGTATCTCGGGAAAGAATATTTCAAAGCCGTTGTCGACAGCGGCACGGCCAAAAATGCTTCGGTCCCCGGATTGACTGTAGCGGGCAAAACAGGAACGGCAAGACGCGCCGCCGGAGGATCGTATGCCAATGCGGTGTATGTCTCATCCTTCGTCGGTTATTTTCCAGTTGAATCTCCCCGATATGCCATAATTGTTATTGTTGAAAATCCGAAAACAGCCTATTATGCGGCGACCGTAGCTGCACCGGTTTTTTCCAGCATTACATCGAGAATGATGGCGTGCTCGGAAGAAATGCAGAAAAATCTCGCACTCCGTTCTTCGGAGCAGGAGCTTCTCGATGCCGTCAGGACCGTTTCTGTTCCTGACCTGAGAGGGCTTTCAGGCCGGGAAGTCCAGCGTATGCTGAAGTGGCTCGATCTGGGCATGGAGTTTACGGGGAGCATTGACGGAAATGTTGTCAGCCAGAGTGTGGCGCCCGGTCAGAAAATTGAGAAGAAAAGTATAGTGAAGGTTGCATTGGCGATGAATAACAATAATAACAAAAGCCTTTTATGACATCCGGGACATTCATCAATTCCGGCCATGAGGTTTCATTGAAGGCGCTGGTCGAAGCAATCGAACATCTTGCTGTTGCCGGCAGTATTTCAGATCAGGCAATTGTCCGCAAGGTTACCTGTGATTCACGGGAGATTGTCGCAGGGGCTGTGTTCGTAGCGATCAAAGGATACAGTGCCGACGGGCATCGTTTCATAGGAAATGCCGTCGAATGCGGAGCTGTCGCCGTAATTTGCGAAGAGTTTCCGGCTGATAAACCCGGAAATTGCTTTTTTATAAAAGTTGCCAATGCACGGAAAGCCCTCGCAGAAGCTGCAAGGATTTTCTACGGCAAAGCCTCGGACAGACTGCTTGTCATCGGTGTTACCGGTACCAACGGAAAAACCACGACGTCCCGGCTCATCACCTCGATGCTCAATGCAAACGGCATTCCTGCCGGGTACATCGGGACCAACCTCTGCAGGATCGGTGATCGGGATATCGTACTCGACCGGACAACGCCCGAAGCTGACCTTCTGCACTCCCTGTTTGCACGGATGCTCGATGAAGGATGCAAGGCTGTCGTTATGGAGGTATCCTCCCATGCACTGATGCTCTGGCGTGTCTTCGGAATAAGGTTCCATGCGGCAGTTTTCACAAACCTTACCATGGAGCACCTTGATTTTCACGAGACCATGCAGGAATATGCAGCTGCCAAACAGCTTCTGTTCGAACAGCTTTCTCCGGGAGGATTTGCCGTATTCAATATCGACGATCCGTATGCCGGGCAGATGATGTCGAAGGTTTCGCCAGAAAGCAGATTTTGCTGCACAGTGATGCACGGAAACAGTGATCGGGAATTTCAGTGCAACCGTTTTTTCAGTGCGGAAGTATATCGGAGCTCCATCGATTCGAACTTTGTCGACATGCATTTTCCCGATACCCGTGTTTCTCTGGAGGTTCATCTGCCAGGGAGCTACAATGTCATGAACGTTCTTGAAGCAGCCGCCATCGGATATGGTCTGGGGCTTGATCCTCAAGCTGTTTCCGGAGCCCTTGCATCTGTTTCTTCAGTAGAGGGACGCATGGAGAGAATAGGTGAAGCGGGAACAGGTTACAATGTTTTTGTCGATTATGCCCATACACCGGATGCACTGCAGAAAGCGCTTGAAACGCTCCGGCGGTTGAAATCCGTAGGTTCTCGGCTTTTTGTGGTTTTTGGTTGCGGAGGGGACAGGGATAGATCGAAACGTCCTGAAATGGGCCGTATTGCATCGGAAACTGCCGACAAGGTTATACTGACATCGGATAACCCGAGAAGTGAGGATCCCGATGTCATACTTGATGAAATAGAAAGAGGCATCACCGGCGGCAGCCATATCAGGATCAACGACCGCAGGGAAGCTCTTGTAAAAGTCTTGTCGCTGCTTCAGGAGGGAGATATTCTTCTTGTCGCAGGGAAAGGGCATGAAAAATACCAGGAAATCAAAGGCCGCAAAGAGTATTTTTCAGACCAGGAAATTTTAAGAAATACTATGAGTAATATGAACATGCGGCAGCACCATCCAGGTTCTGCCCTGAAGGAGAAAACGTGAAAGGTGTGCTGACTTTGACCGATCTCGGAACATCAGGAAATGTTGTGACGGCCCGGGCAGGTAGGGTTTCCGAAACGATCGTTGATCCGGTCGTGGTGATTGATTCGAGGCTCGTCAGGGGCGGAGAGATTTTTATTGCCCTGAAGGGAGAAAGGACCGATGGACATATGTTTATCGATGACGTTTTCTCAAAAGGAGCCGCTTGGGCAATGGTCAACCGCGAATGGTACGCTGAAGCAGGATTCCCCGAACCACCTGAAGGAAAAGGCTTCATCGTTACAGAGGATACGGTTGAGGGTCTGCAGCATTTATCGGCGCTTTTTCGCAGAACGTTTTCCATTCCTGTTGTCGCAGTGGGGGGCAGTAACGGGAAAACGACGACCAAGGAAATGGTTGCTTCCGTACTCAGAACCGGGTTTACTGTCCACATGAGCCGGGGGAACATGAATAACCACCTCGGCGTACCGCTCACTCTTCTGCAGCTCAGGCAGGATACCGGCATCGCAGTCATTGAAATGGGAATCAATCATCCGGGAGAGATGCTGCAGCTTGCAGATATAGCCCGGCCAACTCATGGACTGCTGACCAATATCGGTCACGAACACCTTGAATTTTTACATGATCTTGACGGTGTTGCTGAAGAAGAGACATCACTATTCCGTTACCTTTTTCAGAACGGAGGCACGATTTTCGTCAATGACGACGATCCTCGCCTCAAAGCGGCAGGGACCGGATTGCCAGGCCATATTGCCTATGGACTTGAGGATGGCTCCGGGCATATCTGTTCTGCAACGGAAATTACGGTAGAGCCTTCAGGCATGGTTTCTTTCCTCTTATGTTCCGGAACCTGTTCCGAAAAGGTTTCTCTGAATTTCACCGGGAAGCACAATGTTATCAATGCGGTTGCCGCAGCGGCAGTCGGAACGTATTTCGGTCTTTCCCTTCCTGAAATCAGACGGGGTCTTGAAAATCTTGTACCTTTGTCCGGCTGGAAAAGGCTCGAGGTTATTGAAGCTGACGGCCTCAAGATCATCAATGACACCTACAATGCAAATTCGGATTCGATGCGCCTGGCGATCGATACGCTTTGCGACATGCCCTGCAGCGGGAAAAGGGTTGCCGTTCTTGCCGACATGCTTGAACTTGGTGCAGCGGGTGATGTTGAACATGAAACTATTGGCAGGTATATTCAGCAGCGTTCCCTGGACAGCCTTTTCACTTTCGGGGAAAAAGCCCGGCTTTATTGTTCTGAAGAGTCCCTGAGATGCCGCGGGCATTTCGACAGCCGTGAAAAATTGCTTGAAGCCCTTGTTTCCGGACTGAGTTCAGGCGATGTCGTTCTTTTCAAGGGATCGAGAGGAATGAAGCTGGAAGAAGTTGTCGAAAGGCTCGTAAAAGAAAGAGAAACAGTAACAGGTTAATTCATACCAGAGAGAATGCTTTATTATCTCCTGAAATATATAAACAATGTGTTTGCCCCGCCGGGGTTTGGTGTTGTCGAGTACCTCACGTTCAGAATAAGCGCAGCCTCGATTACGGCACTGCTCATAACTCTGCTTGCCGGACCGGGATTTATCGGGTACCTCAGATCCCGTTTTATCGAACCGATCAAGGAGGAGGCTCCGCCCGAGCATAAAAAGAAAAAGTCCCTGCCGACCATGGGCGGGCTCATGATCATCATTTCGTTCGAAATATCCGTGCTGTTATGGTCAAAATTCAATGATCCGCATGTGTGGCTTATCATGCTCGCGGTATTCTGGATGGGATGTATCGGCTTTATCGATGACTACAGCAAGGTCGTCATGAAAATCAAGGGCGGGTTGTCCGCAAGGTACAAGCTTGCAGGACAGGTTTCCCTCGGACTGATCGTCGGTGTTTACACCTGGTATGATCCGTCATTTTCAGTGCTTCGTTCCGAAACGGTGGTACCGTTTTTCAAGCATCTCGTTTTCGATTACGGTTATCTGTATATCCCGATCGTGATTTTCATCATTACGGCAGTTTCAAATGCAGTCAACCTCACGGATGGTCTTGACGGGCTCGCTTCCGGAACGTCCGCGATTGCAGTATTCGGGCTCGGAGGCTTTGCCTACCTTGCCGGTAATGTGGTATATGCGACATACCTCAATATCCCTTTCATTTCAGGCGGAGGTGAGATTGCGGTTGTCTGTATGGCCCTTGTCATGTCCTGTGTGGGCTTTCTGTGGTTCAACACGAACCCTGCCGAGATAATCATGGGCGACACCGGTTCGCTCGCCATAGGCAGTGCGATTGCCGTTATCGCTATTCTTATCAAGCAGGAGCTGCTCCTGCCCGTCATGGCGGGTGTTTTTGTCCTCGAAACACTTTCAGTTTCCCTGCAGGTGCTGTACTTCAAATTTACCAGAATGAGATATGGCCAGGGAAGGAGAATATTTCTCATGGCCCCTCTCCATCATCATTTCCAGCTGAAAGGATGGCCTGAACAGAAAATTGTGATCAGGTTCTGGATCATGGCTATCCTGTTCCTGCTGACGAGCCTCATGACCCTTAAACTCAGATAACGGGCCTATGAACGTATCAGGAAAAAGGGTAACGGTACTGGGTGCCGGAAAAAGCGGCATTGCAGCGGCGGAACTGCTTCTGATCAAGGGAGCGGAGGTGCTTGTAAGCGAACTTGGAAAGATAGACGAAGCCGGAAGGTTATCACTTCATGAAAAGCGGATTCCTTACGAAGAGAACGATCATTCAGAAAAAGTGTATGATGCGGATTTCTGTGTAGTCAGTCCGGGTATTCCTCCCTCTGCACCGGTCATAAAAAATATGCAGGCGAGGGGTATCGGGCTTTTCAGTGAAATTGAAATCGCAAGCCTTTACTGCAGGGCAAGAATTGTCGGTATTACCGGAACGGACGGAAAAACAACAACATCGACACTTGTGCACCGTATCTGCGAGGCCGATGGCGAGCGGAGCGGGTACCGTTCATATTGCGTCGGCAATATCGGTGTTCCATTTTCTTCTAAAGTGCTTGAAATGACTTCACGCGACATTGCCGTCGTGGAGCTGAGCAGCTACCAGCTGGAACGGTGCTTTTCATTCAGGCCGGATGTGGCGGTGATTACCAATATCACACCTGATCATCTTGACCGTTATGAAGGAGACATCCGCCGTTATGCCCAGGCGAAGTACCGGATATATGCAAACCAGGGACCGGATGATACGCTTGTCTTCAACGCAGATGACCCTATGCTGAGGGAGCAATTTACGGACATGAGAAGCAATTATCCTTTCAGGGTCACACCTTTCGGCATCGATTGCCGTCCTGAAGGTATGATGGGGCATTCCTTTGTATTTCTCGACAAAGACTCAATATCCGTGCAGAGCGAAAGCGGAAACGAGAGGATTATCGAGACAGGGGAATTTCTCAAGAACAGTTTCAGGGGAAGACATAATATCTATAATGTGCTTGCCGCGGTAGCTGTATCGAAGGCATTGTCCATCGATAATGGAGCACTCCGTTCCACACTGAGGGAGTTCACGGGGGTTGAGCACCGACAGGAATTCGTAGCGACGGTAGACGGAACAGGCTGGGTAAACGATTCTAAAGCAACAAACCTCAATGCCATGCGTCAGGCCCTCGAGGCGCAGTCCGGTCGGGTGGTTCTCATTGCCGGCGGAAGGGACAAGGGAAATGATTATTCCTCGATTGCCGGGCTTGTCGGCCGGAAAGTTTCCCTTCTTGTCGCTATTGGAGAATCGAAAGAAAAGATCGTAACTGCTTTCCGGGGTATTGTCGATGTGAAAACGGCCGAGACCCTTGAAGATGCGGTATCGATATCCCGCGAAGCTGCGGAATCGGGACAAACCGTCCTTTTTTCTCCGGGTTGTTCGAGCTTCGACATGTTCGAAAATTTCGAGGACCGTGGCAGGCAGTTTAAACAATGCGTTCAACACTTACAGCCATGCTGAATAACGGAACCATTTCGGGCACTGCGGGAACTGCCGTCAGTGAAGAACTTTCCGTTCAAACGAGGGGAGAAAGTTTTGCCGGGAAACTGTTGCTGTTCATAATCACAGTGCTCATGTGTGTCGGTATTGCAATTGTTTACAGCAGTGGAGCCGGATGGGCTGAAAACAAGTATTCCAGCCCGGAATATTTTTTATGGCGCCAGCTTGCTTTTTCGGTACTTGGTATTCTGACCGTCATGTTCGTAGCGCAGATCGACTACCATGTTTTCTGGAAAACAAGCAAGATCCTGCTTTTTGCCAGTATCCTGCTCCTGACCCTTCTTCTGGTCTTGAAAGCCGTTCATATTATTTCGGGAGCGGCCCGTTGGATAGGGTTTGGTCCAATGAAGTTCCAGGTTTCGGATTTTGCCAAATATGCCCTGATCTTTCATTTCTCGAGGCTTATCAGTGAAAAGCAATCCTACATCAGGGATCTGAACAATTCCTATTATCCGCTGCTTACCCTGCTGATAACGGTTGTCACACTGGTAGCGCTGGAACCGAACTTCAGTACGGCATCCCTCATTGCCATCGTTGGTTTCATGCTGATGTTCATCGGCGGGATCAGAATCCGGCATCTCCTCGCAACGTTTTCGCTTCTCATTCCTATCGCTGTTGTATATGCAAAATCAGCGCCCTACCGCCAGGCTCGCCTTATCTCTTTTTTCAGCGGCGACGAGAAATCACTGAACTACCAGGTTGCACAGGCACTGCTTGGTCTCGGAAACGGTGGATTGCTCGGTCTTGGTATCGGGGCAAGCAAGCAGAGGGAACTCTATCTGCCGCTTTCCTACAACGATTTTGTTTTCGTCGTCATCGGTGAAGAGTACGGCTTCATCGGAGCGGTTATCGTTATCGCCCTGTTTATAGGATTTTTTATCTGCGGCCTTATCATAGCCAAACATGCAGCGGACAATTTCGGTAAATATGTTGCTTCCGGTATCACGATCGCCATCACGCTTTTTGCTTTTATCAATATCGCAGTCGCTTGCCATCTGATCCCGACCACAGGAGTAGCTCTTCCGTTTATCAGTTACGGAGGCACGGCACTGATTTTCAACTCTCTCGGGGCCGGTATTCTCCTGAGCATTTCACGTCACAAGAAACGGATTCAGGCCAGAAGCGCCCTGCCTGCTCAAGGGATTGTCACATGAAGGTGCTTTTCGCAGGCGGTGGAACCGGCGGTCATTTGTACCCCGGAGTAGCGATGGCTCAGGAGCTTGGCAAGCTGGTTCCCGGAGTGTCGATTTCATTCGCCGGGACAAATTCGGGAATTGAAGCGACCGAGGTGCCGCGGCTTGGTTACCGGCTGCATCTTATTCCGGTCAGAGGATTGAAAAGAGGACGCTCGATCTCAGATATTCTTGCCAATGTCCCGGTACTGTTCGACTTCGGTGCTGCGCTGGGCAAGGCCTTTGCACTTGTCGCAAGGGAAAAACCCGATGTGGTTGTAGGTACCGGCGGGTTTGTCAGTGCGCCTCTGCTTTTCGCGGCACAACTCATGGGGAAGAAAACGTTGATTCAGGAGCAGAATGCATTTCCCGGTGTAACGACGAAACTGCTGTCCCGTATGGCAAGCGAAGTGCATCTCTCTTTTGAAGAAGCCCGCCGTTTTCTTGCAAAATCCGAAAGGGTTTTCGTATCCGGCAACCCTGTCCGTTCCTTTGAAACGCTATCTCCATCGAGAGCAAGGGCGCACTTCGGCCTCCATGAGGAACTTCCCACCCTGCTCGTTTTCGGCGGGAGTCTCGGTGCCCGTTCGATCAACAATGCCGTGCTTTCGATGCTTGCCTCAGTTACAGCATCGGCAAACCTTGTCTGGCAGACAGGCAAGCTTGATTATGAACGTATAAAAAGCCAGATTGCACCCTCACCCCGTCTCTGGGTTGCTCCATATATCGAAGATATGGGAAGCGCATACAGCGCAGCAGATCTTGTGCTGTGCCGGGCCGGGGCGTCAACAATCTCCGAGTTGACAAATCTTGGAAAAGCATCGGTACTGGTGCCGTTTCCACATGCGACCGGTGATCATCAGCGCCATAATGCAGAAGCGCTTGCCGGAAACGGAGCGGCGCTAGTTATAGAAGACAGGAAACTCGGGGAAACGGGTTCCGGGGGAAAAATACTTGCATTGCTGAATGATAAAGCGAAGCTGGAAGCTATGGGCCAGGCTTCTCATAAACTCGCATATCCCGATGCGGCACATAAGCTTGCCCTCAGGATTATCGCACTTGCGAAAAAAAATTAAAAAAGAGTTTTTCATGGAACTTGGAAAGACAAAAAGCGTTCACATCGTTGGTATTGGCGGGGCAGGAATGAGTGCCATTGCGGAATTGCTGCTTAAATCGGGGTTCAGGGTAACAGGTTCCGATCTTTCATCGGGCGAGGTTACGGAAAAGCTGACGGAACGCGGCGCAGTAATTTACACCGGACACCGTGCCGAACAGGTTGATGAATGCGATGTTGTTGTTTATTCATCGGCCGTAAGGTCTCATGAAAACGTTGAAATCATTGCCGCTGAAAAAGCAGGCATCCCTGTCATCAAGAGGGACGAAATGCTTGGCGAGCTCATGCGGTACAAATACGGCATTTGTGTGGCCGGCACCCATGGCAAAACCACGACTACCGCCATGATCGCCACCATGCTTATCGTTTCAGGAGAGCGGCCGACCGTCATGATCGGTGGAATTTCGGACTACCTCAAGGGGAGTACGGTGGTAGGGGAAGGAAAATACATGGTTATCGAAGCCGACGAGTATGACCGCGCATTTTTAAAACTGACGCCTACCATTGCGGTACTGAACAGTCTGGAATCCGAACATATGGATACCTATGGAACGCTAGAAGAATTGAAAAAGGCATTCATCGAGTTCGCCAACAAGGTGCCGTTCTACGGAAGAGTGATCTGCTGTGTCGACTGGCCGGAAATCCGGAAGGTTATCCCGTCGCTTAACCGTCATTATATATCGTTCGGCATCGAGGAACGGGCTGAAGTCATGGCTGCCGATATCGTTTTTGAAAAACAAAGCAGCGTCTTTACAATCGAGGCGTTCGGGTGTCGTTACCCGGATATCCGGCTCAATGTTCCCGGAAGGCACAATGTGCTCAATGCCCTGGCGGCATTTTCAACAGGTCTTGAGCTGGGCATAGAACCTGAAAAAATGATTGCAGGGCTTGGAAGGTATACCGGAATGAGAAGACGGTTCCAGGTCAAATTCGACAATGGGCAGGGCCTTATGGTTGTTGACGATTATGCCCATCATCCTTCGGAAGTAAAGGCAACGGTCAAGGCTGCGAAAAGCGGCTGGCATGATTCGAAGGTTGTCGCGGTTTTTCAGCCGCATCTTTTTTCACGAACCAGGGAGTTTTCTGATGAGTACGGATGGGCCCTGTCAAGGGCGGATATCGTTTACATCGCCGATATCTATCCCGCCCGGGAAAAAGTAGATGATTTTCCCGGTGTGAACGGAGAGCTTGTTGCCGCGGCTGTAAGGAAAGCCGGCGGCAAACAGGTTGAATTTATTCCCGACAGGGAGCACCTGTTCTCGAAGGTCAGTTCACTTTGCGTGAACGGAAACATGCTGCTTTTTATGGGTGCCGGTGATGTCACTCATCTTGCAACGAAAGTTGCCGATTATTGCGGAGGATCTGATGACGGGCAAAAAGAGGAAAAATAAAAGGATAACGATCCGGCATGACATGCTGCTGTGCAGAATTGCAGCCCCGGGTCAACAGGAACGGGATAAGTTAAGTATTTGAAGCTTCACACATGCCCGATTTCGAATACATTCGCAAGCAGGAACCGCTTCCATTTCCGGATGAACAGGGTTCGAACGAAGACCCTCCGAAAGAGGGGTATCCTGAGCCATTTGTACCGGAACGGTCCGGAGGCTGGCAATTGCTCTTCCTTGTCTTTCTGGTCGTTATCGGGACATTCGGCGGTCTGGCTTTTTATGCCGGGAAGTGGAAAAAGGATATCGATGTCAGAAAATATATTTTTGAAGGGAACTCGATTGTCTCGTCCAGGGAGCTTGCCGGCGTTCTGAAGCTTTACCACGGCAGAAACCTGGATTCGCTTGAAGCCGGTGACATCAGGCAAAGGGTGCTGAAGTTTCCCTATATCAAGGACGTCATTATCATAAAGGAAATGAACGGCCTGGTACGTATAAGGGTTGTAGAACGGAAACCACTCGCGCAAACAGTTGTCGCCGGGAAGCAGATGATTGTTGATCGTGAAGGATTCCTTCTTCCCCTGAACAGTGTGGTCGAAACCCGTTTTCAGCGATTGCCTCAGGTTTCCGGAATCAGCCGGCCGAAAGCTCAACCAAATGGATTGCTGCAGATGTCGCAGCAGGAAGCGGACCTGCTTTTAAGGATCGCCGGAGCTCTTTCCGAAAGCGAATATGCGAAGATGCTTATAAGGGAGTTGCATCTTGCATCGAACAATATGACCTATTGCCTGACGATGCAGACCCCTACCCGCTTTATTGTCGGTAATGACGGTAACTTCAAGGAAAAGTTGAAAAAATTCGAGATATTCTGGCAAAAGGTTGTATCCAAGAAGGGTTTTGATGTTTATGAAACTGTGGATCTGAGGTTCAAGGACAGGATTTTTACCAGGGATTCCTTGTTCATCAAGGTTCCACAGGATGTTTCACTGTGAAAATCATGTTAGAAAAGAATACAATGCTGAAAAGCAACATAGCTGTCGGTCTTGATATTGGTACGACCAAGGTGTGCGTTGTAGTGGCCGAGAAAGATGAACTTGGAAAACTTAACGTGCTTGGTAAAGGTCGTTCCAATTCCGATGGACTGCAGCGGGCGACAGTTGTCAATATCAACAAGACTGTTGACGCAATCAGGGCGGCTGTTGCCGATGCGGAAAGGGAGTCGTCCATTCGCATCCAGGACGTGAATGTCGGGATTTCAGGAGCACACGTGCATTGCATTCACAGCAATTCCGAAATCAGTATCAATCAGACCGGTATTGTCAATGAATCCGATGTAAAACGTTTTCTGGAAAAGGCAAAGACCAATATCAGGTATCTCGATATCGATCATGAAATTATTCATGTCATTCCCCAGGAGTTTATTGTCGACGATCAGGAAGGTCTTCTCGATCCGATCGGCATGGCCGGAACAACCATGCGCGGCAGCGCCTATATCGTTGTCGGCCTGAGGACAAAAATCCGGAATATCAAGCAGTGCGTCGAAAAAGCCGGGCTGGAAATCAATGCCATCACCTTTGAACCGGTGGCATCCGGAATGGCTGTTATGAAAGAACGGGAAAAGAAAAGCGGTGTTGTCGTTATCGATATCGGCGGAGGAACAACGGAAGTGGCTATCTATGTCGAAGGTGCGATCCGGTATTCCGAGGTTATAAAAGTTGCATCGAACGATGTCACGCACGATATTGCCCATGGGGTGAAAGCGCTCTATGAGGTTGCCGAAGAATTGAAAATACACCATGGCTTCGCTTACACCCGTGTCAGTAACGATGATGAGGAGTTGCTTGTCGAGGGAATCGAAGGTCGGCCTCAGAAGACATTTCCCAAAAGTTCGCTGACCATGATCATCGAAGCCCGGATGATGGAAATTTTCGAGCTTGTTCGTGATGCCGTCAAACGGTCGGGTTATTATGAATACCTCAATGCAGGTGCAATCATTACCGGTGGAGGATCGCTTCTTCCCGGAACAGAAGAGCTTGCTCATGATATTTTAGGTCTCGATGTCCGTATAGGATATCCCGAGGGTGTTTCAGGGGGGATCAAGGATTCCGTCAACAATCCGATGTATGCTACGGTTATGGGACTTGTCGCCCATGCCTTCAAGAACAATCTTACCGGCGATCGTCCGTTTGTTTCTGCTTCCGAAGCACCAGCCGTGGATGCAGTAAAAGAGACGAAGGAAGAATCTGCGGCACAGGAGCAGAACCCTGCCGGAAATAAAATTGTCGACAAGCTGAAAAAATTCTGGGAGCAGCTATGAGAAGGGTGCAAAAAGAGTGTATTAACGCGGAGAACTGATTTATGGCATTTGAGCTGGAACCCGACCTGTTTGACAGTGAACAGGGCAAGGGTGTTTCCATAAAAATCGTCGGTGTGGGCGGATGCGGCGGCAATGCGGTCAACAATATGATCGACAGGAAGATCTGCGGCGTGGAATATGTCGTTTTCAATACGGACCGGCAGGCGTTACTTAATTCGAGAGCCCCCATAAGGGTGCAGATCGGCAGGAAAGCTACGAATGGGCTTGGCGCAGGAGCCGATCCTGCAAAAGGTCGTCAGGCTGCCGAAGATGACCGTGAAATTATCGCTGCCCAGCTCAAAGGCGCAGACCTTGTTTTCATCGCCGCCGGAATGGGCAAGGGAACCGGTACCGGCGCAGCCCCGGTTGTTGCCTCTATCGCAAGGAATATGGGAATTCTTACGATAGGAGTGGTAACAAGGCCTTTCAATTTCGAAGGTCAGGTGAAAGCGCGCATTGCCGATGGCGGGATTGCCGAACTGCGCAAATTTATCGATACGCTCATCATTGTCGAAAACGAAAAGATTCTCAGCCTTGCAGAGGAAGGGGTAAGTGCCACCGAAGCTTTCAATATGGCTAACGACGTCCTCTACAGGGCGGCAAAAGGCATTGCAGACATCATCACGCGCCACGGCCATGTCAATGTCGATTTTGCCGATGTCCGCAGCATCATGTCCGGAGCCGGGGATGCGGTAATGGGTTCTGCAGCGGCATCGGGTGAACGCCGGGCTCTCAAAGCATCGAGCGATGCCCTGAACAGCCCCCTTCTCGAAGGGGTATCGGTGTGCGGCGCCAAAGGTGTTCTGGTGAACATAACCGGCGAAGTCACCATGCGGGATATGTCAGATGCCATGAACTACATAGAGGAGCAGGTCGGGAGCGATGCGAAGATCATCAATGGTTATGTAGATGAGCCCCATGTTTCGGGAGAGATCAGAGTAACGGTCATCGTGACCGGGTTCAAACGAAAGGAATATGAGGAACCGAGGGAAACTCCGGTCAGCACTTCCGCTCCGGAAGCAAGGGGAAACAGAATCGTTCAGCAACAGCCTTCTTTCCGGCAAGGCCTTTCCTCCGGACCCGAACGTCAGGAGGAAGATTTACGCATTCCGGCCTATATAAGGAGGAATATCGCAATTAATAATCCCGGTGAAGCAGGCAAGCCGGGAAGGTCTGGCATCGACTCCGATCAGAACCCGCCGATATCCGGAAGCTCTCTTGAGCATGAGGACAGAATTCAGAAAGGCTTGAGCGGGACTCCGGCCTATCTGCGACGAAAAAACAGCGGAAGCTGATACTGTAATATTGAATCATTAACACGTAGATCATGCATTATCGTTCGATTACCGCAGAAAGTGCGGTTTTAAAAATAAAATCAGGTGACAGGGTTTTTTTACATACAGCGGCGGCGGTCCCGCAACGGTTGATCAGTGCAATGGTCGAGCGGGCACCCGAGTTGAATAATGTTGAAATTGTGAGCCTTCACACGGAAGGTGAGGCCCCTTACACGAAGCCGGAATATCGCGAGAGTTTCAGGATGAATGCCCTGTTTGTAGGAAAAAATGTCCGACAATGCATTCAGCAGGGCAATGGAGATGCAATTCCGGTATTCCTCAGCGAAGTCCCGTCACTTTTTTACAATAACATTCTTCCCCTCGATGTAGCCCTTGTCCATGTTTCTTCCCCCGATCATCACGGTTACTGTTCCCTCGGAGTATCGGTCGATGCCAGCCTTGCAGCAGTCCATGCGGCAAAGCTCGTCATTGCGCAGGTTAATCCGCATATGCCGCGGACCCATGGGGAAGGGTTGCTGCATATAAGCAAGATCCACGCCATGGTCGATATCGACGATCCGCTTCCTGAACATCCGAAGCACGAACTGACCGATATAGAAATTCGTATCGGACAGCATATCGCATCGATCGTCGAGGACGGTGCAACGCTTCAGATGGGCATCGGTGCTATACCTGACGCGACACTTGCCGCACTCGGCGGGCACAGGGACCTCGGTATTCACTCTGAAATGTTTTCCGACGGTGTGATAGAACTCGTTGAAAAAGGAGTGATCAACGGCAGCAAAAAGAGAATAAACAGGGAGATCATCGTCGCCAGTTTTCTTGTGGGGAGCCGCCGGTTGTATGATTTTGTCGATGATAACCCGCTGGTTGAAATGCTTCCTTCCGATTATGTGAACGATACCGTCCAGATCAGGAAAAATCCCAAGGTAACAGCGATAAACAGCGCTCTTGAAATAGATATGAGCGGCCAGGTGTGTGCGGACTCGATAGGACAGAAATATTATTCCGGTGTCGGCGGGCAGATGGATTTTATCCGCGGAGCGGCTCTTTCCCAGGGAGGCAAGCCCATCATCGCATTGCCATCCATATCGAAAGGCGGCATGTCGCGTATTGTTCCTCATCTCAAGCCAGGTGCCGGTGTCGTCACCACGAGAGCCCATGTCCATTACGTTGTTACCGAATACGGTATCGTCAATCTCTACGGGAAAAATCTGAGACAGCGTGCAGAAGCGCTTGCCGGTATCGCTCATCCGGATTTCAGAGAGGAAATATCCCGGAAAGCCCATGAAATTTACGGTTCCTACAATAAAAGCCGTTGCTGAATGAACGCCTGTTCCGGTGTCGCGCAACAGGATCTGTAGAGGAATTAATACAGTTCCTGTTGCGCGATACCGGTTATCCGCCGGACCTGATACCGATCAGGCTGACCATGCGTCCGGTTGTACCGTTATCACGGCGGTAGGAATAAAACATCTCACTGTCGAGAAAAGAGCAGAAAGGTGATTGTTCTATGTTTGCTTCTGCAAGTCCTGAATCAAGCAGTTGCCTGCAGTTTGCCTTTGCCAGATCGAGGAAATACTTCAGGTCTCCTCCCGGTGAGATCCTCTTCATGCTGAATTCTTCCGGAAACAGATCAAAGACCTCCTTTCCCACTTCATAGACCCCGGCAGAAATTCCCGTTCCGATATATGCGAGGCAATCTGAAGGTTCCGTGTTGAAACAGGCGCTCATTTCATCGATTGTTTTTGTCGCGATTTTTCCGGCGGTACCTTTCCATCCGGCATGGGCAGCTCCGACAACCCTGCGTTTCCGGTCGTAAATCATTACAGGGTAGCAGTCCGCCGTTAAGATGCAAAGGAAAAGGTCGGCTTTGTCTGTGACAAATGCATCGTATCCGTCATAATGCCCGGGGTTTTGGGCATACAGGATGCTGGTGCCGTGTACCTGATTACTGCTGACCAGTCTGTCCTTGCCGATTCCTGCTGCCGAGCAGAGCAAAAGCAGGTTTTCATGAATTTTTTCCGGGGTGTCGCCGGTATTTCTGCCAAGGTTCAGAGAAGCATAAGGTCCTTCGCTGACACCTCCCTGTCTTGTGCTTTGCAATGCAAGAAGGTTCCCGGTTTCGCTGAAACATTCGGGGACAATATATTCCGGTGATAAAGAGTGGGTGGTGGAAAGAGGTGCGGGCATAGATTTCCGAATTTCTGATTTTATCTGAATGAAAGGAAAAATCTCATTAAAACACCATTTTAATGAGAGGATGAAGCTGTGAAAGATCAATTTCGGGTTAAGAGAATTATATTAACTTTTTATTCCTGATATGACCGTAATGACTGCTGAAAAAAATAAACAAGGGTCATGAGCATTGAAAATAAACGGGGACGAAAGATTTACTGACCAGTTCGGCCGCTCTGTAAGGGCGCTTTCGGATTATATGGGCATGGGGCTGCAGATTTCGGCAAGCTTTGCTTTTTTTGTATTTCTCGGTTACTGGGCGGATGGAAAGCTTGGCACATCCCCCCTTATGCTGCTTGTCGGGGTGGTCTTGGGAATGGCGGGGATGGTGCTTGTTCTTATGAAGGTTCTGCGACAGGCAAATAAAAAAAAATAGTACATTCACACTCAATTCATCGATAATCAAGATTGGAAAGGGTTATATGAAGCCGTTGTTTGACTTTTTATTAAAGTTATGTATCTTGTCAGTCATTTTATGGGGGGTTATTCTTTACGGTCCTGGTTCAGGCAACGTTCATTATTCGGCGGTGTTTCTTGCCTGGATAATGGTTGTCATCAACGCTGTCGTGGGGTATCTGCTCTTTGAGTACGCCTTTGAAAAAGAGTCTTCGCTTTTCACCAAAGTCGTTTTCGGCGGGCTTATCGTACGGATGATGATTCTGATGGCGGCTGTCGCCGTTGTCCTGATCGGAAAAATGGTTGATACCACTGATTTTGTATACTCCCTGTTTGCTTTTTATTGTATTTACGTGATCGTCGAGATTCTCGGGTATCAGAAGAAAAATAAACAGAAAAAAAACGCTGCATGAAACGGGTTAAAGCTATCAAGGCTAACGCTATTCTCAAGGTTATCGCGCTTATCGTTCCTCTTCTGCTGAGTATCAACAGCTTCACCCTCGCTTCAACACCTGACACACCCGCAGCACCACAGTCCCCTGTGACCGGGGTGGAAGCACCACAAACCACTGCGGCTCCGGCTGAAGGTGCCGAAGGAGAGGAAAAAGCCGGTGATGTCATCATGCATCACATTCTCGACAATCATATTATTGCCTTCGAACCTTTCGGTGAAATCGAGCTTCCGAAGATTGTCGTCGGTGGATTCGATCTGTCGATCACCAAGCATGTTGTCATGCTCTGGGTTGTTTCAGCAATACTTATCATACTTTTTGCAATAGCTGGAGGGAAATACAAAAACATGACCGCTCGTCAGGCTCCGAAAGGACTTGCCAATGCATTGGAAGCCCTGGTCGAGTTTATCCGTGTCGATGTCGCAAAAGCCAATATCGGAAAGGATTATGCAAAGTATCTTGATTATCTCCTGACAGTATTCTTTTTCATTCTGCTATGTAATCTTATCGGTCTTGTCCCCTACGGTTCTACCGCTACCGGCAACATCAACGTGACACTGACACTTGCGACATTCACTTTCTTCATTACACAGGCAGCAGCGTTGAAAGCCCACGGCATCAAAGGGTACCTGGCCCATCTGACCGGTGGAACGCACCCCGCGCTCTGGATAATCATGATTCCGATCGAGTTCATCGGACTCTTTACAAAACCTGTCGCTCTTACCATCCGGTTGTTCGCCAATATGACGGCAGGTCACATTGTCATTCTCAGCCTTATCTTTATCAGCTTTATTTTAAAAAGCTATATTGTGGCCGTGGTAATGTCGGTTCCGTTCTCTATTTTCATCTATCTGCTCGAGTTGTTCGTGGCATTTCTTCAGGCCTTCATTTTCACCATGCTTTCGGCGCTGTTTATCGGACTTGCGTCTGCACACGAAGGACATGAAGAGCATGAAGCCGGAGCAGCTCACCATTGATGTGAGGCGGACAAGCGGTCCTGGTTTTTCTTAACATGTTTTAAAATGCTAAGTGAATTAGCAAAAAACTTACAACAAATAAACGGAGGTAATTCAAATATGGAAGGTCTGGGATTTTTAGGAGCAGGTATTGGCGCAGGTCTTGCTGTTATCGGTGCTGGCCTCGGTATTGGTAATGTTGCTGCTTCAGCAGCCGAAGGCGTTGCTCGTCAGCCGGAAGCTACCGCTGATATCCGTACAACCATGATTATCGCAGCAGCTCTTATCGAAGGTGTTGCTCTGTTCGGCGAAGTTATCTGCGTGCTTCTCGCTCTTAAGTAATCGGAGGGAAAGCCTCCGCTTGATACCGGAGAAATCCCGATTGCAGCTGTTTTTTTGCAGACTGCAATCGGGCTTTATTAACACGTTAAAGGAAAAATTGTTCATGCTTACGTCGGGAAACATACTTCTTGCCGGCAGTCTCCTGAGCCCGAATCCCGGTCTTATCTTCTGGACTGCAGTGACATTCGTGATTGTGATGATCATTCTGAAAAAGATCGCCTGGGGTCCTATCATTTCTGCCCTTGATGAGCGCGAGAAAGGAATTCAGTCTTCTATTGATCGTGCACACAAGGCCAAGGAAGAGGCTGAGGTGATTCTGAAGAAAAACAGGGAAACGCTTGCAAAAGCCGATGCCGAAGCCGACAGGATCATCCGGGAAGGAAAGGATTACGCGGACAAGCTTCGTGCCGATATTTCCGAGAAAGCCCAGGCTGAATCGAAAAAAATGATTTCAAATGCAAAGGATGAAATCGAGCAGGAAAAAAGACGCGCCCTCGATGTATTGAGAAACGAGGTAGCCGATCTTGCTGTCAAGGGTGCCGAGAAAATTATTAAAACCAGGCTTGACGCCGATCTCCAGAAAAAGATCGTTGACAGCATGATACAGGATCTTTCAACAAAACGTAACTGAGCCGCGCGACATGTCCAGTTTAATTGCAAGCCGTCGATATGCTACAGCACTTATGTCTGCAGCTGAAGAAGGCGGGTTTCTCGATCAGATTGTCGATGAGCTGAAAATTATCGGTGAGACACTTGAGAACTCCCGGGATCTTGTTCACGCACTGAGAAGCCCTCTTGTTAAAGGCGATAAGAAAATCCATATCCTTGAAGCTGTTTTCAAGGATTCTGTCGGTGAAAAAATGCTTATTTTTTTAGGCCTTATCGCAAGGAAAAAACGTGCAGGATTGCTTCCTGAAATCATCAGGGAGTTTCAGGAACTTCTCGATGTAAAGAGAGGGGTGATCAATGTCGATGTAACCAGTGCCGTGAAACTTTCCGATCTGCAGGTTGATCAGCTTGTCGACAAGCTTTCTGTTTCCACCGGTAAAAAGGTTCGGGCAAGGATGTCCCTCGATGAAAAACTTCTGGGAGGAGTCGCCGTAAAGATCGGGGATACCATTTATGACGGCAGTATCAGCCACCAGCTGCTCAAGCTCAAGGAAACTCTCGTATCGGAAATAGTTTTGTAAATCTGTTTCCCGATTTATTTTACCATAGCCTGCTTGATCGCAGGCTATTTTTTTTGCAATTTCATAAATAAAGTTCTTTACGGGTGATTTCACAATTCCGATAAACCTCATGGGGCTTTAGCTCAGTTGGTAGAGCGTCTCGTTCGCAATGAGAAGGTCAGGGGTTCGACTCCCCTAAGCTCCACAAGCTCCCGTCCTTGTGATAGTTTCCGGTTTTTGTTTCAGCCAGCATTTATTCCTTCCTTTTTTTCCCCGGCTCGAAAATCACTCATAATCAACGAGACGGTAACCCGGCTAAAAATCCGGTTATTGCTGTTTTTATGGAAATGTAGCTGAAATCAGGAAAATCGAACGGGGAGAGATCGCGGGAAGAAAAAAACATTGATTTTTGCTTCTCAGTAAAAGAGATAGTAATATTGAAAGATATAGTATTTTACTGTTGGCAGTTATCCATAACTTGCCGGAGTTCTGTCCATTGATCGGGATATTCGATATCTCAACCTCTGGAAGTTGTGAGAACAGTGTAAAACCGGTTACGATATCGGCCTCCGGAATATACCGGATTGAAGATGATGGTGTAAAGATACATTATCCTGGAAGGTGTCGAGCCTGTATATATAGTTCTGTCGGCAGAATATTTTTTAAAAAAGGATAAGGGAGTTTTTTCTATGTCTGGTGTAAGAATGTTTGTACGTCCGGTACTGGTACTTTTTGTCTTAGGTATACTGACGATTTCAGGTTGTTCCTCAACGAAGCCTGCTGGTACGGCCTCATCAAAAGTAAAGGAAGATTTCGCGGCAGCACAGACTCTTTACGGAAAAAGAAAATACGATGAAGCCGCCCTCAAGCTCGAATCTCTGATGTTTACCTCACGGGCTACGGCTCTTGAAGGCGATGTGCTGTTCCTGCTTGCTCAGTCTTATTATAATGATAAACAGTATCTGCTTGCCGCGGACACCTATACCCGACTTCTCAAACAGGTTCCTTCATCAAGGTATGCAAAGGCCTCCCAGTTCATGCTCGCAAAATCCTATGAAAAGCTTTCACCCCACTTTGAGCTTGACCAGCAGCATACCGTCAAAGCAATAGAACAATTTGCCCTCTTTCTGGAGCTTTATCCGGAAGCCGATTCAGCAAAGATTACAAATGACCTCGAGACCTACCGGCAATTAATGAAGGTAAATCCGGACAACCCTTCCTACAAGGAAAGTTACGAATCGACAAAAGCACAGATTGGAAAGATCGATACGTTGCGCTATGCAGCAAAAGCTATTCCGGTTCTGAAAGAAAAGCTTGCCAAACACACGTTTATTATAGCAAAGAACTATGTTCAGCTTAAAAAGTACAGGGCTGCCGGGATCTACTATGATGAAATCTTAAGGCGTTATCAGGATTCAAGCTATATCCAGCAGGCATGGGTTGGAAAAATCGATATGCTGGTAAAACGCAAGAAATGGTTTGATGCCGGACAGGTCCTTGATCTGTACCTTCAGCTCTATCCGGAGAAACAGAAACAGATGCAGGGTGAAAGGGAGAAAATTTCTCAGAATCTGAAGAACAACTAATCCGCCCCGCGAGTGAATCTGGCGGTTTTCGGCGGAACATTCGATCCGCCGCATAATGGTCATCTTGCTCTCTGTCTTTTTGCCAGAGAGCTTTTTGATATCGACCGGATCATTATTTCCGTATCCAACAACCCGCTCAAAAAGACAAGGGGTGCAACCGATTCGCATCGGAAGCACATGGCGGAGCTGCTTGCCGCTGAAATCAATCTTACAGGTCTATCGTGCGAAGTGAGCGGATGGGAGCTCGAAAAACGCCAGCCATCATACACGGTAGATCTTCTGCGCCATATAAAAAATCTTTATCCTGACGCAGGAATCACTCTTTTGATCGGCGAAGACAGCTTCAGGGAGTTTCCCCTCTGGAAAGAGCATGAAACACTCTGTTCGTTATACCGGATAGCTGTTTTCAGAAGGATAACCGCTGAAAAAGAGTCCGTGCCGGCAATAACGGTTGAGGGGAAGGATCGTCAGGAAAATGTGACGTTCATCGATTTCACCTATCCAGTTTCATCGACGGATATCAGGGAGTTTGCGGCTACCGGACGGTCCATTGAAAGTCTCGTCCCTCCTTCAATTCGTCGATATATCACCGATCAGGGCTTATACAGGAAATAATGCTCCGGTTACATCGATTCGGGTGCCGAAATACCGAGCACTCTGAAGCCGTTGCGCAATACCTGCCTCGTCGCCATTGAAAGCATGAGCCTGGCTTTGGAAATTTCCGGGTCAGCCTTGATAATCGGGCACTCCTGGTAAAACCGGTGATACTGCTCCGCAAGGGAATGCAGGTACTCCACCATCTTCTGCGGTTCGAGAAGGCGCAGGCTTGTTCGTATCCAGTGAGGATATTCGAGCAAGGCGAAGCCAAGCTGGATTTCCGAAGGTGACAGGAGCAACTGCAGCACATGATAATCCGTATCGGATTCGGGATCGAAACCGGTTTCCTGTTTTGCCATCCTCAGAAGGCTGCATATTCTTGCATGAGCATACTGCAGATAAAAGACCGGGTTGTCCTTTGATTGTTTCTTGGCAAGTTCCACATCAAAGTTCAGATGTGAATCTTTGCTTCGCATGATGAAGAACAGACGGGTGGCGTCGGGGCCGACATCCTCTATCAGGTCGTCAAGCAGGTCAGCATTGCCTTTACGGGTCGACATTTTCAGGGTCTGACCGTCAACCGTAGTCGTGACAAACTGGTTGATCGCAATATCGATCCTTCCGGTTTCGTAACCGAGGATCTTCAGTGCGTCCAGCACATCGGGATACTCGTCGATATGGTCAGCACCGAAAACATTGACCATCCTGTCGAACTTACGGTCAAACTTGGTGATATGATAAGCTATATCGGGCAGTCTGTAACTGGGCTCACCTGATGACTTTATGAGGACCTTGTCTTTTTCCTGCCCGAGTTTTGTGGTAAGGAACCATGTGGCTCCATCATATTCACCGATAAATCCCTTTGAACGAAGAGCTTCGATCACCTTCCGGTTCGGTGATGCACTCGCATCGGACGAAAGATAGAGGGTGTGTTCGTTGAAAAATGAATCATGGAGAATCCCGAGTCTTTCAAGGGTCGAGCGAACCGAGCTGAAGATAATCGCTTCGGCTGTTTCCTTGAAAATTTTCAGATCGCTCTTTTCGACCAGCTCTGCGCTGTGTTCAATGAAGAGTACTTCGGCTATATCCCTGATATAATCTCCCTGATAGTGCGATTCAGGAAAAATGATATCATGCCCGCAGAGTTGCAGGTAACGATAGCGCACGGATTCGGCAAGAATCTGCATTTGCTTTCCTGCGTCATTATAATAATATTCACGGGTAACGCTGTACCCCTGGGTATCGAGAAGATTGGCGATGCAGTCTCCGAGCACTCCTCCCCTTCCTCTGCCGATTGTCAGCGGTCCCGTGGGATTGGCGCTGACATACTCGACGATAGCGGTTTTTCCATTTCCCTCACTGCCTTTTCCATAACCTTCTCCGTCATGAATAATCCGTTCGAGGGATTTCATGATAAATACAGGCGCCAGATAGAAATTGATGAAACCCGGTCCGGCGATGTCTGTTCTTTCTACAGTGCCCTCAGGGAAGTCCATGTGTTTTATCAGTTCTCCAGCGAGCTCCCTCGGGTTTCTTCTGAACTCTTTTGCAGTAAGCAGGGCAATGTTTGTTGAAAAGTCACCGAACTTCTTGTCGGCAGGCTGTTCTATCTGTACCGGTTTGTCGGTTTCAATGCCGGCTGATTTCAGGGCGTCTTTGATAAAGGGAAGAAAAAATTCATGCATCGGATTTGCTATAAAAGGGTCATTGGTGAGTGCTTTGCCGAAAGTTTCGCAATGAGTTCGCCGGGCGGAAACTGCGTAAAATCGTCGATAACCTGAAGAACATTGTCGAAGCCCTCGAAAGCCTCAGCTTTGTTTGTTGTCGTGACGGCTACGCACTGCATGCCGGCATTCCTTGCCGCCTCGATTCCGGGGAGCGCATCCTCGAAAACGATACAGCAGGAAGGATCGACTGCGAGAAGTTCCGCGGCGCGGAGAAAGATGTCCGGCTGAGGTTTGCCGTGCTCGACATCGTAAGCACTTACGACAGTATCGAAGGTATTCGAGAGGTTCAGGAGGCCGAGCACGTATCTGATATTGGTCGGACCGGATCCGGTGCCGAGTCCAAGCCGGATCTGCATGTTTGCCGATGTATCGAGGAATTCTCCGATGCCGGGCATCGGTTTGATCCGGTCGCGCGACATCACCCGGTAGAGAAAATCCTTGAAATCGGTAAGGCGCTCGGCTTCAGCATGGCTGATGTTAGGATCGAGGAAATAACGAAGTACATCGAGGCCTCTCATGCCTGCTGTTTCCACAAGGTACCTTTCGGCATCCATCCCTTCGAGGCCGAAGTCCCTGAACAGTTCGACCCATGATTCGGCGTGGAACCGCATGTTGTCTGTCAGTACCCCGTCCATGTCGAAAATAAAGGCGTATCTGCGTTCCTGCTGCATAGGTTCTAATAATTCCTGCTGAACGATGTTTCACCGAGCTGCATGGCGGACCTGACTTCCTGCATCGTATGTCCGGCAATCTCCCGTGCTTTGTTTTCGCCTTCGATCAGGATGTTTTTAACAAGATCGAGGTTTGTTTCGTAATAACGCCTTTTTTCGATCAGCGGGGCCAGTTCCTTTGAAATATTTTCTGCACAGAGCTTTTTGCAGTCCACACAGCCGAGCGAGCCCGAACGGCATCCCGCTTCGATACATGCGAGATCTTCCCCGCCGGTGAATTTTTCGTGGTAGCTGAAAACCGTGCAGATTTCAGGACGTCCGGGGTCGTTTTTCCTGATCTTCTGTGTGTCGGTGACGGCGTTCCTCATTTTTTTCTGTACCTCATCGGGAGTATCTGAAAGGAAAATGGTGTTGCCGAGAGACTTCGACATCTTGGCTTTGCCGTCAAGCCCCACCAGCCTGGAAAATTTCGTTATTTTCGGTTCCGGTTCGGGGAATACCTCGCCGACCACAGGATGGGAATAGTGGTTGTTGAATTTACGTGCGATCTCCCGGGTTATTTCAACATGAGGGATCTGGTCTTCACCAACCGGGACAACATTGCCTTTGTACAGGAGAATATCTGCAGCCTGAAGGACCGGATAGCCAAGGTGCCCGTATACAAGGGATTCCATGTTCAGGTCGCGGACCTGCTCTTTCAGGGTCGGGTTTCTTTCGAGCCTTGAAGAGGTGATGAGCATCGAGAAAATAAGGAAGAGCTCGGCATGTTCCTTTACCTGCGACTGACGGAAAACCGGGCTTTTTTCAGGATCGACCCCGGCGGCGAGCCAGTCGATCAGCATGTCGATCGTATGCGTATAGATCTCTCCGGTATCGAGAGAAGTTGTAAGGTTATGGTAATCGGCGATGAGAAAACAGGTTTCGTAAACCCTTGAACCGTTTTCATCAAGCAGGTTCTGTTGCTCAACCCAGTTTTCAAGGGCGCCGGTATAATGTCCGAGATGAAGTTTTCCGGTCGGCCGCATCCCGCTTAAAATTCGGAGTGTTCCCATATCGTGGTTTGGTCTTACCCTTTTGCGGCATAGAACGCCGTTTTCACGCAGGACCGGTTTGTTTTGTAATCGATTCAGAAAAAAGCACTGTGCATGTTTAAAAAGCGCTCAAGAAGTTATAACAGTTGACAGAAAGATAAAAGGCTTTTATTTGTTTTTTGATTCCAATCACCTATATTAAGCCACTTGTTTTCGATTTCTCCTTAAAGAAAAACACGAAAACCGATATATTAGGAGAGTAAGTCCTATACAACATTCAGTTGCCCAACCATGTCAGGTCCGGAAGGAAGCAGCATCCGGTAATTTGAATGTGTGATATAGTAAGCTTACTCTCTTTTTTTATTTATCACTTTTTCACTACTAACAGGTCGGGAGCTTATATGGAATCAGGAGTCAGAAAAGAAGAATTACTGAGTGAGCCGGTAAGGCATATTGACATCAAACAACTGAATATTGTTCCGCTCATCGATCAGATGGGAGATACCGCTTTCCAGGCAAGAAACCTGGCAAGGGCCGCTTCAATTGTTGACCTCATGCAGAAGGACAAGGATTGCGCCGTCATTCTCACCCTTGCGGGATCTCTGATCAGCGCAGGATTGAAGCAGGTCATCATCGACATGATTGACAATCATATGGTCGATGCGATCGTTTCGACCGGCGCCAATATCGTCGATCAGGACTTTTTCGAGGCACTTGGGTTCCGTCACTACAAAGGGACACCGTTCATCGATGATGCAATTCTGAGGGAGATGCACATTGACCGCATCTACGACACCTATATCGATGAGGACGATCTTCGCGTCTGCGACGACACGATGGCGATCATCGCGAACTCCATGCAGCCCGGTACCTATTCATCACGCGAATTTATCATGGAGATGGCCAGGTATATCGAAGCCAACAACCTTGACAAAAATTCTATTGTCTACAAAGCCTACGAAAAAGGAGTTCCCATTTTCTGCCCGGCATTTTCCGACTGCTCTGCAGGGTTCGGGCTGGTGCACCACCAGTGGAACAATCCGGACAAGCATGTTGCGATCGATTCCGTAAAGGATTTCCGTGAGCTTACCAGAATCAAGATCGAGAACGACAAAACCGGTATATTCATGATCGGCGGCGGTGTTCCGAAAAATTTCACCCAGGATATCGTTGTCGCGGCCGAAGTGCTCGGGTACGAAGATGTCACCATGCATACCTATGCCGTCCAGGTCACGGTTGCCGATGAACGCGACGGTGCGCTTTCCGGTTCCACGCTCAAGGAGGCCAGCTCATGGGGCAAGGTCGATACGGTTTACGAGCAGATGGTTTTTGCGGAAGCAACGATCGCCATGCCGCTCATTGCCGGATATGCCTATCACAAGCGCAACTGGGAAGGCCGCCAGGCGAAGAATTTCAATGCAATGCTCGATCGTCAACAGGTAAACGCATAAGGTCCCGCCATGAAATTTTTTATCGATACTGCAAATCTTGATGAAATAAGATCGGCTGCCGAGCTTGGAATGCTCGACGGCGTAACGACAAATCCATCGCTGATCGCCAAAATCGTCAGTGATCCTTCCAACTTCACCTATCAGGATTTCAAGGACCATATCGCCAGGATCTGCGATATCGTCGATGGTCCGGTCAGTGCCGAGGTGACCAGTCTCAACGCCGGCGAAATGATCGCGGAGGGTGAAGAGCTTGCCGATATTCATGAGAATGTCGTCATAAAATGTCCATTGACACTCGATGGGCTCAAGGCGGTCAGGCATTTTTCAGACCATGGCATCCGCACCAACGCCACGCTGGTATTCTCACCGAACCAGGCACTGCTTGCAGCCAAGGCGGGAGCCAATTATGTCAGCCCTTTCGTGGGCAGGCTCGATGATATCAGCTCGGAGGGCATGGCCCTGGTCGAGCAGATCGTTACCATCTACGAAAATTACGGCTATCCGACCGAGGTTATCGTCGCAAGTATCAGGCATCCACAGCATGTGGTCGAATCCGCGATGATGGGAGCCGATATCGCAACCATTCCCTTCAGTGTCATCAGGCAGCTGGTCAACCACCCGCTCACCGATGCAGGACTGAAGAAGTTCATGGAAGACGCTACGGTGATGAAAAAGTAAATTTTTCCTTCACGGTTCACATTTTCTCACAAGCCGGATATGCCCTGCATCTCCGGCTTTTTTTATGTGTTCAGCAACCGTTCCCAACTTCCGGTCAGGAGCGGGCATTTTTCCTGCTTTGCAAGTGCCAGTGCGAGATAATCGTTGCAGGTATTGATGTGTTATTATGGTGATATCCGAGGCTTTATTATCATGTTATCGATATGCATAGTGATAAAACCTTTCAATAAATGTGTTCAGTGAATGAACCCGCCGCCGGGAACACCGAACTCCAGCTCGGCACAGGGAAACAACACGAAACGGAAACAAGCCGGGATGAAACATTGAGGTGCCATGGGACCAGGTGGTACTCCCGCGGCTATCTCCCACATTGTCATAAGTACGGGTTGCTGCAATCCATAACATTTCGTCTGGCGGACAGTTTACCTCAAACTGTGTTGAAACAACTTGAGCAGGAACTTGCATCCCTGCCGCAATATTAAAAAAGGATATACACCGCCGAGACATTATTCAGGCATTTCTGGATTCAGGTTTTGGCAGCTGCGCCTTGAGTCATCCTGAGATGGCCAATAAGGTACAGGATACGTTGTTAACCTTTGACGGCTCAAGGTATCGGTTGATAGCCTGGTGCATCATGCCGAACCATGTGCATGTTCTCATAGAGCCATTGATCGAACTTGGAAAAATCATACAATCGTGGAAATCGTTTACTGCCCGCTGGGCAATGAAACACCATGCCGAGCTGGGGCTCGGCGTTCCCGGCTGAAGCTTCTGGATGCGCGAATATTGGGATCGGTATATCCGCAATGAACAGCATCTGCATACCGTCATCGAGTATATTCATCAAAACCCGCTGAAAGCGCGTCTGTGTTCCCGTCCGGAAGAGTGGCGATGGAGCAGCGCCTCTCATGGATCACAGTTTTACGGTTTGATGCATGATTATGATATTCCGCAATGATCAACTCTACTCTTCAGATTCCTGCACATTCAGTACCTGTTAGATCGTTGAGGCGTCCTTGAAATTCACTTTTTTATGAACCAACTTCCAATTGTTCCTTCTTTCTATAAACCACCAATTCAGTAAGCATTCATGTGCTCAGAATAGTTACACGCTTTATATTACTTTGTAATTTCTGGATAAACGTTTCAAATACAGACAGATGTTTGAAGTTACCGGCAATGATATCACAATATTGAGTGACACTGACTTGCGTGAACTGGTCAGGAAACTGGCTGCGGCTGAACTTCGTGGTCAGGGTTGCCCGATATCGTCGGTGATTGCTGGCGGCAATCAGGATGCTCCGGATGGCGGGATCGATGTCCGAATCCAATGTTCAATACCTATTCCGAAACCCGATTTTATCAAGCGTCAACTAACTGGATTTCAGAAAGGAAGCCTGACATGCCAGCAAGCGCCATTCGCGAAGAAATGCGTCCCAATAATGAGCTTTGCAATGCCATACCGGTCAGTTCGCATGGTTCTGCAAATACCTGTTCCACGGGGATATCGATTTCTACAGGGGCCGGGACCTCAACATCCAGTAAAAGAGCAGTTGATCGGCATGAAATCCGGCGGGGTTGTCCTATATTCCAATGCAGTACAGAACAACGGGATAGCGATGAATCCGCCGGAGAACGCCTCGAAGGCATTCCAGTCCGCAGGCATCGAACGGCCGTAGTAACAGCAAGCAGCATAAACAATTATGGATGATACCTTTCGTTATCACACTCCGGACGAACTGACCACAGGAGAGTACGAGGAGCTTGAAACGTTCCTGCTTCATGAATCGGAACTGAAGCATCCGATGAATCTGGATGCGCTCGACGGCTTCATGACAGCCCTCATCATCGGGCCGGATACCATCATGCCGGGGGAATGGATCCCTCACGTCTGGAGCTCATCCTCAGCGCCCGAGTCGCCCCGTTTTCAGTCCGACAAGCAGGCGGAAAGGATCATCGGTCTGATCATGCGGATGATGAACTCGATTGTGCATCAGCTCGAGGAGCATACTGCTGATTATGTGCCGTTGCCGGATCTGACGACCTTTGAAAGCGATGCTTCGCGGCACTCTGCCGCAAGGTCATGGTGTCTCGGATTCATCGAGGGGATGAATATGCGGCAGGCGTCATGGAATCCGTTGCTGAAGGATGAAAAGTCCGCATCGACAATACTCGCTGTTTCCGTGGTTGCAGGTGTGTTGCGTGACAAGCTTGCCATTGATGAACAGAAAGAGTACGAATACTGGAAGCTGATCCCTGATGCAGTCCTTGAAATCAGGGATTTCTGGCTGCCCTACCGTCGTCAGGTGATTGAGGGCCTGAGACACGGCAAAGCAAGCGGGCCCGGCAGAAATGATCCATGCCCCTGCGGCAGCGGCAGGAAGTACAAGAAGTGCTGCGGAAAATGACCAGCAGGAATCGTTTACCTGTGTTGCATCATCTCGATAGCACTTCGATTTTAACCGGCGCCGTTCCCTTGCCGTAGAATCCCAGCCTCTTCGCCGCTTCTGCGCTCAGATCGATCACGCGGTTATCGACGAAGGGGCCCCGGTCGTTCACCCTGACGATAATTGATGCGTTTGTCTCGAGATTGGTGACTTTCACAAGGGCTGGCAGGGGCAGGTATTTATGTGCCGCGCTTGGTTTCGAGGGGTCGAAAACCTCCCCGTAGGCAGTTGCCTGTCCGTTGTGCTGATCGAGCGTTTCCTGGCCGTACCATGAAGCTATTCCCGTTTCTTCATAGGAGATTGCCTCTTCGTATGCCATGGGAACGTAAACTTTCCCGTTGATGACATAGGGGTTGTTTTTGATTTTGCCAAGCCTGTATGCCTCTTCAGGAGAGAGCCCGATCGATTCCGGTCCGGTAGTGGTGAACGGTGTTGTTGTTGAGCAGGATGAGAGTATCAACGGCAGGAGGATGCATCCTCCAAGTAAAAATCTGCGCATGGCTGGAATAATCTCCGTGCATGAATCTTTAAAAAACAGATATATGCATAGATAATCACTTTTACCATATAAGTGTTATCTGGAATAACGGGGAATAGTGCTTTTTTCAATTTTTTTTACACGGGCGGATCCTTTTCCATTTATTTTACAGGTCCCAGATTGTTAGATTTCATTTTTCAAAGCCAACAAAGACTTTTTAACACATGAAATACCTCATGAAAGCATTTGTGTATCCGTTGTTTCTTTTCTGTTCAATGGCCGTCGTTTCTGCGCCTGCACGTGCTGAAGAAGCCGGCCGGCAAACGCTGAGCGAAAAGGCAGCATCCTTTTCTTCCAATGAAATCGGTGTCGGTTCAGGGTATATCTGGGGAGCATTGAAGCAGAAAACCGGAAATCTGACCGTGTACCCTGCATTTATCCACCTGGGTTTCAACTGCAACTCACTCTTCGGCATCAAAAGCCATAACAAATCGATGCATCTTGTCCTGGAACCGTTCTATAACGTCATAGACAACCCGGTGAACGGTTACGAAACCGGATGCAGTATCGGCCTTCGCTTTCGTCACGAGCTTTCAGGACCGGTTGATTATTATATAGAAGGAAGCGTCGGGCCGATGTACCTCAGCGTTGATACTTTTGAACAGGGTGGTAAAGGGTTCAACTTCCTTGACCAGATCGGTGTCGGCATTCAATGCCAGCTTTCCGAAAATCATGCTTTTTATACCGGATACCGTTTCAGGCATATCTCCCATGCCGGTCTTGTGGACCGGCCGAATATCGGAATCAACTCGAATGCAATTGTTGCCGGGTTTACATGGTTCTACTGATTCCGCCTCCCTCCGAAACAAGTTTTTCTTCATACCCTCTCACTATTGTATTAAAACCGGAAGGCCCCGTAACTCAAGGGCCTTCCGGTTTTTTCCAGGACAAATAGGCTCTCTGGCCGTCCCGGTTTTCAGTTTATATTATCTCGATGCTGTCATGACCTTTACGGTGCTTATTCTTGCGATGACTTTCTGGACGAAGCTTTCAAGTTCTGCCGGGAACCTGTTGATGGTCTTTCCATAGTTCGGAGAAGTGTAGACCGCAAATGTTTCTGCCCAGTATTCGGATTCGTTGTTTCTTGCATATGCGCTCGGTGCGAAATCATATTTGGTTTCCATTGTCCTGACCAGTTCTTTCCATTCACTGTTGTTGATCCCGAGCCTGACGTCGATAACATGTGCGAACTCGTGGCGAAGGGTGCGTTCCATGTTGTTTGTCGAGAAAACTATCTCATCTCTTGAAGGGTTGTACATACCCCTGATGCTGTCAACTATATGCATGCGGGAAACTTTCGGAAGAGAGATCGAGTAGGTTTCGCTGACTCTCTTTATCTCGCTGTTGATTCTGTTCAATCTGTTGAGCCTCTCTGTTTCAGATATGCTTTCACCGTAAGGGCTGTTGTTGTAAGCTATGAAGAGGGTGGACTGCTTTGCAACCTGTTCCGCTTCGCTGAGTGTCGCTGCAGGAGCCAAGTCAACCGATGCCTGGGACTTTGCAGGAGAGAACACTGACAGGATGATTGCTGCTGCGGTTGCCAGTTTTCTTAAGGTTGCGTGTTTCATGATGATCCTCCGTTGCTTCTCTGTTTTTCGTTTTCAAGAGAAGATCATCAAATGTCGTGCCAGTCGGATTATATGCTTATTTTATAGTATCTTACAGCCTTAGGTCTTCAGGCTGCTGTGTCAGTATGAGTCATTTATTTATGGTGGTAATTTTGTGTCAGAATGTATCAGTACTGAGATAATTCGTCAGAGCCGTGTATCATTGTTGCGGCAGGAGAAAACCGGTTTTACGGGGGATTTTTCGGAAAAGATGGAACAATTGTGTTATTATTTCTTTAAAGTGTTTATAAATAATCGGATAGGGTCTTTTTTCGTTGATTTTCAGGTGAAAACTGTGTCATGTTGGCACGGTATTGAATATGTGTCATGTTGTGTCAGTGTGATTCTGTTGTTTTTATCTCAAGAGGCATATCTGCGGGAAAACGAGAGCGAATCTGCTCCGGCAGACATTTGGTCTGGGTGGAACAGATGAAGGCGGGCGGTTGTTCTCTATTATTCATGATTTCTTCGATCTAACTACATCGTGCCAATGAGAATCTTTGATCTGAGCCATTCAATCGAGCCGGGAATGCCCCTTTACCCCGGAACACCAGGGCCTGGGTTCCGCTCTCTTTCATCTATAGGGGAGCAGGGATTTGCTGAACAGCTCTACACCCTTTCCTCTCATACGGGCACGCACATCGACCTGCCGTCACATATGATCGAAAGCGGCCGCTCACTCGACGATTTCCCGATCGAGCGGTTTTATGGCAAAGGCCTTGTGATAGACGTTCGAATGGTGGCTGGCGGTCAGATTTCAATCAGTGAGCTTCAACGGTTCGGGGAACAGATACATGCGTGCGAATTTCTGCTGCTTTGTTCAGGCTGGAGCGATTTCTGGGGGAGTTATCGTTATTTCGAAGATTATCCGGTTCTCTCCCCGGATGCGGCAAGATGGCTCTGCGGTTTCAATCTCAAGGGTATCGGCTTCGACATGGTTTCCGCGGATGCGGCTGGAGATGATCGCTACCCTATCCATAACCTGTTGCTGGAAAAGGGCTTGATCATTGTTGAAAACCTTTGTTCTCTTTCCGCTCTCTTTTCCTGTCATTTCACTTTCTGCTGTTTTCCGTTGAAAATTTCCGGAGCGGAAGCTGTTCCGGTCAGGGGGGTGGCTCTTGTAGAGGAAAAGGGCCTTCCGTGATTTTTTTATTGGAAGTTCCGTAACGGAGCGTTACATTTGGCACTCAGGAGATAATCCGCTGTTCTTTTACATCGAATCAACTATTGAATGAACACTATGTTGTTTTCATCCATCACCAGGAAAGTGCTCATGGCGCTGGCAGGCCTTTTTCTGGTTTCGTTTCTGTGTGTGCATCTCGGTATCAACCTGATGCTTCTTAAAGACGATGGAGGAAGAGCGTTCACGGCAGCTGCCCGGTTCATGGGCACAAATTCGTTTATCAGGATTGCCGAGACAGTTCTTTTTTCGGGCTTTCTCATCCATATTTTTTTCGGTCTTCTGAATTTCGGTCAGAACCGCTCCGCAAGAAAAATTTCTTACGTCATAGGGAACAGGTCTGAAACGTCCTTGCTTTCCAAGTACATGTTTCACACCGGTATTATCGTCCTCATCTTCCTCTTCCTGCATTTCTTCGATTTCTACTTCATCAAGATCGGTATAGTCGCTCCTCCTCCGGGGATCGAGAGCCATGATTTCTATAACCGTTCCCTCGTTCTGTTTTCAAGTCCTTTGTATTCAGGCATTTATATCATCTGTTTCATATTTCTCGGTTTTCATCTGAACCACGCATTCCAGTCCGCATTCCAGACTCTCGGCCTGAACCACAGCCGTTATATGGGTGCAGTGAAGCTGATCGGTTCGGCTTATTCTGTACTTGTCTCGGCAGGCTTCAGTATAGTGCCGCTCTATATCTGCTTTTTCAAATAAGCACAACCGATGATATCCGTGATTTTTCCCGCAAACAATCCTTATCACCCGCTTCAATGACACGCCTCAATGCCAGGATTCCTGAAGGACCGTTGGCTGAAAAATGGAAAGCCTACAAATCAGGCTGCAAACTGGTAAATCCGAACAACAAGAGAAAACTTGATATCATCGTTGTGGGCACCGGACTTGCAGGAGCATCTGCAGCTGCGACGCTCGGTGAGCTTGGTTACAATGTGAAGGTATTCTGCTACCAGGATACTCCCCGCCGCGCACACAGCATTGCCGCTCAGGGAGGCATCAATGCGGCAAAAAACTACCAGAACGACGGTGACAGCGTTTACCGGCTGTTTTACGATACGATCAAGGGAGGCGATTACCGTGCCCGTGAAGCGAATGTCTATCGCCTTGCCGACGTCAGCACGAATATCATAGATCTGTGCGTTGCACAGGGAGTCCCTTTTGCGAGGGAGTACGGCGGTCTCCTCACGAACCGTTCCTTCGGCGGAGCCCAGGTATCGAGGACCTTCTATGCAAGGGGGCAGACCGGACAGCAGCTTCTGCTCGGAGCATACGGGGCCCTGAGCCGTCAGATTGCCGCCGGCAAGGTTCAGCTTTTCAACCGTCGTGACGTTCTCGACATGGTCATTGTCGATGGCAAGACCAGAGGAATCATTGCCAGAAACCTCGTCACCGGTGAAATCGAGCGCCATGCAGCCCATACGGTTGTGCTTGCGAGCGGCGGATACGGCAACGTTTTTTTCCTTTCCACAAACGCTATGGGCTCCAACGTGACGCCGGCATGGAGCGCCTACAGGAAAGGTGCATTTTTCGCCAATCCCTGCTTTACCCAGATCCATCCGACCTGCATTCCAGTTCATGGAGATTATCAGTCGAAACTCACCCTGATGAGCGAAAGCCTCCGAAACGATGGCAGAATCTGGGTCCCGGCCAAAATGAAGGATGTCGAAAGGCTGCGCAACAAGGAAATAAAGCCCTCCGATATTCCTGATCAGGACCGTGATTACTATCTGGAACGCCGATATCCGGCTTTCGGCAATCTCGTGCCCCGTGACGTCGCATCCCGTGCTGCGAAAGAACGGTGTGACGCGGGATTCGGCGTCGGGAGCACCGGTTTTGCAGTCTTCCTCGATTTTGCCGATGCTATCAAGCGCAAAGGGCATGACACGATCGATTCGCTTTACGGCAACCTGTTCCAGATGTACGAGCAGATCGTGGCTGACAGCCCGTATGAAACACCGATGATGATCTACCCTGCGGTGCATTACACGATGGGAGGCCTCTGGGTCGACTATGAACTGATGACCACCATTCCAGGTCTGTTTGCCATCGGCGAGTGCAATTTTTCAGACCATGGGGCTAACCGCCTCGGTGCATCGGCCCTCATGCAGGGTCTTGCCGACGGTTATTTCGTGCTGCCTTACACTATCGGCAATTATCTGTCAAATGAAATTCATACACCTCGTATCGACACTGACCTTCCAGAGTTCAAGGTTGCGGCTGAAGAAGTCTCCGATCGCCTCAACAAGCTGAAAAACAATGGCGGAAAAGAGTCTGTCGATCATTACCACCGGCATCTCGGCAAGATCATGTGGGAACATTGCGGTATGGCCCGAAACGATGCAGGACTTACAGAAGCGCTCTACCTGCTTAACGAACTTCGCTACGATTTCGCAAAAGGGGTGAAAATCCCTGGAGCGATGGACGAATACAACCCGGAACTGGAGAAAGCCTGCCGGGTTGCGGATTTCATCGATCTTGGCGAGCTCATGGTCCGGGATGCCATGCAGCGTCGCGAATCGTGCGGCGGTCATTTCAGGGAAGAGTACCAGACAAGCGATGGGGAAGCCCTTCGCGACGACAGTCATTTCGCCTATGTTGCCGCCTGGGAATATAAAGGGCGCGACATTGCCGCGGGCATACACAAAGAAGACCTTCAATTCAAAGAGATCAAGCTCTCCCAGAGGAGCTACAAATAACAGGATATCATGAACTTCAAACTGAAGATCTGGAGACAGAAGAACGCGAAAGAAAAAGGAGTGATGGTTTCCTACGATGTTAAGGGAATATCTCCTGACAGCTCTTTTTTTGAAATGCTCGACTCCCTGAACCAGCAGCTTATCATCAGCGGGGGCGACCCGGTTGTATTCGACCATGACTGCCGGGAAGGTATCTGCGGAACCTGCAGCCTCTATATCAACGGACGGCCTCATGGACCGGTAAAGGGTGTAACAACATGCCAGCTGCACATGCGTTCTTTCAAGGACGGCGATACAATTCACATCGAGCCATGGAGAGCACGGGCATTTCCAGTCATCAGAGACCTGATTGTTAACCGGAGCGCTTTCGACAGGATCATTCAGGCCGGAGGCTATATTTCCGTCAATTCAGGAGGTGTTCCCGACGCCAACTCGATTCCGGTGCCGAAACACGATGCCGATGCGGCTTTCGATGCCGCCACCTGCATCGGATGCGGCGCATGCGTGGCATCCTGTTCGAATGCAGCAGCCATGCTCTTTATCGGGGCGAAGGTTTCGCATCTTGCTCTGTTCCCGCAGGGAAGGGTAGAAGCTTCGAAAAGGGTGCAGAGCATGGTTGCCCGGATGGACGAACTTGGATTCGGCAGCTGCAGCAACACCTATGCCTGTGAAGCGGAATGTCCCAAAGGGATCTCCGTTATCAACATCGCCCGTATGAACCGGCAGTTTCTCAATGCAAAGCTCTTTTCTGAGAAAGAGAAGATCATCAGGGAATCGATGTAGAACAAACATCGTATTTTTCATTTCGACAGGTGAGGAATACGAATGTTATTTTCCCTCAATATCTGCCTTGATGTCACATCAGTTTTACCTGTTTGCGGAGTTCGAAAAAAAGATTATGCTTTTATCTCTTAATGAACTCCGCAAACAATTACGGTAACCCGTCTTTTTGTCTTTTTCCCGGATGAAGGTGTTTTTTTCGGAGGAGCACAGTCCGTTGTCCCTTTGGATGCTTGTTTGAAGGGTTTTGATCAATACAGGCGATTTTATTGAGTATCAACATGATAAAAAAGGTCTCAGGGCTGTAGCTCTCTTTGAAGCATGCAAGGGTTCCCTGGTCCTGTTTGCCGGTCTTGCGGTATTTTCTCTGATTCATGAAAACGTTCAGGTTGTTGCGGATCGTCTTATTGAGCATATGCATCTGAATCCGGCAGGACATGTTCCCGGAATTCTTCTGGAATCAGCCGGTCACCTGACCGATGGCCGACTGCGAATGCCTGCTTTTTTCGCCCTGTTTTATTCCGCTGTCAGATATATCGAAACTTATGGACTGTGTTTCGGAAAACGATGGGCGGAATGGTTCGCCCTGATCAGCGGCGGCATTTAACCTTCCCATTTGAACTTTACGAACTTTCCAAGGGCTTTACCTGGCTGAAGATTGCTCTTTTCACAGTAAACTTTCTGGTTATCCTGTACATGTCCATCGAGGTTTTTTCCATGAAAAAGCGGCATTATACGATCGGGCATAGTGTTGAATCACAGGCAGCAGCTGACCTTTGAAAACGTACATGCTTTTTTATCATGATACCTGTCCGGAAAATGTAACGAGGAATGGCTGATATGTCCATTAAACGTGAAAAAAACCAGGAAACCGATCAGGAGCTGGTTATCCGGACGCTTGCTGATAACCAGACGTTTTCATTGCTTGTTCGCCGTTATGATGCGCCACTTTTACGTTATATACTCCGTATGGGCTGGAAAGACAATTCTTCGGTACAGGATCTGCTCCAGGAAATATTTATCAAAGCATATATCCATCTCAACGATTACGATCAATCGCTTTCCTTTTCATCCTGGATATACAGGATTGCCCATAATGAAATAGTCAGCTCCTACCTACAACAAACGCATCTACACGAACGAACATCGATGGTCGCAATCGGAAAAAGGACGCCTGGGGGGCCGGATTATTTCATTCGATAAACAGAAACACCTGATTGTTCTCAGGAATTTCAGAAAAGTAACCTGGCAAGTGGATGTCAGTAAAGCCGAAATACAGGCAGGAACACATGTTGAACCGGGTAAGTATGTGAAAATAACCGGCATTAAAACTGGTAATCGTCAGTTTGAGGCGCATGAAATCCAGTCCTGGGAAAAAAAGTACCATAAACGACCTGTTATCAGGCAAAAAACATTTCCTGTAAATCAACCCCCGGAAAAACAGCTCCCTTGATGATGTGGCGAGCATTGTATGGCAAAGCAAATGCCTGAAGCGAATGGAAAAGCTCAATAATGAGTATATTGACAGGTGGAGGTTATCCGTTCCAACAATATCAAGTTTGACGGTCATGAAAAAACAGACAGGCATATGGATTGACCACATGGAAGCCATCGTGGTTTCGCTTGAGGGAGATCAGGTCAATGTCCAGCACATTGAGTCCGGGGCTGACAGGCACTTTAAACCGTCCGGAGGCTGGAAAGCCGGCGGAACTTCAGTAGCGCAGACAGTTTCAAACGAACATGCGGAAGAAGAGCGACGGAAGCATCAGTACCATGCGTTTTACAAAAAAGTCATGGCTCTGATCAGTGACTCGAGCGACCTGGCAATCTTCGGTCCCGGAGAGGCTAAAACAGAGCTTGAAAATGAAATTGAAAAGGAGGGAGATCTTCAGAAGAAGATCAGAATTGTCGAAGCAAGCGATCGTCTTACAGAAAACCAGATCGTAGCGAAAGTGAAAGCTTTCTTTCCTGGTGCCCAGAAGTAAACGCTGAATCAGCCGGACAGGGGGAAGCAGGGCGGGAACCCGCTCTACTTCAATCTGCCCGACATGTAGGAAACTGCCTTGGTTATTTCACTTTCCGACAGATTTTCGTTTCCCCCTTTTGCAGGCATCGTTCCTTTTTTTCCTTCAAACCCTTCGATTGATTTGTTGATGACGACGTCGAAACCCTGAGCCATACGTTTGTTCCATTCCTCAGTGTCCCCGGGTTTCGGGGCATCCGTCATGCCTGTGTCATGGCAGGATGCGCAGTTTGTATCGTAAATTGTTTTCGCTTCGGCGATTTTCTGTTCGGCGAGAACTTTTGAAGCGGATTCAGTCTGTGTTTTGGTATCGATCTTTTTTTCCTGGGCACAGGCGCCGAGAAGCAGAAAGGCAAGGGGCAGGAGAGGAAGGCTGGTTTTCATTTTCGTTTTAAATTTGAACACTCAATTTATCCGGTTTACATGGCGGCATAAGTTTGAATGTCCCGATTTTAAACATTATCCGTCGTTTGACAAAAAAGTTTTTTTGTGTTTCGGTTAGTAAAGGGAAATCACAGAGACTGATATTGCCGATTACCTTTACTTTTTACGGGGGTTATGATTTCAGCTCCGGATCACTTACCTTAACAATTGTAAATCGCAATATTTATTATCATTTCAGCATTATGATTTCAGCAAACCGGTACATCGCTGTTCTGATGCTTATCGGAATTCTTCTGCAGATCAACGTTGTTCCTGCCAGTTACGGGTTGTATTACCTGAACAGGAAAGCCATTGCCGAAAAGGTCTGCGAAAAGAAAGTGAAGAACTGCTGCGGTCAATGTTTCCTGCAGAAAAAAATAGCCGAGGTTACCGATGCACCGGCAGCTCAGGCTGAAAAGCTGCCGCAGTCAAAAACATTCGAAGAACTGCTTGGAACGATGCCGGGCATTCTGCCTGTGAACGTCAATATCCATGCAAAAATACCCGCTATATCTTCCTACTGTATCCCGCAGCATGTTTTTCTTCTCGACGGGGTCAAGGGAACGATAGACCATCCTCCGAAAGCCTGATTTTCAAAATCGACGCATACAGCCGCCATCTGACAGTGCCATGAGTTTTGTCCTTAACTGCAGGCATCAATGATGTTTCAGGAAAGCCGGTAGTCGCGCAAGCTTTCGCTTTTGGGATACATTCTTCCCTCAAGGCGATTAATCGACCATGCTTTCCTGCCCGGGGACAAGATCTGCGGATCATGATCTGTGCAGTTGCTGTCCTGATGGATGTTCCGGCTGTTTTTCAAATCCAGGAGTAAGTTGTCAACCATTTTTCATTCAAACAGTTATGAAAAAAATCCGAAGAAAATCAATAATACCGCTTGCTGTCTTTCTTCTTGTTTCAGGCTTGTCACAGCAGGGCTTATGCGTGGAGGCTAAAAGCGATGAAATAGTCGTTACCGCCCCTGCGGAAAAGGAAGCAAAGGCGCTTGCGGAGAAACGTGCCAAAACCAGCGATACTGCGGCCATGCTCGGCGACACGCCGGGGGTGAGCCTTGCCACAGGAGGAGGTGTTTCGAGCCTACCCGTCATTGACGGCCTCGCCGATGACAGGCTGCGCATCATATTGGATGGCATGGGCCTGATCTGTTCCTGTCCCAACCACATGAACCCCCCATTGTCGACCATCAATCCTAATCAGGTCGGTGAGATTAAAGTCTATGCTGGCATAGCGCCTGTCAGCCTGGGTGGGGACAGCATCGGCGGCACCATTGTCGTCAATTCTCCCGAGCCTGAGTTCGCTACTGCGCAGCAGAAGAGCATGAACAAGGGTGAAGTTGGTGCGTTTTACCGCGGCAACAGCAATGCAATCGGGGGCAACATCTCTGCAACGCACGCTACCGAAACGTTCAGCATCACCTATCGCGGTGCCTATGCACAGGCAGACAACTACAAGGCGGCTGATGATTTCAAGACTTTCACCGCCACCGGAAGACCGGGCAGGACCCTTCCGAAGAACGAAGTCGGCTCCACTGCATACGAAACGCAGAACCATGCACTGGATATGGCCTGGCGAAACAGTAACGATCTGTATGAAGTGAAGCTCGGCTATCAGCATATTCCCTATCAGCTCTATCCGAACCAGCGGATGGATATGCTGGACAACAAGGAATACAGTCTGAACCTTCACTACCAGGGGAAGACGGGCTGGGGTAAGCTCGATGCGCGGTTCTATGCGGAAAACGTGGACCACTATATGGATTTCGGCCAGGACAAGCAGTTTTTTTACGGTTCTGCGCCTTATGTCGTTGCTCCGGGCATGCCGATGTATACGAACGGGAAGACGTACGGAGCCTCCCTTAAAGCGGATATCGAGCTCTCCAGGAAAGACCTGCTGCGTTTTGGTACCGAAATTCAGATCTACCGGCTCGATGACTGGTGGCCGCCTTCTCCAGCGGACCTGACAGGGATGCTTTTCAGTTCGTCGTATCCTTTTCAGGCTGTTGCCGCCGGCATGGCCCCGAACACGTTCTGGAACATCAACGACGGCAAACGTGATCGGTATGCTCTGTTCGGCGAGTGGGAGTCAAAATGGAACCCCCGGTGGACATCGCTCATGGGAGTACGCATGGAGCTGGTCAACATGGATACCGGTCCGGTCCAGGGGTATAACAATGTTGACCTGACCTATCCAGCACCTTATCAGATGTATTACACGGCATACCTGCTGCCGGCAACCCAGTTCAACGCGCTCGACAGGCAGCGAACGGATATAAACCTTGACCTGACGGCCCTTGCGCGTTACACTCCCGACGACAGGCAGACGTACGAGTTCGGTTTCGCACGGAAAACCCGCACGCCCAACCTGTATGAACGCTACTCGTGGTCCCGCAGCAACATGGCGCTCGTAATGAACAACTTCGTCGGAGACGGCAACGGGTATCTCGGAAATCCCGATCTTAAACCCGAAGTGGCATATACGCTTAGTGCGAGCTTCAGCTGGCACAATGCTGACAAGTCGAGGGAACTCAAGGTCAGTCCCTACCTTACGATGGTCAACGATTACATCGACGCAGTCCAGTGGAACCGGGCTACCAATTTACCGGGCACCAACGTGCCGGGGCAGTTCGGAATCCTGAAATACATGAATCAGGATGCAAGGCTTTATGGTGTGGACGTTTCCGGTCGAACGCCGTTGGGAAAAAACGCTCTGGGTGACTGGAGCATTAAAGGTCTCGTGAGCTACGTTAACGGGACCAACCTCGACACTGGCAGCGGTTTGTACAATATCATGCCGCTCAATACGAGGGTCGCCCTTCAGCAGAAATATGGAGACTGGAGCAATACGCTGGAACTGGTGGCCGTAAAATCGAAGACGGATGTGTCGCTGCCGCGTCAGGAACTCTTTACGCCAGGATACTCTCTGGTCAATTGGAGCGGCAGCTATACATATAAAAACCTGCGCTTCGATTTCGGGGTGGACAACATCTTCGACAGGTTCTACTACCTTCCGCTCGGTGGCGCCTATACCGGCCAGGGCATGACCATGAGTATTACGGGCATTCCCTACGGCATTGCCGTTCCCGGAATGGGGCGTTCGGTTTATGTTGGGATTAACTGCAAGTTCTGAAACCCGTTCCTGATTCAGTGATCCTTTCTTCCCTGCAGGACGGTTTTCACGCCGTTCTGCGGGGTTTCTTTTTCCCTGATAGCGCATCATGGATAACATCGGTGTGTTAGCTTTTCCCTGCCGTTGACATAGATACCATGAAATCTTTTACCTTGTTTTATTGTTAGCACTTATAATTTTACAACAGAATTTCAGACAGTTACTTTTTTATGTAATTGTAAAATAGAGTTACTGTCGTTAACATGGAAACATTGTAAAAAACAAAGGAACGGAATATTCACTGGATCATCTGAACGTCGATTTTCGGTTGACAGAACGTTTCGGATCGATGTCGCCTGAATGTTCAAAAATATATTTATGGAAGTTATTTTTCTTTTTTTACTGATTCTTCTGAACGGTCTTTTCGCGATGACGGAAATTGCCCTGGTCACGGCGAAACGCGCGCGACTTGCGAAGCTTGCCGAAGAAGGGAACAAATCCGCCGCTGCCGCTATCAAGCTTGGCCACGAACCAACAAAATTTCTTTCGACTATCCAGATCGGCATTACTTCGATCGGTATTCTCAACGGTATCGTTGGTCAAAACGCGCTTGCAGGGCCATTATCCCTCTGGTTCGGCACGCTTGGCATGGAACGCGAAGTGAGCGGGATCCTATCGACGGCCCTCATTGTCGTTTCCATCACCTATGTCACGATTGTCATCGGCGAGCTTGTGCCGAAACGCCTCGGTCAGTTCAACCCTGAAGGTATCGCCTGCATTGTGGCGATACCCATGCAGGCCCTTTCCTCCATAACGAGGCCTTTCGGAAAGCTGCTTTCGTCATCCACCGACGCTATTCTGCGCCTCATGGGCAAAAATCCACAGGCATTGCCGAGCGTCACTGAAGAAGAGATCCATGCCATGCTCGAGGAGGGATCGGAGGCCGGCGTGATCGAGCAGCAGGAGCACGAGATGGTCCGCAACGTTTTCCGTCTCGATGACCGCCAGCTGGGCTCGCTGATGGTTCCTCGTGCGGATATCGTGTTTCTTGACGTTTTACGACCGCTTGAAGAGAACATCACCCGGGTCACCGAATCTGAGCATTCCCGCTTTCCGGTATGCAACGGCGGGCTGCAGGCGCTTCTCGGCGTGGTCAACGCAAAACAGCTCCTCTCCCAGACTCTCAAGGGAGGGTTGACCGATTTCGCTTCCCATCTCCAGCCTTGCGTCTACGTGCCTGAATCGCTGACCGGCATGGAGCTGCTCGATCATTTCCGGACATCAGGTACCCAGATGGTGTTCGTTGTTGACGAATATGGTGAGATTCAGGGCCTGGTCACCCTCCAGGACCTTCTCGAAGCGGTAACCGGAGAATTCGTTCCCCGCAACAGCGAGGATTCCTGGGCCCTGGAGCGGGAAGACGGTTCATGGCTGCTCGACGGGCTCATACCCGTTCCTGAACTTATGGATACGCTCGAACTGAAAAGCGTTCCCGAGGAGGAAAAAGGCCGGTACCACACCCTTAGCGGCATGATGATGCTTATGTTGGGCAGGATGCCGCAGACCGGTGATATAGTGTCCTGGGAGCATTGGAACCTTGAAATCGTCGATCTCGACGGTCAGCGGATCGACAAGGTTCTGGCATCTCCTCTTCCCGATTCAAAAGCTTCTCAGGAGGGCGAGACTGTCGATCTGTCACGGAATTCCTGAAACACAATTTGAACGGGATCGGTCAAGCCTTTCCCTGTCCCCGGCTTTTTCCTTACATTACCAGTTGTACAGTTCAGTTTCCATTTTTCATAACTCAAATGGCATCTCCCATGCGAAAACAATCAATAGCAAACATTGCGGGGATTTCCCTGTTGCTTTTCGGGATCTGCGGAACCTTGTCTTCATGCCAGAAGAAAGCTGGTGAGGTGATTATGGAAAAAGCGATCGAACAGTCCACCGGGAACAAGGTCGATATCCGTTCCGGCGGTCAGAATGTCACGATCGAGTCGGAAGGCCGTAAAATCGAAATCCAGAGCAATTTGTCCGGAACCTGGCCCGATGACATTCCCGGCGATGTTCCGAAGTTTACCTATGGAAAGATAAAAGCGGTAACCCGTTCCGATACGCCTGAAGGTAAAAGCTGGTCTGTGGTCTGCGAGAATGTTCCGGGAAATATTATAAAGAATTATGAAACCGCCCTGAAGAGCAGCGGGTTCAAAACTATTTTAACCACAGTCACCTCCGATGAGGGAGAAGGCGGGACTGTTACCGGGGAAAAGGATAAACTTAATGTAGCCTTAATGACCGGAAACGGGAATGCTTCGCTTTCCGTCGTGAAAGAGAACTGATAACGATTTTACCTGAGCGGAACAATACAATAACCGAAAAACCTATGTCACCTCACGATTCCAATTGTCTGTTCTGCCGTATCGTCAAGGGAGAGATCCCTGCTGCGGAGGTCTACAGGAACGATCATGTCATGGCGTTCAGGGATATCACTCCTGTCGCGCCTGACCATGTGCTGATCATTCCCCTGAAGCATATCGCTTCACTTAACGATCTTTCAACTGAAGACGAGGCAATAGCCGGTCATATCCTTCTGGCTGCCGGTAAAGTTGCCGAAATTTTAGGGATCAGGGAATCAGGCTACCGCCTGGTGTTCAATAATGGCAGAGATGCACTTCAGAGCGTTTTTCATATCCACGGCCATCTTATAGGGGGCAAAACCATGGGCTGGCCTCCTTTTCCGGGGGTTGCCACGGAACATCACGGATAACAATATGATCAGGAGTCAGTGTCATGAAAACGGCAAAGGATCCTTTTGGTGTCGTACGGCGGCTTGATACGGTTGATGGAAAAGTATCCTTCTATTCCTTAAGGGCTTTCGAGGAAAAAGCGGGCCTGCCGGTTTCAAACCTTCCGAAATCCCTGCTTGTTCTGCTCGAGGCTGCCCTGAGGCATCTCGACGGCTATACCGTCAGTGAGAAAGAGGTTCTTGCCCTTGCCGGATGGGCATCTTCCCCGCCCGGTTCAATGGAGGTTCCCTTCATGCCTGCAAGGGTTGTGCTTCAGGACTTCACCGGTGTTCCGGCGGTTGTCGACCTTGCCGCCATGCGAGAAGCCTGCATCAGGCTCGAAGGGGACCCGGAACGTATCAATCCTCTCGTTCCCTGCGATTTTGTCGTCGATCACTCGCTGCAGGTTGATTTTTATGCATCGCCCGATGCCCTTCGCAAAAACCTTGACATGGAGTTCCTGCGCAATCATGAACGCTATGCTTTTCTCAAGTGGGGACAGAAAGCATTCAGGAATTTCAGGGTCGTTCCTCCCGGAACCGGTATCGTTCACCAGGTCAATCTTGAATATCTCTCTCCGGTCGTACAGAAGAAGGAGGGTACAGTATACCCTGATTCCCTTGTCGGCACCGACAGCCATACCACGATGATCAACGGGATAGGAGTCGCAGGATGGGGTGTGGGAGGGATCGAGGCGGAAGCCGTCATGCTCGGACAGCCCATCAATATGCAGCTGCCGCAAGTTACCGGTGTCCGTCTCGACGGGAAACTCCCGAACGGAACGACAGCGACCGACCTTGTGCTGAGGATTACCGAGATGCTTCGTCAGATCGGCGTTGTAAATGATTTCGTCGAGTTTTTCGGATCGGGCCTTGACTCGCTTTCTCTGCCTGACAGGGCAACTGTAGCCAACATGGCACCCGAATTCGGAGCAACCATGGCATTTTTCCCTGTTGACGGTAAAACTCTCGATTACCTCAGACTGACAGGAAGGGAAAATGCCTGCGATCTCGTCGAGCGGTACTGCAAGGAACAGGGTTTATGGCGTGATGAGGGTTCGGTGCCCGCATTTTCAAGGATTCTTTCACTCGACCTGCAATCGATCGAGCCCTGTCTGGCAGGACCGAAGCGTCCGCAGGACAGGCTTTCGCTTTCAGTTGCTCCATTGGAATGGCGAAACGGCGCCGATGATGCCGAAAGCCAGGAAATGGTATCGGAAGGGGGATGTTTTTCCGAGCAGCAGAAAATCAACATTTCTTCAGGACCTCTTAACTCATCAGCTTCTCTTTTGCCGGGTGCTGTGGTCATAGCGGCTATTACGTCCTGCACCAATACCAGCAATCCATCGGTCATGATCGCCGCCGGCCTTCTGGCAAGGGCGGCGAGGGAAAGAGGGATAACCGTGAAACCCTGGGTCAAGACTTCCCTCGCCCCCGGCTCGAGGGTTGTGACCGATTATCTCGACAGGTCCGGCCTCTCCGACGATCTCGATGCCCTTGGCTTTGCCACGGTCGGATATGGCTGTACCACCTGTATCGGAAATTCCGGTCCCCTTCCCGAAGCGGTTTCTGCGGCAATCGAGAGCGAAAATATTCAGGTTTGCGCCGTGCTTTCCGGAAACAGGAATTTCGAAGGAAGGATCCATCCGCAGGTCAGGGCAAGTTATCTTGCCAGTCCTCCGCTCGTTGTGGCTTATGCCATTGCCGGGACCATGAGCATAGACATGACCCGGGATCCGGTTGCCTTTGACCGTGAAGGAGCTCCTGTCTATCTTCGCGACCTCTGGCCCGGGGATGAAGAGATCAGACGGTTGGCTGAAGAGTATGTATCCGCAGAGATGTTCAGCCGGAGGTATTCCGATGTTTTCACCGGCACTGAACAATGGAACGCCATCGAAATTCCCGAAGGAGATCTGTATGCCTGGGAAGCAGCCTCCACATACATACGGAAACCACCCTTCCTCGAACAGGTGACCCTTGTTGCCGATCCTCCGGCAAAGATAGAAAATGCCCGCTGCCTCGCTTTTTTCGGCGACTCGGTCACTACCGACCACATCAGTCCGGCAGGCGCCATAAAACCATCCCAGCCCGCCGGGCTCTATCTCGCTTCTCTTGGTGTCAGGAGGGAGGAATTCAACAGTTTCGGTTCACGCCGGGGCAATCATGAGGTGATGGTAAGGGGTACCTTCGGAAACATCCGTGTGCGCAACAGGCTGGCCGGAGGAACCGAGGGTGGATTTACCCTCCATTTTTCGCAAGACACTGCCGATGGAGAGCTCATGACCATCTATGAGGCTGCGATGCTATACAAAGCCGCTCGTGTGCCGCTCGTGGTGATTGCCGGAAAAGACTACGGTATGGGAAGCAGCAGGGACTGGGCGGCAAAAGGATGCCTGCTGCTCGGTGTGCGGGCGGTCATTGCCTGCAGCTTCGAACGGATCCACCGTTCCAACCTTATCGGCATGGGAATTCTTCCTCTCGAGTTCATCGAAGGTGAAAGTGCCTATACCAATCGCCTTACCGGCAGGGAGTATTTCACGATCAGCATGACGGATACCCTCGTTCCCGGCTGCAGGCTCGATGTTCGGGCCATCGATCCTCAAACCGGCAGTGAAAAGATGTTCAGCGTCAGGTGCAGGATCGATACCCCTGTGGAAGCCGATTGCTACATGAACGGCGGCATCCTGCCCTCGGTTCTGCGAAAAATTGCCGGACGGCAATAGCCCTGTTTTTTTCCTGAAGAAAATGCATCGGAATTTTTATTGTTTCCTTTCTGTTATTTAGATTTAATCCAATTAATATTGTTATCGATAAAGAAGGTTTATTTATGAAGCTGTCTGATCTGAAGGTTGGCGATACTGCTGAAGTTGCCGGTATAAAGGCTGAACAGGTTGTAAGGCGCAGGATCATGGATATGGGACTCATAAAGGGTACCACGTTCAAAGTGCTCAGGGTGGCTCCTCTCGGTGACCCCATCGAAATTTATTTCAAGGGGCTTTATCTCGCTTTGAGAAAAAACGAAGCACATGGGATTCTGGTAAAAAAAACCGAGGATCCCGCACAGGAGAGAGTTCTGGATGAATGCTTGGAATCCGGGCTTGTTACCGGAGGTCTGGAATGAGCGAAACAAGGGAAATCCGGGTTGCACTTGCCGGAAATCCCAATTGCGGAAAATCTTCATTGTTCAACCTGCTGACGGGTTCTCACCAGAAAGTCGGCAATTTTCCCGGCGTCACCGTTGAAAAGCATGAAGGGTATCTCGATTACAATGGGTACAGGATCACCGTTGTCGATCTGCCCGGCACCTATTCCCTGACGCCATATTCTCCGGAGGAGATTGTAGCAAGGGAGTATATCATTCAGGAGCGCCCGGACGTCGTCGTCAATGTGCTGGAGGGACCCAACATTGAAAGAAGCCTTCTTTTCACGACGCAGCTCATGGAGCTCGAGGTCGATCTTCTCGTCGCGCTCAACATGATAGACGAAGTGAAGGCGAAAGGCATAACCATCGAGACCAAACAGCTGCAGAAGCTGCTGGGCAGCCATATCGTTCCGACGTCGGCAAAAAAGAATATCGGCGTCGAGTCGCTGCTCGATCATGTCATTCGGGTTTCGGGAAAAGATATAGAAGTTCGCAAAAACAAGCTTTTTTTCCGGGATGAGCTGGAGGTTGCCATATCGAAAATTACGGAGTTGCTCCGGAAACAGCCTGAGCTTGAGGGATTCAATCCCCGGTGGCTTGCTATCAAGCTGCTCGAGAACGACCGTGCAGTCTACCACGAAGTTCAGCAGTACCCTGTCTGGCTGAAAGTCGAGCTTGCGCTGCAGGACGCCCTGAGGGAAGCGGAACGTCTCTTCGATACCGATCCGGAAGTGCTCATATCCGAAGACCGCCATGCATTCATCCGCGGAGCGATGAAGGAATGTGTCCGCCAGCCTGAGGAAGGAAAGGCGACACTGACGGATCATATCGACAGAATCGTGCTGAACAGGGTGCTGGGATTACCGGTTTTCCTGCTGGTGGTCTGGACAATTTTTCAATTGACCTTCACTCTCGGTTCTCCCGTTATGACAGCGCTTGAATGGTGTTTCGGGATGATCGCGTCTCTGGCAGCTCCACTGCTTCCGAATGATTTCCTGCGTTCGATCCTGATCGATGCCATTCTTTCCGGTGTTGGCGGCGTCATGGTTTTTCTGCCGAACATCGTGCTGCTGTTCATCGGCCTTTCGTTTCTTGAAGCCTCGGGTTACATGGCACGTGCAGCCTTCGTTATCGACCGGGTGATGCACCGTTTCGGTCTCCACGGCAAGTCGTTCATTCCCATGATCACCGGCTTCGGCTGCTCGATCCCCGCAATCATGGCTACGAGGACATTGAAAAACCCTACCGACAGGCTGGCCACCATCATGATTATCCCCTTCATGAGCTGCGGCGCTAAACTGCCTGTCTACGTGTTGCTGACCGGAGCTTTTTTCGCCCCTCTCGACGCGGCCAACGTCATGTTCGGGATCTATCTTCTCGGCATAGCCGTAGGTCTCCTGACAGCGAAGCTTCTGAAATCGACCGTTTTGAAAAGCGATTCGGAGCCGTTTGTCATGGAACTTCCACCATACCGCTGGCCGACAGTTTCTTCGGTTTTTTTCCAGGCGAAGATGAAAGCCCTGATGTACATCAAAAAAGCCGGTACCCTTATTCTAGCAGCCGTTATCGTCATCTGGGCGGCTAGCAACTATCCGCACAGCGCCGCTATCGATGCACGGTTCGCATCGGAAAAAACCAGTATCGAACAGAGCGGACATGGAGAAACGGAAAAAAAGGTCCGGTTACAGGAACTCGATGTCCGGACCAAAGGTGAGCAACTCGAATATTCTGTTGCCGGCAGGGCGGGTAAAGTGCTCGAACCGCTCATCAGGCCTCTCGGTTTTGACTGGAGGATCGGTATTGCCCTTGTGACCGGAGTGACGGCGAAGGAGGTTGTCGTTTCCACGCTCGGCACCATCTACTCGATCGGCAACAGCGACGGATCGCACACGGAGCTGAAATCGGTGCTGAGGAGCGACCCGTCCTTCAACCGTGCAACAGCCTTGAGCCTGATGGTTTTTGTGCTGCTCTATATTCCCTGCGTGGCATCGATCGGGGTCATGAAAAAAGAGGTCGGCCAGTGGAAGCCGGTGCTGCTCTATTCGGTTTACTCTCTTGCGGTAGCATGGGTGCTTTCTTTCATTGTCTACCGCCTTGCGCTTCTCATGCAGTGACTTCGGTATTTTCCTCGACCGGAGATGAGATCAGGCCTGACTCTTCTGCTCTCAGGATGATATCATCGACAGAGAGGTTCATGGGCACCGGTTTGCCGTCCGCCATGGTGATCGTTATATCGGGATGGGCTTTCCGGTGTTCGTCCATGACCGATTCCCAGTGTTTGCGGACGTTATCGTCAAGAGTGCTCCATGCGAGGCGTCCCCTGCATTTCGGAAATTTCGAGCAACCGAGCCACAGGCCGCGTTTTCCGCTTCTCAGGTAGAGCGGAGCGCCGCATTTCGGGCAAGTAATGTCCGTATGTACCGGAGGAGGCTTCAACGGTTCTATGTGGCGCTGTTTATTGATGTTGAGCAGCGTATTGCATTTCGGATAGCTGGAACAGGCAAGGAACGGGCCGAGCCTTCCGTTACGCAGGAGCATATGCCCTTCGTTACAGGTCGGGCAGAGCACACCGGTGTCGCTCGGTTTTGCCTTGTTCGAACTGATTGCCTTGATATTTTTGCATTTCGGGTAACAGGAACAGCCGAGGAATTTTCCGCTCGCAGTCCATTTGACAACCATGCGGCCATTTCCGCATTTTTCACAGATGGCGGCTTCACGGTTCTGCGGAATGAGCGGGTCGTTCCTGCGCAGGCTCAATGCGGTTTCCAGCGGTCTGTAGAAACTGTCGAGCACTTTTTCATATTCGTCTTCGCCTGTTGCAACCTTGTCGAGCTCATTTTCCATGTAAGCGGTGAAGCCGACATTGAAAAGATCGGGGAAATTCGCCACGAGGATCAGTGATACATCCTTGCCGAGATCGGTCGGAATGATTTTTTTCTTCTCGAGTTCAACATAACGGCGCTCCTGCAGGGTTGAGAAGATCGACGCATAGGTGGAAGGACGTCCGATTCCGTAATTGTCGAGTTCCTTCACGAGGGTGGCCTCGGTATAACGGGCGGGAGGACGGGTGAAACTCTGTTTCCGGTCGATATCCCGGAGTTTCAGCTGGTCAAGGACCGCGAGCTTTTCCGGCAGCTGTACGGTCTGTTCTTTCTCGACATCTTCCTTGGTCGAGCTCTGGGCTTCGTAGTCGAGCTCCTTCTGGTCGTCAAAAACGCGCATGAAACCGGGGAATAGCACTCTGCTTCCATTTGCGCGGAAGAGGAACCTCGAAGAATTTTCTCCGACCTCGACCCTTGTCTGCTCTATTTTAGCCGGTGCCATCATAGCTGAAAGGAACCGTTTCCAGATCAGTTCATAGAGCCTGAACTGGTCCGGGGAGAGGTATTTTGCGAGCTGTTCGGGTTTTCTGGTAATGGAGGTCGGGCGAATCGCTTCATGTGCGTCCTGGGCGTTTTTGCTCTGTTTTGCCGCTCCTCCGTGCCCGATATACTCTTTTCCGTATTCCCTGCCGATATAATCCCTTGCCTGGGCGAGTGCTTCGGCACCGATACGTGTCGAGTCCGTTCTCATATAGGTGATGAGTCCGGTGGCTCCTTCCGGCCCGACATCGATTCCTTCGTAGAGCTGCTGGGCAAGGCGCATGGTTTTTTTCGATCCGAAGCCGAGCTGGTTCGATGCGGCCTGCTGCAGCAATGACGTTGTGAACGGAAACGGCGGTTTACGCTGCTGAATGCGCGGCACGATTTCCCGAATGGAATAGTCGCACCTGACGATAAGGGCGGCGATCGCCTCTGCTTCGGCCTGCGTGGCTATTTCAGGCTTCTCTCCGTTGAAAAGGACAAGTTTTGCCCTGAACGATTCTTTCGATGGGGTGAGGAAATCGGCGGCAATGGTCCAGTATTCCTTCACCTGGAAATTGGTTATCTCCTCTTCGCGTTCGCAGATCAGCCTGAGTGCGACGGACTGGACCCGTCCGGCGGAAAGGCCCCGCAGAACAACGTTCCAAAGGAAGGGGCTGATCTTGTATCCCACGATTTTATCGAGCCCCTGGCGAGTCTGCTGGGAGCGCACCAGGCGGAAATCTATCTGCCTCGGCTCCTGTATGGCGGCATGGACGGCATTGTTGGTGATTTCGTTGAACAGTATCCTCGAAACCGGTTTTTTTACCGTCCCGATTTCATTGGCAATGTGCCATGCAATGGCTTCTCCTTCGCGGTCAGGGTCGGTGGCGATAAGGACCTCTTCTGCTTCGGCAGCAAGCTTTTTTATCTGCCTGACTACTTTTTCCTTTCCGGGAATGACTTCGTATCGTGGCTCGTAATGCCGATCGAAATCCAGTCCGATTTCTTTTTTCGGAAGGTCTTTGATGTGCCCTACGGAAGCGAAAACGGTATATTTATCACCAAGGTATTTATTGATGGTTTTCGCTTTAGACGGGGATTCGACAACAATCAGGGTCCTGTTTCTGGCCGATGGGGTTGAATATTGTGATGCCATTGGTCGGTCCCTGTTGAATAAAGGTGATTTGTGCAAAGTAAAATTTTGAAAAAGATAGGCGTTGAAGAGAAAAAAACAAATTTATACTATGATCGCCGGCAGAATCCTTTTTTTGTCCGCTTTGTACCACAGCATTTCAGGAATGGACAAAAACCCGTTAAGTCATAGCAAAAAAATGTATTTTTAACGGTGAAGCAACCATGTCTATGTCCTGCAATACCCTTGAATAATAAAAGCATTCGACACTCATGCCCAATGTTCTGTTTTTTGTGCGATATCATTTATTCGTGCTGATCCTGCTGATCCTGCCGGTGTATCCTTTCAGTTCTTCAAGTGCAGCGCTTCCAGAGCCGTCGTCAAGGATAACCGTCCCTGTGGCAGTCTCCACGGGAAACAACCAGGGTTATGTTATTCATGTGCTTTCCTTCAGAAATGACGGCAGGCTTTTTGTCGATCTTGAATCCATGGCAAGATCGTTACGCCTGAGCTCGCGCAGGGTGAGAGGTTCCTTTGTCATCGAGGAAGCGATGGGCAATCCAGGGAGTTTGTGCACGGTCCTTGCCGGAAATAACTTTGCCCGTATTGTATCCAGGGCCCCCCAGCTTCCCCGGAGGGTCATTCAGCTTCGTTCGCCAATGGTTGAGCTGCAGTCAGGGATTTACCTTCCTGCAGCCGAAGCCTGCAGGCTTTTCGAGCTCTGGCTTGACAGGGAGATAACATACACGACCTCGCCGGAAAAAATAACCGCCCGTTTTGACACCAGACGGTTATCCGGTAAAGCCGAAGCGACCGGGATGGTCGGAAGTGATGAAAAGTCATCTGTGCCTGATGCAAGAAACAATCCTCCTGTCGTGCCCGGAGAAACAAGCATAAAAGAAGTCGATGTTGAAAACCGCGCAAACGGGGCGATTATCAGGCTTCAGGTTTCCGGCCCCATGACGCAGGCCTCCCTGCTGAGGCCGGATGAACAGGGCTATGCCTATCTTTCCCTGGAAAAAGCCTCATGCGATGTCGATGCATTGTCGAAAATCTACAGCGGCGGGGTGGTCAGATCGATAACGCCGAAAAAGTTCGAAGGTGCTGGAATGCAGTTTACCATAGCGCTTGACAACAGGTCCTTTATTATAAAATCGGTCGAACTGCAGCGTGATGAAAAAAACAGCCGGTATATGATCTATATCCGGAACGATGTGAATGTTGAAGAAATCCACAGATCCGAGAAAGCCCGGCAGATCGAAAAGGTGATAAGCCGTGATATCGAAAAGTGGAAAATCAATACCATCGTGCTCGATGCAGGACATGGCGGCAAGGACCCGGGAGCGATAGGCGTGACCGGTACCAGGGAAAAGGATGTCGTGATCAATATCGTACACGATCTCGGTAATTTCATAAGACAGGCCTGGCCGGACGTCAGGGTTGTCTACACGAGGAATGACGACACCTTCATTCCTCTGCACGAGCGGGGGAGGATTGCCAACCGGAACAACGGCAAGCTCTTTGTCAGTGTGCACTGTAATTCGAGCCCGAACGCGTCGGCACATGGTTCGGAGGTATATATTCTGGGTCCCCACAAAACACAGGCCTCCCTTGCAGTGGCTATGATGGAAAACGCCGTTATCCGGCAGGAATCCGACTACCAGGAGCAGTACAAGGGATTTTCAGAGGAATACCTCATCATGAGCAGTATGGCACAGAGCGCTTTTGTCAAGCAGTCAACCATCCTTTCCCAGGATATTCTCAAGCCTGATGAACCGCACTCTTTCAACAATGCCCGCGGTGTGCGCCAGGCCGGTTTCATGGTGCTCTGGACACCTTCCATGCCGAGCGCACTGGTCGAGGTGGGATATCTTTCGAATCCGAATGAAGAGAGACAACTGCGCAACCGCGATGATCAGACGAAGATTGCATACGCGATTTTTAAGGGAATACAGGCTTACCGTCGGAATTACGAATCATCGACCATGTCGGCCATGGAACAGAGGTGAAAGAGTCGTCTCCAGTTACAGGGAGCGCGCTTTTGCGTGCTTTTTTTATTGGATAGTTGTCAACCTCGCCATAAATTCAGGTTTACAATTTTTCAGTTTCCGAAACCGAACTCTTTCCAGGAACAATGAACAGTGTCACAACCGGAATTCTCCGTTCTCTCAGCAGGGCAGGGGGATTTGTCTCCGGTGAAGAGCTGTGCCGGGAGTTCTCGATAACCCGCAGCGCAGTCTGGAAGCATGTAGGACTGCTGAGGGAAGAGGGATACCGGATAGAAGCCGTTACCGGCAGAGGGTACCGCCTGGCAGGACTATGCGGAAGGCCCCTGGAGGCAGAGGTGGGTATGTTCCTCAACACCGGGCGGATCGGAAAATATTATTTCTATCATCCGGAGGCGTCCTCCACCAACACTCTTGCCAGGAGCCTGGCCCAGGAAGGTGGTCCGGAAGGTTCGCTCATCGTGGCCGATTCCCAGTCCGGAGGCAGGGGCAGGATGGGCAGGAACTGGCACTCTCCTCCAGGCGTGAACCTCTATTTCTCATTCATTCTCCGGCCCGGTGTCCCGTCATTCCGGGTTCCGCAGCTGACGCTGCTTGTTGCCGCGGCAATTCACCGGGCACTGCACAGTCATGTTCCCGGCATTCAGCCGAAGGTCAAATGGCCCAACGATATTCTCGTCGGCGGCAGGAAAGTATGCGGGGTACTTTGTGAAATGCAGTCGGAGCCCGATCTCACGCATTTCGTCATTGTAGGTGTCGGGATCAACGTGAACCAGTCCGTTTTTTCTCTCGAGCTCCGGCATCTTGCGACATCGCTCGTCAAAGAGTCCGGCAGCTCCGTTTCGAGGGCGCATCTGCTTGCGGATGTGCTCAACCATTTTGAGCCGCTGTATGACGAATGGCTGGTAAGGGATGACCTTTCGTTCATCATACCCTATCTCGATGAGCATTCTTTCCTGAATGCAAGGGATGTTACGGTCGATCAGTTCAAGCAGTCCATCCGGGGGAGAGTTTCCGGGTTGGCCCCCGGCGGAGAACTGATGCTTCTCGGCACCGACGGCCGCCGTATACTTGTCTCTTCGGGGGAAGCCCATATCAGAAAAGAACCAACATGATACGAGGAATTTCAATGAACCAGATCCATACATTACTTTCTGCAGCCTGCCGTGTACTTGAAACCGGTGAACCCATAAGCCGGGACGATGCTCTCAGGCTTGCGGAACTGCCGGGCGAGTTCGTGCTTGACCTTGCCTCGGCGGCGAACAGGGTGAAAAACAGGTATGCTTCCGGAACCGGAACGATGCACGCCTGCTCCATCATGAATGCGAAATCGGGGGTGTGCGCCGAGAACTGCAGGTTCTGTGCCCAGTCGAGACATAACAATGCGAATATCGAGGTTTACGATCTCGTCAATGAAGAGTCCGTGCTTATCGAAGCCCGCCACTCTGTCGCTGAAGGAGTATCGCATTTCGGCATCGTGACCAGCGGATATGGATACAAGCTTATGAACATCGAGTTTCAGCGTGTGCTTGCCATGATCGACAGGCTGCATGCCGAGCTGCCCGGACTGAATGTCTGTGCGTCACTCGGCGTCCTCAGCGAGGAGACCGCCGCCGCCCTTGCCAGTCATGGTATAGCTCACTACAATATCAATATCCAGGTTGCACCGCACCGGTACGGGGAGCTCATTGCCGATACGCATGGTGTTGAAGAGAGGATCGAGACGATAAAACTACTGAAGAAGAACAATATTTCGGTGTGCTGCGGAGGCATCATGGGGGTAGGTGAAACCATGGCCGAGCGGATCGACATGATTTTCGCCCTGCAGGATCTCGATGTCACCGTGATCCCGCTCAATGTCCTCGTTCCGATCGACGGCACGCCTTTGGCAGGGAACGAACCCTTATGTGTTTCGGACATCGTGAAAACCTTCGCGATCTGCCGGCTCGCCCATCCTTCGAAAATCATCAAGTTCGCCGCAGGGAGGGAGACGATCATGAAGGATTTCCAGGGACTGCTCATGCTGTCTGGTGCGAACGGGTTCCTGACAGGCGGCTATCTTACGACGAGGGGGCGTGATATTGCCGAGGACCGAAGGTTTACCGCTCAGATTGCCTGTTTCAACTGAGAGAGGAAAGGAAATGCAATGCAGGAACTGAGGGAGAGGATTGAACGCGAGCTCGAAGAGCTCGGCAGGCAGGACCGGTACAGGACGCTGCCGCCCGTAACCGCGCGCAGGGGAAAGTACATTGAAATGGACGTCAGGCCGCTCATGAACCTTTCGTCGAACGATTATCTCGGTATCGGAGACGATTGGGCGCTTCTTGCAGGTTACCTCGATCAGTGTATCGAAAAGGGATATGCCATGACCAGTTCATCATCCCGTCTCCTGACAGGCAACCATCCGCTCTACGGACAGCTGGAAAAGGCGCTTGCCCGTCATTACGGAAGGCAGAGCGCGCTGGTATTCAACAGCGGTTACCATGCCAATATCGGGATTCTTCCTGCGCTCTGCGGCCGTCACGACCTTGTGCTCAGTGACAAGCTCAATCATGCGAGCATCATTGACGGCATGAAGATCGCCGAAGGCACCTCACAGCGTTTCAGGCACAGGGATTACGCCCATCTTGAAGAGCTGCTCGAGGCTGCAGCGGGGCGTTATCGGCAGATTTTCATTCTTTCCGAATCCGTGTTCAGCATGGATGGCGATCTTGCCGATCTTCCAAGGCTTGTCGAACTGAAAAAGCGTTACGATGCGGTTCTCATTGTTGACGAAGCGCATGGTGCCGGTGTTTTCGGAACTCGCGGGCTCGGACTTTGCGAAACGGCAGGAGTTGTTCCGGACATCGATATCATTGTCGGCACGTTCGGCAAGGCTTTTGCTTCGACCGGCGCCTATGCCGTCATGGACAGCCTTTTCAGGGAGTACCTGATAAACACCATGCGACCGTTCATTTTCACCACAGCCCTTCCGCCTGCGGTCCTCGGGTGGAGCCTGATGACCTTTGAATTACAGGCTTCGATGTTCCGGGAACGGCAGCATCTCCTGCTGCTTGCCGCAAAACTTCGCGATTCCCTGAAAGCTGGAGGCTTCGATGTTCCAGGTGAAAGCCATATCGTGCCGGTCATCACCGGTTCGAATGAAAAGGCGGTTTCCATGGCTGCCAGACTGAGGGATTCCGGTTTTCTATGCCTCCCCGTCCGGCCTCCGACCGTTCCCCAGAACAGCGCCCGCATCCGTATATCGCTCCGCTCGATTCTCGAATGGGAAGATATTTCGGCGCTTCCCGGACTTTTTGCCGGAGGCATGTCTTCATGAAAACAGTATGGATGAGAAATGATGGTTCGGATGAACTGCTGCTGTTTTTCAACGGATGGGGTATGGATCACCGTATCGCGGCATTTCTCTTCGAGGAGTGCGGGAATTCCTTTACGGGAGATTTCCTTGCCTGCCATGACTACCGTTCGCTTCTGCCCCAAACTGATTTTCATCCGCTGAGGCAGCGCTACCGAAGGATAACGCTTGTCGCATGGTCATTCGGCGTCTGGGCTGCGCGTTATGCAGGGCCCGCGTTCGTTGACCGTGCCATTGCCATTAACGGGACCTTGCATCCGGTGAGCGATACCGATGGCATTCCTCCCGACGTATTTCATGCCACGCTTTCCGGCTACTCCGACGAAAACCGTCAACGGTTCAACCGAAGGATGTGCGGCAGCGGCAAAACTCTCGTCTTGTTCGAGGGTATGTCGCCCGAGCGTGAAACGTCAGACCAGCTTCAGGAACTGGAATGTTTCAGGGAGCATCTTCAGTCGGATTATCCCCGCCCGGTTTCCTGGCATTACGACCATGCGATAATCGGCGAAAAAGACCTTGTATTTCCTGCACGGCATCAGCTCAAAGCATGGCAGGATGTGCCCCGGACGGTGATTCCCGGTATGCCTCATTTTCCTTTTAACCAATTCAGGAACCTGACGGAGGTGCTTGCATGCCTATGCTGATCGACAAGAGGCTTGTCCGGGAACGATTCCGCAGATCCCTCAAAAGCTATGCCCGCCATGCGGTGGTACAGAATGCCATGGCTGCCGGGCTTTCGGAGATGGTATGCCGCGCACATTCGGGAAAGCTGTTTGAAAGGGTGCTCGAGGTCGGTTCAGGTACAGGGGCCCTGACTGCGGAAATGCTGAAAAGAAGCCGTGTGAACCTCTATTTTGCCAATGATATCGTCGAAGAGAGCCGCCTTTTCCTTGATGACGTTATCGGGAATTTTCCCGGCACGGAACTCCGTTTTTTTGCCGGCGATATCGAGTCATGCGCTGCACTTCCTTCAGAACTCGATTGTGTGGTATCAAACGCAACCCTGCAGTGGCTTCAGGACCTCGACGGTTTATTCAGCAGGATATCCCGCTGTATCAGGCCCGGCGGGTTGCTTGCCTTCAGTACCTTCGGCCCGTCGAACATGCGTGAAATTGCAAATATCGAGAATATCGGGCTCGTCTATCGTTCCCTCGAGGAGCTTGAACTGCTTGCAGGAAGGTATTTCGAGCTTGTGGAGAGCAGTGAGGAAGAAATCGTGCTTGAATTCAGCACACCGGAACTGGCGTTGCGCCATATACGCGAGACGGGGGTCAACGGCATTACCCGGCGGTTGTGGACAAAAAGCCGGTATATGAATTTTCTCGAAAGCTACCGGCAGCGATTTGCATCCGGGAGCGGTGTTTCGCTCACCTACCATCCGGTTTACTGCTGTCTGAAAAAAAAGATGTCATGAAAGGAACCGTAACCGCCGTTTCCGGGATCGATACAGGGATCGGGAAAACATTTGTCACCGGAATGCTTGCCGCCGGATTGCTTGGAAAAGGCCGAAAGGTCATAACCCAGAAAATAGTCCAGACCGGCTGTGCGGGTATTGCGGACGATATCGTCGAACATCGCCGCCTGATGGGAACCGGTCTGCAGGATGCCGACAGGGAAGGCATCACCTGTCCTTATGTCTTCGGCTATCCGTCATCTCCGCACCTTGCGGCCCGTATGGAAGGAGCGGAAATCGACATCCTGCGTATCAGGCGCATGACTTTCGCCCTGCAGCGCCACTACGAGATCGTGCTGCTCGAAGGGGCCGGCGGGCTTATGGTGCCTCTCACTCCCGATCTGCTCTTTGCCGATTTTCTCAGGGATGCCGGATACGGAGTGATTCTTGTAACGGTGCCAAGGCTTGGAAGCATCAATCATACCCTGCTGTCGATTGAATCATGCATTAAAAGGGGTATTTCCATCAGGGCGGTGATCTTCAACCATTATAAGGAGGCCTGTCCTGAAATAACCGGCGATACAAAGGATGTGATAGTCCGTTTCCTTGCCAGGGAAGGCTCTTCGGCACCGGTCATCGGCCTGAGGGACGGTGTTTTTGAACATGAAGTTATCTGGAGCCTTTTTTAACCGCGATTTCCTGATCAATCAACCACCATTGTTTCGATGATTATTCCTTCCGGCACTATCGATACCGGTTTCGACCGTCTTCATATCTGGCATCCTTACGCTTCTGTAACGGATCCCCTTCCGGTCTGGCCCGTACGGCGGGCTTTCGAGGTTTTTCTCGAGCTCGAGGACGGCCGCATGCTTGTTGACGGCATGTCGTCATGGTGGTCGGCCATTCACGGTTACAATCATCCGGTACTCAACGATGCGCTCACAACACAGCTGCAGCAGATGAGTCATGTCATGTTCGGTGGGCTTACCCATGAGCCGGCCGTAACGCTGGCGAAGCTTCTCTGCGGGCTGGTTCCTGATGCCCTCGAGAAGGTTTTTTTCAGTGATTCCGGTTCGGTTTCCATAGAGGTTGCAATCAAGATGGCTATCCAGTACTGGGTTTCCCTTGGCCGGCCTGAAAAGAAAATTCTCCTCACGGTCCGTTCAGGATACCACGGCGATACGTTTGCCGCAATGTCGGTGTGTGACCCGGTAACCGGCATGCACAGTCTCTTCAGGGGGATCATGCCCGAACAGTACTTTGCCGAGGCCCCTGCATGCAGGTTTGACGAACCCTGCGGCGATGGCGATATCGCAGATCTTGCCATGAAGCTCGAGCGGCACCGGCATGAAATCGCCGCCGTCATCATCGAGCCGGTTGTCCAGGGCGCCGGGGGGATGCGCTTTTACTCCCCGCAGTACCTTTCCCGTCTCAGGGAGCTGTGTGACCGGTTCGATGCGCTCCTGATCTTTGACGAGATCGCCACCGGTTTCGGAAGGACGGGAAAAATGTTCGCGCTTGAGCATGCCGCCGTCGTTCCCGATATCATGTGTGTCGGCAAAGCCCTCACGGGAGGCTATATGACGCTTGCCGCGACGCTCACGACGGGTCGCGTCGCCGATGGTATCTGTTCAGGAGAGCCGGGCCTTTTCATGCACGGTCCGACATTCATGGCCAATCCTCTCGCCTGCGCGACAGCATGCGCAAGCATTCGCCTGCTTGAATCATATGACTGGCAGGAATCGGTGAAACGTATCGAATCAGGACTTCGTCTCGGCCTCGATCCATGCCGTTCATGCAGCTGGGTCGAAGATGTCCGTGTGCTTGGCGCAATCGGCGTCGTGGAACTCCGTAACCCGGTCGATATGGCATCGATCCAGAAAGCTTTTGTCGAGAGAGGGGTATGGGTGCGCCCTTTCGGAAAGCTTGTTTACCTCATGCCGCCCTTCATAATTCATGACGCAGAACTGGGCGTATTGACCCGTGCGGTATGCGATGTGGTGCATTCAATCGGCTGAATCTTTGTTTTTTATTGTTGAAGAGCGTACAATACAGTTTTATCCGTTAATTTTCCCGCTGGTTGCATATGTCAGAAAAACCCTGGATCAAGCACTACGATAAAAACGTTCCCCATTCACTTGCTCCTTATCCCGAAGAGAGCCTCGCTCACTTCGTGCGCAGGAACGCCCAGGAGCATCCCGAACGTCCGGCACTTTTTTTCAAGGGTGCTGCTGTTTCATATGGCGAGCTTGAAAGGAAGAGCAATGCCCTGACCTGCGCTCTGCTCGACCTCGGCGTAGGGAAAGGCGACCGTGTCGTAATGCTGATGCCCAACTCCCCCCAGATGATCATATGCGAATTCGCAATCTGGAAAGCCGGTGCTATAGCCGTTCCTGTGAATCCGCTCTATACGGAAAACGAACTTGAATACGCGTTGAACGAATGCGGTGCCGAGATTGCGATCGTCCTCACCCCCTTTTATGAAAAATTCAAGAGGATTCAGCCGGATTCAAGGGTTACGAAGGTTATCGCAACCAGCATCAAGGAGTATCTTTCAACGACTAACAAGCTCCTTTTTTCACTGTTCAAGGAAAAAAAGGACGGGCACCGGATAAAGCTGCAGAAAGGAGATTTCTGGCTGCAGGAGCTCATATCGGCCCATTCATCGGCGGAATCGATGTCGCCGAACGTTCGTCATGACGCCCCGGCGATATTTCTTTTTTCCGGAGGCACGACCGGTAATCCCAAGTGCGTGGTCATTACCCATCAGAACATGGTGATGACCGGCATGCAGATCGCAAGCTGGTTCAAGGTGATCCTCGAAAAGGACAAAGACATCATTCTGCTCAACCTCCCGCTCTTCCATGTCTATGCCCAGGCAGGTATCCTGACCGCAGCGCTTATCGAACGTTTTCCGCTGGCGGTCATTCCGAATCCAAAGGATATCGACGACCTGCTGCATACCATCAAGACCCTCAAACCGGCGGTGCTCCCGGGTGTTCCGACACTCTTTTCAGCCCTGATCAACCACCCGAGGGTCAAACGTGACAATACGATCCTGAAATCGGTGAAACTGAGTGTTTCCGGCGCGGCCCCGCTCATGCTCGAAACGAAGAAACGTTTTGAAGAACTTACCGGAGGCAGGATCATCGATGCCTACAGTCTTACCGAATCATCGCTTGCATCGGTGTTCACCCCTATTCTGGGTACCTACAAGAACGGCTCGGTCGGTGTTCCGCTGCCTGATGTCGAGGTGAGGATCGTCGAATCGGAAAAAGGAATCGATGTTCTTGCAGAACTTGAAATCGGGGAAATCGTCATGCGGGCTCCTCAGCTCATGAAGGAGTACTGGCAGCATCCCGAAGAGACCGCCCTTGTTCTCCGGGACGGATGGCTTTATACAGGCGATCTCGGCTATCTCGACGAAGACGGATATCTCTTTATTGTGGACCGGAAGAAAGATGTCATCAAGGCAAGCGGTTTCCAGGTCTGGCCGCGCGATGTGGAGGAGTCAATAGCCACGCATCCGGCAGTGCTCGAAGTAGGGGTTGCCGGTGTTCCCGATGCCTACTATGGAGAAGCGGTGAAAGCCTGGGTGGTCTTGCGCCAGGGCCATTCACTGACGGTCGAGGAGCTTCGTGAACATTGCCGGAAAGACCTTGCGGCATACAAGGTTCCCAAACATTTCGAATTTACCCCGACCCTGCCGAAGTCGACGGTCGGCAAAGTGCTCCGCCGCAAGCTTGTCGAAGCGCACCTTGCCGAAAGCGAGGCTTGAGAAGTATGATAGAGTTCAGTTCAGTGACTTAAGTGACACAAGGGACGTCAGGGACGGATTGTTAAATCAAGAATAATTCATATGCCAATACCTGATTTTCAGAGCATTATGCTGCCGTTGCTCAGGTTCTGTTCCGATGGATTCGAACATTCAAACAGAGAGGCTGCGGATGTGCTGTCTCAGGAGTTTCGACTGACTTCTGAGGAGCAGAAGAAGGTTCTTCCAAGCGGACGGCAGAGGGTTTTTGATAACCGTGTAGCCTGGGCGCGAGCGTACATGAAAATGGCATTGCTTTTAGAAAACACCAGGAGAGGTGTTTTTCGTATTACAGCAAGAGGCAAGCAGGTACTCGAAGAATCACCGGATTGCATCAATCTTGCCTATCTTCGAAGGTTTCCTGAATATTCAGCAATCAGAGGGGCTCAACAAAATCATCAAATGCTGGAAGATACATCCTGTCCGGCGGGCGACGCACAGGAAAAAAGACACCGAGAGAGCGTCTTGACGAGGCATATATGGTTATTCGTGAAAATCTTGCAGAGGAACTTCTTTTCCAGTTGAAAACATCACCAGCTTCTTTTTTTTGAAAAAGTAGTTGTTGATGTTCTTGTAAAAATGGGTTATGGTGGTTCAATAAAAGATGCCGGTGCGGCTGTTGTTGGAGGAAGTGGTGATGAAGGAATAGACGGTATTATCAAGGAAGACCGTCTGGGTCTTGATATCATCTATATTCAGGCAAAGAGGTGGGAAAATGTTGTATCCCGTCCAGAAATCCAGAAGTTTGCCGGAGCCTTGCAAGGCAAACGGGCCCGAAAGGGAATTTTTATTACTACATCGAATTTTTCAAGAAGTGCTCATGATTTTGTTTCGTCTATCGAGAGCAAGATCATTCTGATTGATGGCCGCCAACTTGTCGGTTTCATGATTGATTTTGGAGTCGGTGTAGCCACCGACGATGTATATGAGCTGAAACGTCTCGATTCGGACTATTTTGATGAGAGATGACAACGGATGTTTATGTTTTATTATTGTCTTTGTTGTCCCTTTTTTAAAAATCTTCGGAGGTTTTATGACTGACGGCTTTATTCCTGCTCACGGGGGTTACAGGAATCTGCTCTCTTATCAGAAAGCCGAGATTATTTATGATGCCACAGTTGGGTTTACACGACGTTTTTTCAGAAAAGGAGACCGTACAATTGACCAGATGGTTCAGGCTGCACGTTCAGGAAAACAGAACATCATTGAAGGCAGTATGGCATCGGGGACATCGAAGGAGAGTGAAATCAAGCTGACTAATGTTGCAAGAGCAAGTCTTGAAGAACTGCTTGCCGATTACCGGGATTTTCTAAGAGTAAACGGTTTTCAGGAGTGGCAAGCAGATCATCCCTATGCCAAGAGGCTTCGTATCCTTAATCGTACTGTCGGTGCTGATTATGGAATATTTCGAAAAGGTATTGAGCATGAAAACCCTGAAATCAGCGCCAATGTGATTATCGGTCTTATCAGGGTTTGCAGTTATCTGCTCGAACGGCAGATCCGCCGACTTGAAATAGAGTTTCTTGAAGAAGGAGGTCTTCGCGAACGGATGACTATGGCGCGTCTGCAGTATCGTAAGACCGGCAGAAATCTGAAGAAATAGTAAAGGGACAAAAAGGAGTTCTGTGACTTAAGTGGCAATGAAATGGAAAGAGCCTCAGTCTTTATGAATTTTTTCTTTGTCCCTTAGGTCATTGCAGTCCCTAAAGTCCTTTTTTTCACCCATGACCCTCGAAGAACTGCAGAATCTGCTTGAACCGAAGGTGCAGGACCTTCTTGCGCGGCATGCTGCAAATGATCCTGCAGCTTTTGCCCTGCAGTATCACGGACACCGGGAATTGCCTGTCAGGGCCATGGCCGAACAGCTTTCCTGCGGGAAAAAAGCCCTGAAGAAATTGGCCCGCCTTTCAACTTCAGGACTGCTTTACACCTCGCTTGCCCTCGAACAGTGTTCCGGAGAGCGCATGGCGGGTTACAGGGCAACCCTTTTATCCGGTAAAAGAGTGATTGATCTGAGCGGCGGGCTCGGAATCGACAGCATGTTTCTTGCCCGTGTATTTCAGGAGGTGGTTTACTGCGAACGTGACGAGGTGCTTTGTGCACTTGCAGCACACAATATGCGAAAGGCAGGTATTTCAAATGTCGTGATACGTCATGGCGAAAGCATGGAACTGCTCGCTTCCTGTCCGGATGACTTTTTCGACTGGATTTTTGCCGATCCGGCCCGAAGGGAGCAGGGACGGAAATCGGTCGGTCTTCACACTTCGAGCCCCGATGTCATCGCCGGCCATGATCTGATGCGGAGCAAAGCCCGGCATATATGCATCAAGGCATCTCCCGCTCTCGAAACAAGCGCTCTTCAGGAGGTGCTTCCTTCGCTTTCATCTATCCTGGTGGTTTCGGTTCAGGGAGAGTGCAAGGAAATCATGCTGTTTCTCGACCGCGAACGTCCGGCGGGTTCTCCTGTTTCCATGAAAGCCGTCTGTCTTGGACCCGGTCAAGATGAAATTGTTGAGATCACCGGTGGCGGAGATACAGGAAAAAACGTAGCAGATGCCGTGAAAGAGTTTTTCTACGAACCTGATCCCGCGATCATCAAGTCGAAATTGACCGGGCAGCTGGCCCTGGACCATGGACTGGGATTTGTAAACCGGACTGTTGACTTTCTCACGTCAGATACCCTGATCGAACCTTTTCCCGGCAGGTCGTTCGAAACGGTGGATTGTGTTCCATACAAACCGAAAACCTTTGCAACATTTCTCGATAGGCATCATCTCGTGCAAACCGGGGCAAGCATCCAGCGTCGAGATTTTCCCCACCCGGCGGATGAACTCCGGAAAAAATTCAGGCTGAAGGAAAACGCCCTGCATTTTCTTTTTTTTACCCGGAACCGTTCAAACGATCCGATCTGTATCTACTGCCGCAGGCTTTCCTGAAGGCGGAGCAGCTCTTTCTGGGCCATTCCGAAGCGGAGCCCCTGGATGCTGACCCGGATTTCAGGGATGCCGAGCATGCGCATGAACTGATGCAGGATAAGGGTTCCCATCGTGATGACGTCGGCCCTCCCTTCAGGTACTCCGAGTTCGATGATCTCTTCGATGGTGCTTTTCTTCAATGTTTCGAGGATTGAATGCACGCTCTCGAAATCGAGGGTGAAGTTGTGCACTTTCATGGCATCGAAATGTTTCAGTCCCTGTGCAATCTGCGCGATACTTGTCAGTGTTCCGGCCACGCCATAGACATGGGTTCTTGATGCGAAAAAAGGTATGATGCCCGAGGTGAATGCTTCGTTTATTGCACCCTTTGCAGCCTTGAACTCTTTCGCGGAAGGAGGAAGGTCTGTAAAAAAACGTTCGGTGAGCCTTACCGAGCCGATATCGATACTGACGCTTTCCGTAAGGCCGCAGAGCGATCCCATCGAAATTTCCGTGCTGCCTCCGCCGATGTCGAGCACCGTGAAGAGTTCGGGAACGTCGGTCATACCGGCTACGGCACCGAAAAATGTCAGTTCGGCTTCTTCCCTGCCGGTTAGGCACTCGATAGTGATGCCTGTAAGGGCAGCTATTTCTTTAATGACGGCCTGCCGGTTTCCGGCATCTCTCAGGGCACTCGTGCCTGCAGCGATGATGGAATCGCATCCATGTTCACGGCTGATCGTGAGGTGATCCTCGAGGCAGGTGTTCAGACGCTGAAGGGCTTCGGTGTCGATGATTTTTTCAGCATCCACGTTTTTCCCCAGCCTCAAGATGGTCTGCTTGTGGAAGACCGGTAAGATCGTACCGCTCTCCGGTTCGAGGTCGGTGATAAGCAGAAGTGCGGTATTGGTGCCGATATCGATGCATGAAACCCTTTTCATAGTCTGTATGTCGTTGTGTTGATCATCATAGTGGACGAACAAGGCTCGAGAGCCATTCCTCTTCGTAAACAGTTCGAACGACGCCGTAACCGAGCCTCTTGATGAGCTTTTTAAGCCATGGCTCATCGTAGATCAGGATGCCGGAAAGCAGGACAACCGCATCCGGCGCATTAATCCTGATAACAGGCAGGATCCTGTCGATCACGTTCTTGTTGATATTTGCAAGGATCAGATCATAACCCTCTTTCAGGTTTGCCACGAGATCTTCCTCGGCATCGAGAAGCTTCACCTCGATGTCAGGTGCATTGTTTTTCCCGATATTTTCAATGGCGTTTTCCGCAGCCCAGGAGTTGTTGTCGAATGCAAGGATAGACAGGTTGTTACCGAGCTTGCGGGCAGCGATGGCCAGCACGCCGGTTCCGGTGCCGATATCCATGATTTTCCTCTCCCTGAGATCGAGGTTCTCCATCTGCCTGAGCATCAGGCGCGTAGTTGCGTGGTAACCGGTACCGAATGACATTTTCGGGTTGATCTCTATGACGATCTGTCCGGGTTTCGGGGTAATGTCCTTGTTTTTCTGGACTATCACCATGCGCTCAGAGATTTCGATAGGCTGCAGATGGGCTTCCCATTCGGCATTCCAGTTCCTGTCCGCCATGAAACTGGCCTTGTATTGCGGAATGCTTCCGAACCGTTCCTGCAGCATGACCCGGATGGACTGTTCCTTTTCGGGTGTCCACTCGGATTCGGGCAGGTAGGCCAGAAGGCGCTGATCCTCTTCCTGGAAATACTCTATTCCTTCCCCGGCAAGCAGCGCGATGTAGAGTTCATGCAGTGACGGGGCGATCTCGATGGCCAGTTCGATATAATGGTGCGTTCCGGTTTGCGTCATAGTTCAGAGGAAAGGTTTTTCATTGACAGTCTGGTCTTGTTTTCCTGTCCCAATATATGATTTCGGAAGTTTAAAGCGCATTTCCGGATACCCTCTGTCATGCAGTGCCTTATTCCGTTGTTATGAGCCTTGACGAGCAAGGCCCCGTACTTCCAAGGGAGTGCGTGCTCTGCGCATGTCCGTGGCAGGAGCATGCGGAAATTTTTTTTCATAGTGGAACCCTGCAAATCCGGAGCAGTCGAAACCCTCAGGGCTCGAACCGCCAAAACGATACCCGGTGCCGAAGCAGCTGCCGATCGATGAAAAGAGTCCATGGAGCGATTTTCCTGAAACCTTGAGCGGCAGCTGCCTGGTTACGGAAGCACCGCCGGCCTCCGGAAGACAGGATATATACGATTTTCTCTTTTTTAAATTATATTTGCAATCCTGATCAAAACCAGGGGCCAGCCTGGAATCTCCGGCAGCCCGACAGGCAGAACAGCATTCCGCCGTTGATGCGGAGGAGCGGAGCGGCACGGATAGAGTCCGTTGCATGAAGGTGGAAAGGCTTGAGAACGGGTTCTTTTTATCCTGAATGTGCTCATTACTTTAAGGATTCCAAAAAAGAGCCGGCCGATTATCAGGAAAAATATAATGACTTTAAGAATACCTTAATCGATTGGACAATCAATTTTTTTTGAAGATATGGCTGTGATGAAATTCGGAGGGACCTCCGTTGGAACGGCTCAGGCTATGCAGCAGGCGATAACCATTGTGGCTCGGGAAAAGGAGAGAGCAACTCCCCTTGTCGTGCTCAGCGCATGCAGCGGCATTACCAATAAACTGATACAGATTGCAGATGCTGCAGGCCGCAGCGCGCTCGACGATGCGATAGCCCTTGCCGCGGATGTCCGCAGGCATCATCTCGACCTTGCCTCCGTTCTTGTCGGAGATCCGGCTCGAAGGGAAGAGCTCTGCTCAAAAATAGAAGAGTTTGTCTCCCGGCTCGAGATGCTGATCAAAGGTATCGAAATCGTGGGAGAACTGACCGAACGGACAAAGGATATGTTCTGCTCCTTCGGTGAACTGCTCTCGACGACGGTTTTCGCTGCAGCGATGAAGGACCAGGGATACGATGTCCAGTGGCTCGATGTCCGCACGGTCATGATTACCGACAGTAACTTCGGTTTTGCCCGTCCCCTCAACGAGGTATGTGAAGAGAATGTGCGCCGGATCATAAAACCGTTGCTCAAGAGGGGCACGATCGTCATCACCCAGGGATATATCGGGGCTACGAAAGAGGGTAAAACCACGACGCTCGGCAGAGGCGGTTCCGACTTTTCGGCAGCGCTGCTCGGTGCCTGGCTCGACGACAACTCGATCCAGATCTGGACCGATGTCGATGGTGTCATGACCTGCGATCCGCGGCTTGTACCCGAAGCAAGGAGTATCAGAGTGATGACCTTTTCCGAGGCTGCCGAACTGGCCTACCTTGGCGCCAAGGTGCTGCATCCCGACACCATTGCCCCGGCGGTGGAGAAGAATATTCCTGTCTATGTGCTGAACTCCTGGCACCCCGATGCTAAAGGCACCATTATCACCAACGATCCCGAAAGGCTTGCAGGTATGAGTTACAAGGGCCTTGTGAAATCGATCGCCGTGAAGAAGGGACAGTGCATCATCAATATCCATTCGAACCGCATGCTTGGACGACACGGGTTCATGAACGAACTGTTCGGCGTCTTCTCCCGTTACGGTGTCTCAGTCGAGATGATTTCGACCAGCGAGGTTTCGGTTTCGCTTACGGTCGATGAAAAAAGTTTCAGCAACGATCTGATCGATGACCTGAAAAGCTTTGCGGATGTCGAAATCGAGCATAACGTCGCCACTGTCAGTGTCGTCGGCGACAATCTCCGGATGTCCCGCGGGGTTGCAGGCAGGATATTCAGTGACCTGAAAGATGTGAACATAAGGATGATCTCCCAGGGGGCCTCGGAGATCAATGTCGGTTTTGTGGTCGAGGACAAGGATGTCGTAACAGCTGTGAACAACCTTCACCGGGAGTTTTTCTCTGGCCTCGAGGCCGAGGGAATCTTCGAAGTGCCGGCCGGCAGGCCGTAAAGTCGAAATGTTATTCAATGATTTAAAGAGCGAGGGGGCAGAAGATGGATTATAAAAAAGCCGGGGTCGATATCAGTGCAGGGGAAGAGTTTGTCCGTATGATCAAGTCCGATGTGCGCGGTACATTCACAAAAGGGGTTATTACCGATATCGGAGCGTTCGGGGGATTTTTCATGCCGGATTTTTCCGGGTATGAAAAACCGGTCCTTGTCAGCAGCATCGACGGTGTCGGGACGAAGCTCAAGATTGCCGTCGAGCTTGGCGTCTACAATACCGTCGGCTCGTGCCTCGTGAACCATTGCGTTAACGATATCCTCGCCTGCGGTGCAAAGCCTCTCTTTTTCCTTGATTACTATGCCTGCGGGAAGCTGACTCCAGCCATTGCCGCAGAAGTGGTCAAAGGCATGGTGAATGCCTGCCGTGAAAACGGATGCGCCCTTATCGGAGGAGAAACCGCCGAGATGCCCGGTCTCTACCAGACGGAGGATTTCGATCTTGCCGGATCCATCGTCGGGGTCGTCGATCATGGCAGAATCGTCAACGGCTCTTCGATAAAGCCAGGGGACGTGCTGCTCGGCATTCCCTCGAACGGTCTGCATACCAATGGTTACTCCCTCGCCCGAAAGGTTTTCGAGGGAAGGATGAACGAGTCATTTGCCGGTCTCGAAGGGTCGGTCGGCGAAGAGCTCCTGAAAATCCACCGTTCATACCTTTCACTTGTCGAACCGTTCCTTGGCTCTGCGGACCTCAAGGGGCTTTCACACATTACCGGCGGAGGCCTTATGGGCAATACCATGCGGATAGTTCCCGACGGGCTGAAGCTCGACATAGACTGGAGCTCATGGCCTGAACCCGTGATTTTCGGCATTATCCGCAGAGAAGGCAACGTGCCCGAGGAGGACATGCGGAGAACGTTCAATCTCGGAATCGGGTTGGTCATGGTTGTCGAAAGGAACGCTGTTGAGCGCATAAACGCAGAGTTGAAATCTCGGCAGGAAAATGCTTACATTATAGGGCAGGTATCCTCTGAATAATATCCCTGCTTACAAGAACTCAAATCGGACCGATTTATGAGCACGTTGATAGCGATATTACTGGTGAGCTATGTCATAGGTTCCATTCCGACAAGCCTGATTGCCGGAAAGATGCTCAAAGGCATCGATATCCGTCAGTTCGGCAGCGGTAACGCCGGAGGTACCAACGCTTTCAGGGTCCTCGGCTGGAAAGCCGGTCTGGCCGTCACGCTCATCGATATTCTCAAGGGCATCGTTGCCGCCGTTTCCGTGGTCGCCTATTTCAGGTATCATCCTCTGGGGGCTTTTCCTGACATAAACGAGGTTGCTCTCCGCCTGCTTGCAGGATTGAGCGCTGTCATCGGCCACGTCTTCACGCTTTTTGCCGGTTTCAGGGGCGGAAAAGGGGTCAGCACTGCCGCCGGAATGCTGATCGGTATCGCTCCGGTAAGCATGCTGATGGTTATCGGGGTGTTCCTGCTGACCGTTTATATTTCACGGTACGTCTCCGTCGCGTCCATACTGGCAGCAATCGCGTTTCCGCTTATCATCGTCATCAGGAAATACATTTTCGAACTGGGAAGCGGCCTTGACTACTATATCAGGCTCTTCGGGTCGTCGATTTCCATACATGACAGTCTTGACTATCATCTCATCATTTTCGGGCTGATCGTAGCTCTTGGAATATTGTACACGCACCGCACGAATATCAGAAGACTGTTTTCCGGTACCGAGAACCGCGTCAGATTCGGCAAACATGCGTAACGGTATTTCAATCTGATGAAAATCGCCGTTTTGGGAGCCGGCAGCTGGGGCACCACCCTTGCTGTGCTTCTTGCCAAAAAAAACTATTCTGTCCGTCTCTGGGCTCACCGTCCGGAATTTGCCGCCCAGCTCGAGACCGAGCGAGAAAACCGCCGCTACCTCAAGGGTGTGCAGTTTCCTGAAAACCTCCGGGTTGTAGAAGAGCTCGGGGCCCTTGTCTCCTGGGCCGGCATGATTGTCACGGCTGTTCCGTCTCAGGCTGTTCGGGAAACGGTAAACGGTTTCAGCGACTTGCCGCTCGATGGAAAGATATTTGTCAATGTCGCCAAAGGCATCGAACTGGGGACCGGAAAACGAATGTCCGAAGTGCTGCTTGAAACGTTGCCGGGACTTCTCCCTGATCAGGTAACCGCTTTGTACGGGCCGAGCCATGCCGAGGAGGTCGCAAAGGAGCAGCCGACAACGGTTGTCGCATCATCATCTTCGCTCCAGACCGCTGAAAAAGTACAGGAAGTGTTCCATACCAGCAGGTTCAGGGTTTATGTCAATACCGATATCGTCGGGGTTGAAATTGCCGGTTCGGTCAAGAACATCATCGCCATTGCCGCGGGGATTTCAGACGGCATAGGGTTCGGCGACAATGCCAAGGCTGCGATCATCACGAGGGGACTTGCCGAAATTTCGAGGCTCTGCACCCGGCTTGGAGGTGATCCGATGACCATTTCCGGACTTTCCGGAATCGGCGACCTGGTGGTTACCTGCCTGAGCCGCCACAGCAGGAACAGGTATGTGGGTGAAGAGATCGGAAAAGGGCGGACGCTCGACGATGTCATCTGCCACATGAACATGATAGCCGAAGGTGTTCTTTCTTCGAGGGCGGTTTTTGACCTCAGCAGGTCGCTTGGCGTTGAGATGCCGATTACCCGGGCGGTTTACGAAATGCTTTTCGAGAAAAAGCCGGTCGAGCAGGCCATTCTTGACCTCATGGCTCGCGATCCGAAGGGGGAACGGGATTGAGGACGGGGAATGTGTGTTTTTCAGGCATTTCGTACCAGACGGTTTTCCCCTTGCTGTAAGAACTGTCACTCCAGCACCGGACATACAGATCGATACGCACCACTCCGCAGGGGGCAAGGCTGTCGAGGTTTTTTCCTGAAAAAAGGTTGGCAAATTCCAGAAGGGAAGGATTGTGTCCGAAGATCATCGCTGTCCTGCAGCTGTCGGGGATTTCACGTATGGTATCGAGCAATGCGCCCGTTTCCCCTTCATAAAGTTCGAATTTCTGCTGAATGAGGTTGTCAGGGTAGTCGAGAACGTCGCAGAAAAGTTTTGCCGTGGTGATCGCCCTGTTTGCCGGGCTTGAAATTACCAGATCGGGCATCACTTTTTTTTCTTTCAGCATCGATGCCATGAGAGGAGCCGTTCGCATTCCGCGTTCACTGAGCGTGCGGTCAAAATCGGTTGTGACCCCGTGTTCCCATCCGGATTTGGCATGCCGGACAATGTAGAGCGTCTTCATCTTAGCATCAACTATTCTTTATATTCCCCATTCCTCATATTTTCGATAAGGACTTTGACAAGATAGGGTTTTCCTTTCTTTGAATCATGTTGTTCAAGCAAAATCATTATGTGTAAGGGTAATTTATTGTCATCCTTCGATCCGGAACCATATCGGCATTGAACGTCATTATGAGGAAAAGGCCGGCAAGAAAGGCCATGATCATGTACAGCGTAGAGTAAAGTAATACCAGAAAAGCAAAAATCGGCCAAGTTGAAGAATCCTCCTGAAAAAGAAGGAAATACCAGGGTCCTTCAGATTGACGACATCAACGGCGCATGATGAACGCCCTCAGCATCACGATGAAGAAAGTCGAAAAACATCCATAAAGAGTTTCTTTTTAAACCCTTACCATAGTTTTAAAAACGCAGGCACAAGAACAGTTCCTTCCGGCAGAGTCACGGTCCCGGCCGGAAAGGTTCATATGCGCAATGCGGAGCTCCGGAAAAGTTGTCATCTGCGATGTTTTTTTTCAGGAAGCAATATTTGATGTATTATTATTGATACTCAGAAGGTGTCAATGCTGAATTTCCTCAAAACCACAAGAAACAACCGTTTATGAAAAAATCAGTCGCAGGTGTTCTGGCTCTTGCTGCCATGGGAATGTTTTGTGGAGTTTCCTATGCGGCGGACCAGGAACAAACTTCCGGCAAGCAGGAACCTGTTGCAAAGTCCGATGAAGAAATAACGCCGTATAAGAAACAGGTGCAGCCAAAGGCGAATGTAAAATACAAGCGTGTTGGAAAAAACTGGATAAACCCTCAGCCTGAACCTCCGGGAGACATGATCAATCCGGCGAAACATCCCAATCCCGGCGAAAAACTGTGGTTGAACCCTCAGCCTGAACCGCCCAAGCCGCCTGATCCGACTATTAAAAAATGAACAATGACCGTTACGAACAGCTATGTTCAGGCGTATCCCACAGGGGTTTGAAAAGCCGATTCCTGAAGCTGTCCGGAGCGGAGGATCTCCATTTGTGGTTCAGATGCTTATGCCGGTTCATTTGCCGCTGAACAGGTAACGTTTCTTGAGCTCCATGATCCTGCGGTATGAGAGGTCGATGCGTTTTTCAGATATGATCCCCTTCTTCACGAGCGACCGCAGGATCATGGAGGCTTTCGACGCAATATCGGGGTCATAGCTGGTGTTGTTGCCGAACAGCAGGATATCGACCCCCGCTTCCACGGCAAGGCGGATCGCCTGCTCGAGCCCGTAACGGTCAGCTATGGCCTTCATCTGCATGTCGTCGCTTACGATTACGCCGCTGAAGCCGAGTTTTTTCCGCAACAGTCCGTCAAGCACGTTTTTTGAAAGCGTTGCCGGATAAAGCGGATCAAGTTTGCCGTTGAAGACATGGGCGGTCATGACTGCGTCATGATAGCCAGATGCGACAAGGGCGCGATACGGTTCGAGCTCTTTGTCCGACCAGCTTCCGGTGATATCGGTGAAATCGAAATGCGTATCGGTTGTCGAGCTGCCATGCCCCGGGAAATGCTTCAGTGTGGCGATGATGCCCTGGTTCCTGAAGGTATCTGCAGTCAGGGTGATATTTCGTACGACAACTGACGGGTCTGCGGAAAAGCTCCTGCCGAGCCTGCCGATCACTGGATTGTCCGGATTGACGTTGAGATCTGCGATCGGGGCCAGGTTCATATTGATATGCATTTTTTTCAGCGTCAGGGCGGTCTGCAGTGCGGCTGAGGTCGTGCTGTCAGGACTGTCGATCTGGCCGAGGCGGGCGGCGGATACCGTTGGAGGGAACCCCCTTGAAGTTTTGAGGCGGCAGACTTTCCCGCCTTCCTGGTCGATTGCGATGAAAAGCGGGATTTCAGACAGTTTCTGCAGATCGATCGTCAGGCTGGAAAGCTGCATCGGGCTGCTGATATTCCTCGATGCAGTGTGGGACGGCACATCGTAATCGAAAAGCACCACACCTCCGATGTGCCTTTTTTTAATGTTCTCGGCAATGCCCGGAGCTTCTGCAACGCTGAAACCCCTGAAGCCGATCATGAGCATCTGTCCGATTTTCACGTCGAGGCTGTTCTGCCGCACCGATGCATGGGCCGTATACGGCAAGATGAACAGGAAGAGCAGGAGAGCGATTTTCAGGGGTTCTTTTTTCATCGGTAATGTTCTTCTTTGTTCTTTGTCAGGCCGTCTTGCCGACCGTCAGCTCATTTCCCGCGATATCGACGGCAACATTGTCGTCTTCCTGAACTTCTCCGGAAAGGATCAGTTCGGAAATTCTGTTGGTTATCTTCCGCTGCATGACTCGTTTCAGCGGACGTGCGCCGAAAGCCGGATCGAACCCGGCGTTTGAAATCCAGTCGATGGCTGCATCCGAGATCGTGAGATTGATGCGCTGGCGCAGCGCCGTCGCCCTGATCCGGTCAAACTGGATCAGCACAATTTTCTTCAGGTCCTCTCTTGTCAGCGGCGTGAAGAGGATAATCTCGTCGATGCGGTTCAGGAACTCCGGACGCACCTTCTGTTTCAGAAGCTGGAACAGTTTGTCCTGAAGGCCCGAGAGAACGTCTTCGCGGTTTACCCCGTCCATTTTTTCCATCTCCGCCTGGATAAGCTGGGCCCCGATGTTGCTGGTCATGATGATGATCGAGTTCTTGAAATTCACCGTGTGGCCCTTGCTGTCCGTGAGACGTCCGTCGTCGAGGATCTGCAGGAGTATATTGAAGACATCGGGATGTGCTTTCTCGATTTCATCGAGCAGGACGACACAGAAAGGCTTGCGCCTCACCGCCTCTGTCAGTTGACCGCCTTCCTCGTAGCCGATATAGCCGGGAGGCGCACCTACAAGCCGGCTTACGGTGTGTGACTCCATGTATTCGCTCATGTCGATGCGGATCATCGCATCCTCGTCGTCAAAAAGGTATTCGGCGAGCGTACGGGCGAGCTCGGTTTTTCCCACACCGGTCGGACCGAGAAAAATGAATGAACCGATAGGCCTCTTCTCGTCACCCATTCCTGCACGGGAACGTTTGACCGCTTCGCTTACGGCATTAACGGCGTCGTCCTGGCCTATCACCCTGCGGTGCAGTTCATCTTCGATATGCAGCAGCTTCTGACGTTCGGACTGCAGCATTTTGCTGACCGGGATGCCGGTCCATTTCGACACGATGTCTGCGATATCCTCCGCATCGATCTCTTCTTTCATGATCAGGTCGCCGGAGTTTTTCTTCTCTTCTATTTTCCTGCGGTTTTCTTCAAGCTCCCGTTCGATCTGCACTATTTTTCCGTAACGTATCTCGGCGACCTTGCCATAGTCGCCCTGTCTTTCATACTCTTCGGCCTGCACCCTGAGCTGCTCGAGCTGCGATTTCAGGTCGCGTGACGCCTTGATCAGCTCCTTTTCGCTGTCCCATTTGGCTTTTATCAGCCGTTGTTCTTCGGAGAGGTTTGCAAGCTGTTTTTCTATTTCTTCCAGTCTTTGTTTCGTATCAGCGGTACTCATGCTTTTTTCAGATTTGATTCGGGCTGTGAATAGGAAATATTGTTGTAAATTTAAGGCTTAAATGATCAAAGTTATAACGGGGGAGTCCGTTAAACCATAAAAGAACAACGGATAACATGGTGCAAAAGTTCTCGATAGGACCTTTAACCGTTCCAGATGAAAACGTTCCGCTCCTGATAGCCGGTCCCTGCGTCATAGAAAACCGGACAATGGCTTTTGAAGTTGCCTCTGAACTGCAGCGCATCAGCCTCGAGGAAGGGGTGCCTTTCATTTTCAAGGGTTCATACAGGAAAGCCAATCGATCTTCCGCATCCTCCTTTACAGGGATCGGCGACCGTGAAGCTCTCGATGTGCTCTCCGCCATTCGCCAGACCTGCGGTATGCCGGTAACGACTGATGTGCATGAGACGAAAGAGGTCGAACTTGTATCCCGTCATGTCGATCTTCTTCAGATCCCGGCTTTTCTCTGCCGCCAGACAGAGCTTCTGGTGGCCGCCGGAGAGAGCGGTCTCGCCGTCAATATCAAGAAAGGGCAGTTCATGGCTCCCGAGGATATGGCCCTTGCGGCCGCAAAGGTGGCTCAGACAGGAAACAGGAGGGTCATGCTTACCGAACGCGGTTCCAGCTTCGGCTATCACAATCTTGTCGTCGATTTCAGGGGAATAGTGAAGATGGCCGAATCGGGATATCCCGTGCTTTATGACGCGACGCACAGCCTTCAGCTGCCCGGTGCGGGACATGGTGTTTCCGGAGGGGAGCGCCAGTACCTTATGCCCCTTGCCAGAGCGGCCGTTGCCGCAGGGGTGAACGGCATGTTTTTCGAAATTCACCCGGACCCGCCTAAAGCACTCTCGGACGCTGCCGTCCAGATCGCTCTCAAGGATTTCGGTGCCATTGTAAAACAGCTGCTGCAGTTATACCGCTGTGTGCAGTCGCTTCAATCACGTTAAAACATTATACGATATTGTCTGGTTTTCAATATTTCGGGATGGAACCATCCATGGCAGATCCTTCATCGAGGGTCGAGCAGGCGCTGAAGCTGGTAAGAGGGCTTGTCTTTCCTGTTGACGGGGTGCTGAACGGCGGAAGGATTACCCGTGACAGCAGCGGGCAGGAGCTTTGTTCCATAGCGGTCAGGGATGCGGTAGCCATCAGGGAGGCGCTGAAACGCGGTCTGTATATCGCGGTCGTTTCCGACAGGGGTGCTGAAAGTTACCGTCCCCTGCTGGAGGACCTTGGCGTTACCGATCTCTACCTTGGATCGGATGACCTGGTTTCCTCCTACGAGGATTTCAGGAACGCCCACGGGCTTTCCGATGACGAGTGCGCCTATATCGGCGATGATGTCGGAGATATCGCGATACTCGAAAAAGCGGGGTTTCCCGCCACTCCCATCAACGGGGCGGATTACCTGAGGAACCGGGTGGGGTATATTTCGGGATATGAAGGCGGAAACGGATGTGTTAGGGAAATCGTCGAAATGATTCTCTCCCGCCAGGGCAAATGGCCATACGTTGAAGAGGTCCAGGAAGGGGCCTGAAGGTCAGGTTTCGCTCTCTTTCTGCCTTTATCCGGCTCCGTTTACTTTCAGGGTTCGTTTCAGCTCCGGGTTCATGGCCGCGGCCGTTTCCTCAAGCGTAAGCATTCCCACGACATTGGTGCCATGGTTCGGTTCGATATGCACGTCACCCCGGTATTCCCTCCCTTCCTCGAGCGCTTTTTCGAGCGCGGCAAGTTTTCCCAGCAGGCTGTAGGCTGCGGACTGCGGCGTAGAGCAGGATACCGGAGGATTCAGGTTCCCATGCAGGTGGTACCCTTCCGGAAGAAGCTCTTCAGCGGGATAATCGTGCCAGTGGGTCATCGATGCCCCGTACCGTTCGAGGTGGAAAGCAAATCGTGCTTCCGGTCTGACCGTTTTCAGAATGCTTGCCGTCAGTGCGTTTCCGAGGGCGTGCGCAAGTATGGTCATGGTATCGAATGACGGCTTTGCATCATATTCACCATGAAAGGCAGCAGTGGTTTTCATCCAGGCCTTTCCTCCGGTCATGCCGATTTCAACGAGATCTTTCTCCGGGTCCAGATGATGTTTCCTGCATCCCGATCTTGTCATGATGACGCTGACCGTCGTTACGGGAACAAACAGTGTTTTGTTCTGAAACTGTATCCTCACCATGTGAGGTGCCGGGCTTCCGTTGCCGGTATGAGCTTCGTAACGAGCGGGTGCGACCGCAACAGGGCGTTGGCTTGCGAAAAAACCATAGCTCATACCGCTGCGCTGGTCGAGGTACCGGGCGACGATGCGCTTGTAAAAGGCGTTCCGGTATTCGAGCCCGGCGGTCGATGTATGCGTGACGAGGCAGTGGTTGTGCTTCCACAGTGCGCTGCAATGCATGAAATCCAGCGCGGTGCTCCTGAACTCATCGTTTTCCGTCGTAAGCTCCCCGTACCTGATGTCGAGGTCTTCGGGGCGTGGCGGTACAACCTGTGCGGTAAGTTTCGGGACGAGCGTATTACGTATATCGTTGACTGAAGGAAACGGCGTGCCGAAAGAAACGACTCCACCGTTCATGGTGCAGATGGTCCACGATCTGTCGGTGACGAAAATCAGGATATGCACCATATCTCTCGCAAGCCTGCCGACAATGGCGTCGAGCCGCTCCTGGGGCGTCGAACTGCTGTCGAGCGGTGGCGGCTCATCATAAATGCCTACGATGATATTGTTGTACAGCGTCGAAACCCTGTTTATCGCAAGCAGGCTGTCCGGAAAATGTCCGGGCGCGAAAATAACCGTTCCCGGTCTGAATCTCCCGTCCGGTCCCTCAGCATCTGCTTCAGGAAGAACGATGATACCAAGTTCCAGCATACCGGACACCAGTTTTGTGCAGAACCTCCCGAGACGTTCCGGAAGGTCCGGTGCCGGGTAGATGACCGGTCGGATCTTTTCGCACATTCCGTCGATATCGAGGGGTGTGTCCGGATGAATACCGAGTAGATTCCTGAGAGCTTTGGAACTGATTCGCATATCCCGCAGGGTTACAGACCGAAATTGTGCTCGCGGCCCCACAACAGCTTGGTGCGGAGTATCTCGAAGTAATTACGGTTTTCGTTGGCGACGAGATTGATTGTCTCGCTGGATTTTCTCACGGTCACCACTTCCTGCGGGGTAAGCATTTTCATCAGGTGCCCGTCGCAATTGAGGGGGAATTCTCCATCAGGCGCACCCACCGAGACCTCGATGATCTTGTCGTCGCTGATGACGACAGGGCGAACGGTCAGCATGTGGGGACAGATCGGCGTTATGACGAACACACTCGATTTGGGAGCGATGATAGGCCCGCCTGCGGACATCGAATATGCCGTGGAACCTGTGGATGTGGCGATAATGATACCGTCGGCACGGTAGGCGCTGAGCAGCTGTCCGTCCAGGCTGATGACAAAGGTCGGGATACGCGAGTATGCTCCCTTTTCTATGACAACATCGTTCAGGGCACGAAAATGCTTCAGCTCGCCATTGCCGGGCACTCGTGCTTCGAGCTGTGAACGGTTGTGGATGGAGTGTGTTCCGTTCAGTAGCTTTTCAATTGCCGGAAACATTTCATCCTGCGTAAATTCCGTGAGGAATCCCAGGTACCCGGCATTGATGCCGATTACGGGTTTTGACATGGCAAAATGCGACGTGTAAAGCAGGGTGCCGTCGCCGCCGAGGGAGATGAATGCATCACAGAGCATGTTCAGCTCTTCGATCGGGGCCGACCTCGATATCCGCAACTTTTCTGCCGATTTTGATTCAAAAACATAGTCGATGTTCCGCTCGTCAAGCCAGACGGCAAGCTTTCGGGCAAGGTCCAGGGCCTGTTCCCTCAAAATGTAGACAACAATCGCTAATTTCATTGGCGGTTCATCTTTTTAAGGGTTTCATAGAGCCGGTTGGCTTCGTTGAATCGAGATTCGAGCTGCTCGAATCTGCGCTCTCTCACCTCTGCCGAAAGGCTGTTGATTTCCTCTGAAAAACGGTCGAGTTCTTCGGCGATGTTGTCGCTGTTCGTTGCAATGATGTCACGCCAGATCAGCCATGGGCTGCCCGCCAGCCTTGCAAGCGTCGCGAAACCGGGACCGGATTTGTCTGTCGAATCCCCGCAATGGGTCATCAGCAGCGTTGAAAGCAGCTGGGGAAGATGGCTGACTTTCGCAATTACCCGGTCATGTTCGTCGGCCCCCATCGATAAGGTCCTGCATCCGGCAGACTCGAGCAGGGCGACGAGAAACCTGCCTTTGACACCCGAAAGCAGGTCGCATTCATCACACAGGATGACGCGGCGGCCCTGCAGCAGTTCCTCATGGCTTTCACGGTATCCCTGCTGCTCCTTGCCGGCCATCGGGTGCATGCCGATGAAGGGGAGGTCGAGTTCCATGGCTTTACGGACGATAATCGATTTCGTGCTCGAAATGTCGCTCACAAGCGTTTCCGGAGGAGCGAGCCTCTTGATTTCGTCGAGGAGGGCGATATTGATTTCCACCGGGGCAGCGAGGATGATCAGGTCTGCGGAATAGAGCTGTGATTTATCCTCGATAAAACTATCGAGGCCGAGCTCTGCGGCATAGTGCCGGTCTTCAAGGGAAAAACAGGGATCATAACCCTGGAAAACGATCCTGTTTTCGGCAGCAAGAGGCGATTGTTTCATCGCCCGCAAAAGGGACATGCCTATCAAGCCGAGCCCGATAAACGAAACGCTCCTGATTGGTGGATGCTCAGCCATGCGGTCAGTTCTGCTTGTTCAGCCTGCTACCGGGAGCGTCGATCGGTACACCGTCCCTGCAGAGAGGGCACTCTTCAGGCGCAAAGCTCACCACCTCCATCATAAGCACGGAATACTGCTCTTCGGCAAGCCGGACTTTTCCGTTGCTGCGGTCGACGACGGAACCGACACCGACAAGCGTGGCCCCGGCATTTTTTATCAGGTCAATAACTTCGGCGACCGATCCGCCGGTTGTAATGACATCCTCGATCACAAGCACTTTTTCCCCCGGTTCGAGGGTGAAGCCTCGTCGGATCGTCATATTTCCATCCTTGCGTTCGGCAAAGATGGTTTTCACGCCGAGCTGCCTTCCAACCTCCGTTCCAACCACGATGCCTCCGATCGCCGGGGAAATGACGGTCTCTATGCCCATGCCGGAAAAGTGCTCTGCTATCAGGCTGCAGATGCCGGAAAGGTGCTCAGGGTGCTGAAGGACCTTCGCACACTGGAAATAGGTGTTGCTGTGCCTGCCGGATGTCAGCCTGAAATGGCCGTCGAGCAGCGAGCCTGTGGACTTGAAAACGTCAAGCATGGTGGTGGAATTGCTCATGAACAGTAAAGCGGAAAACGTTGAACGAGGGTATATTTTTCAATCATGGTAAAGATACAGAAGCCTCGCGGAAAAGCTAAATGAAAAACAGCGGTGACTTCAGGCGTCGCTTAATCGCCGTCTCAGCGGCGGGATTCGAGATAACCGGTGAGCAGCACGCAGGCGGCAGCGCTGTCGAGACGCCCCTTCTCCTGTCTCTTTTTTTTCGAAGTGCCCGATGTTATGAGTATCCTGCGGGCCTCTGCGGATGATGCGTGTTCATTGCGGGTTTCCACATCGAGCACGGGGAATGTTTCCCAAAGGTCCGCTATAAAACGGTCGACAACATCGGTCATCGGGTTCTTTTCGCCTTTTTCGTTCAGGGGGTAGCCGACAATCACCTTCTCCACATCGCCGTTATCGAGCAGTTTTCGAAGGGTGCAGAAAAGCCCCTCACGGTCGAATGTACCGACCGGCTGTGCGAAAAGCCCGAGCGGATCGCTCTGGGCGAGCCCGATACGCTTCGTTCCGTAATCGATGGCGAGCACCCTTTTTTTTATTGAAAGAGCGATATGTGTCTCCTTTTGATTTTGTGTCTGTTTCGTATGCGCATAGAACCCGCTGCGTCATGAAAGTGGTGTACTGCAGGAAGTTTACACATTCGATATCGAACCATCCAAACCTTTTTCCGTTTATCGTTGTTCAATGAAAGGAAAAGGAAAAACTTGCGGAAACCATATGGAGAAGGAAAGATGAACGGTTTATTGATGCTGCTTGCAACGAGCGTTCTGCTTGCGGGTTGTTCGGTGCTCGGAAAACGGGAGGCCAAGGAACCTCCATACAAGGTGCTTCTGACAGAGGGTGATTGCGAGATCAGGCAATACGATGAGATGGTTGTTGCCGAGACAGTGGTCGAAGGGGAGTATTCCAGGACAAGCGGAACGGCTTTCAGCCGGCTTGCCGGGTATATATTCGGAAAGAACCGCAAAAAAGAAAAAATTTCAATGACAGCGCCCGTCATTCAGGAGCCGGTCAGCGAGAAACTGCCTATGACCGCTCCGGTGATTCAGGAACGGAAAGGATCGGGCTGGGTCATGGCATTCGTAATGCCTGAAGGCTCAACCCTTGCCTCGCTGCCGGAACCGCTTGATCCTTCGGTCACCCTGCGCACGGTGCCGGGAAAAAAAGTGGCTGTCATCCGTTATTCCGGACTGCATTCCGAAAGCAATCTGCGTTCCAATTCGGAAAAGCTTGACATATGGCTTGAAAAGAAAGGCTACAGGATGCTCTCACAGTCAAGGGCGGCAAGTTACGATCCGCCATGGACCATTCCTTTCATGCGGAGGAACGAAGTGCATGTCGATGTCGAGTGACGCGGTATGACCGGAGTCTTTGAAAGGAAGTGAGGATACCTGTTTTTTCCTTTTTTTCTAATTGTTACATTTTGAAAAGGTTCCGGTCATTTAATCCATTCCCAGTATGAAGACGCATTATTACTATTTTGTCGGAGCAGCGCTGTCCATCATGCTCTCCATTTATGTTTTCATTTTCGGGACGGCGGCAAATCATGAACTGATAGCCATTTTTATAGGGTTGTGGGCACCGACGATCATATGCCTCGGGATATTCAATATCCTGATCGGCATTCATGACGAGATGTGCTGTGCGCACAAGCGTATCGAAGAGAGGCAGACCTGCAGCCATGACCGTTGAGCGGGTTCGGGCAACCGGCATTCTGCTGCGGGTTCCCGATGCGGCACGGGATGTCGCGTTCAGGTTCACAGTGAATGCTTGTGGACCGGAGGATGCTTCATGAAGCACGCCGGAGCACTGATCCTTGTCGGAACCGGAGGCTTTCTCGGTTCCGTCGCCCGCTACATGGTGGCGCTCATGTTTGCACCGGTTGCCGTATGGTTTCCGTTTTCCACCCTTTCAGTCAATATTTTCGGCAGCTTCATCATTGGGTTTCTCAGCGAACTTGCGGTTTCCACAACCCTTGTTTCCCCGGAAGCGAAGCTTTTTCTCATAACCGGTTTCTGCGGCGGATTCACCACGTTTTCAGCCTATATGTTCGAGCATGCATCTCTGCTCAGGGACGGTCAGGTTTTCTACGCAGGCATCTACCTTCTGGGCAGCATTGCCGGTGGTATCACTTCATTCTATCTTGGAACGATTCTTGCAAAACTCTGGACATGAACAGATCATGGAATTACAGAACCTTGAAATGCTTCGGATCTTTGTCGGCGAACAGACCCGTTACGGCCATCATCCGCTCTACGAAGAGATCGTGCGCGAAGCCCGCATGAAGGAACTGGCTGGAGCGACGGTGCTCAGGGGAGTGCTGTCGTACGGTCACGACCTGCTGATCAAAACCTCCAAAATCATTGAGTTCGGCACCAACCTTCCCATGGTTGTCGAAATTGTCGATGAAGCCGAGAAGATCGACGGTTTTCTGCCGGTGCTCCAGCAGATGGTGCGCGATTCAGCCGGCCGCGTCATGATCACGCGTGAGCTTGTTCGTGCCGGTGTGATCGAATAGGTCACGCCACACAATAAAAAAAGGGAAGCCTTCCGGCTCCCCTTTTCACGATGATCTTTTCCGCAGGCGTCACTGTCCTGATGCGACCAGTGCGTTGTAGTTCGCTTTGATGGTTTTTTCCAGGTCCTCGTCGGTATGCATGGAGCTGATGAACATCGCCTCGAACTGTGACGGGGCGGTGTAGACGCCCTGGTCGAGCAGGGAGTGGAAGTATTTTGCATGCTTCTTCGTGTCCGCGGTAACGGCGCTCTTGTAGTCGACGACCGGTGTTTCGGTGAAGAAGAGGCAGGACATGGAACCGACGCGGTTCCGGACATAGTTCAGGCCGAGTTTCCTGAGGTTTTCGCTGAAACCTTCTTCGAGGATGACGGCTTTTCTTTCGAGTTCCGGGTAGGGGTTCTCTTCCATGAGAATTTTCAGTGTCTCGAGACCTGCTGTCAGAGCGAGCGGGTTTCCTGAAAGGGTTCCGGCCTGGTAGACGTCACCGAGAGGCGCGACGCGCTCCATGATCTTGCGTTTGCCGCCGAATGCGCCGACCGGAAGACCGCCGCCGATGATCTTGCCCATGGTGGTGAGGTCAGGCGTGATGCCGTAGAGTTCCTGAGCGCCGCCGAGGGCCACCCTGAATCCGCACATCACTTCGTCGAAAATAAGCACGATGCCTTCGCTGTCGCAGAGCTCGCGCAGGGCCGCGAGGAATTCAGGTTTTGCAGGTATCACACCGGTATTGCCGGCGACCGGCTCGATGATGATGGCTGCGATCTGGTCTCTGTTCTCGTTGACAAGGACTTTGACCGATTCAATGTCGTTGTAGGTTGCGTTCAGCGTATCGAGTGCGGTGCCTTTGGTAACTCCGGGGCTGTCGGGAGAGCCGAGTGTAAGGACGCCGGAGCCGGCTTTTATAAGGAAGCTGTCGCCATGGCCGTGGTAGCAGCCTTCGAATTTGATGATCTTGTCTCGGCCGGTGTACCCTCTCGCAAGGCGGACAGCCGACATGGTGGCTTCGGTTCCGCTGTTGACCATGCGGACCATTTCAAGCGAAGGAACGATTTTGCAGAGCAGTTCGGCAATCTCGATTTCCATCTCGATCGGTGTTCCGAAGCTTGTTCCGATGTTTTTCAGCGTATAATCCAGGGCAGCGGTAACTCTCGGATGCATGCTGCCGAGAATGAACGGGCCCCAGGATCCGACATAATCGAGGTAGGTGTTGCCGTCAACATCGGTCAGGTATGCCCCTGATCCTTTTGCCATGTAGATGGGAGTGCCGCCTACGGATTTGAATGCCCGCACCGGTGAATTTACGCCGCCGGGGATGGTCTTCTTTGCTTGTTCAAAGAGTTCAGCTGATCTGGTTAATTGAGGCATGTCTCGGAATTCTGTTTAGTATTGGACAAGACGGAATAAGTGTAAATGAAATGTCTGTCAAGATAGAAATACTCCGGAAGATATAAAACCCTGCGCAGGCTATTTCCTCGAGATTTGTGACACAATGGCAAGGTTTTTGCGCCCGCCGGTATGTTCCAGGTGCCGGGAGCAGTAGTCCTGGAGCAGGTTCCAGAGTCGCTCGACATCGTCATGGTCGGCCCGGATCATCTCGATTTCATGAACCGGTGCGGTTTCGAGTTTGCAAAGGAGGATGGCGGAGCTGAGCGGAAGAAGATGTTTTATGACCGGGCTCGCCGCGGCAGCCCAGGGCAGGGCGAAACCGCCTGGGTTCATGACGAAATAGAGCCCGGAGGCCCTTCCTGCTTCGATTGCCTGTGGGATGTCCTCTCCGGTCAGAACGCACCGGCCGAGAGAGGGCTGAAATCCGAGCAGGGAGACGAAACGGAGCAGGAACCAGGCGTAAAGCAGATCGAAGTGCCGGTCCTTGCGGTAGAGCTGCTCGAGAGTTCCTGCCAGCAGTGAAAAAAGAGGCAGGTTTTTCTCGTCGTTTTCCGTGGTCTGCCGCACCATGTCGATGATCCGGTAAAGCACCGCGAAACGGAGCATGTCCGGCTCGGGAACCATAGGGCTTAAAACAAGGTTACCATCACTGGCAAGCTGCAGTTCGCGGTTGTTTTTTCTGTAGATCACCAGATCGATCACATTGCCGGCGTTGAAGAGTCCGGACAGTTTGTTTTTCGGGTTGCGCGCCCCTTTGACGATCACGGAGATTTTACCGAAATCCCGACTGTAGAGCGAGCAGATTTTTGACTGGTCGCGATACCTGATTTCTCTCAGCACCACGGCCCGGGTTTTGACGATCACGATCCGGTTTTTTTATTTCTGGAAATATTAATTATATACGTTTGCTTTGCCCTTGCGCAAGCCTGACGGCTGTTTAAATCCTGTACATGAAAATACCGCCGGTCATCGTTCCGCGTTTCAGTTCCGGGCATGAGGTAACGGATGCATCAGGGTCTTTACCGAACAATAACAGACAGAAAGTTCTTAATCAAGGAGGAAAATAGATATGCCGACTTATCATTACCGTTGTAAAAGCTGTGGAAACGAACTGGAAGTGTTTCAGAAAATGTCCGATAACGCTTTGACAACCTGTCCGAAATGTGAAAAGGAGACATTCGAGAGGGTTATCAGCGCCGAAGGCGGGTTTGTGCTCAAAGGGTCCGGTTTTTACGCGACCGATTACAACAAAGGGGGCAAAGCCCCGGCACCTTCGGAACCGAGCCCCTGCTCGTCAGGAACATGCCCGTCCGGGAGCTGTCCCATGTCCGGCAAGTGATAAACGTTTTCCAGCTTTGTACTGAAATGAAAAGCCTTCCTGCTCAGGGAAGGCTTTTCTGCCGTCTGAAGGGATTTTCGTTTTCCCTCCAGGCAAACTTCTGCAGATCTATGCCCCTGTCCTGCCAGAAGCGTTGCGGATAATGCTTTCCTTCCACGCTTCCCGTGACTTTCACCCGTTTCAGTTCGCCTTGGCTGAAGAACATACGGATCTCGTCACCGCTCGAATAGTTGATGCCGGACGGGCGATGGTTTTCATCATAGATGTGGTAAAGGATTTCTGCCTGGTCGGAAACGGTTATTCCCTTTATTTTCGATTCGTCATCGAGCAGGATCACCATTTTTTTTCCGCCGACCTGGTCGTACACGGCCGGAAGTTCCCCGGGGGCGCTTCCGGAGGCGAAAAACGTATTGCCTTCGACCTGGATACGGTCGATAGTCATGTTCTCCTTCGCTTTGCCGGACTCTTTCAGGTGCAGCACAACGATATCGCCGCTGATCTGCTGCCGGTCGTACCATGCGATGGCGTCCCCGTTGAGCCAAACCAGATTCGAGGCTTTGTTGAACACTGCCTGCTGACCTTTGGCGGACAGCGGTCTGTCGATCAGCCTGCCGCGGATGTTGCCGCTCAGCTCGCCTGTTTCCTTGTCCGGGTAGTACACGCCGCTGTCGCCGTAGATTTCGAAATTGCTGCTGCCTATTATGATATTGCCGCTCAGCACGATCCTTTTTTCCTGTCCGAAATCAGTCGCACGGTCACATCTGAGGCTCATGTTGTTGTGCCGGAAAAGCACGTTTCCCGATACAGTGTTGTAGCTTTCCCGTTCGCTCTGCTCTCCTTCGATGGTATCGGAGTGCTCGAGAATAATTTTCTTTTTTTCCGCTCCGAATGTATTATGGTTCACCGCCGTGGGCAGGATGAGCTGAAAAAGCAGGAGTCCGGCAGATGCGAGCGGAACCGTCAGGGAGCGCAATCCTTTTCCGGAGAACCTGTTCCGGGGAAAACGGTTGATGCGGTCAATTGACCGGTGGCCGGAAGGGCGGCATGGATTATTTGCGAGGTTGCCGGAAACTCTTTTCATTGCTGAGGAAAATTGATTATGTCCCGGTAGATTGTTTTTTATGATGTAGATAATGTAAACAAAGCATGGTATTACTGTGAAAAAATTAGTTCTCACGGCGGGCAGCAGAGAAAGTGCGTTTCTGCTTGCACCTTTGTTCGATGCCCTTGAAAAGAGCGGGCATTATTCCCCTTCGGCTGTTTTCGTAGCCGGAAAAGGCGCGGAGCCGGTAAACCCGGAACTCACTTCATGTTTCGGCATAGGAAATTCGTACAGGGTCGTTGAACGTCCGGAAGGTTCCTCGGTCGTTCAGCTTGCGGAAACCATGAAGGAGATGGAAAAGATATTCGTCAGCGATCGACCCGCGTTTGTGCTGGCATGCGGCAGCGACGATGCCGCGCTTGCAGCGGCACTGGCCGGATCGAGGCTGGGCCTGCCGGTAGCTGCAGTCGATGCGGGCCTGCGCAGCTACGAGCGCTCGGATGCCGGGGAGGTCAACCGCATGCTGATCGATGCGATTGCCGAATTGCATTTCGTGAGCGAGCACAGCGGTGAGTACAACCTGATCAATGAAGGAATTTCCGATGAAAAGGTTTTTTTCGCCGGCAGCCTGCTGATCGACTCCCTCGCCGCACTGATGCTGCGCTCAAGGCAGCAGGGCACTGCAAATGCACAGGCCCTTCAGCCGAAAAAATATGCAATGGTTCTGCTCGATCCTTCAGGCCGGTCCACCGGAAAGGACCATGCGGGGATGATGTTCGGCCTGCTGAAAGATATGTCGGCGATAATCACCGTTCTTCTGCCTCTTGAAGCGGGACATCGGGAGCTTCTCAGGGCTCAGGGTGTTTACGAGTCGCTGGCCGGTATCGAAGAGCTGATGATGATCGACCGCCCGGGTCCCGGCGAACTGCTGACCCTGCTTCGCGATTCGGTACTTCTGTTCACCGATATCGAGGAACTCCAGGCTGAATCGACCGTCATGAGCGTTCCCTGCCTCACCATGATGGATACCTCATCACGTCCATCGACTATCGAAATCGGTACCAACGTGCTTGTCGGGCGCGATGCAGAGGATATCCTTGACAGGATCGGGGAAATCCTGCATTCCGCTGCGCACGGGCACCATGCGAGCCGTTCGAAAATTCCTGAAAAATGGGACGGTGCAGCCGCATCACGTATTGTCGCAGTGCTCGACCGTGTGCTCTAAGCGGTCATGAACGGGCAGGGTGCATCGGAGAACCGAAGTACCTTGCCGGCCGCTCACGTTCAGGCGGGGTGTCCTCAGAAAGTGTACCTGATACCCGCGAGAATGTTGCTGCTGCTCATCGAGTACCTGTTGCCGCTGTCGCTGGTGATATTCGAAGGCGAGAGATAACGGAACCCCAGATCGACGATGACCTTTTCCGAAGCCCTGAATCCGGCCCCGGCGCCAATCTGCCAGACGAATGTCGTATGGTTTTCCGATTTCACGTTGTCGTTCAGGAAAACATCGGCCACACCAAGACCTGCCATGACGTAAGGGGTTATCGCTGTACCTTTCATGTCGTAATCGACGTACCCGTTCGCCATGAAAGTCCGGAAATCGACATTGCTGCCGTCATTGATCGCTTTTGCCCCAAGGAAGGTATCTACAAGGTTGTGCTGATAACCCAAGGCCGCTTCGATGCGGGTGAAATCGTTTTTCAGTCCGATCGCGCCAATCGCGGCGAAACCGTTCCTGAACGTTATGGCCCCCTTTATGTTATTCTGGTCCCAGTTGTTCATCAATCCGATTCCGGGTGTGATGCTCAGATACGGATTGACCGTTGCACCGGTACAGGACGGAAACGAAATTGCCGCGGCAGTCAGCAGAAGAGTGATAACTTTTTTCATCTTCGTTGATGTTCAGGTGAGAAGGCCTGTATGGGTATCAGAGAGTGTTCTGTTAAAAAAAATCTGTTTAAAAAGTCCGGGATTTGCAAACAGTTCTTTTCCGGATGCATCCCCTGTCCGGCAGTATTTTTTAGATGAACTGTTGCGATAGTGTTGTAAAACAAATAATTATATATATTTCCGAGGTTGCGTCGCGGATTCGACGAGACTATGGTGCAGCATATTTCATCCTTCCCCATTCAGTTATGCAGTTCGCCCTGTTCAGTTTCCGGTACATCCCGTTGCCGGTTTCTGTAATGCAAATCCCTTCAGCGATCAACTTCCGGTCAGGTTTCATACGATGGTAAATTTCCCATCGTTCTATTCATACCTTCTTGGTCATATCAGACCTGAAGACAGGATTGACATAACCATACTATCGAGACGTACCGGGCTGAATGTGTATTCTGATCGAGATTACCGGCATCACTTCCCGCCGAATCTGATCAGTATTTCTTTGCTGAGATAATTCACTTTTTTTGAACGAACCCCATTCCCCGCTATGTGTAAAAAAAATGACGTCCCCCCGGAAAATGAAAAACTGAAAAACGAAGAAAATCAGGAAGAAAAAAAGGAGCAAGGTACAGAAAAGCCAAAACAGCAGGAAACTCCACCACCTCCAGAAAATGAGGGGCAAAAAACGGAAACAGAGAAGCCTCAACAGCTCAATAAAGAACTTCCGAAGCAGCAAAAGGAAGAAGTGTGTTTGACAACGCTGGCAGATTGGCTGACAAAAAACCAGGCGGCCGCTTATATCGGTCGCTTTGAAAATGAAGGTTATGACGATGTGTCCGATCTCATTCCAGAAGTGATAAAGAGGGTGCTTCAGGGTGAAAAACCGGGAATCGTGGACCGGTTGGTTCGTATCCGGACAGAGGAACTCCAGAAACCGAAACCGCAGGCCTTTCCGGCGCCGGTACTGAAGCCCGGCATGGAATTGGACCTCTCCGCACCTGCTTTGAAAGGAATGGATGGAGTTTCCCTCAAGTTGCCTGATCTTGGGTTTGCACCCGGTTCCGACAGCAAGGCTGCCGTCGTGTCTGCTGGAAGTCTGACAGACGAAGAGTGGATAGCTCTTGCGATGAACAGTGACATGCTTATGGGGCTCGATCTGGAAGCATTTTTCGAAGGTGAGTCGAGTGTCCCTCAGGAGTGTTTCGCTCCGGCTTTGTGGTGGAAAGTGCCGGATTCCAGAGAGTTTTTCAACTGCGAGCATCTGTCCGCTCGGATAAACACCGAGATTACCTATACAGCCCAGTCAGCAACCATGGTTTCGGCCGGGTTCACATCCGTTACAGCCAGCGTTACGACTCCATGGGTGAGCGCTTCGGTCTCTCACGAGGAAAGCTACAGGAAAGCGCAGTCAAGCAGGAAAAGCACGCTGTACATCGTAGGCATGTACGATTTCGATCGGGTCAGAGTCGATCTGGAACAATGTACTGTCGTGTCACCAAGATTCGTTTCAGCAGTTAAAAATGCGCTGGCGGATCCGAGACCGAAGGCTTCCCTGGAAATGGTTTTTCAGAAATACGGTCAGATAATCGGGCGGCAGGTGACCCTGGGCGGCCGTCTCTTTTTCATCCACGCAAAAGAAGAAATGGAGACCGCAAAAGTGGAGTCGCTTAAAAGTTCTACCTCGGTGGCGGTTGCCGGCGCATACGGAGCTTTCGGGGGATCGGTCGGCGTCGCATCCGGAACAGCGTCCGAGACTCAGGAAAGCAGCCTGAACATGAATGAAAAAATAAACTTTCAGGCTATCGGCGGGGATGTGACTCTTGCCAACGAACCGGAAAAATGGAAGGATACGATCAAGTCGCCTGCCATGTGGGAGGTTATCCGTTACGATAAACTGCGGTATACGTATGAACTTCTGGATGAAGAACTGCAGAAGGATGTGCTGATGTATTGGGAACGGCCGATGGATCTTGATGGCAGCCCCATCGTGATGCCTGTTCCCGAAGTGCAGACGATGAAAGCCCCGGACGGTGTTTTCATAACCGGATTCAAAATCAGCTTCAAGCATAAGGTTCCCGGATTGTCGCTGCGTTATTGGGCAGCATCGGAGGACGGAAAAATCAAACCTGAATTTGTGAAAGAAGGAGAGGTCTGTGGTACTTCGGAAAAGGGCTCGTCGTGTCTGCAGGAGCTGTTTATAGAACTGACCGGAGGTCTGGCCAGGCGCTATGAACTGCATTATCGTGTCAGACGTGCGGACGATAAATTTTCCGAATGGGTAAACGGTAAAGAGGTCTGCGGTGTCAAGGGTATGAAAATCAAGGATATTGAGCTGGTTGTTTCACCTGCGGGTGGCGGTGTCCTGAGGATTCCCGCAGATTCGTTCATACCGAACGAGAGCCGGGGAACGTATGACATCGGAAAATATGGCCCCGGTATTGTCTGCGTAAACACTCCCGGTGAGTGGATGCTGACGTATCACTTCGAATACATGGGCCAAAAGCCGGTAAGACGCAGGCTTCAGGCGGAATTTGCTTCAGCGGAAAGCCGCCCGGTAAAGGTTGAGTTCAACGGAGCGATAGTCAATGCCGCAGCGCTGGAGTATAACACATGTGCATGGGACTCCCGCGGCCTGCGCGTAGCGCGGATCGGAACGGTGACTCTTCTGCCGGGCATGAACACCATGAAGATAAGCAGGCCGGGTCCCTGGTCTCCACACATGAAAGAGTTCCGGCTGGTTGCGGAAGTGATCGATATACCGGCGACATCGTTCATCGGCACGACGCCTCTCGGCAAGAATAATTACGGTCTTGGCGTTATCGATACGGCTGCCTGCGGGGACAGCATTTCAATTCCGTATGAGTTTACCTTTACAGGGAAAAAACCGACAACGTTACAGCTTGAAGGCATTTATACGGCAGCGGACAGGCGCCCGGTTGAGATCGTTATCAATCCCGATGAAGACAAGCCGCAGACGTTTTCAAATGTTATGGCCGCGGTTACCGGAACCTGGAATAAAGACGGGCAGCGAGTTGAAACGATCGGGGATGTCATCGTCCGTCCGGGCAAAAACACGCTCATGCTCCGAACGAAAGTGAATGCTCTTCCGCATATCCAGGAATTCCGTCTGGTATCGAAAGAGCCGTTCTTCGATTTTGATCCTGACGCGGACTGAACGATTTTTTCATCCATGCTTGTAAAAGGCGGTTGAACTGACCGTAACCAGTTGAATGGCGCCCGGAACTGTCGAAAGATGGTCCGGAGCGCCATTTCCGTCTGATGGCAAGGTATGAGTTGCATTTATTTATTGTATTTATTGGCTTTTGATTTCTTGCCGCTTCAGTTCAATCAGACTATTCAGCATGGCCCGGGCTTCCGTAACATTCAAAGTGATCATAACTGTTTTAATCTCCCGGCTCAACGTATGGATATCCAGGGACTGTCCTGAAAAATATAAAAAGAATGAATGCGGTGCGCTCGTTTATTACGTCAGGAATCTTCTGGTTCTAAGAAATTGCATGAAAATGGCACATATTTATACATTTTCATGAATAAAAGTGGGACATTTCAATGATCACAGATGAAGAAGCCGATATCAAAGTGTTCCCCGATCTGAACAGGGCGAAACGGGTAAAGCCGTAGATCAGGCGGGTGAATGTGGATTTTCCTGAATGGATGATCGAATCTCTTGACAAGGAGGCCGCGAGAATCGGTGTTTCGCGCCAGTCCGTGATAAAAGTCCGGCTTGCCGAACGGCTTCAGCAGCAGAAGGGGTGATGGAACTGATTTCCGGTTTGCTGCGGGGAGGTTTTTTCGATCTGGTTGTTGGAGTGTTCGGAATGTTAATCATGAACGTCCAAACGATACCGACAGTCTGATAAACCTGATGTTGCATCTATAAAAAAAAGACCGCTTTTTTACGGCAGTCTCTTTAAGTCTTGTATATCAATAAGCTCATACTACATCGTAAGAATAACATTTGCAGCGGTAATCTGAGATTTCCGGTCCTTTATCTGGTATTCTCTTCTTACAGCCTCTAACTGCTTGTTCATTGAAATGATAGCATCAATGTGCTCTTTCTTGTCAAGGATGGTTACTTTTCCATCTCTCTCAAGCTTTGCATTGATATCGTCTGTTTTACTGATTTTTTTCATCATAGGTTAAACGATTTTAGATTGTGCTCATAAATCGCAAAAGGCGACAAATGTAACACTTTACTTTTCAATTTACCAGAACTTTTTTCTAATACCAACATTTCTCCATCAAAAACCGCCATAATCAAAGGGTTGACTTTATGGTAAATATTAGCTTCTGTTGCATCGACGATCATTAAGCCACTTGCTTGTCCTGCTTTTATTAACTCTTTTGTGCTGATTTCTGCTACCCAAATGAACTTCGGCATCTGAGTCTCTATCAGCAGATTTTTCAGCTCTCCGTTAACTCCAGCATTATGTGCAAGTTCATGTTTGTACGACCTGCTTGATGCGAGGAATACTCTCAGGACAATTTCCGAATTTCCACGGATCGGTCGGGGACCAGTCAGCAGGAACTTTATAACGTATTTTTTCGCTTGAAAAGCCTCTAAATATATTTTCGGGTAAAGAGGTGCGATAAAATGTGTTATCGTGCATTTTTTCCATTCATCAGAGTGGTAATGCTCAGCAGGCTTAGCCAGTGTCGCCTTTCGATAGACCGGATGATTATCATCGATAAATACAAATCGTTTTGGCATGCTATCATAATCATATATTGCTATATCATTTTCCGCCATAGCCAATAGCGATTCTTCGTCATCTACATTACAAACATCCAGTTCATCAAATCGAGTTGAATAATCATTTTCTCTTCCTGCCACAAGCAAAGCATGCCCAATACCAGACTCTTCGTTTTGGATAGCAACAACCAACGGAATGCCACTCTCCACGTAACAGCTCAAGAGTCTTTCAAACTCATCACCATACTGGTCTTTTCCATACATTCTTGTTCCAAAACCAAACTCTTTCAGGGCATATGATATTTGATGAACAGCAAGACCTCTGGATGGAACCTGCCTTTCGTATGAAAGATCATTGAGTTGCTTGATGATTTTCGATGGTTGTACTGGTTTATAATAGGAGTACTTGTTTCCAAAATATTCCATTATGGCCCATAAGGTGGTCTCGGCACAAGTAATAGTTTCCGTATCCTGTGATGAGTGGGGAAATCCACACACCTTGAATTTCAAACCGTTTGCTGTTGTATTAAAATTACTAACACAAAGTCTCATCTCAGAATCTTTCAATGCCAGTGGAGAAATGACGCTTCTGCCTATTATGAGGGGAAATGTTGGTCGTAAAATATAAAATCCGCGATACCTGGACTGCAGAAGTGGATACCTTTCAGGATTTGCAAAATCTTCCTCATTCACCTCACCATCAAACATTGATATTCTTATACAATCTCGGCTGTAACAATTCAACTTGGATGAGAAGTAGTGATAATAGCTATCGCGGTAAAACCTGTCAACATAGTTGGTTTCTGCAAGGAAGCAAATTTCATCTTTTAAAATCTCGAAGTGCGGTCGAGCATTTTCATTGTATATCTGCTCGCTAAAGCTCTCGTCCAACCCATAAGCTTCACACAGAAGAGTTTTTGTCAACATTGCCCAGTCAGGCTTTGTCGCGATATAAACAGAGATACTCATAGTCCGGCCGATCCTTTTTATTGACAAAAATATTTCAAGGAATAAAATATGAAGAGTCGCTATAAAATTTTAACACGTTATTCCATTATCTCCATTAGGATAATTCTATACATAGATCCTTGACTGCCTTGATCGCTGATTCGAGTTCTGTTCGGATTTAATGTTTTTAGGTGTTGTAGTGGCTGAAAGCGTTGAGGACGAGATTGCGGTATTGTTCGATCTCAGTTATTTTTTTAGTTGTAGATCAGGCATAACTTCCTTCCAGAAATCCTGTGAGCTGTATTCTTTTAGTCGGGATTTGAACACAAGTGTCTTTTTCTTTTTTTCGCAGTAGGAGAGGATGATCTGTTCGAAGGCTGAGCAGGTGTAGACTGCTTCAGCAGCAGAAGAGGTGATTGTCCGGAATTCGGATTGCTGCGAGGGGTTTTTATCGTGCCGGTTTTGTCCACACCATTTGATTGTATGGCTCGAGATTTTGAAGCGTTTAATTGTTTGATCTCTCGGATGTTTACGTACTTACAAGTGGCCAGGTATTTCTATTTCTGGCCGGATAAATGTTCAGAGGGCTTTAAGTTCAAAAGCGTACCTGAGATAGCTGAGTGATTTTTTTACATCGCGCTCATTCTCGAACCATGCTGATTCGTGGTGACTGATATCGATAATTTCTTTTGTGCCGGTTTTAAAAAACCTGTCAGCAACAGTGTTCATCGCTGCCAGTTCTTTCTGGCTGAACAG
>JAAXXY010000030.1 GCA_013334225.1 Chlorobiaceae bacterium
CATAAATCTCGCGCGATTTGATGCCGACGACACGGTTTTCGATCATGTCGAGCCTGCCGACGCCGTTTGCGGCACCGATCTCGTTCAGCCTGATGATCAGGTCGAGGCCGTTCATCCTCGTGCCGTCAAGAGATACGGGCACGCCCTGCTCGAATTCCAGCTCGACCACTGTCGGCGTATCAGGAGCTTTCTCCGGTGAGGTCGTTATCTGGTAGGCATCTTCAGGTGGAGCGACCATCGGGTCTTCGAGCACACCGCATTCGATGCTGATACCCCAGATGTTCTCGTCGATCGAGTAGGGACTTTTCTTGGTGGCGGAAACAGGGATGTTGTGCTCGAGGGCGTAGGCGATCTCGGCTTCACGCGAGGTGAACTCCCATTCGCGAAGCGGTGCGAGCACTTTCAGGTGCGGAGCGAGGGAGGCGAAGGTCACTTCGAAACGGACCTGGTCGTTTCCTTTGCCGGTGCAGCCGTGGGCAAGCATGGTGCAGTTTTCGGCAAGCGCCGCATCGACAAGCGCCTTGGCAAGCAGCGGACGGCCGAGGGCGGTCGCCAGGGGATAGACATCCTCGTAAAGCGCGCCGGCTTTCAGGGCACGCCAGATGTACTCTTCGACAAACTGTTTGCGCAGGTCGACGAACTGGAATTTCGATGCGCCGGTTGAAATAGCCTTCGATTCGAGGTTCTCGACCTCTTTCGTCTGGCCGAGGTTGCCGGTGACGGCCACAATGTCGGCATCGAACCTGTCTTTCAGCCACTTGATCATCACGGAGGTATCGAGGCCCCCGGAATATGCTATTGCAATTTTTTCCTTGCTCATGCGTCTTTATTGATTTTCGATTTACTTAAAATTTATGAGTAACAGGCAGTTTCAGCCTTAATGCACCAGATCAGCCTTTAATATGTCCGATAAGCTAATGCCCAAAGATAAAAAAAACCATGAATTTACCCGGCCGTGTCAATACTTGATTTTCAACTAATCTCTTCAAGCGCTATGCTTCCTACGTTTCTCTTCGGCTTTCTGATGCGTAAATGAAGTGTCCTGTTACAGGATAGATACTTCTGAAATGCTGAAGGTTAATCCCGGAAATCCACGTGTTGCCGAAAAAAGTCTCAAGCCTCCGAGCTATTTGCCGGGGGTAGTTTCTTTTTGTTTGTTTTGTTGCAGTCCGAAGCGACTAACTGCCTTGTTATTGGTGGTGACATTGAGAGAATCAAGGCGAATGTCAGTGCGAAAAATTTTTCGCCCCTACAATATGGCAACGCAATTATTACGAACATATAATCCGCGATGAAGACGAATTGAACCGCATCCGCCAATATATTGCCAACAATCCCGTGCAGTGTGGAGCAGATCAGGATAATCCCAACTCCAGTCAACAGGCCGCGATAATCGGGAATAATTTCGAAGACCATGGTCAATGCAGTTGAATGTATTGGGCGTGTTGTCGGGGCGGTTGTAAGGATGGATGTATGACGGATATAATTGTAGGGACGAAAAATTTTTCGCCCAACCGTCACCGCAACGAATACGACCATATAATCGGAAATGAACCGTAATCACCAACATATTATCGACAATCCAATAGCACATTGTTCATCGTTGATGGAAATGCAGGTTTGGATTGACGAATACAGGTGAGGATGATGGGGGGAATGTAAGGGCGAAAAATTTTTCGCCTCTTACAATATGGCACCAAAATGAATACGACCATATAAACATATCGATGAACTGACGACGGAAGGTACCGTCATAGACCGACACCGGAATAACCGATTCGGTCACACCTTCCTGGATGGATTCAAAGAGGTTGTTACCTGCAAGCATCATGGAATACCGGGCTGTATTTGCCGGAAATTGTTTGAAGGGTCATTCATGAACACTGTTTGATTTATCAGGTGGAATGTGGTATTCTTACCGGTAATACGTAATACCGGAGATGAAAATGAAAGTGACAACAAAAGGCCAGGTGACGATACCGGTCAGCATACGGGAAAAGTTAGGGATAACCCCAGACACGGAAGTCGATATTCTGCAGGAGGAGGATCGTGTCGTGATTGTAAAGCGAAAAGACGCGACACCGGCGAATCGCAAATTTAAAAAGCTTCGGGGGATTGCGACGGTAAAAATGACTACTGACGAAATCATGGCGCTCACAAGAGAGGTATGAACGGTCTCATTGTGGATTCAAATATCATCCTGGATGTTTTTCTCGATAATCCTGTATGGGCCGACTGGTCGGAGGCAGTTCTTTCTGAATATGCTTTGCATACCCCATTATTTATCAATCAGATAATCTATTCCGAAATTTCCATCGGGTTTAAAAAGATTGAAGAGTTGGAGGCGGCAATTTTGTCAGGCGGATTTCAGATGCTGGAAATTCCAAAGGAAGCCCTTTTTCTTGCCGGCAAAGTTTTTCTCAACTACCGACGGCATAAGGGAGAGAAGAGGTCACCGTTGCCGGATTTTTTCATCGGTGCACATGCCGCCGTATCGGGTCTTGCATTAATCACAAGAGATAAAAACAGATATCAGACCTATTTCCCGACAGTCAGCATCATTTCTCCTGACTCAGCGAGGTAGCGGACGTTGAACGGTATCTCGAACAACTATCTAACATGGATTTATCGAACAGTTTGCAGGTGATCCAACACCTGTTCGATCGTGTTGCTATGGCATTACCTGCAAACTCATAGCTACAGGTAATCGTTTTCATGCTGGTGGCGGAAGGTAAGAACAACTATGGTCTTGCGGTTCCCGATTTCGAAAAGTGCTGCATCGCCTGAGATACCGAAGGAGTTGATTTACCGATATCAGTTCTTCGAAACGTTCTTGTGGATGTGTGCGATAACCGCCTCGATGTTCTGTATGGATGCGGGAATGACGAGAACGGTGTCGTCGCCCGCGATTGTTCCGAGGATGAGCGGGCTTTTGAGCTGATCGAGATAGGACCCGACGCCATGGGCCCTGCCCGGCAGCGTTTTGATGATAACTGACGTCTCGTTCGATGTTATGTTGAGCACCTCGACACCGACAAGTCCCTTGATGATCCTTCCGGCGTGGTCTTCGGGATAGACAAGGCGGTACCCTCCGGCGGTCCTTGCCCGGATGATCCCGAGTTCGGCGCAGTCACGGGAGAGGGTAGCCTGGGCGACCACCATCCCCGAGCTTCGAAGCAGGCTCAGAAGGTCGTGCTGGTTGCCGACGTTGTTCTGCTGGAGAATTTCCCTGATTTTAAGCTGTCTCGCATTCTTGTTCATCGCCGCTCCCGGATCACGCTTTTATTTTTTTCGCGGCATTGAGCAGCCGGTGCGTCAGGTGGAACTTCCTGTACTCTTCATGGTTCAGAAGTTTGACCAGCAGTGCTTTCTGCACATGCAGGCGGTTTTCAGCCTGGTCGATGATGATGGACTGCGGACCGTCCATGACCTCTCCGGTTATCTCCTGACCACGGTGCGCAGGCATGCAGTGCATGACGACCGCCGAAGGTTTGGACAATCCGAGCAGGGTTGCGTTGAGCTGGAACGGTGAAAAAATCCTGAGACGTTCTTCCATTTCATCTTCCTGCCCCATGCTGGTCCATACGTCGGTATAGAGCACGTCTGCACCGGCTGCCGCTTCTTTCGGGTCATGGATGATTTCTATCCGGCTCATCCCCTTTGCCCTGGCAGCTTCGAGAAGTCCCGCGTCAGGCGTATACCCTTCGGGGCAGGCAAGCACGAAATGCATCGGCAGGAGCCCTGCGAGCTCGATCCAGGAATTTGCCACGTTGTTGCCGTCCCCGATGAAGACAACCTTGATGCCGTCGTGCCAGAGGTTGTTTTCGTACAGGGTGAACGCATCGGCAAGCACCTGGCATGGATGGGAAAGGTCGGTGAGCGCATTGATGACCGGAATCGTCGAATGCCTGGCAAGGCCTTCGATCACGTCGTGTTCGTGCAGTCGCGCGACAATGGCGTCGTTATAGCGCGAAAGCAGCCTTGCGATATCTTCGACAGCTTCCCTGGAGCCGAGACCGATGGATTTGCCATCGAGATTGATTGCATACCCTCCGAGCTCGTGGATGCCGAGCTCGAACGATACCCTGGTTCGTAACGACGGTTTGCTGAAGATCATCGAAACCGTTTTATCGCGAAGGGGACGATAGGGTTCGCCGGACTTGCATTCCTTCCGCTTGTTCTTGATGAACAGGGAGAAATCGAACAGCTCGATGACTTTTGCGGCATCGAGCGCCGAAAATCCGAGAAAATCGCGTTTTGCCGTTGTATTGTTTTTCTGTGCCTCTTCCATTCCGAATCAGTTGTTTAAAGATTGATCGCCGTCATCTTCCGCGATGAACTGGGTGCCGACACCTTCGTGGGTGAAAATTTCGAGCAGCAGGGAATGCGTGGCCTTTCCGTCGATAAGGTGGACCTTGCCTACGCCGCTGTCGAGCGTCTTGAATGCCGAGAGCACTTTCGGGATCATCCCGCCTGAAATGATCCCCTGCTCGATATAATCGGCAGCTTCCGCCTTGCAGATGGTCTTGAGGATCCTCTCTCCGACATGGATGCCTTCGACATCGCTCACGTAAATGAGTTTTTCGGCTTTCAGGGCAATGGCGATGCTGCTTGCCGCATCGTCGGCATTGATGTTGTAGATGTTCCCCTCGCTGTCGAAACCGATTGGAGCGATAACCGGAATGAGCCCGGCGTCGCTGAGAAGGTCGATGTACGCGGTATTGATGTCCGACACGTCACCGACAAGGCCGAGTTTTTCAGCATTGGGCGAGGGAACGGCCCTGATGGTGTCCGCATCCAGGCCGGTCACGCCGACGGCTTTGCCTCCATGCTCGCTGATGAGCTGGACGATATCCTGGTTGACTTTGCCGGCAAGGGTCATCTGGACGACGTTGATCATGTCGGCATCGGTCACTCGTTTGCCGTGAACGAAACGGGACGCGAGCCCGAGTTTTTCCGCTGTTTTCGTGATGGCGTCGCCGCCCCCGTGAACAAGAACGACCTTGATGCCGACCTTGCGGAGCAGCGTCACGTTCTGTGCGAAGGTGTTCTTGAGGCAATGCTCTTTCATGGCAGAGCCGCCGTACTTTATGACGAACGTCTTGCTTTCGAATTTGCGGATATAGGGAAGCGCCTCGATAAGCACCTGTCCGATGGCTGCCGGAGGGGTTGACCTTGCCGGCTTCTGTTCACAGCCAGGAAATTGTTCCATTGAGGAAGAATCGAATTTAAAATGTTATCGGTATGATCGTCAGCTCCTGTAGCTTCCGTTGATTTCCACGTACTCCTTGCTCAGATCGCATGTCCAGATTGTCGCCTTTCCGGGACCATTGCCGATTTTCAGGTTGATTCCGTAAGACTTTTCCGCCATGACCTTTGCCGCATCTTCTTCCGAAAATTCGGCGATGAGCCCAGGCTTCAGGATGCAGAGGCCGTTGAAGTGCAGTTCGAGATCCTCCTGCCTGAACGAAGCGCCGGAACGCCCTGCAGCTGCGATGATCCTTCCCCAATTCGCATCTTCCCCGTGGATTGCGGTCTTGACAAGGCTCGACTGCGCGATGGTCCTTGCCGCAAGCTCGGCTTCCCGGTGATCGACAGCGCCCTCCACCGTTATGCCGACAAGCTTCGTAGCCCCCTCGCCGTCGATGACGATCAGTTTGGCAAGAAAGGTCATCAGTGCTTCGAGAGCATCGGTGAAGAGCCGGTAATCTTCCGTTTCAGAAAGGATTTCAAGGCCGAAACCGCTCGCCATGATCATCGCCATGTCGTTGGTGCTCGTATCGCCATCCACGGTTATGGCATTGAAACTGCTGCGGTTGGCCTGTTCCAGAGCCAGCTTCAGGAGATCGGGCGAAATCTTCGCATCGGTCGTCAGAAATGCGAGCATGGTCGCCATATTCGGCGAGATCATACCAGATCCTTTGGCGATACCGCCGAGCCTGCACTTGCCGCCCGAAAGCTCCACATCGAGTGTGAAAAACTTCGGGAAGGTATCGGTGGTCATAATGGCAACGGCTGCATCGAGGCACGATTCGCGCTGGAGGACAAGGGGAAGGGAAGAGATGCCTCCGATGACTTTTTCCATGGGAAGCAGCTGTCCTATGACCCCTGTCGATGCGACGACGACCTCTTCGGGTTTCAGGCCGAAATCGGATGCGACGGCATCAGCCATGGCCTGGGCGTCATCCATCCCTTTTTCGCCTGTGGCCGCGTTTGCGTTGCCGCTGTTGCAGATGACGGCACGCACCATTCCTGATGTTTTTTCAAGGTTCGCTTTCGAAACCATGACCGGGGCGGCGCAGCAGAGGTTGGTCGTAAAAACCGCAGCGGTGCTCGATGGAACGTCAGCCAGCAGAATCATCAGGTCGTTGCGCTGGTAGCGGATGGATGCGTTAACGGCCCCGGATGAAAATCCGGCGGGCCAGAACCCTTCTTCACCATTTGCATCCGCAGGCATGGGCGTTACCGTGCCGGGCCAGGAGGTCGAGGCCGAAAGTTCACGGATGACTTCAAGTCCTTTTTCAAGTTTCTGCAAGGGACTGGGACGTTAAAAAGTTATAAAAGCAGCCCGGTCGTTTCATCGATGCCGAGCATGATGTTCATGTTCTGGACAGCCTGTCCGGCTGCGCCTTTCAGAAGGTTGTCGATTGCGCTGACGATGACGAGCGAACCGTTGTCCGATACGCTGGCGATCGTGATATCGCAATTGTTCGTATTCACGACGTGCCGGATCTCCGTCATGGTTTCACGGACCCTGACGAAAGGGGCTGCGCCGTAGAAATCCCTGTAAAGCTCCCGCACCGTAGACAGCTCTGCCGGCGTTTCGAGCTGAACGTTCAGAATGCTGTATATCCCCCTGACGAGCGGTCCTATCATCGGAGTGAACGTGAACCCGAACGAAGGGTCAGTGGCGGATGTGCCCAAAGCCTGCATGATTTCAGGCGTATGCTGGTGCGAACCGACCTTGTAAGCCCGCAGGTTTTCGCTCATTTCAGAAAAAGACAGCTCTGTCTTGCTGCTCCTGCCTGCACCGGAAATTCCGGAAACAGCCGTGCAGTTTACCGACTGGACTTGCAGAGCCCGGGAACCGGAACGGAAAAACGGAGCGATGCCGAGAATGATGCTTGTCGCGTAACATCCGGGATTGCTGACTGCTTCCGACCGGGCGATTTCCGCCCTGAAAAGCTCCGGCATGCCATAGGTAAGTACCGCATCGGCGGACTTCGCCTGTTTGTAGAACGTTTCATGTTCAGCAGTGCTCTCAAGCCGGAAATCGCCGGAAAGGTCGATGACGGTTTTGCCTGCCTTCAGAAGCGATGGCACAAGATTGAGCGCTTCTCCATGGGGAAGCGCGAGAAAATAGATATCGCTGTCCGTTTCTCCATTATATTGCCTGTAAACCTTGTCGCATCCGAGGGCAGGGTAGAGTTCCGCTACGGGCCGGCCAGCCTGTGAAAACGCGTAAAGCCCGTCCAGTTCTACCGCAGGATGGAAACGGAGCAGCTTTATCACTTCCGCGCCGGAATATCCCGAAGCGCCGATGATTGAAACAGATAGCTTTTTTCCTGAATTCGATAAAACAGCCGCCATAGCATGTTCCGCCTTTATTGAAGAATAATTCCTGATCCGGAGTGGTGAATAAATATGCAACAAACCGCAAATATGACCTTTTTCCAATTGATTATCAAAGATTTGGACTATTTTTTTCACACTTTTGACATGATCTGCGATTTTTATGCCAAAATCTTTTTTCTCTGTATGTTAACGATGCATATCCATCTCCCTTTTTCACTGAAAAACTCTTGTGCAACCAGAAATGAATAACCATGCACTTCCCGTAAAATCTTTTCGAAGCGCAAGATGGATGTTCATTCCACTGCTTCTGCTTCTCTTTTCCGGTTGCCGGAAACAGGCGGAAACGGATACCGCCAGAAGCGGCAGGATGGTTGTATCCGTAGACCGTCAGCTTAAGGAAATTGCCGGTATCGAGGCGGGAATGTTCAGCAGATACTATGCTGATGCTCACCTTGAAATAGCGCCCTGTGCGCCGGCAGGGACCCTGGGTCGCCTTCTCGATAAAAGCGCCCGTGCAGCCCTGATCAGCGGTGATTTCGACGCTGCGGAAGATACTCTTTTCCATGGCATGAAACAGCAGCTGAGAAAAGAGCCGGTAGCCCTCGATGCGATCATCTGCATAACCGGGACACATAACGGCAGGGAACATCTTTCCGTCAAAGATATCGGCGATCTTTTTTATGGTAACAGCAAAGGAGTTCAGGCATTCGTTCTGAAAGACGATTACCGGCTCATATCCGTTTTTTCCGCCAGGACCGGCCGAAAGAAAACCGGGATGCGCGCATGGTCTTGCAGCAGCATCGACGATCTTCTTCAGCGTGTTTCTTCGTCAGACAATTCCTATGCTCTTCTGTTCCGTTCATCACTGGAATCTGCACGCGAAGCCGGTAGTGATACGAAGAACGTGAAAATACTGCCCGTTTCAGAAAACGTTGCAGATGCAGTTCCTATCCTTCCGGAGCGGGATGCCGTATTTGAAAATCGCTACCCTCTGGTGGCAACGGTTTACTATGTATATTATCCCGGTGATGCGCTTGCAACGGGTTTCGGTTCATGGATAAGCAGTTCCGGCCAGAAAGCGATGGAAAGGAGCACCTATGTCCCCTACAGGCTTACGCAGAGGACCATCATCCTGAAATAACCCGGAAAGGCAATGAACGCAGACAGGCAGAAAAAATACAGTCCGATAAGAACCATCATCGTCACCGGAATAATCGGAATGGTGATTGTCATTGCCGGCACGACGGGATTTCTGTTTCTGCAGACCAGGATGCTCTTCAATATCGAACTGAAACAGGAGTGTTACCTGGACCTTGTCGAGTTCAGGGAGAAACTTGTCGAATTCGAGCTTGCCGGAAAAACAGAAAGGGACAGTGAAAACAGTCCTGCAGGGGAGAACGGCAAGGCAGCCACGCTTCGTTTCATGGAAGGCAAGCTTGCAATTAAAATGAAAAAAGCGGGCTTCGCCACGTTACCGCCGATTATGGCTGACAGAGAGAGAGGTCCAGATATGCCGTCAGCCATGAGTTTCGATACGCTCATGGCCGTTTTGGATAATTCCATCGCCCTGGCGAGGAGCGAGTCAGGGGAATCGACCAGGGAACTTGTCGCCATCAACCAGTATTTTCTTTTTTTCATCCTCGCGGTGCTGCTTACCCTGAGCCTGACCGCAGGTTGGCAGCTTCATGGAAACTACAGGCAGACCCTGATACCGCTGGCACAGCTTGCCGAGCAGATGAAGCTGCTCAACAGGAACATACCTGAAAGCATCCACGATACGGCCGAGGAGATAAAAAAAGAACTGGCGGAAGCTTCCCGTTCAAGCGATATTACCCTGGTCACCCAGTCCATCATGGACTTTTTTGCGGAAATCGAGGCGAAAAACAAAAAGCTCGATGAAATCAATATCCGCGATGAGAAAACCAATCTTTTCAATTACCGTCATTTCAAGGAACACCTCATTACGGAAATCGAACGGGCCAAACTGACCGGTAGCAGGGTTTCCCTTGCGATGATCGATATCGACCATTTCAAGCTCTATAACGACAAAAACGGCCATGTGGCGGGAGACCAGGTACTTAAACGAATCGCGGACCTCATTGGAAGCCAGTGCCGTGTTTCCGATATCCCGGCAAGGTTCGGCGGGGAAGAGTTCGCGGTGCTGTTCCCGAGAACGGATTCCGATACAGCCAGTGAGATAGCGGAACGTCTTCGCAGGGCTATCTGTGCCGAACCATTTGAAAACGAGGCACACCAGCCTGCCGGACAGCTCACCGTCAGCGCCGGAATTGCAACATTTCCCGATGACGGGTCTGAATGGCGGCCGCTGGTGAACAATGCCGACCGTGCCCTTTACACGGCGAAATCGGCAGGCAGGAACACTGTCGTGACCTTTGCCTCCTTGAACAGGGAAGTTACCTGAAGAACTATGAGACCCGAACTGTATATCGCCAGGCGCTTCGCGTTCAAACAACGTTCCGCATCCAAACCGACGTTCATCGTCCTGGCAGCCATGATCGGTATAGCCGTCGGAACGGCCGCGCTCATCCTGACACTTTCTGTCGTCAAGGGTTTCGCCGACAGCGTGGAGCACAAGCTGATCAGTTTCACCACCCATCTCCAGATACGGCAGCCGGAAGAACAGCTTTTCAGGGAAAGCCGCTATGACCTGTCGAGAATCGGGAACCATAAGAATATCAGCAAGACCTATCCGTTCCTCGAAAAAAGCTTTGTGATGCGCAGCCGAAGCGCTGATGGCGGGTTTCGAAGCCGGCCGGTGATGCTTCGCGGCACCGGGGATGAACAGCGGGCAGCGTTTCTCGGCAAGTTTCTCATTGCCGGAAACGGCATGTCGGCAGCCGATGGAAAGGAAATACCCCTGTATGCAGGCAAAACCCTGGCCGAAAATCTCGGGCTCTCCGTAGGGAGCAAGGTCCTGCTTGTCGGGATGGAAAAAGGTTCTGCCGGAGCGAAACTGATCGCAGGCAACACCAATATTGTCGACCTCCTTTCTTCGCTCGATCTCGAAATCGGTACTGTCCGGGGAATTTATGAAACCGGCCTGCAGGAAGGGTTCGACGAGACGGTCGTTTTCTGTGATCTCGACCTCATGCAGCAACGCTTCAGTCCGATGATGATCAGCGGATATGATGCCGATGTGCATGATCTTTCCAAACTTCCCGAAACAGCCAGGCAGCTTTCAGACCTTCTCGGATATCCCTATTATGCCTATACCGTATTCCAGCGCTATGCCAACATGTTCGAATGGCTGAAGCTCCAGGAAAACATCATGCCGCTCCTGATCGTCACCATTACGGTCGTAGCCGTCTTCAACATCATTTCCACCCTTCTGGTGCTGGTTATAGAAAAAACAAGGGAAATCGGCATGTTGTGCGCCCTTGGGCTCGAACCGGGAAAAATCAGCAGGCTTTTCATGGCCCAGGCATTCCTTATCTCTCTGGCGGGCATCGCTGCGGGTAACCTTCTGGCGCTCACCCTGTCGCTTTTCGAGCAGCGATACCATCTGATAAGACTGCCGGAGAAAAGTTATTTCATCAAGTATGTCGCGTTCCTTATCGATCCCGCGGATTATGCCATCGTCTCCTTCACCGTCCTCGGGCTCACCCTGCTTTTCGCGTTCATACCGGCAAGGATAGCGGCATCCCTGAAACCCGGAACAGCACTCGGAACCTGAAGAACACCAATGAAAACCGGATTGTGGATAGCCAGGCGTTTCAGTTTTGCAAGGAAACGCTTCAGGATCATCAATGTGATATCGGCAATCAGCCTCGGCGGCATTATAACCGGGGTATGCACACTGCTCGTTGTCATGAGCGTCCTGAACGGGTTCCAGAAACTCGCAAGGGACCTTTTCACGACAATTGAAAGTCCTGTCCAGATCGTCCCGCTGAACGGCAAAGGGGTTGTTTTCACGGATAACCAGCTTCGGTCGATACGCGCGCTCGACGAAGTCAGCTTGGCCGAACCGTATGCAGAAGGGGAGGCGGTGCTTGCTTCCGCAGACAAAAGCGAACTGGTCATGGTCAAGGGGATATCGGCTTCAGCCCGGAGGAAGCTGATGACGGACACCCGTTCCGCCGATCCGTATTTTCAGGATGAAACCTTGTCCGCCGGGCAGCAGCTCGCGTCAAGGATGGATCTGTCACCGATGAAACCGGTCAAGATCTTCAGCCCGGAACTCGTTTCCCTGGGGCTGGAATCCCTTTCCGAACCCTATCTTCTCCCTGCGCTAGAAATTCCGCAAACCACCATTGCCTCGGTTTTTTCGATTCAGCGCCTTTTCGACGACCGCTATGTTCTGACATCCGCAAATTTTGCACGGAAAATCCTGCTTCTTGGCCAGGGAGAGTTTTCCGGCATCGATATCCGACCGAAACCGGGAATTACCGGAAAAGAGCTCGAGAACCGGATGCGTGCCTGGCTTGCCGGAAGCACGCTGAAACAGAGTTGCAGGGTCCAGACGCTCGAGGAAAAGTACAGAAGCATTTTCACGGTCATGCAGCTTGAAAAATGGGTCAGTTTCAGCGTGCTCATGCTGATCGTCCTGGTAGCTGCGCTCAGCCTGACGGGATCACTCGCAATGACCGTAATCGACAAACAGCGTGAATTGTTCTACCTTCGCTGCCTGGGGCTGGAGAAACCCCAGTTCATGTCGATTTTCATCATTCAGGGTGGAATGACCGGGATTGCCGGGACAGCTGCCGGATCCTTCATCGCCTGGGCCATCTGCTGGCTCCAGGAAAAGTATGGACTGGTCCAGCTGCCTTCGAAAAGCGCATTCCTCATATCGTCATATCCGGTAAGCATGCATGCGGGAGATTTTGTCACGGTCGGCGCAACAGCGATCCTGTTCTGCCTTGCGGTCAGCCTGTATCCTGCCCGTAAAGCCGCCTTCATCGCTACGAGCCACTCGCTGGATGTGAAAACAAACTGACGGGCGCTTCTGTTTATCGCCGCGAGCAGCATGGGCCAAAGTCCACACCGGAGGGCGATGGTAATGCACTGGGAGAGTGCAGACAAGCCGGGATGGGAATTGCGATCTCGGCTAACCGGGAGGAAACCGGGCGGCAGTGATTTGGAGCACCGACAGAGAAAAGTGCCCTGATATCATTGCAGCATCTTCCTGAATACGACCATATCTGATTTTGCAAAGCCCCTGGAAGCATAAAAACGGTGGGCAGGATTGTTATCGTTATCCGTCAGCAGGGTAATCCGGGCGAACCCTTCATTGCGGGCATGCTCAATTGCCGTATCGAGCAAGAGAGACCCAATGCCTTTCCCCCTCCATTCCTCCGAGATGATCATGTCTTCAAGGATCGCCACCTTTTCGCCAAGGAACGTGCTTATGGTAAACAGAAGCATGACCATTCCCTGAACGGTGCCGTTTATTTCGCAGATAAAAATCATTCCTTTTTCCGGATTGTCCATGATCATGCCGATACCTCGCTCCTGTTTTTGCGGATCGGCCCTGAACTCATTTTCCTGGTCAAAAAGAATGCCGAGAAGCCTGGAACATGCCGGTATATCTTCACGGGATGCGAATCTGACGAATGGTTTCATTGGAAGGAGCTGTTTCTTGATTACGCTATGCCTGTTGCCGGAATTAACAGAAAACAATGTACGGACAGGAACCCGTTTTGTCATGCATTGCTTCATGAACAACAGCTCTTGACCGCATATTTATTTGCTCATCTGGGCTCATTCACCTATACTTGTAAAATTTTTCAGGCCGTGGACCGTAATAACACGTTCTTCGGCAGTTTCAGGGTTTTTCGATATCGGATCAACGTTTCCTGCGCATTTCCAATGGATGCTTTCTGGCTTTCGCTCGTTATGATTTTTATTGCCGAACTGGGAGATAAAACCCAGCTCGTCGCACTCACGCTTGCCACCTGCTACAACACCGGCGTTGTTCTCTGGGGGATATTCTGGGCGACTCTTGCCATCCACGTGTTCTCGGCAGGGATCGGGTGGTTCATAGGTGGCAGGCTGCCGGTCGAATGGATAAAATTCGTTGCAGGCATTGCGTTTGTCGCCTTCGGATTCTGGACATTGCGCGGGGACCATCTCGATGAGGAGGATGAGAGCTGTAAAACCGGCATTCATCCTTTCTGGCTGGTGTTCACGACATTTTTCATGGCCGAACTGGGAGACAAGACCATGCTGTCTACCATCACACTCGCTTCTACGAAGCCGTTCCTTCCCGTATGGCTCGGTTCAACCGTCGGCATGGTCATTTCGGACGGACTTGCTATTATCGTCGGCAAGATGCTCCATGCGAAATTACCTGAAAAAGCTATCAAGATCGGAGCTTCGCTGATATTTTTCGTCTTCGGTGTCTACAGCATGTACGAGGGCGGCGCATCGTTCGGAATAGCAATTTGGCTGGTTTCCGCTTTCGTCATTGCCGTTACCGGTTTTCTGTTCCTTCGCAAACCCTCTCTGACTGACCGGAAGCAGGACTTTTCCGCATAAAGGATGCGACATCCACACAAGGCTGGCCAATGATCCGGTGACGGGAAACAGGGGAAAATGAGGTTTTCCGGGGTGAAAACACCAGGCAGGTCCCGGCAGATCTACCGGGACCTTACCTTTGTCAGATCATGATACCGCTGCGCCCGATTGATATGCGGGGCAGGAAAACGTGCTTTCGCCGGCCGGGCCCGAATATGAGATCCTCCAGAAGGGAAGCCAGGCAAGAGCCAGGAAATTAACCGTAACATCGCTTCTTCTCGGGGCGATTTCCACGCGGCCAATGCCATCCTCGAGGCGTTCCCATTTCAGGGATATCTGATCGGCGAGCTTTTTCATTTCATCATTGCATGCATCGATTTCCTGCTGGATGTCCTGTATCGTTTCACGTGACTCCTGGACATCGGCCTGAGCATTCGCCGTCATGCGGCGGTTGCTGACCGCACTGCTGACAGCCCTTGTACTCTTTCTTCCGAGAAACAGGCCAAGCACGGTTTCGCCGATTCCGACAATTTCCTGTGTTTTGCGGCTCGCATGAACAGCCTCGTCTTTCTCGAGCTCCCGCTGTTCACGCTGTGCCCGTTCCTGAAGCTTCTCGATCCGGGGCTTGAATTTCCCTTCAAGTTCATCTATTTCCGCATCCCTTTTTTCACGGGATGCCTGCTGGAGGCGGATCCTGAAATCCCGTTCATCTTCACCGGGCAGCTGAAAAAGGTCCAGTTCCTGGTGATATGCGATGTTGCGTCGGGCGTTGTAATAGATCCAGTCGGCAAGTTCGTTTCCGAAAGCGGCAATTTTTTTCTGGCTGTTCGCCTGCTCCGGGACGGATGCAAACACCGGTTTCGGGCCATCTGAAGGGCAATCGGCCGATGAAAGGAAAGAATCGTTCGAAACGCGAAGCCGCTCGGCATCTTTCCATTCGATGCTTCCAGGCGTTCCAGAAAACGATTGAAACGCCATCAGGTAATCTTCGCGCTCGTTCATCCGGTATTTCCTGTCCGAGAACATGACCGATACCGATCCGAGTACGGCAGGCTCATAGACGAGCCGGGCATCGCGAACCTGAGGGGCCGTGCCTGTCTCTTTGGAAAGCTCCTGTATTGCTGTTTCAGGCCCGGCCATCGTTTTCAGGTAGAGTTGCCTGAGGGCCGGATCGAGCCCGGGAGCTGTTTCGCTGAAGCCGAACGGGACGTCATTACCGGAATTTGCAGTCGTGGCCGAAAGGACGGGCTGATTTTCCGTCCTGACTGCTGCAGCGGGGACTGCACCGGAGTTTTTTTCAGGAAGGGGAGAGGTCTGCCCCCTTTTTTTCCTGTCACTCATAAGCATCTGGATCTGCGGGCGTGTCATGGGACCTGAAAGGTAGCTCATAGCCCATCGGGTCTGAAAGATGACGGGACGGTCTTCATGGACGTTGTGCATCAGGAAAACCCTGTTTCCGAGCTGGCTTATCAGGTTGTCGTAGTCGATTCCACCATTGCCCCCGGCTTCTGCGATGGCGCTTTTCAGGCCTTCGAGCACGCGCATCTTGTCGCGTTCCGCCTGGAGCTTGCCGATGAACCATGTTCCGGTGTTGGTAAGACCCTTGTAATCGAGATCGACCGGGTTCTGCGTAACCAGTACGCAACCGAGGCCGAAAGCCCTTGCCTGCTTGAGCAGGGTCAGCATCGGTCGTTTTGAAGAGGGCTCGGCGACCGGAGGCAGGAATCCGAAAACTTCATCGAAGTACAGCAATGCTCGAAGGCTCGATGTGCCCGACTGGGCCCTGACCCAGGTTATGAGATTTTCAAGCAGAAGCGTGACGAAAAACATCCTTTCGCTGTCGCTCAGGTGGGCGAGATAGCAGATGCTTACACGCGGTTTGCCTTCCGGAGTATAGAGCATCATGGATATGTCGAGGGGGTCTCCCGCAAGCCAGGACTGGAAAGAAGGTGAAGCCAGGATGGTATTGAACGCCATGGCAAGCTCGAAACGCTCCTTTTCCGGAAAAAACGTATCGACGTCAAACACGCCTATCTGTCGCACCGGAGGTTTCTGCACCGACATGATGAGTGAAGAAAGATCGAGGTCTTTACCTGATTTCCAGAAAAATTCGAATATGGCTGAAAGCAGGACAGCTTCCCGGCTCCGTACAGGGTCAGCGTTGATTCCTGCCAGACCGAGGAGGGCCGTGACCGTTCCCGAGATACGCTCCCTGATCGTTTCGGCATGTTCCTCAAAATTCAGCCCTGACGGTACTTTGAGGCTTCCAAGAATGCTCAGGGGCATACCGGATTCAGAACCGGGGGTATAAATGGTAAAATCGGCGGCATCCTTGAGCAGCCGCAATCTTTCGGGCCCCATGCCCCAGTCGGCAAGGCCGTTCTTCCAAAGCTCCGAAGTGGAGGCAGCGAATTCGTCCGGTGTTTTTCCTTTTCTTTTCGCATCGTCTTCATTGATCCATGGCCTGAAATCTTCGGGCCTCAGCTCCGGGAACTGCAGGAGCATATTGGTCATGTCACCCTTTGGATCGATGAGCAGCACCGGTATCCTGTCGAGAGCGGCTTCCTCGAGCAGTCCGATACAGAGTCCGGTTTTGCCGCTGCCGGTCATTCCGACACAGACGGCATGGGTTGTCAGGTCCCTCGAATCGTAATGAACTGCTTTTTCAGAACGAGTTCCTGTTGCTGGATCGAATTCTGCGCCCAGATAAAACGAACCGAGTTTTTCTTCAGGTGGCTGCATGGCTGGTGGAGGTTCATTTGAAAAAGTATTACGGACTTACCATTAAAAACTGTTTTCTGGCGTTGTTTTCCTGTTGTAAAATAAAGAAGAAAGAGCTCTTGAAAATTACAGGCCGATGAAACTTGCGTAAAATATTTGCAGAAAAACGCTCAGTATAAAAACATGCTTATTTGTTCATATATGGCTTCAAGCAATTTTATTAAAAGAAGATAATGAATTGTAACGCCATCTCGCTCAAAATATAGGACTAAATTATTCTTGCAAATTTTATGCCTCTTACGCAAGAAAATGACTTATATTTAAGTAGAAAAATATCTGACAGAGGCCCCAACTGAACCCCATTTCAGTCTCTTGGATATGAACGCAGTTCATACATATTCTATCTCGGTGCGGCTTATTGAGTCAGCACACCCACAAGTTATCTCCTCCCTTAACGAAAGGTTGTCGGAAGATTTCATCCATTTTCTGAAATATTTTTACCGCCGGATGTGTGCCCCATGCAGACCCGGCCTGTTTTTTACCAATTGTCTCATACCTGCCGTGGAGGCGGCTGTCATTCCCGGTTACCATTCAGGCCATTACAAAGTCACTCGGTAAACCCCCAAATTTTTATTAACAATGAGACGCATCAATGAACATAAGCTGCGGACTGCACCCGCATCGTTATTAAAAGTCATACTGATGATCTTCACGATCTTTGGTTTCATGACGACGAATGTTTCTGCCGCACCATCCGTGCGGGTAATCGAGCAGGGCCTCCCGGCGGGAGGTCACATTAAAAGCTTTGTCTACACCCCCTATGAAAAAGCATGCTATCAGGAAGCATTCCAGGCAGATGTAGAAGGGGAGTCACAGGCGGTTAAAGCTGCGCGAATCGCATCGGTTCCTAAAGGCGGTATTGTGACTATCAATTTTGAAACGAAAAAAACAGGTATCGTCGAGACAGAATCGTGGATTTATGTTGTCACGGACGATACCGGCAAGGAACTCTATCGCAGGATCGGCCTTCCTTCGATCGCATCTCCCGGAGGAAAGGACGGTTTGTATAATTATGATGCCCTGCTTATTCCGGTGAAACTTCCGGATTCGTTCCGAATCAATATCATCTCCCGCAGCCACAATGCCCAGAATGTCTATCAGGTAACGAACGGCAGTGCTTCACTGGCAAGCACCTGATGCATTAAGCAGTCTGTAAAAAGAAAAGCCTCGCCTGAAAACGGGGCTTTTACTTTTTACCGTATTCTATTGTTTACCGGCTAGGGGAGAAGCTTTCCGTGAAATGAAAAATACCCCGAGGCCAGCTATCATCATCAGGAAACAAAGCACCTGCCCCATCGAAAAATTCAGAAAAACAAACCCGAGCTGAGGGTCCGGTTCCCGGAAATATTCGATGAAAAACCGGAAAAATCCATAGGTGAAGAGATAGAGTGCTGAAAGAAAACCGGTGAATGGTGATTTTCGGCGAATGCTCCAGAGAATGAGGAACAGGACAATCCCTTCGAAAAACGCTTCATAGAGCTGCGACGGATGGCGAAGTTCATGGGTGGGTGCAAGCGGGAAAAACATGCCGACCGGTGATGTGGTAATCCTCCCGAAAAGCTCGCCGTTGATGAAATTGCCGAGCCTGCCGAACGTATAACCGAGGGGTATCGATGGGATGAAAAGATCGAATGTTTCGAGAAATCCTCTTTTCCGGGATCGGGAGACCCCCCAGAGGGCGAGGATGGTCCCGATTATACCGCCATGGTAGGACATTCCCGTAATTCCAGCGAAGCGGCATCCGCCCGGCGTGGAGGAGAAGGGAACCAGTACCCCGAGGGGATCATGAAGAAAATCCTGAAAGCCGTAAAAAAGGATGTAACCGATCCGCCCTCCAAGAACGACTCCTGCCATAGCCCAGGTAAGCGCATCGCCGATATATGATCTGTCGAATGTCAGCGGTTCCGTTTTCAGTCTGTAGTGCGACATCGCATAGACAACCGAGAACGCGATAATATACATCATGCCATACCAGCGTACAGGAAAATTACCAATCCAGATGATTACCGGGTTCATCTGTGCCGGCAGGTTTTGCCACCATTGTACAAAAATGTCCATAAAACGATGATTTTTTACAATTTTTGGTTCTCGAAGCTTCTTCAGCTATTGGATTATATGAAAATATAGCTAACTTGAATACTTGCGCGCCTTTCCTATTTTTTTATATACCCAAAACATATTAACCCTGTAAGAGTATGGCTAAGATACTTGAAGGGCCAGCCATGAAGTTATTCAACAAATGGGGCATTCCTGTGCCGAATTATGTTGTCATCATGGACCCCAACCGCCTTGAACAGCTTGGTGAAGCTAATAAATGGCTGAGAGAATCAAAACTTGTCGTTAAAGCCCATGAAGCTATCGGCGGTCGTTACAAGCTCGGGCTTGTGAAACTCGGCCTCAACCTCGAAGGAGCCCTCGCTTCCGCAAAGGAGATGATCGGTCATAAAATCGGTACGGCTGAAGTACGCCAGGTCATTGTGGCGGAAATGCTTGACCATGACGAGGAATACTATGTGTCGATAGCAGGAAACCGCGATGGAGCAGAGATACTGTTATCGAACAAAGGCGGCGTGGATATCGAGGACAACTGGGACAGCGTCCGGCGCCTGTTTATCCCGATCGATGAAAACCCGACCATTGAACGGCTCACCGAACTTGCCCATGAAGCAGGTTTCACGGGAGAAATTGCAGAACGTGTCGCCAAAATCGCGTCCCGCCTGATCCTCTGCTTTGATAACGAAGATGCGCAGTCTATCGAAATCAACCCGCTGGTCATCAGGAAAAGCGACATGCGTTTCGCTGCGCTCGACGCCGTGATGAACGTGGACTGGGATGCGCGTTTCCGGCATGCCGACTGGGATTTCAAACCGGTTTCCGAAATCGGACGTCCGTTTACCGAAGCGGAGCAGCAGATCATGGATATCGATGCCCGTATCAAAGGTTCTGTGAAATTGGTCGAGGTTCCCGGCGGTGAGGTGGCTCTTCTTACCGCTGGCGGCGGCGCATCTGTTTTCTATTCCGATGCCGTTGTGGCAAGGGGCGGAACGATCGCAAACTATGCCGAATACTCAGGAGACCCGCCTGACTGGGCAGTCGAGGCACTTACCGAAACGATCTGCAAGCTGCCGAACATCAAGCATATCATCGTCGGCGGTGCAATCGCCAACTTTACCGATGTGAAAGCAACGTTCAACGGTATCATCAACGGGTTCCGCGAAAGCAAATCCAAGGGTTACCTGGAAAGTGTGAAGATCTGGGTCAGGCGGGGTGGTCCGAACGAAGCCCAGGGTCTTGCCATGATGAAGAAGCTGCAGGAAGAGGGTTTCGACATCCATGTCTACGACCGCAGCATGCCCATGACCGACATTGTCGATCTCGCGATGAATTCCTGAACAATTCATCGCTTTTCCAAACCACAAGTGATATTTCAAAATTTTTAAACCGAAAACATCGTGAGCATATTAGCGAATAAAGACACACGAGCGGTCATCATTGGCGGTGCTGCCGGTTTGAACGCGGCAAGGCGGATGGCACAGTTCGATTTTCTCATCAACCGGCCGCTTACCGTCCAGGCATTTGTCTATCCTCCCGAAGAGGGCCAGCAGAAAGAAATCTACAGGGGTGGCGAACTGAACAACATCCATGTCTATGCGTCCCTTGAAAAAGCCATCGAGGAAAACCCTCAGATCAATACCGCGCTGATTTACATCGGCGCTTCGAGGGCTTACCAGTCGGCAAAAGAAGCCCTCGAAGCGAAGGGGATCAAACTTGTCTCGATGATTACCGAAGGCGTGCCTGAAAAAGATGCGAAAAGGCTTCGCAAGCTTGCACAGCAGGCTGGAAAGATATTCAACGGCCCCTCCTCTATCGGCATCATGTCGGCAGGGGAGTGCAGGCTCGGCGTCATCGGCGGCGAATATAAAAACCTGAAGCTCTGCAACCTTTACCGTCCGGGCTCGTTCGGGGTCATCACCAAATCAGGCGGCCTTTCGAACGAAACCATGTGGCTTTGCGCCCAGAACGGCGACGGCATCACTTCAGCGGTAGCCATCGGCGGCGATGCCTATCCCGGTACCGATTTCGTCACCTATCTGCAGATGTTCGAGGACGATCCGGAAACGAAAGCCGTCGTCATCGTCGGCGAAGTCGGAGGAACCCTCGAGGAAGAAGCTGCTGACTGGCTGAAAGAGGAAAAACGCAGGATCAGGGTCATTGCCGCTATCGGCGGTACCTGTCAGGAAGTTCTGCCGCAGGGTATGAAATTCGGCCATGCAGGTGCAAAGGAAGGCAAAAAAGGGCTTGGATCCGCTCGTTCAAAAATCAATTCACTGCGCGAAGCGGGTGCAATTGTTCCGGACACGTTCGGCGGTCTGAGCAAAGCCATTAAACAGGTTTACCAGGAACTCATTTCGTCCGGCGTGATCAAGCCGGAGGCGGAAATCGACGAAAAGCTGCTGCCGGCCCTGCCTCCAAGCGTACAGGAGGTCATGAAGCAGGGTGAGGTTATCGTCGAACCGCTGATCCGCACGACCATATCCGACGATCGAGGTGAAGAGCCCCGTTATGTCGGGTACGCTGCGTCTGAGCTCTGCGAGGAAGGATACGGGATCGAAGATGTCGTCGGCCTGCTCTGGAACAAGAAACTGCCGACCAGGGAGGAGTCCGAGATCATCAAACGCATCATCATGATTTCCGCAGACCACGGTCCGGCTGTTTCCGGTGCGTTCGGCGCCATTATCGGCGCCTGTGCCGGTATCGACATGCCCCAGGCTGTTTCTGCAGGCATGACCATGATCGGACCACGGTTCGGCGGTGCAGTAACCAATGCCGGAAAATACTTCAAATATGGCGTCAAGGAGTATCCGAACGACATTCCGGGCTTCCTTGCATGGATGAAGGAGAATGTAGGACCGGTACCGGGTATCGGGCACAGGGTGAAAAGCCTGAAAAACCCTGACAAGAGGGTGAAATATCTCGTCAGCTACGTCAAGAACCAGACATCGCTGCACACGCCGTGCCTCGATTATGCGCTTGAAGTCGAAAAGATAACCACCGCCAAGAAGGATAACCTTATCCTGAATGTGGACGGTACGATCGGCTGTATTCTTGTCGATCTCGATTTCCCGGAGCATTCGCTGAACGGTTTCTTCGTTCTTGCCCGTACCATCGGCATGATCGGTCACTGGATCGATCAGAACAACCAGAACTCACGACTCATCAGGCTTTATGACTACCTGATCAATTATGCCGTGAAGGAAGAACGTCCTGTACCTGAAAAGAAGTAATCAGGGAAGGCCATCATAAAAGAGCGGGGATCATCAAATCCCGCTCTTTTTTTTAAACCCGTGTTTGTTGTATAATATATATTATGTAAAGTAAAGATACGGTCAATTGAAATATTGGCTACACATTAGTTCCACCCATCAATCAGTCTTGCTGTTTCGAGATTGATGAACGTTCGGTTGAACCCATAAAAAAGCCCGCATCCTTGTAACCATGCGGGCTTCTGTAAATGTATTGTTTTTATGAGCGGAGGAATTTCAATTGTCGATCAGCTGTTCGGTATGTTATTGAACAGCCTGTCGTAATCGTCAATCAGCGAAGCATCCCTCTCTACGCATTCATCGACCAGTCTGTTGATCAGGTCATTGATGCTGGTACGTCGCATGTAGGCAATTTTCGTGAAATCATCCATAAGACTGGGCCTTATCAGGAGATTCAATCGTTTGCTTTTCGTTTCGCTTTCATTCCTTTTCTTGGGTCCAGCCCCGGATGATCCGTCAGATTCATGCAACAGGGTTCCGCTCCGTCCAGCAACACTGCCATGTCGTTCATGAACGGGCTCGTTGCTGCTTATGAATGCCGCCGCCGGATTATCGACGCTCCTGAAACTTTTTTTCTTCTGCATCTGCTTGTTTGATTAATGGTTTTCCAGGTATTCGGCAACAAACTGTTCGTAATCCCTGGCCGGATTGCTTTCGGGAGCATAGGTGAAAAGAGGCACACGCATGGCCTGGGCTTCCTTCACCGCTATACCCTCCCTGATGGCGGTCCTGAAGAGTTTCGTACCGAGCTGCCTGGAGGTGTTCCCGATCGTATCGGCCATATCGCGGCTAAGAATCGCCCTGCTGCTGAACCTTGTCAGCAGGATACCGTCAACGGTCAGCTTCGGGTTGCAATAGTTTCTGACGACATCGATCGTGCTGAACAGCTGGGCAATCCCCTGAATGCTGTACGTCTCGGCCTGGACGGGTATGATGACGTCTGCAGCAGCCGTAAGCGCATTGATGGTTAGGGTTCCGAGTGCCGGCGGCGTATCGATGATAACAAAATCATAGTGGTTTCCCAGCGGGGCGATCGCTTCCTTCATACGATATTCCTTGCCTGTCTGGGTCACTTCCAGATCTGTTCCTGACAATTGCGGACTTGACGGGATGATATCGCCATGTTCGGTATGCTGGATTGATTTCTTCGCTGTCAAACGATTGGTAATGACGTCGTAAGAAGAAGATTTCCCGTTGTTGGCCTGCATGGTACAGGACAGGTTTCCCTGAGGATCGAGATCGATGAACAGGACCTTTTTCCCTGCCTTCATCAATCCCTGGCCCAAAGCATGGGCGGTTGTGCTTTTTCCTGTACCTCCCTTCTGCAACGCTACCGTTGTTATGTGAGCCATAGTATGATGTGTTTAATGTGCTTATTGCGCAATAAGTGTATCGTGCGCAATATACATACAAAACATTCTATACGCAATATGAAAGCGATATTCATACTCATATTTTCACTTGAATATGATTTTTCTATACGTTACCGTACTATATGGGTAGCGTGAGGTATATTTTCCATGGACGTGGAAAGACGGGGCTCGCATACTTTTTTATCCTGCGCCACTGGCCGGTAACAGCAATCAATCACAAATATAGCCTGATGAAGCTGGAGATCGTTTCTGCAAGCAGACATTCCGAAGAAGAATTCTGGAACAGCAGTCCTCTGGGTATTTCACTGAAAAGAATCGCTTGGGACGGACGGCTGATTCCCCGTATCAAATTCTCAAACGGAAACGGTCTGCCTGCAGTTTATAATGAATGGATAGCCATGGCTGGCGATGGCAGCATTCTTGTGTTCATGCACGACGACGTATGGATTGACGATTATTTTTTTTACCAGCGAATAATCGAAGGGCTTGAATGTTTCGATATCATCGGTGTTGCCGGCAATCGAAGGAGAGTTGACAGCCAGCCAGCATGGGCGTTTAAAAATGCAGATCTGGAATGGGACGACAAATCGAACCTCTCCGGCGCTGTCGCTCACGGCAAGCATCCATTCGGTCGTATATCACGATACGGGGAGGTCCCTGCTGAATGCGAGCTGCTCGACGGTTGTTTCCTTGCTGCAAAGAAATCTCTCCTCACCTCTACGGGATCTTTTTTCGATAACCGTTTCGAATTTCATTTCTACGATATGGATTTCTGCAGGACAACCCGCTCAAAAGCCCTCAGGCTGGGCACCTGGCCGATATGTCTGACCCACCGCAGCGGGGGTCATTTCGGCACTGATGAATGGAGAAAAAGCTACATGAACTATCTTGAAAAATGGAGAACGTGATAGTTATTTCCTGATATGCGTCACTGCATCGAACTGCTGGGAGAAGAGATCGGTGAAAATCGTCATGACCGTTCTTTTACGAACTTTGATGTTCATGGTGACGGACATACCGGAGAGAAGATAGATTTTTTTACCGCTCGCATCGAGATACTGCCGGTCCAGCTTAACCTTGATCGGAAAATGGTAAAACTTGATCACGTCGTCAGGAGGAAGCACATCGGAACCGACCCAGGTGACAACCCCCTTGATATCGCCGAATTCAGCAAAAGGAAATGCATCGAGCTTGACATCCACGGGAAGTTTCTCGTAAACAAAGCCGATATCCTGGTTCGATATGAATGCCCTTGCTGTCAGGTTTTCCAGTGGCACCACTTTCAGCATCACCTGCCCTGACGTTACAACGGTACCTTTTTTCACCTTCAGGTCGAATACAGTGCCGTCAACAGGTGCGGTTATCGACTCGTAGCCTGTTGCCTGATTGGTCATGTATTCCTGCTTGTTGATCTGCTCGGTAAGGTCCCCGATCTGGGCTTGGAGCTTCAGTACATCGAGTTTTTTCTGTTCGACCTCGAATTCAGAAACAGCGGCAGAGCTCAACAGCGAGCGCAATTTGGAAAGCATGGAAGATTCCGTTGCATATTGCTGCCGTGCGTTTTCAAGCGCGATTTTCAGTGATTTCAGCTTGGATTCCTCTCCTACGGAAAGAACGGGAACAAGGTCCAGAAGGACATCACCTTTTTTAACAAGTTTACCGTCTTCGACATTCAGAGTGTTGACCTCGCCATTGATGGCCGCCTGTATATTTTTTACTTCCCCGGTCGGTTCGAGCTTCCCTATCGCAGGCACCGTAACGTCAATTTCAGCAACCGACGCCCAGACAAGAAATCCGGCGAAAGCAAGAACAAGCACCCACAGAATCGCCCGTTGCGCCACGACGGACTGAGTAAAGACTTCCCCCTGGCCGGCAAGGGCATTTTCAGAGTTTTTTTTCTTCACTGACCACTCTCCCCGAGAGGAATTGAAAAAGACTGTTTCTGGAACAATGAATAATAACGTCCCCTTTTTGCCATAAGCTCTTCGTGGGTTCCCGCTTCATCGATACAGCCATCATGGAAACACAGGATCAGCGAGGCACCTTTTATCGAATTCAGGCGATGGGTGATGAACAGAACCGTTTTACCCCTGAACGCATGGATCATGTTCGTGGTAAGGCGGCTTTCAGTTTCCGGGTCGAGAGCGCTGGTGGCTTCGTCGAGAATGATCATGCCAGGGTTCTGGAGAATTGTCCTCGCTATGGCGATACGCTGACGCTGTCCGCCGGAAAGCGACGACCCTTTTTCGCCTACCGGAGTGCTGTACCCGGTAGGAAGTGCCATGATGAATTCATGCGCTTCCGCTATAGTCGCAGCATTGATGATATCTACATCGCTTGCGTCCGGATTGGTAAGGGCGATGTTTTCCTTGACCGAGACGTTGAAAAGCATAGGGTCCTGCGGAACAATACCTATCTGACTCCTGAGGGAGTTCAGCTCGACCTTGCTGATATCGTAATGGTCGATAAAAATCCTTCCTTCCTCGAGCGTATAGAGCCGCTGAACAAGTTTCGCAAAGGTGCTTTTTCCGGAACCGCTTTCCCCGACTATACCGACAAATTTCCCCGCAGGAATCGTGATATTGACGTTTTTCAAAACCATTGGCGTGTTTTCCCGGAAACGGAACGATACATTTTCACACACCACCTCTCCACTGATAAGCGGCAGCGGGATCTGTGAAAGCTGTGCCCTGCCGCCTTCCTGAGGAGAATCGACAATATCCGACAGCCTTTCGAGCGACATGCCTGTTTCCTGAAAATTCTGCCAGAGCTGCGCAAGCCTCATGACCGGGCTGGTAATATAACCGGCTATGATCCGGAACGCGATCAGCTGGCCAAGCGTCATTTCATGGTTAAGCACCAGGTATGCGCCTGCCCATATGACGATAAGGCCTGAGGCCTGGCTGAGGAATGAATTGGTCGAATTAGCCAGCGTGCCTGAAACAACAGGTTTGAACCCCTGCCTGACATAAGCGGCGTATTTTTCCTGCCAGTTCCAGCGCGCGCGCAATTCTATATTCTGTGATTTCACGGTCTGTATGCCGGAAAGAACCTCGATCAGATAGGCGTTGGTTATTCCGTGCCGTATCGCTTTTTCCCTGAGCTGCTGCCTGATAACCGGTGACATCAGAAAGGTAACCAGGCCGATAAGGGGCACGACAGAAAGCGACATGACCGCAAGTTTCCAGCTGAACGCAAACAGCACAATCACATAGACGACTGAAAAAACGGCGTCGAGCACGACACTCAGCGCCGTTCCAGTCAGGAATTGCCGGATCCGTTCAAGTTCGCCGATACGCGAACTCAGTTCGCCGACCGGCCTTTTTTCGAAGAACCTCAACGGAAGGCGCAAGAGGTGATCGATCACCTCTGCACCGAGAGCGACATCGATCCGATTCGAGGTATCGACGAAAAGATAGGTTCTCAGACTGTTCAGCACCGCCTGGAGTATGGCGATTATGAGCATGAACATACCCAGAACATGCAGTGTCGAATAGCTGTTCCTGACAATGACCTGATCGATGATGATCATGAACAGCAGCGGATTGACAAGGGTCATGATCTGTGTGAAAAAAGAAGCTATCATGACCTCGGCAAGTACTCCCCGGTACTTTTTGATCGACGGGGCAAACCATCCGAACCCGAATGTTTTATTGGGAGTATCTTCCCTCACGTCGAGGACCAGGGCCTCACCCTTGTTTTCCCATCGGTCCCAGAATTCGTTCAGGCGAAACACTTTCACACCGGAGGACGTTGGGGAGGCAAGCATAACCTTGCCTCGGGAAACATGGTAAAGAACGGCAAAACTGTCGTTCCAGCGGATCATGGCCGGCATCTTGAGCCTTGAGAGTGCCTCCTGTTCGAAGGAGACGATCTGGGCCCTCATGCCCATAACAACGCCTACTCCGCCGCAATCCTGCAGAGATAGCTTGCCGTTTCTCGATATCTGGTTTCCTACGATGCTTCTGATCAGATCTTTTTTGACTGGAACATTGAAATGGTCACCCAACATCTGAAAACATGCGAGCGTCTCTTCAATAGCTCCTTTTCCCCTGAAAAAAGGATATCCCTTCGAACGCATCTGCTTTCCGTCGTCATCTTCGTCATAAGCAAACTCTTTTCTGCGCTTTCCGGATTTTTTCTTCTCCGAGACCTCCCTTTCTGCATGAGGCTCTCTGCTTTCCGATCCGGATTGGAGCAGAGATTCCCGGACCGTTCCGGCGGCAGGCTCTTTCATGAATGAAAAATCAAGTCCGATAAGGCGCAATGAGATCGAACCCGGAATTTCATTGCCGGGCACGATGTATTCACTGCCGGGTTTGAACGCGGGGTCGCTGCTTCTGCTGACCAGCCAGTTGAGCTTTTTGTCCGGGATTTTTTTTGAAAAGCCTGTATCGACTATTTCTGCTGTTTCGAAGAGCTTGAGTGCGAGCTCTTTTATTCCTGGAAACCCAGCCTCCTGAAGCCTGCGTTCCTTTACCGGATCGTCCGCAAAATAAAGGTCCAGCAGAGCGCAGATCTCTGAGGGATCTGTCACCTTGACAACCTTTTCATAAAGAGCAGGGATATCGTTTACGATCGTGTTTATCGATGTTGCGGGGATCTGAAGGCATGTCGTATCTTCAGATGCCGTTACGATTTCCGTCGGTTGACGGCGCATCAGCGTAACCCAGCCGAACACATCTCCGGGGCTGAGCAGTCTCAATGTCTGGACGGAACCGGTTGCATTGTCCTGATAGAGTGTCCTGACCTTGCCGGAACACAAGACAAAGAATGCATCGGGAAGCATCCCCCTGGTGATAATAGGCTTGCCTATGGAATGCTGAACAAGCGTACAGGACTTTGCGAGCTTTTCAATCTTGTCCTGACCGAGATTTGAAAATAACGGATTATCCGCAATGACTTTACGAATATCAGAAGAGGTATTTTCGACAGTTTTCACGATAAGAGTCCATTGGTGACAGAAACGTGAGAAAACGCCTTGCAAGCAATGTCAATGAAAAAACGAGGGGGACTGAAGTTCCAACAAATATAAGGGAAAAAAAGGTTTAGTAAAAGAAAGCCTGAACCTCTTTATTAACCCATTCGTTGAAAAGATGATTGACGATCTGCTTTCTCATCGTATCATCGAGGTGTGCGGGATGTTTTTCGCTGAGCATGGTGATGACGCCGAATCCGTCAACGACGATTGGAGAATTCAGGACGCCCGGGCGGGATTCCGAAAGGTTTTTCGCGAGCATCGGATTCAGCTGTTTCAGCTCGATGGGACCAAGCTTTCCGCCAGTCATCGACTCCCTTCCTTCAGAGTACTTCGATGCAACTGACTCGAAAGTTTCTTCACCGGATTCGATACGGAAATAAAGCTCTCTCAGCAATTCATGGTCTTTGCTGCGAATCATCAGGAAGGAAACTTTATCAAGTCCTGCCTTCATTCTCAGGAAGGCACTTTCAACCTGCGGAAGAAATGTCTGTTTTTTGAACTTTTCAAGAAGCAGCGGCCTGTTGATGAAAAAGTCGACATCTTCATCTGATGCACCTTCAAGAACCAGCTGGTCTCTCTTTTTCAGAAGAAAATCAGGATCGGTATCGAGCTGTCTGCTGTAAAAAATATGAACATCTTCTTCTGTGCAGCTGATTGTACGCAAAACCTGGTCAATCACCATCCCCTGCATCAGCTGAGGCCACAAGCTGTGCCCTGAGAGGAGCGGGAGGACTTCGTCGCTCTTCAGTTGCCTCTTTCCGATTGTGAATGCCGTTGACATGATTAACCTCTTATTGGTTCTATTCTTGTGGTTTACTTTCATGAAAGAAATTGCAAAAATCATGCCGCATTGTCATATTTGCGGGACATTCCATATATATCATTAATAAATAAGCATTTAAATCGGTCGAGACGAAGCGTAATATTGTGCTATATGTGGTATCATATCTGATCATTACGATCTATTATGACACAACTGCTCTTTCTGGAAACAGTTATGATTACCTCTATTTATTGCATTGAGAAGCACGGGTGCAAGGCGGACAGTGTCCTGATGTTATCGGGATAAACATTGAGCCAGGAGTCCCGACGAGTCTGTATGGGGATTTCAATCCCGATTCATCGGAACCTATCCGGGTAACAGGGTTTCGGAACGAGTAACGAGAGGTGTTCTAACGTATTGTATTAATCAGGCTTGACAGGACAGTGCAGTGACAGTTTGGAGGGATGATCGCAACTCGATGAAATAATAAAACCTGCGGACAGAATGAACATCAACCGCAGGTTTTATTAACCCATAATTGGCATTAAACAAAGAGATATGTCATTTCATGTTTTCAAGTGAAGGAGCTTCTGCGGCAGGAATATCAGCCTCTCTGACCTTGGGCATAGGAACATCGATATCCTTGAGGCTTGGCATTTCCCCACGGGCGACACCAAGAGTGTAGAGCAATTTACCCATGCCTGCCAGAGTTCTTGCATTCGCGACAGTCAGGTCGAAAAATCCGTTATAGTAAGCACGCTGGGCCTGATAATATTCGTTTTCCGTATCGAGCAAATCCAGCAGTGTTCTTTTTCCGATGTTGAACTGCTCACGATATGCCACTCTGACCTGATTGAGATTTTTGCGATGCTGGTTCAGGTAACGAACCTGTTCCGAAACCATTCTCCGGTCGTTGAAGGCTATCGTCACAGTCTGGCGCAAATCCACACCGGCCTTGTCCTTCAGAGCCATAGCCGTGAACATCTTTTCCCGGTACTGATGAACTGCCGCTACGTTCGATCCACCGTTGAAAATATTGTATGTCATGGCAACTTCGGCAACGCTTGTCGATTGCTCACCTTCGACCCCCTGCATATCCCATGAGCGGTCATGCCATGCCTTGAGATCAAGCCTTGGATAAAATTTCGATTCCTGAACCTTTACGGCTTTCTGTGAAGCCTTGATATCAGCAAATTTTGCCAGGAAACCGGGATTGTGCTGAAAAGCATCTTCAAGCGTCTCTTTAATCGTACCAGGAATACCATCATCGGGAAGCAGCACGGCCTGCATGTTATCATCCGGCAATTCTCCTACATAACGCTGGTATCTGGCCATAACGTCATTCAGGTTGCTCAGCTCCGTAAGGTAATTGGACTGCGCCAGAGCGACACGTGCGCTTATCTGCTGAAGATCGACACCTGCCCCGACACCTGCCTTTACCCTGTCGCTCACCTGATTGTAGATTTCCTTGTGATAATCGAGGTTCTTTTTTGCAAGGTTCAGCATCTCGCGGTAACGCAACACATCCACGTAGGATCTGAAGCTTTCCAGACCGACATTCTCGAGGGCGTCCATGAACTCAAAATATCGTGCCTGTCCGGAATATTTGAGGCGACAGACCTGGTTTCCGGTGAAAAATCCGTCAAAAAGCATCTGGCTGAGTTCGACCCTGACATCCTTGCGCCACATGTTCGAGTGGGTGACATGATCTCCGCGGATCCACTCCCTGCCTACTCCCGCAGAGATATCTATTCTCGGGTAGAATCCGCCTTTCGCGACATTCTGCTCTTCGGCAACGTCCCTGAAAGCATGATAGCGTGCCCTGATTTCCGGGTTCGTGTTCACCGCACGTTCCACCGCATCCTTGACGGTAGGCGATCCCGCCTGAGCTACCTGGGGCGCTCCGGCGCAAAGGAGCAGCATAGCCGTGACAATTACTTTCAGGTTATTTTTTTTGGAGTGTTTCATGATCCCTGAATTTGGGTATTTCAAATGAAAACGATGTATGGGGATTGCAAACTCTTTGGTGTTATTTAACAACAACTTATATCACGAATAAAAAGAATGAACCCTGATCTTGATCCAACCCAATCATCGTTCAAAATCAATCATGGTTAGTTATCAGAAACTATTAATCGAGTCTTTTACCAATTGTCAATAAAAATATTCACCTTATAAAAAACAAAGCCTATGCCTGAAAATAGCGAAATATTGGCGAAAATCCCATAGCGTTTGATGGAAAGACGTTTTGGTTGTAAAAAAATCCCTGCTCGCCTCTCTTCACAGTTTAAATAACAAATGCATAAATATGTCATGATCGCATCATGCTGACACAAAAAGAACTTACAAAAAACCAGGTACTGTTCTGATCTACAAGAATTGCCGGAAACGAACAGCAGCAAATCAGTTACAATGTCCTGGCAATATCCTGTTCAACTTTCAATGTTACGCCTCCTGTTCCATTATAGATATCGAAGGTGTGTGATGTGCCGCCGATTGTCGTGGTCTCCTGTCCTGCGGCAGTCCAGCCGCCTCCACTCACACTGTCTCCGCTTGATCCAACGATGTAAAGAGAATTGCCGCCACCCGTAATGGTGCTGACATCTGTCGGATCGAGATTTGAAAGCATCACGTTCGCACCTGAAAGATCAAGGACTTCGATATTGATAAATCTGTTGACATTATAGCCCGATGCATTGAAGTCGATGTTCTGATTTACCAGCAAGGTATCCTGTCCAATACCGCCGTCGACTGCCCCTATACCAGTGTCGCTGGCGTCGTATATAAGGGTATCATCTCCCGCTCCGCCAAGGAGAACATCATTGCTGGCACCACCTGCAAGAGAATCATTTCCGCCACCTCCCGCCAGTGTATCATTACCGGCTCCTCCTGCAAGCGAATCAGCGCCATCGCCACCATAGAGATAGTTAGCACTTCCGTCACCAGTCAGTGTATCGTTTCCAGTCCCGCCGAGAATGTTCTCAATGTTTTTTATCGTA
>JAAXXY010000074.1 GCA_013334225.1 Chlorobiaceae bacterium
GATCCGAGTTCCTGCGAGAAGCTGCAAGGTTCTACATTCAGCGTCAGCGGCAATGGGAAGACCTGTTCCTGATCGGAGACAGGCAGAAAGAGGAAAAACAGTTGACGGTCAGGGATGTCGAAGAAGAAATCAGTGCGGTCCGTAAAGAAAGAGCCCACTCATGAGGGTGGTTTGCGATACGAATGTGCTTGTTTCCGGCATACTGTTCGGGGGTAACCCAAGAGAACTGTTGCGGCTCTGCTCTTCCGGAACATTGACGAATTTCACTTCACCTGAGCTCCTCAGAGAAATCGAACAAGTTCTGCTTCGACCAAAATTCGGTCTGAATGAAGAGCAGGTATACGGAATTATACGGTTGTTCAGGGATACCTTTTCTCTGGTCATGCCCGAAATCCGCATTTGCATTATTACTGCCGACCCTGATGACAACAGAGTCCTCGAAACCGCCAGTTCCGCCCGTGCAGAGGCTATCATCTCCGGTGATGCTCATCTGCTCGAACTTAAAGAATGGAACGGTATTGTGATTGTAACTCCGGCCGATTTCCTGAAAAATTTCTTCGTCGGCTGAATACATCCTGGTTCTTCAGACTTTTGGGTTTTCAATTCAGGTGAAATACGGATTCACAACAGAAAATGGATAAGAACAACATGCCATTCATAGATAAATGTTATGGAATCTTATCACTTGTTGAAGAACAAACATGAGTATTCCGCAATTGCTGCTATTGAACAGCGTCCCGGATTTCCCGGATTTCCTGCCTACGAACTCGCCAGCTCATTCAATATTTCAATTAATCGCCGCTTGGCCTTATGCCGGGTACGCAGTTCCACAAGCATCGCATTCCATTCATCTAATCGGTCAGTCTGCCGATAGATTTCGCGCATTTTGCAAAGATATCCGGAAGCTTCCTGGTATGCGTGTGTCTTGACCTCACTTATCAGATTGCTGACAGTGATCATCCATATTTTCAAGGAGATATCCGGATGACTCCTCGATACAGCCTGCGCTACCTGTTCACTGATAGCCCGACCGCACATGCTGGTCTTGGAAAGTTCTTTGAACAATGCAACGACATCGTCACTTCGCTCCTCAAGAATGGCAATATCAATCAGTATTGCCAAATTCGGGAATAATTTGAGCCTTGTTTTTTCAGGAGGTTTCGGACGACTGACCTCTGGCTGGGGTAAAATCCACTCCGCACCTTTCATACCAGAATCAAATGGTTTATTCCCGCTTTGCAGATAACCAAGAGCAGTTTCGCGGACGACTGACCAGAGACCGATCTTTTCTGCTGCCTGACACAAATCCTTGTATGTTTCCACTGACGGCGACTCAAAAAAATCCTGTGCCCGGTATGCGGCAACAAGGTCCGACTTCCCCTCCTTTTCTGCCAGTTGGCGTAAACGTCGCTGCAAAGCAGAAGCAATTCCCGCTACATGTTCGATTGTCTTGCCGTATCCCTCGATACACCAATACCGGGCACGATCGAACTCACCGGAATCAAGCAGATGATCGACAAGAGTTTCATACTCCCAACAAGGCTCCGCTTCCCGCTCCAGAAGAGGAATCACCTTCTCCATTTCCTGACCTCGGCGATAAGTCTCCGTCAACTGGGTCATCACTGTACGGCGCCGAAATTTATCGCGCCACCTGTCAGGCTGGGGAACAGACATCTGCTTCAGGCGCATTTCAAGAAAAGCGGCGAGTTCACGCCAATGCTGAATGGTGTAGCACGGATCATCAAGAAGCTTATCCGATCCTTCAAGCAGATCGAACTGATCTTTTTGTAAATGATCGAACAGCCAGACCAGCTGTTCCTGCGGCGAAAGCCTCGTAAAGGGAAGCGCCTTCAGGACAATCTGCATACATCCGGCAATCTCACTTGCAGTCTCTCCTTCGTCGTTGGAATTTCCCACCTGTTCGTTCCCTCTCTCCCACAGTTCTTCACCCAGACTGATAACTGCATCGGCATGCCCCCCATCGAAGAGAGCCTGCAATTTCTGTTGAACATTGCTGTAATCAGGAAGTTGTGCGTAGTCATCCCAGTGGCTTGACCATGCATCGACAGCTGTCAGGTTACGAATCTCTTTGCTCAGGGAACGGACAAGCTTGTCAATTTTTCCCGTCTTCATCTGATCCTTTTCATGAAGCCACCTGGGAACCGCAGGAAAATCACGTGCAAGCCCGACAACTATATCCAGAAGTTCATCCCGGCTTTTTTCCTGAAGCATCAACCTGATCCCTCCGGGTTCTCCGTCGAGCTTTTTGGCGGAAACATTTCCTCCGTCATGATCATCAGCAACACCCTGCCCGTCTTCCAGATATTCAGACAGTTCCAGATAAAGATCATCTTCCGCTTCAAGCAACGGTATCTCCTGTTTCTTCTTCAGCTGCTCAGTTGCAGCCAGCAGAACCGCCACCACATGCTTGCAGGCACCTCCTTGATCATAGGGACAGGTGCAGGTAAATTCAAAATTCCCTTTCCCGTCACGCATCACCGAAGTCACATACTCTTCACTACCCGACACCCATGCAACAAGCCGCCCGTCTTCTGTACATGAGAGTTCTGATACCGAATCAACATAACTCTTGCCGCGAGAATAGATCGTATTGCCGACCCAATCTAAAAGCTCCTCTTCGGAAAGTCCTTTCAGCATGATACCGATCGATTTCATATAACAGTGCAGTTTTATTACTCCAGCAAAAATAAGTCGTAAATAAATTCTGACGAAAGCTTTGTCATTCCGCAATGAAGTGTAGCGTAATGAATCCATTTTCTTATAAAACGAAAACATCCGGATTCTTCGCTCCGCTTTCCATGAACAGGTACTGCTTTTAGCATATTCACTGACCTGAATTTAAGGATTTATTGTTCATGGTCCGTGTGCGGCAGCGGCCGGATACAGGGAGCTCAGAATGACAAGAACAAGGTGTTTGTTCCCAAAGATTATTGATACTTTTAATCGCTGGATTATTACAGTTTGCTATCATTCACAGTTCAATACCCCCAATCCTCATGCCGTACGGGCAGGCGATTCAGCAAATCGCGATAATGCTTCCATTGCGGAAGAAAGGTATTCATAAGTTCGGCGAAGTGCTTGTTGTGCGTTGGTTCGATGAGATGAACCATTTCATGAACAACGATGTATTCAAGGCATTCCTTCGGTTTTTTTGCAAGTTCGAGGTTCAGCCAGATTCGTTTGGCTTGGGGATTGCAGGTGCCCCACCGTGTTTTCATCTTTCTGACACCGAACTCGGTTACCTGAACACCTGTTTTCTTTTCCCAATTCGTGATGAATTCAGGAATGACGCTCTTCAACTGCTGACGGTACCAGTCGTCCAGAAGCTGCTGCTTTTTCTCCGTTCCTGTGCCAGGTCTCACCTGCATCAGAATGCTTCTGTGCTGCAATTGAATTGAAGGTGTAGCTTCTTTCTCCTCTATCCTGAGTAATCTTCTCTCACCCCAGACAAAATGGCTTTCGCGCTCGAGGTACTCGCGAGGGGTTTCACGATCCTGCTGTATGAACTTGTGCTGCTGTTTTCGAATCCAGCCAAGGCGTGAAAGTGCAAAGCAACGGATCGAATCGTCATTCATCGCTCTGGGAGCGGAAATGCGCACGCTCCCCGCAGGCGGATGGACACTGAGATGCACATTCTTGATGTCCTTTTTAACCACATCGACAGGTATGTCACCCAGCAGCATTTTCATGGCGGTCAATATTCCGGCTGCCGGTAGATTATGTCGAACAGGCGCTCCACTTCGGCTTCGTCATGCAGAATTCCGAACAATGCCTTTTTGATCAGTCGCTCTTTTGGCGGTATACCCCTCCAACCATCCTGACGGACCCGCTTGACGGTTTCATCGATCGTAAGAGCCAATTTCAGCTTTATGTCCTTAACTCCTTCATAGGGCTCAGGGTCTTCAGATGACTCGAATATCTCTCCTTCCACCACCCTGTCCAGTTTCAGGTTGTTGTACAGGGCTCGCTGTCCGGGAGTTTGCAGCTTATCATACAATTGTTCATCCTGACCACTCTGAACCCGCTTTGCAAGTTCAGCTATTCTTCCGAGATATTCCTCATAGTCGATAGCCTTGCGGCGGCGTGCTTCGATGATTTCATCGAGCAGTAATGACATCCTGTCATAAAATGCCGGATCGTTCAGATGATCCCTGATGATTTTCCGCCTGACATTATTCTCGATCGTTTCAGCTATCGCCTCTTTATTGCTCCTGATGCCCTCGGGCAGCGTATCGACAAAAGTGGCAATTCCGGTCTTCACCATCAGTTCGAGCAATGGCATATCGTCGAACGGCGATATCTTTCGAGGCTCGTCGGCTCTGATGTAGGTATCGATCAGATGTCGCATATCAGCTTCATAAACCTTCAGGTCGATAGTCTCGCCGCTTGCCTTTCGGATGATCTCGCGCAGGTTCATATACCGGTCGATATCTTTTTCGATCCGCTGCTGTGCTTTATCGCTGTAGCCCGCCGCATCAAGCTCGTCCGAAATACCGGCATATGCCCTCACCAATGCTGCCGTCGATCGGTAAAGCGAAACTCGCAGATGCTCCCTGTCGACCAAATCTTCCTGAATCTCGGTATTGCCGCAGAAAAAGTGGATATGCTGCAGTTCGCCTTTCGGCGGCTCTACAGGTTCACAGAGCAGCGCAAGAGCTTCAAGCGCATTATCAAGGCGCTCGCGGCCAGCTGCAAGACGCTGCTTTATGAGAATCTCAGGATCGCCTCCACAGGTATCGCTTTGATCGAGTTCCGAGGTATACACCTTGATCGAATCCTTGACCTTCCTGAACAGGTCCTTGTAATCGACGATATAGCCAAACTCCTTGTCCTCGCCATCCAGCCTGTTCGTCCGGCAGATCGCCTGGAACAAACCATGATCCTGCATGCTTTTATCGATATACAGATAGGTACAGCTCGGTGCATCGAATCCTGTCAGCAGTTTGTCGACCACGATGAGCAGCTTCATGTTAGGAGGCTGCTCCCTGAACAGTTTCTTTGCATTCTCCTCATAGGTTTCCGTCCTGCTCTTGCCCGGCAGGGGCGAGACATCCTTCAGGAGTTCCGTATAGGTATTGAAAATGTATTCCCGATCGGTTTCGGTATTGGCCCCGGTGTTTTCCGTCGTGATATCGCGGGCCAGCGGATTGTACGAGGTGACAACGGCACATTTTCCTTTGAACGGTGTTCTCTGGAACAGTTCGAAATATTTGCATGCTTCATGTATGCTCGAAGCAATCAGAATGGCATTGCCCCGTTCACTGCTCAGCCTCGGCTTTACCTCGAAATCGAATACGATATCGCTGACCACCCGCTCCATGCGCGACCGGGAGCTCAGCACCTTCTGCATGGTTCCCCACTGTTCCCTGAGGGCGGCTTTCTGCCAGTCGTTCAGCCCCCGTGTCTTTGAGTCGAACCATGCGTCCACCTTATCCGGAGAGACCAGTTCCTGGTCGATATCCCTCGCTTCGTAGACCAGATCGAGCACTACTTTGTCCTCGACCGCTTCGTTGAACTTGTAGGTATGGATGTATCCGCCGAATACCTCCATGGTCGTGGCCTTGTCGGTCCTGATGAGCGGTGTGCCGGTAAAGCCTATGAAAACGGCATTCTTCAGGATCGCTTTCATCGTCCGGTGAAGCTTTCCGCTCTCCGTCCGGTGGCATTCGTCAACAAACACGAAAAGCTCACCGTGAACGGTACACGGTTCGGCTTCCAGCTCCCTGATGAACTGCTCGAAATTATCGACTCCCTGCCGGCCGAACTTGTGGATCAGGGAACAAAGCAGCCGCGGTTTTGCCTGCGAAAGCTGGTGTATCAGGTCATGCCCGCTGCTGGTACGGTAAATTGTCTGCCCTGCATCCCTGAACACCGTTTCGATCTGTTTGTCCAGTTCATCACGGTCTGTCACGATAGCCACACGGGCATGGGGAAAATTCTCGAGAATCCATTTGGCGAGGAGCACCATCACAATGCTCTTGCCGCTGCCCTGCGTATGCCAGATGATACCGCCTTTTCGATTGACGACATGTTCCTGCGATGCTTTTACCCCGAAATACTGGTGCACGCGGGGCAGCTTCTTTATCCCGCCGTCAAACAGCACGAAATCATGGATCAACTCGATTATCCGGTCCTTCCTGCAGATTTTCAGAAGGTATTTGTCGAGCTTGAACCTGCTGTTGTCCTCCTCATCCTCTTTCCATCTCAGGTAATATTTTTCCGGTGTGCCTATCGAGCCATACTGAAGACCTTCCGAATCATTACCGGCGAACACAAACTGAACGGTGCTGAAAAACCATTCGTTGAACTCTTTCTGCTGGTTGGAAATATTCTGGCGAATACCCTCGCCGATGGCTATCCTGCTGTTCTTCAGCTCGAGCACACCGATGGCAATGCCATTGATATACAATACGATATCCGGCCTGCGCTCCCGGTTGCCCCGCAGCGTTACCTCTTCGGCAAGAGCGAAATCGTTCTC
>JAAXXY010000031.1 GCA_013334225.1 Chlorobiaceae bacterium
TCCGCTCGGCCCAGGCCTCATCGAAAGAGACCCCCTTGGTCGACAGCATATCGTCGATCTTCACCGGAGGCGAACCCATCTGGTAGAAATGGCCCTCCTGGCAGAAATCTTCCGCGCTCAGCCCGGCCAGGGGAGCGCCGAAAGTCTGGAGCACACCAAGAAGGGCCTCCACATTACCCATGTCCCGGGCAATCCACAGATCGACATTGCTGGTGTAACGTTGCGCGGAATAGAGCATCACTGCGCACCCTCCGAAAACAAGGTACCTCACCCTGCCCGCGTCAAGCAGCCCGAGGAACTCGACGACGTCAGGCCTCGCCAGCACCGACTCCCTGATATTGTCCTTCATTTCAGGCATGCTTGACATTCTGCAACAGAAGAAGGTGCGATGGAGCGTCCTTTCGTCATCTCTTGTTATGCTTACGTTCTGGTATGTTTTCCATTGACGGAATCAGGCATCATCTTACGGGACCATTATGAAGAGCCGCCGCTCCTGATTTTCTGCAGCAGCCACTTCCAGCTCAACCGGTCATGCTCCTGTTTCGAAATCGCCTTTCCGCCGTTTTTCTCCAGCAGATAATCGAGCACTTCGCTCAGGGGGACAAACCAGCCATTCTTTTGGGCAAGGTATTCCATGGTTTCGACGAACCGGGGCTCGATGGTTCCGTCCGGACGCACGAAACCATGGGCGAAATGGGTATACATGATGCACAGCCCTCCTTCAGTGACAAGCCTGTCGATACTCCTCCTGTTCAATACGGCACAGAACTGCCTGAAATCATGTCCATCGCATGATGCAAACCACAGGTTCGCTTCGGGAGTCTCAGGATTGTAATAGGGCATTTCCGGACATACCTTCAGCGTATTGAGCTCGTTAAAAGTGAAATTCCTGATATACTTCACATGCTTTTTCAGCAGATCACCCCAGTAATATTCCGAGTCATGGTCATGGCCAACATACCGTCTGTCGTTATGCATCCTCGTCAGGGCCCTGTAGATTATTTTCGGTGGTCCCGTCAAGCGCCTCGAAGCCCAATACACTGAATCACGGGTATTGGTGTGGTTGGCAAAGGCAAACTGCCGGCTGCCGAATATCCTGATAAACGTCTCAATCCCCTTTATGGTCTGATCACGGGTGGACGATGCGCTTGAGGTATTATGCAATGCGATTTCAAACCCGTCGGCCTGCAACCGGAGAAGCCAGTCGCAGTACTCCGGATCTTCGACGGTCGAGCCGTCATTGGTCGGCTCCTCATTCGCGGCAGCAACTCTTACCCAACAGGACTTTGTCGTCCTGAACCCCAAACGCTCGAGCATATCGTATACCGGCTTTGTATTGCTTATCACCGATGAATCCGTGTCATCGAATACGGTGAATGCAAATGCTCTTCCTTCAGGCCAGGGAATCATGACCTTACAATGAAAATGTTGCTGCTTCTCATGAGAAGGCTTTAGCCAATCTGTTCTGATTTATACCCGATCATCCGCCACCCGACACATAGTTTCTGCCCTTCATTCCTTCGACAATCGACAATTTCCCTGATGTTGACCCTGCCGTCTCACTGCAACCTTAACGATATGCCATGGTCCGATTTGAGTTCAATGGCAGCATTCATTGGCATCTCAAAACCGGCTCCGGCCAGAAACTCTCAGGCCTCGTGACCGGCAGCGATACCTATGAAAATGCTGCTTCAGGTCGACCCCGCTTTACCAACCGCATCCCGCCATTGGGTTTCCAGAGGACGGGCCCGCTCAGCGAAATCCAACGTTTTCCTGACATTTACCACGCCGGAGCCAACAACCTCCCGCAATACGCGACAGGTCTTTTCTATATGCTCCACTTCAAGCGTTGGATGCACAAGGAACATCAGGCTGGTTTCGCCAAGCTCCTTCGCAACAGGAAGGCGCCCGGCAGGCCTGCAACCCATGCCGTCAAAAGCCTTTTCCAGATATATCTCCGAACAGGACCCTGAATAACAAGGGACCCCCAGATCATTGATTTCTGCCATGATCCTGTCGCGGCTCCATCCGGGCTTCAAGGCCGCCGGGTCTATAAACACATAGCATTTATAGGCGGCATGATCAGCCCAGTCGGGGATCGCCGGGACACGCAGTCCCGGAATCTTTCGGGCTGCCGCCCATATCCGTTGAGCGTTCGCCTGTCGCCTGGCTTTCCACTCAGGCATTTTCTGCAACTGCATCCTGCCGATCGCAGCCTGCATTTCAAGCATGCGGCAGTTCGAACCAAATGACTCATGCACCCAGCGAAAACCCGGCGGATGATGTTGTTCATAAACAGCTTTCCAGGATTTACCATGGTCCTTATACGCCCATATCCTTGACCACAAATCCTGATCATTGGTTGTGACGATACCTCCCTCGCCACCGGTAGTCATAATCTTGTCCTGGCAAAAAGACCAGGCTGCAACATCTCCAATTGAACCTACCGACCGTCCTCTATAACGGGCTCCGTGTGCCTGGGCACAATCCTCAACCACAAAAAGTCCATGCTTTTTTGCCAATTGCATGACCGGGTCCATATCGCACGGCATACCTGCAAGATGGACACAGATAAGAGCTTTTGTCCGGAGAGTCAAGACCTTTTGTATCGTCTCCGCCGTAATATTCTGGCTATCGCGATCTATGTCGGCAAATACCGGTACTGCGCCAACAGCAACAATACATGATGCCGAAGCGATAAAAGTGCGCGATGTGACCACGACTTCATCACCGTTGCCAACGCCCAGGGCCCTCAGCGCGATTTCAAGCGCCAGGGTACCATTGGCAAGAGATACGGCGTACTTGCAATCGGCCCATGCTGCAAACTCCTTTTCAAATTCACGACATTCCTGACCGGTCCAGTAATTGACCTTGTTGGACAAGAGGACTCGACTGACGGCAACAGCCTCTTCCCGGGCGTAATGAGGCCATGAAGGAAATGGAGTATTTAACATTTTGCTTATTTCTATTCTGAGTGGAGAGGCAGCTGGACCTGAGACCGATTGAAGAACCGTTATGATGAGTGACCGGCCGGATAAGCGATCCTATTGTGACCGGCGATGAAGATGAAACCGTATGTTATTTCGCATTCAACGATTAAGCGTAGCGCATCGCCTCATGCTGCATCCGTTTGTGAAAGGCCTCTATGTCAAGGCCAAGCAGACGATCCAACCCGATAAAGCTTGAAAATGAGGGTAATATTGTTGCCACTATATACCCGACATCTCGAAAAACCGTACAAGTCTCCATATATTCACGATTAATGCGCATCTTTTCCGGATAGATCACCTCGTCGTTGAACGCTTTTTTGTTTTCTGCCATTGAAATCAATCGCTCTTCATTTCGAAACAGTATTGTCGCAGGGCCGGTGATACCCGGGAGCAGGTCAAGAATCCTTCGATCTTCTCCCGTCAACTGATCAGCATACCCCGGCACATCAGGACGCGGTCCAACGAGAGACATGTTCCCGGCAAGGACGTTCCACAACTGAGGAAGTTCATCAAGTTTATAGCGTCTCAGCGCCCTGCCGACCCTGGTTATCCTGGAATCCCCATGCGCCGTTATGCTGCCTTGTTCATGCGCATCGACAATCATCGTCCTGAATTTAATGCAACGGAACAGGCGTCCGTGCCGGCCTACCCTGCTCTGCATGAATAAAACCGGCCCTGGAGAAGTAAGACGCACTACGATTGCGACTGCGACTAAAACAGGAGAAAATATGATAAGCCCAATCACGGAGCCTGCAATATCAAGGAGTCTTTTTTGAATAATGCTTTTTTTCAGCAATACCGATATGATCTCATAGAGGTTACCGAATAAGTCTCACGTCAATACCATTACACAAAATCATTTCTATATTTTGCCACAACAGAGTTTTTTTCAGGAAAAATGCGCACCAGCATTGGCTTATAATAATAATTATATATCCCGCGTATAATATAGCGGACAAATATTACAATATTCTCTCTTATTGATAAATCAAATCCAGAAACAACATGGTAAAACTTCACCAGTTGCTCTCTCTTATTTGCAGTGCGTCGCGATGGGGTATAAATGGCACATGGCTTGTTATATGCTCCATACCTGAATCCCGACAACCCAGCCAACCTTGCCCATAAATCAGTATCCTGACTAAACATTATATCTTTAAAACAATGTTCACCGAGCAAATCGGCTGTCACAAGGATTGTCGATGTATTCACACTTGTATTACATAGCATATCGATTGTAGAACTGATTTTTTGCTGAGGCATAGTCGCCTGCTCGCGCCCTTCATATTGATAACCGCCCACGACAAAGTTTGATCCATCCTGAATGAGTCGTATCTGCCCCGACAACTTACCGGGAAGCCAATAATCGTCTGCATCCAAAAAGGCGATCAAGCTGCCTTTCGATGCCTTCATCGCGACATTACGTGCGCCGCCAGGGCCTTTCTTACCTGTATTTCCAACAATTCTGGTAACCATATTTGAATCATCAGAAAGCGCTGATCGTATTTGTTCTTCGGAAAGAGAGCTATCATTCCCTATTATTACTTCACACGAATAACCCAAAGGCATTTCCTGCGACAATACCGATTGGACAGTTCGCTCTATCAAATCAATTTCCCTGTAAAAAGGAATAATTACCGATACTAATCCAGGCTCTTTCACAACGCTCATTATTATATTTTTTCAAAACAATTATCACACTGTGCCAAGCCGAACAACTTAAAGAGCATAATCGGGCCTGAACATCATCCATCCAATATCATATGCCAGGAAAACACTTTAACTCAAACTACCACTCATCAAAACAGCTCCGGATAATGATCGCACGTCAACTGCACAATAAATCAATGGAGTTATAGAGCGGATCAGAGTCGGGAAACATCAAGCCAATCCTGATATGAACGGGCTGTATCGCCGGAGCCAGATCTCAAGCCCCAAGGGATTGAATATTTCCCTGAAGTAGATCGTCCCTTTTTCCGGTTCCTGCGCCACATATTTCCTGTAAAGCTCCAGCAAAGCCCTCCTGTTCATGAATCCGAGCCTGAATATGTATGCGTCCTCATGAAAGTATCGCCCCAGGATGTCGTCATGCAGCTCATTTTTCAACCACTCGCCCTGGGGATTGATGAAACCTTTCTTGTCCTTTCGCCATACGATCTCTGCCGGCAGGAACGGTTCCATCGCGCACCGCAGCGAATACTTTGTCCAACCGTTATTCAGTTTGTATTCAGCCGGTGCCGTGATGAGCATCTCGATCATTTGGGGGTCAAGAAACGGAAGGCGGATCTCGCGAGACCATGCCATCGACATCCGATCCTCAGTATGATTGAGCGTCGGTACGGACAGGCTGGTCAGATCGAGCAGTTGCCGGTCGTTGAGTGATGCCTTTTTGTCCAGGCCGACCCGGATCGTGGATATTTCGTTCAATGCTGGACCGTATGTATGATCGCTCCGTGATCTGAGAATGGCTGGAAGGTAGCGCTTCGCCTCTGCCCAGTTGAACTGGTTGATGATAGTCCGGTTATGGAGGAATTGAGCCATTACAGTTGATGCCCTGGCAAAGTGACGATCCCTCAGCAAACCCTGTACATAAAACCCAAGATACTTGCGATATCCGCAAAGCAGTTCATCTGCGCCCTGACCGCTCAATATGACCGTGATGCCCTGATTTCTCGCCTCCCGCATCAACAGGTAATGTGCGATATAGGAGAAACTGCTGATCGGCGCGTCCATGAACCATGTCGCCTGCTCCATGTGTTCGAATATCTCTTCGGGTCTCTGGTTCAGGCGGACCTTGGTCACCTCCCAATCGAGATGACGAACCACCGAATCAATAAATGGCGATTCATCGAAACGGGCATCGTCGCTGACTGCCGAAAGCAGCTTGAGATTATCGGCGCCAATATATTTGGCCGCACCTGCGATGGATGAAGAGTCCAATCCTCCGGAGAGTAAAATTCCCACCGGCACATCGCTTCTCAACCGATATCTGACGCTCCTGAAAAACACATCGCGAAGCTGGTCGACAAATGCGGGAAATCCGATTCCGTCCCTGATTTCCTGGGAGCACACCCAGTATGGGCTCTCCGTGTATTGAAGTTCTGGTGAATCGAGCCCTACGGTCAGTATTACCCCGGGCGTCAACAGATCGATGCCGTTGAACATCGTCTTGTGTGATATATCCAGCAATCCGAACTCAAGGAACTCGAGAATGACCCGGGGATTGAGCGATTGGGGTTCGTCCAGCATGGTCAGCATCGTTTTCAGCTCTGACGAAAAGTACATGCGTTGGCCCCTGACAGCATAGTATAAAGGCTTTTCACCCGTCCTGTCGCGTGACAGATGGATGTTCCTGTTCCTTTGATCGACCCATGCGAACGCCCACATGCCGTTGAGTTTCGGAAGCGTTGCCTTGATGCCCCAATACTCCAGTCCCCTGAGCAGGACTTCGGTATCCGAATGGCCGTCAAAATGGACACCGTCAACCTCCAGCTCGGCCCTTAATTCGACAAAGTTGTATATCTCGCCGTTGAACACCAGAATCGAACCGGTTTGACGATGGATCATCGGCTGCGAGCCGGCCTCGCTCAGATCCAGAATCGACAGACGCTGATGGGCAAGAGCTACATGCCGCCCGCCTACCCCCCCCTGCCACTCGCCGAATCCGTCCGGGCCCCTGTGAGACTGGATGGAACAGGCTGATTCCCAGGCTTTCCTGCCTGTCAAACCCCTGCCTATAGTGCCTGCGATACCGCACATATCAATTCCTGACCAGCGATTCGTACAAGGCGAGAAGCTTCTCGCTCGAGCTCCTTATGTCCATCGGCTCCACATACTTCCTCAAATTGTCAGGACGCTTCATCTGCAAGACCTCGCAAAGATTCGCGGCCAGTTCTTCCGCATCCCGACGGCAGACCCTGCAGGATGGTTCCTGACTGGCGATATCGGCAAGATCGCTGACATCCGTGGATACGAACGGGAGGTTGCATGCCAGCGCCTCCTTGATCGAGTTCGGCCACCCTTCCGATTCGGAAGTACACAGGATAGCATCGCAGGAGCTCACGAATTCGGGCATTTTCGAATAGGGAATATCGTTTGCCGTGCACAGCACGACGCCGTCGAGCCTGCTGTTTGCAAGTTCGATGACTTTTTTGCAGAGATCGTAACCTTTGATCGGATCCGCAAGTCTCTGGCTGGTGTACAACACCCTCTTTTCACCGTTTCTGATTGCGCGGCTATGATTTCGCGGCCACTGCCCAAGGTCGATCGGATCCGGCAAAACCATATATCTCAGTGAAGGATCGTACTCGGAGATACTTTTCTGCATTCTTTTCGATACCGAAATCACCACCGAAAAACTCGAGAGGCTCCTGCAGGTCAGCCATTTTGCAAGGCGAGTATGCAAGTAATGAAAACCAACGGTGGACTTATGGATCTCCCAATCGTTTCCGCGCATCGTCAAAACCGTCGGTTTGTCGATAACGGCCGATGTCACATAGGCACAGGCAGATCCGTACTGCGCGTGTACGACATCGAATCCGGATGCAATTTCCCTGAGATGCTTTCGCATCCTTGCGATCTGTTTCGGGGAACGAAGATTTCCCAGATATTCCAGGTGCACATCTACGCCAACATCCTGCATACCTTTAGCGGACGTATACATAAACGATCCTACGTTCAGTCTCGTTGGATCAAAGTTATGTGGCCATAGCACTCGCATCACGACATCTCCATTTGTTTATCGGCCGGCAATACCTGAATGAAGTTCCAGCAATACTTCAATAACATGAGCACCTCAACTGACTTTTTTTGCGGGAGCACAAACAACTGTTGAATTCGGAGCAACGTCATGGGTGACCACGCTGCCTGCCCCGATAACCGAGTTCTTTCCGATCGTCACACCGTCAAGTATCCTGGCGCCGGTACCTATCCACACATTATTCCCGATTTTAATTCCGCGCATGGTCAACCCGGAGTCCGTCAGCCGGAGTTGGTCTGAAGGCGGGACGTGATTGGCAGGAATAACGGTAACCGATGCAGCTATGCGAACATCGGAGCCTATTTCGATACCGCCGTGCCCATAGATTATCGAAAATGGATTGAGGCTTACCCGGTCTCCTATCTTTATGTTCCCGCCGTAACTGAGTATCATCGAAAAAGGATGTATTTCACAATCCTTGCCGATCTCTATACTCGAATTCCGCTCTGCACGAATCGTGGCTCTCATCGAGATCCACGATGTCGGACTTATCCTGAATCTTTTACCCCTCCATCTGGAGCGATAGGCAAGCGACCGCAAGATTTTTCTCGACTGCCGATACATGCCTCTGGCAAACTCATACAACATGTCACCGTAAGTTTTATTCTTTGTTGAAGCGCCGGAATCATCAGTCGGCCTGGCCGGAGCCATCTCCCCTGCAAAGGATTTTCCTGAACTCATCGGAACAATGACCGAGACCTAAACAACCAATGAATTATCCGGCAAAAGGAGCTTGAGGTATTCATCGACAGCTTTATCCACACTGAACTCGGCAGCACGTGCGGCGACATCCGGATGCTCTTTCGCGTCAAGCGTCTGCTCGATAGCATCGGCCATGGCCAGAGAATCTCCGACAGGCACCAGACGCCCCCACTTCTCATGTTCGAGAATGACATCCGGTCCTCCCGGGCAGTCTGTACTGATGACGGGAGTCCCGCAAGCCATAGCTTCGACAAGTACATTCACGAATCCTTCATATTTCGAGGAGAGAACAAAAGCCCCGGAGCTACGCATCCACGAAAAAGGATTGTTTGCGAACCCGGGCATCAGCACATCTTCAGTCAGTCCAAGGGAACTGATCATCGATTCGAGTTCAGGCCGCAGCTCTCCCTCCCCCAGGATGACCAGCCTCAGTTCACGCGACGATCTGACTTTTGCAAAAGACTTAATCAAGGTCTGGAAATCCTTCTGGGAAGTGAGCCTTCCGACTCCAAGCAGAAATTGTGGCTGGCCAGGCTGCAGCCAGGGATGTTCAATTGGCTCGTGGCTCAACGCAATCAATGAGTCGGTGAACGTAGGGTTGTGAATGACCTTGACCTGGCCCTGGCCCAGAGCAGAAATCGCCATGAGGCTATCGGCAACGTCCCGGGAGACTGCCACTATCGCATCGGCGTGCGGATAGAAATACTGGCGCGCCCACAACTCCAGACGGCTTCGCATATCCTTGCCTGAATCGGACTCGAACCCCAATACACATCGCTGGGAGATAACGAGATTCATTTCATGACCGGAAATCATTCTGGCAAGAACAGCAACTATGTTGGCATTATCCAGGGCCGACAAAAGAGAATCCGGCCTCTCTGCCTTCAAATACCTTGCGAGCCGAAACAGGCTGTATGAAACACGCGAACCTCCGAGATCAACAATCCTGACCCTGCCTGATACCTCCTGCAAGTAGGGTCCGACGGCCCTGACGACGACCACATCGACATCGAAACCCCGCGCACTCATACCGTTGGCGAGCCTCACCATCATGCGTTCAGCCCCGCCCCCTTCGAGACTCGGCAAAAATATTGCGATCCGGCAGGTGCGCATTGACTGTTCAGAGATTGGTCGGCTATTCATGAAATCATGCCTGATTATCGACCGTATTCATTTTCAGGTAATCCTGCACTTTCTTGCTGATCTGCTCCGCCTGCCAGAAGTTTTCGATTATGGCACTGAAAAGAGCCGATAACCCTTTCAATGCATCCGGTGTGATCTCTTTATGCCATTCATTGCGGCAAGCCTTGATGTAGGGACGCAAATACTCCTGGTAAGCGGCAACGATCGACGACCTGTCTGGAGGCTTCTGGCTCAGTTGAGCCCTGAGCAGGGCAGGCATTTCATCCAGACGGTTTACCTGGCATACAGACGGAAACAGCGTCAACCTGTTTTTTCCGAACACAATGACCGGCCTGCCCAGCAACGCCGCCTCCAAGCCGATCGTCCCCTGAATCGTAAAGACGGCAGCTGCTCTTGCAATAAAATCATAGGAAGACACAAATGGCGAAATGATCTTCACTCTCGGAAGCCCTTCAATCCTGGCAAATTGTGCAGGAGAATAACTGTCGATATCGCTTCGATGTATTTTCAGCAGCACCAGATGATCGATAGGAGTCGACCTGACAATATTCTCGATAACGTTGAACTGGTCCGAGAAAAAAGAGCCCCACACATCGATCGTTGATTCCGGCTGCATGTGGAAACCATAGAAAACGAATGGCGAATCCGGTACAGACGCAAGCAGCCTGGCCGGATGCAATCGCAGCCTGTTATACCTCCTCTTCATATACATGCTCATAAGGGTATAGACAGTTTCCATCGAAAACCTGCATCGATTGCCGGAAGCACCTGCCAAGATGGTTCGCATCAGCACTCCAAGATGATCGGGCAATTTTCGCAACAACTCCTTTCCCCCGACAGGTGATTCGTATGCCGGCGCCATCAACATTCGAGCTTCGAACCTTTTCATCGTATCAATCGCAAGCTGCCGCAACTCATCATCATCGTAATACTGTATCGGCAAAGCACTGTCCGGTATTAAACCTATATTCGCCCTGACCAGTCCGGACGGGAGCGAGGTGAAATGCACGGCAATGAATGGAATACCCATTGTTCTTGCCACGCCGCACGCTATTCCTTCATGCAGGCTGTCATAATTCCCCACGACAAAAACAGGGTTTACCTGTTCAAGAACTTCCGTAATCCTGCGCTGGAGCATCGTCATGTAGGACAGGACATCATCTGCAGGCAGGTGGCAAGCCACCCTGTCGCTCATGATCATCTCGCGAATTGTAGGAACGCCCTCAGTCTCAATGGTTTTCAATGCAGCTATATCCGTCTCCGGCAGGGCATCCCGCACCGAGTTCCTGAACAGATGAACGTCATGGCGCTTGCCGAAATCCTTCCCGAGCTTATAACGGACTATCAGGGGATGCAGCAAATGTTCGAAGGAAACCGATTGCGGCAATGAAAGCCTGTCATAAAGCCGCTCAACCAGATCGGGCTCCATGCCGATCGTAACGATTTTGCAATCGGGCATCCTTCCATCGACTCCCTGACGATTAATCATAACTATTTATTCCTTTATCAATTACCGTTACCACGGATATACCTCTTTTTCAAAACCCCCCGTCCAAGGACTGTTTCAAGTCTTCGAAAAAGCTTTTCGTCTGGCAGATTGTTATACTATCAACGACGATTCGCCCGGCACTGATGCGGATAAGCGATCAGATCAGTCTGGTCATGCTCTGGAAGATGACGCCGTATCGGTCATACGAAAGCCGGCATCAGTTGGCATGTCACGACATGGGAGTCCGTCGAAATCCGGCAGCGGTTCATCTGTTGATCGACGAGAATATCAATTCCTGCAGGCCTGGCAATGATAATTGCCCCCTTGTCATCCATGCTCGCCTGGTAGTCCGCGACACAACCGCCGACCGTATGCAGCTTCCATAAACCGTAATACACAAGGAACACCAGATTTGGGAAGATCGAAGTCATTGCCTGATTGAACCTCTCTATGGTAAGCCAGTCGGGCAATCCGGAACTCGGATGCAGATCATGGATTGACGGGCATTCAAAGGTGTACGCCCGGACCTTTTCTTCGCTATTATCCATTTTTTTCATTGCAGCTGTTGCTTTTTCGGCAACCACCTTGAATATTTCCGCACTCGATGAATGATGCGAAGTAGTCATCCAGACTGATTCATGGATCGGGTACTCCATCAATGCAGCCCCTATATTGATGAGTTCTGCCGCCTGTTTATGACAGATATGCAAAGCTTCGACCCTGCCACTCTCTTCATTGAAGAGATACCATAGCTTTCCGTCCAGTCTGTGTGCCTTGCTCCATGCTATGGACCGGAAGTCGAGCTCGTTCCATCGACGGGCAACATATTGCCAATCATCTCCTGCCATAGCCAGCGACTTTCGGCCGTTAAGCAGCACCGGTGCTTTATCAAGGTCGAGCAAGTTCAGGCGCTTGCCACTCTTCCAGTACCGCATCAGCAATTTGGCATGATTTTCCGCTGCTGAAGCTGAAAACAGCCCGGCGCAGTCCCCAAGAAACGCTATATCAGGCCTTGAAGGCAACGATGAACTGGTCATGTCCATATCGAAAATCTCCGGCACCCGTCCGTCGATCGCAGGAATATTCGGGACAGGCTTCCCGATATTCAAAAGGTGGTCATAGGCAAGCGACGTAGATTGGCCTTTTTTCTCGAAACATATCTCCGACTCGTCAACGTTGACAAGGTGAATATTCTCATGAATCGAAACACCTTGCGCCCTGACTTCACGCAGGAAATACCGAAACGACGGCAATCCCGCCAGTGGATTTGTTCCTGCCAACAGAATGGTCGTCGAATGACCGAGGCTCAAAGCCGTATCGGCAATTGACAGGGCTGCAATATTGTCTTCAGCATAAATCACCAGCTTCCTGCCGGGCGGTATGTGCCAGAACAACGGTATCGGAACAAGTTTTGACAGGCAGGCGGGAATTTGGGCAGGCAGAAGATATCGGCTCCCTGTTGCCAGGATCAAACGATCGAAACCGACAGATTCGCTGCTGGACAGCAGGACATTGGAATCCTGAATGCTTTCAACGTTTTCGATAAGGACTGGATAGCCGAGTTCATCGAACTGTTTATGTATGTCCGACCGTAACTCCACGATAAAATCCTGCAGTAATCGGAATATCTCGTCGGGCATCTTATAGCGATGCGCCGAAACAAATTCAGCAGGCATGCAGCCGTAATTGATGCATTTACCGCCATAGAGAGGTGTTTTGGCAATGATCCTTACATTCTTGAACCCTTCCTGCTTCAACTGCCTGAGGCAAGTCAACGCAGCAATTCCCATCCCGACCAAAACGATACTGTCATCCTGCTTGAACTCCACATCGCTGCCATGCGGCTGCCTTAACGCGCGCAACATTTGTATGGGATCGGGAAATGCATGTCGGAGCTTGATGGCAAAACCTTTCACGAGCAAAGGATCCAACGCTTTAAACAAGTGTCTGGGCAGGCTCATGCATCACTCCAGAGAGTTAAACAGGCTGCTGCCGAAAATTGGGAGGTATGGGTAATACTTAAAATGAATTGAAAGGGCACATCCGTTTGCAATGGCTCCAGCAAATCGAGCATCGGGCGGCCATGGGCATCATGGCTGACAATAAAATCGGTCATCCGTTTGTTCAGCAACCCGGAATGCGACTTCTTGGCGGCCTCCTTTGCACAGAAAATACCGCATAAATGTGCTCGGGGATCGCGTCTCAGCATGGCTGACGCGATTTCAGAAGAAAGAAAATGGGAGGTGTAAAACTCATGCATACGGTAATCGTCTGCCACAGGAAGACTCTCTGTTTCCTGGACATCCATACCGAGGCTGATATGTCTTTCAGATGACAATAAAGACGCCGGCCCCGATCTTTTCTGGCTTGGTGAAGGCTCCGTCCTGACACTTATGCCACGGTCGCCATCCAATAGAGAATCCGTTGCCCCATCCGTCAAAAGTGTTATAAGGCCGTTGACCGTCATCTTCGTATCGACCGGAGGAATCTTCTTCCTGCTTACTGCCTCAAGCCTGCTCCGAAGCATGCTCAACCCGATCGATGCACTCAGGCCGAGGGAACCGAGGGAAAGCTCTCCCTTGATCTCCTCCGGTTGTTTTCTGGAGAATTTTGAAAGGATTGAAATGATGGTATCGCTGTCCATTGTCATACAAAGATGATGCTTGCTGGTTGCTGGCATGAGCCGCACGAAAGCTCATTTCCATGTATATCGTGACGTAGAGCCGACCGGCATTGGCACTGCAGATTCAGCCCTGTCATGAATGCCCGAGAAAACAGACGTGACATATGCTTCCCAATGAACCATCGTCCCTGTAATAGGCCGACATGCAGGCATCGCGAGCAAACTTTTTCTTGTAAGCTGACATATCGATGCCGCATACGTCACAGGTTATCATGCTGCCCACGCTGTCGGGGTTCACTGTTCCAGGGATATTCATTCTGGCTGCCGGTCCATATCCATCGTTATCTGCCGTCAAGGCGTAGCTGAGTAATCGCGTTCGGAGCTGGTTCAGGAAAGAAGCGACCTCACGGCCCGTCGAAACCCTGTGGTCGAAGGTCATGATGATCGACATTGGGTGCCCGATTCTGGAACTGTCCCCGCCAAGGCCGATAATAGTCGACTGATGACCATTGATGAGCGGATGGAAGGCAAGTATGTCAAGGCCCGAAAGATCAGTAATCGTCAGAGTGGAACCGCTGAGCTCCTCCGGCTGTATCCTGTTTTCGATGTAGCGGGTACCGATGTCGATGGTTTTTTCAAAAAAATCGATCGGCATCAATTTATCGGCATCCTTGATGGTGACGACTTTCAGTCCCTTTCCAAGATCGATCGCAACGCCCAGGTCGATGCGATCATAATAGTGGATGATGTTTTCCTCGAAATAGGCTGTAAACTGTGGCCATTGTTTGAGCAAACGCGATATTTCAAACAATATCAGCGGCAGGATGCTGCCATCGAAAATATGCTCGTTCTGCAACCGGGCTCGAATACGTGCCGAGTCAAAATGCAAAGACAGTTCGCTGTTCAGGTTTCCGCTCTCCCCGATGGAAAGGCATTGGATCTCAGCCTGCTTGGCCAACGACACCTTATCTTTCCGTCCGGTTTCCGGTCCGTTTGAGACAGATGGAACGATCCTGTTCGCCGGTATTGCCTGATACGTGTTAAACCTGCTCCGACCGGTCCTGCCGTTGATGGTATGAACCGTCACGAGACCCGCACCGCGAAAGTCCGAAGGATTCCAGCCCCGCTCCTCTATCAACCTGAGGGCTCCTTTCGAAAAACGGGTAGCCGCATAGGGCCCGCCGTTATCCGGAAGCTTCGAACCATTATGTCTTATTTCGGTCGAATCCATGTGGGCAGCCATGACAGGCGCCGACTCTTTTTCAGCCTTGACCGGATCGTCTTTGACCGGGATTGGAGCTTCTTTGACAGGAGCATGATCAGCTTTGGCCGGAGAATCGAGTTCCTCCTTCGTAGTGGCAATCAGACAAAGCGGAGCGCCCACTTTGGCTACATCGCCTTTTTTGACCAGGCTGCGGACATAGCCCGTGATTTCCGTCACGAGCGTACTGATGGCCTTGGAGGTTTCAAGATCGACAAGTTCCTGTCCTGCTTCAACATACCCCCCATCATCGACATGCCATTGAACGACGTCCACCTTGTCGTCGTTCGTATTGAGGCATGGAATGTTCATTGTACTTATCATACTTGTGTCATGGTTAATGCTTCCCTGACAATACTCGCGACACCGGGCAACATCGCCTTTTCAAGAATCCCGCTGGCCGGTATGCAGTGGGCGGGAGGATAATGACGTCTGACATTCAGGCCCGAAAGGGCGTCATGCTCAGCCAATTGAGCGATAACCTCTGAGCCGAAACCTGCGAAACCCTGCCCCTCTTCAACAATGAGCACCCCCTTTGCGCTTCCGAGCATTTCAAGAAATGGGGCAACCCTGAACGGGTAGATCTGCATGACGCACAAAACCTGTGCCACGATGTCATGCTCTTCGAACAGTATCTCGCTTGCGGCCAGCAGCAACTCGCAAACTCCGCCGTACCCTACTAGTGTCATGTCGACGTCGGCAGCATAGGGCCTCAGCCATGCTGATGGAAAGAGTTCATCGGAATGGAGCAACTGGAAGCCTTCGGATGGAGTGTCGTGAAGGTAGCTTCCGTAAAGTATTTTGTTTTCTATGACAAGAGTTGGGCCTGAATGGGGTGATATCAGCGGCATATAAAGCTGCGCGGGCGACGTCAGGTTGTTCATCGCAAGAACCCGAAGCCCGGGTACACCCAGGAAATGTTTATCGAGAGTCTGGCTATGAGTGGGTCCATATCCCCGCCCGCCTCCCATCGGGGTCCTGACTATGACATTGGTGAGGATCTGCCGGTTGTACATCTGCTGAAATTTGGCGGCATGGTTGATGATCTGGTCAAAGGCCAACCCAATAAAATCGCCGAACATGATCTCCACGATCGGGTAATATCCAGCAAACCCAAGACCCGCGCCGATTCCAACAATTGATGCTTCGGAGATCGGCGTGTTCCTGACCCGGCCCGGATAGGTCTCGGAAAGACCTTTCGTAACTTTGAATGCCCCGCCGTATGGAGAAAGGATGTCCTCTCCAAGAAGGAAAACTCCATCGTGCAAGCTCATGATGTTGTTCAACGTCTCGTTCAACGCGCCGACGAGGCGTTTTTTTTCAGGAAGTTCCGCTGGTGACCAGGCGACCGCTCCTGCCGGAGAGGCCTCATCGGGCACGTCCGCGTCCGGTGAGACGTGCGCCTTGTTTATGGCCTGCCTGACATTTCTCCTCAACTCATCGACCCACTCCTGGTCCGAATCCGTCATAGACTCGAGGAATCGATTGATCGGATCGATCTTTTCAAAAGGTTCGACCTCTTCTCGTGGACGGATATCATCGCCTTTAGAGTGGGCTTTCAGGCGAAACGTCTCAATTCGCAGGAAACGCGGCCTGGAGTCCATGCGCATATGCTCGACAAGCTTGCCCGCTGTCCGATGCAATCCATCCCAGTCCCAGCTGTCGGCTTTAGCAGTCTCGATTCCGAATGCAGCAGCACGACTGTCGATATCACCTGCGAGCGTTTCATGCTGGGCAGTGGATTGAGAATATTTGTTGTCCTCCAGAACGATGAGCAACGGCAGTTCCCATTTGGAAACGATATTGAACGTCTCATAAACCACCCCTTCGCCAAGGGTCCCGTCGCCGATGAAAACCACCGAAATGTTCTTCTGATTCCTGAGCTTGTGTCCAAAAGCAAGTCCTGCAGCAATCGGCACCATGCCTCCCTGAATGCCGTTTGAAAAGAAACCATCCTTATACAGGTGCTGGCTTCCCCCGATTCCACCCGAAACGCCGGTCTGGCGGCCCATAAGTTCAGCGATAAGGCCTTCAATGTCACCATGGCGGGAAATGAAATGGCCATGGCAGCGATGGTTTGAAACAATGGTATCTCCCGGCAGAAGAAACTCGCTGATCACGGCACCGGTGGCTTCCTGACCGATGCAGGTATGCACCGTGCCATGCAGTTTCCCCTCAGAAAAAAGCTCCAGCAGGGCCTCTTCGACAAAGCGGGAAGTCAGCGCGTTCGAAAGGATGCTCCTGTTCAATGAAGTAGTGACCGGGTTCATCTCTATGATAAATGGAGTGTGAATCGAGTGTGTATTTACTGCCAGGCCTTACTCAGCAGACGCAGGGGCAATCATGACGCGCACTTCTGTTTATCGGCAAAGAATCGAACATGGCCCTTGCTCCTGCATCGGTAATTCGATGCCCCGATCAGGGTAAAAAAAGCGGAGTATCGAGCTTGAGCCGCGAAAAGGCGATCGCAGCGGGAATGTACATCACCTCGGTGTTGAAAAGGGTTGGCAGTGAATTGCCATGGAGCAGATATGATACGGAAATACAAGCCCAGATGATCACGCCGGAAATGCCGAAGGGGGTAAGAAATTTCCAGAGGATAAAGACGAATATGCCGAACAGGGCTGCGATTACCGGTAACGCAGGCAATCCGTTTGCAGCCATGTAATAGAGGAATGCGTTATGAGGGTTCGCAAAAGAGGGATTCATTTCATGTTCCAGGTCCGGTATGGTTACCGTCAATGTATTGATAGCATCTGCAAAGCCGGAATAACTCACCCCGACCCACGGCCTGCCGGCCATGATATCGAATACGGCATAATAATATGCAAGTCGGTGAGTATCCATCTCCGGATCGACAACCTTCTCGCCGGTCAGTTTGGAGATTAAAAACGTGGAAGATTCAATAATCTGAGTCACGAGATCCGGCTGTTGCATGTAAAACAGCGCGGCAAGCGAAGCACCGGCAAACAAGAAGCCAATCAGATGTTTCTGCGTCTGCCGCCTCATTGAAAGGAACAGTCCGGCCCAGCCTATCAGCCCGGCCAGAGCCATCAGCTGACCGAGTTTGGAAAAACTTATCAGTTCGCAGATACAGCCAATTATTAATACAGATAACGCCACAAACTCATCGGCACGTGTCCGACGTATCAGCATGAGCAGGGCACCCAATCCGATACATACGCCCAGCGCCCCCCCGGGCCCATTCTGGCCGAACAGCATAGGCAGAATACCGATCATTTTGGTTTGAAGACGAAAAGTGAAATAGAGGTTGATGAGCCCCCCAATAGTCGCTCCGATGAGAAATATCCGCAGGACAACGTTCGCCCCCAATATCCTTGCCAAGTGAACCATGGAAAGGAAAAACATGGAAAGCAATACAAGCCTCAATGCCTTGAACACGTCAAAAATCGGATATGCTGCCGAATACTGGTTGAAAAACACCGAGATAACACCTAATACACCTAAAAGCGCAATTAACAGGCCATAGCGCAAAGCCCCCCGAGGCACTGCCATCCGATACAGCGAGCCGTTGAGAAACGAATGAAGTAGATAGATCATCAACAGGGCCTCGTGGATATAAACCCCGTGCAAAACCTCGATCGGTTGAGCCCAAAAAGGTACGGAAGGACCTCCTTCCATATTGGGAAGGGGCATACTGTAACCGCATAAGGCAATAATAAGAAATACCAGTATCCGACCATATCTTGTAAGCGGCAGAAGTGTCGCAGGTTCACGATACGCCCTCTCAATCCGGAGCCGGTTAGCCGGAAAAACGTCTGTCTCGACTTTATTGGACATAGTATCAAGCAATAATATTGATTTTCCCTGCCCTGTGATCCTTTTGAATAAAAACTGTCCGGAAATGTCTCTGTCGCCTCTTCATTTCTCCGGTCTGGTCTGCATGACATTGGCATTGATATCCATCAGATCCGGGTTCGCGTCAAGGAGCCCGATAATTTCGCTCAATCCGAATGCAGCAGTTCCTGTAGAAAGCCTTTCGCAAATCTGTTGCACGAGCTCGAAATCCTCCTGGGTATCGACAGTCAAACGGTAGTTGCTCAAATCCGGTTGATAATGCTTTTCATGGACGGTGAACGAACACCGGTGTCGATAGATGTAAGGTGTAACGTGCTCCCGTTCGTATCTGGTCTCTGCATAAAGCTCCGCCTGCTTCAGAGCCTCGAAAGTGAATACCTCCGTGTTCATACCTAAAGGACACGACTGGTTGATCGTATTGGAGAGATAATCGCAGGTGGGACCATTGAGAAATTCTTCAATCAGTTCGTCGACCAGATCAGGATCGATAAGCGGCGAGTCTGCACAGACCCTGACGATTATATCGGCTTCGCATATCAAGGCTGTCTCGAAGTAACGATTCAGCACATCGCATTCAGACCCCCTGTGAAAGCGAATCGACTTCGATACGCAGTAATCGGCTACCGGATCGTCAGCATGGAGCAACGAAGTCGCGATCACAAGATCGTCGAGCAGTCGGGACCGTCTGAGACGTTCCACCACATAATCGATCATCGGTCTGCCCAGCAGCTCTTTGAGCACCTTGCCCGGCAATCGGTTCGATTGCATCCTTGCCTGGACAATGGCAACAATTCGTCCCCTCATCACGCCCCTTCATGTTGAAGGTGTTCCCAATGCAGCACGTCATCCTCATGCAAATCCCTGACCAACGTTCTTCCGACAACTTCATCCCAATGCTCAGGGCCGATACCAGTGCCCGGTCGCTTGCAGGTCAGGTCCGACTCCATAAGTATCTCGCCTGCGGCGATATCACGAACCAACACGATACTGCGTCTGGCATTGCGCCTCGAAATCGCTTCACTCTTGATGGGCGCTTTGAAATCGCTCTCTCCCAGTAACGTATGAATCCGGTCTGCAAGACTTACGAAACGTCGCAGGTCATGGAGATCCATCGCGTGATAGTGATCGTTTCCGGGCAAAGTCTTGTCATGCGAGAAATGCTTCTCGATTACAACTGCACCGAGCAAATGCGCAGTAACCAGAGCACTCATATCTCCATCCGGAAGAGTATGGTCGGAATAGCCTAGTATCATTGAAGGATAAGCACGCGCCAGTCCGGATATCATTCTCAGATTGGCGTTCCTGTTATCGGTCGGATAGTTGAGAATGCAATGAAGCAGTACGATCTGCTGGCATCCCTCGCTGACCAGTGTCTCGATCGCCAGGTCGATTTCGGCCAGAGTGCTCGCCCCGGTGGAAAGAAGCACCGGTTTACCTTTCGAGGCGATCTTCCGCAGAAAGGGCACATTCGTGATATCGGCAGAAGCGATCTTGAAGAACGGGACGATCGGATCGAGGAATTCGATCGACTGGTCGTCAAACGGCGTCGAAACAAAATCGATGCCGGTTTGTCGGCAATGAGCCGCAAGAGCCATATACTCTTCCGGGCCGAAGCTGTCATATTTCCGGAACAGCTGATACTGGCTCGCTGTTGGCTCCTTTGATGTATCCCAATATGCGGGTGAATTCTTCGATGCCAGCGTTTCTGCCTTGTAACTCTGGAACTTCGCAGCATCTGCCCCACCCTCTTTTGCCAGTTCAATCAATGTTTTTGCCAGATCGAGCGATCCTTCATGGTTGACCCCGATTTCAGCAATAATGTAAGGGCGGCTTGTCTCCGTCAGCAGACGGGTACCGAGCCGGATCGATTTTCCGATAGCTGCCGACATTTCAGTATGCATTGTTTCCGTGTTTCCTGACCAGGTTTACGAAATGATGCTCCATCGCCTGCTTGTTGTTGGTGATGTTCCCGTCGTGACGCCTGTAGCGGTAGAGCGGGATCTCCAGGCGATAAATGCTGTATTTTTTAAGGAACCGGATTCGCAGGTCGCGCTCTTCATGAAGCAGGAACTCCTCATCGTACATCCCGATATCCATGAACTGCTCGGTCCGAAACATGATCCCGCAGGCGATCGGCTCATCCATGCAGCTTTTGCGTTCTATCACCACCCCCTGATCATCGACCAGATTGTAATCACAAGCCACGGCATCCATGTAACTGTTCTGGCTGATGAAACCGTAGAGGAACTGGAGAAAGCTCCGGCTCACGAAATCATCGGCATCGACCCGAACCAGATAAGGGCTTCTGACTTTCGCGATGGCCCTGTTGAGCGCAGCGGGCAGACCCATGTTCTGATCGTTGCGGATCATATGGACGTCTTCCCGAAACAGCTCGAGAGCATACGGCGTAAGGTCTGTGCTGCCATCGTCAATCACGATTATCTCGTAATCCTGCCTAGGGAAATTCTGGGCCAGCAACGAGCGCATGCAACGGCCGATGAAGCGTTCCTGGTTCAGAACGGCGACAATTACGGTTATCTGGGGATTTTTGGAAGGAGCATCAATATCGTCCCACATTGCATTCTACAGGATTAGGTTTGTTGTTTCCGTCTCTCGATAAAGACGTCATCGAGCGTTAGCTGAACATCCTTTTCAACTCCAATTCAACGCAAGCACAGACTGAACTTCGCAACCCGGGGATAGGAGACCCGGTTGAACAGCCTCCCGAATGATCGCCTGTTTCCGGTGTGTACCTGCAATCGACCCTTCAGGTCACATCTCCACGAGGGTGTTATGGTCATAAGAGATCTCCGCCTGGTTATCGATATGCTCGACATGGCCATCGCGAAGCCTGACGATCTGGTCGCAGTTTTTCAGGGTCGTCAGCCTGTGGGCAATAATGAGGATGGTTATATTCCTGTCCATATCCTCGATTGCCTGCATTACGGCACTTTCCGTATCCGTATCAAGTGCGCTGGTCGCTTCGTCGAATATGATGACATCGGTCTGCTTGTATAACGCCCGGGCGATCCCGATTCGCTGGCGCTGTCCCCCGGACAGGCGCACGCCTCGTTCCCCTACGTACGTATCATATTTTTTAGGCCACTCCTCGATGACATCGGCGATCTGCGCCTGCCTTGCTACAAACCGGACCCTGTCATGGTCGATGCGCTCTTTTTCGACACCGAAAGCGATATTTTCTTCGATTGTGCTGTCGGCAAGGAATATGGACTGGGGAACATGGGCGATATGCGCCTGCCAAGCTCTTTGGTTCGAAGTGCTGACAACCCGGCCATCGATCTCGAGCCGCCCATCGGTTGGTTGCAGAAGCCCCATAACGATATCGATAAGGGTGCTTTTTCCGCTGCCGGTCCTGCCGATGAACCCGATGCGGCTCCCTTTCGCAATGCTCAGCTCGATATCCTTCAACACCCAGGGGGATTGGCGGGTATATCGAAAAGAGAGGTTCCTCAGGGCTATCCGTTCATGAAACGGAATCGGTTCAGCGACTGACTGGCCTGCATATTCGGGTATCCTTTGTTCGAGAAGGGCGAGGACATCCTGAAGCGAAGCCTGGCCGCTTTGAATTTTCGAAACCGCTCCATAGGCCTGCTGCATTACCGGCAGCACCCTCTGCGCACCAAGCGCCAGGGTGCCCAGGACAGGAATGGCTTTGGCAAGGCCATCCGGCTGCTGCATGAGCAGGTAGGCCAGAGAAGCAATAAGCACTAGCCCCAGGGTCTCCATGCCAAACCGGGGACTGTCGCTGATAAAGACGCTGCTGCCTTGAGCATGACGCATGATCAGTTCGGCATTATGGTGGATGTTGCAGTAGACTCCCTGATTGCCGTCGATGAGAATGTCCCTTATACCGCCCAGGCCTTCCTGAAGGGATCTTATGACGTTTGTCGATTCCTGGGCAATCTGCCGGCTGTTGGTCACCTGCCGTTTGTGGGTAATCTTGATGATGACGGCATAGATCAGTCCGAATCCGGTAAAAGCAGAAACTGCGACGACCGGATTGACCGATAACAGGGTCAGCAATATGCCGGTCAACAGAATGATCGAGCTTATGAGAGTCACAACCGGGAAAATGATATTGAAAATCACCACATTGATTTTGGTAGAGATGCCGTTGATAACTTCGCTGCTGTTCCGGGCGATATGCACCTCAAATGGCTGGTAAAGCGTCCGACGGTAAATGTTGATGCTAAGGTCGGCCCCTGTGGCGAAAGAGAGGCTCGTGCTGGCCCAGAGCAGCATCAGGCGCATGGCGCCGGCAATCAGGGCCGCCAGTGCGAATCCGATGGTCAACGGCAGCAGCAGTTGGTCAGGAGAAGTAAGGGCGAGGGCTTTGATGAATGGTTGCGCTTCCGGGTGTCTGAAAATCCGATCCGGGGCTGTAAGGACGGCAAGAAACGGCAATACAGCACCGAGGCTCAGGATTTCTGCAAACGATGCAAGGATCATCAGCAAAAGCAACAGGCCATACTGAACGATCCTCCGCGAGCTGATATTGCGCCAAAGCCTGATGATGAGCCTGATCATGGAACTGGTACCGGAAGCCCCTTGCCGTATTGTTTGATTCGGGAGGCCAGATGATGAAGTTCCATTAAAGGCGGCCATCGATATCTTCAAGGTTCAACACCCCTTTGACATCGTACACAACTGCCTTACCACAGGAACCGAGTTCCCGGATTTTCAGCGATTGAAACTGATCATGCGCAACAGCGAGAACTATGGCGTCATAGCGGGTTCCGTTAAGCTCAGACAGGCAGGGCAGTCTGTATTCCCGTCGAACATTTTCGGTATCGACCCATGGATCGAATATATCGACTTCGATACCGTAATTCATCAGCTCAAAAGCTATATCTACGGCTCGCGAGTTTCGTATGTCGGGGCAGTTCTCCTTGAACGCGACCCCAAGCATCAACACCTTCGAACCTTTGATCTGATGCTCCTTGCCGATCATCAGTTTGACAACTTCTGTGGCCACATACCTACCCATGTTGTCGTTCAAACGCCTCCCGGCAAGAATGACTTCGGGATGATACCCGCACTCCTGCGCTTTTTGTGCGAGATAATAGGGGTCTACTCCAATGCAGTGCCCTCCAACCAGCCCAGGTTTGAATGGTAAAAAATTCCACTTGGTCGACGCAGCCTCAAGCACCTCGTTCGTATCTATCCCCATGCGGTTAAAAATCATAGCGAGCTCATTGACAAAAGCGATGTTGATATCACGCTGCGAATTTTCAATGACTTTGGCTGCTTCCGCAACCCTTATGGACGATACCATGTGAGTTCCTGCTGTAATGATGGATCGGTAAAGCTGATCGACTTTCACCGCGGTCTCCTGTGTCGACCCGGATGTCACTTTCCTGATTTTTGTGACAGTATGAGACTTATCGCCCGGATTAATCCTTTCTGGAGAATAACCGGCAAAAAAATCCCTGTTGAACTCCAGGCCTGAAACACGTTCAAGAACCGGCACACAACAATCTTCTGTAGCCCCAGGATAAACGGTTGATTCATAAATAACCAGGTCACCGGGCTTCAGCACACTCCCGACTGTTTCACTAGCTTTGATAAGCGGAGTCAATTCTGGCCGGTTATGTTTGTCGGTAGGCGTAGGCACAGTGACGATATAGACATTGGCATCCACCAACTCGCCACTATCATCAGTAACAAACAGGCCGATTTCATTACCATGTTTAATGGGATTGTTAGTCGACAGAACCTCGTTTAAGCTTTTTTGATTGACCTCAAGTGTCAAATCCTGCCCCTGATTCAGTTCATCGATACGTTCCTTCTTGATATCGAAACCGACTACAGGATACTTTTTAGCGAACTCAACCGCAAGGGGAAGTCCGACATACCCTAATCCGATCACGGCTATGTTAACTTCGCTCATGTACTTAAGATTTTCTGTTATTTACAGTGTAGCTCTGTTTATTGTATCCGTCCCGCGGGAAGCGATATACAAATGGATTATGAGTGCACTCCTAATTCTTTGCATCCTCCACATTTAAACCTATGGCGCTCGCGAACCGTCTTTGCTCTCGCCAATAAATAGAGGTACCCTGTATGCCACAGACGATACTATCATTGCAAGGAACCGCTTAAATTCAGGAGGATGATATCATATACAAAACCAGCAAACAGATGAGCGATTTACAAATGCCATTCCGGCATAAATTATTAGCCCTTCCCAGACTTAGGGCAATCAAGCTATTTTCAAACCCAACAGATGCTGCTTGAATTCTATCAATTTCTTTGCAATATTTCGTGCATCTTCAACAATTGGAAACATTGATTTACTTCCCCTTGGCACTAATATATCAGCTCCACCATATTTTCTTTTATGATCTCCCCCGCCTCCCATATCATACCTGGAAATCCCTCGTTTTTTCCAGTAACACATTGCATGCCACTGTATTATTTCGTTCGGCTGATATGAATGATGAGAGCGCCAGCTTGCTCCACCCCAACAGTAAGCCACATCATTGAATGCCGGGAATATTCCTGTTGCTATACATTCTCCATCATTTATTATTGCCCTCAACAGCAATAATTGACCGGTAGGCAACAAATGTTCGACCAATGATTGGACTCGCGTTTTCGGATAGGTTGGAACAAGTTTTCTTTTGGCAAAAACGTCCACTAACTGAGCATAATAATCATCAGCAAAAGATACGTCGTTAGCCACTTCAATTTTCACCCCGGACTTTATTGCTTTTCGAATACTCCAGCGGGCATTTCTTGTCATTGAATTAAATATTATTTCTTCATCCCTATCAAGATCAATTTCAAATCCAGGCTCCAATCTGTATCTGTAACCTGCCTCGGAAAAATCTTTTTCACTTGTAAAGCGGTCCATTATTTCGATATGAACACATTTGAGATCCCTGAATGCAAATTTTTCCAAAGCCAATAATGCGTCTTTCCGTGAAATGGAGGGTTTCAGATTGAATCCCATGTAGTTGGTTGTCCAGCCAGGAAATGGGGAGCCCAGGATTCGGAGGCCGAATTTGTTAACAATAAGTCCTGAAAATCTTCCCACCCTTTGATTTCCATCCATTACAGCCGCCACCACCAGCTCCGCATTTTGTGACTTCGCGACGAAAGCCAACCACTCTTGCGTCTGAAAAACGGTACGGTCCTTGAACTGCTCTAAAGCTGGAGCTTGATTAAAGCTCTCACGTTTAAGCAACAAGTCGCTCATCCTGATCTCCTGACCTTCCCTTTTTTATATCGTGAATAACTTTAAACTTCATATTCCATATCAAAACCCGACAAAAACTTATTTATATGAAGAAATATCGACACAACAACCATTTGCAAATCACCATCCAGAGATATATCTATGAAATATCTCGACATCATACATGTTCTACGGTTGGAAGCTCATCATTTATGAATCTTTCATCCTGGCACCTGTCAACACGATTTGCAGACCTTTCCAGTTTTAACCGCAAAACGACTTCAGGCTTTACCGTGGTCTTATCCTCATTGATTTCGATTGTTGTGATTGGTCGATGTTCCTCCATAAATAGAAAATCGACCGTATCGTCTGTCGTCCGATATTCTCTGACTACTTTATTCAATACCTGCTTGGCAAGCATTACATTATTGCACTGTACTGCTTTTACAAGAATTTTGAGATCAGAACGAAGTATATCCAGCGGGATGAAATGCTCGGTTGCCCTGAAAATCCTGGGGTTTGCAGTGGCTTCAGGGTTATCACCTATCAGCAGTTCTTCATAGAGTTTTTCACCAGGGCGCAATCCTGTTACTGATATTTCAATATCACCATCAGGGTTGTTTTCATCTCGAACTGAAAGCCCGGAAAGTTCGATCATTCGGCGAGCCAGGTCGATAATCTTGACTGGATTGCCCATTTCAAGCAGGAAAACGTCACCACCCAATGACATTGCGCCAGCCTGAATAACCAGTCGGGCCGCCTCGGGAATAGTCATGAAATATCGAGTTATATCCTCATGAGTTATGGTAACCGGACCTCCGTTCTTGATCTGATTCCTGAACAGAGGTACAACCGACCCACTCGAACCGAGGACATTGCCAAATCGAACCATTGAAAAACAGGTAGAATTGAGGTTTTCACCTGCGTAGGCCTGAAGAATCATCTCGCAGAGGCGCTTGCTGGCTCCCATGATGTTAGTCGGCCTTACTGCCTTGTCGGTACTGATCAATACGACGCTCGAAACGCCGTATTTCAACGTAGCTTCAACTACATTCAACGTTCCTAAAACATTATTCCGGATCCCTTCAAGAGGATTGTACTCGACCATGGGAACATGCTTGTAGGCAGCCGCATGATAAACGACAGACGGCATAAACACCCGGCAGATCTCATGGAAACGAAGGGGATCAGCCACATCGCATAACAGGGGTACGACCGTCGTGCATGATCCGGTGCGGACAAGACGGTTTTCGAGGTCACCATGAATATTGTAGAGGTTGTATTCGGAGTTGTCCACCAGCAGCAGCGTCGAGGGCCTGGCAGCAAGAATCTGGCGGCAGAGTTCGCTTCCGATGCTCCCACCGGCACCTGTTACCATGACCACTCTACCCGCTATGGTTCTTTCCACCAGCGCCTGGTCGACAGGAACCGGGTCGCGTCCAAGCAAATCTTCAATATCAACCTCCTTGATATCCGATATGGCTATCCTGCCGTTGGCAATTTCCTCTATGCCCGGCAAGGTCTTGATATCGATCGGATAATGCCGGAATGACCTGACAATCTCATTGCGGCGTGCACGTCTTGCCGAAGGCATCGCGACCAGGACTGTCTTGATGGACCGGTTGCTGATCAGTGATTCAGCATCAGCCGGATTGAACACCGGCAAGCCGTTGATCGTACGTCCGTGAAGCTCGCGATCGTCATCCAAATATCCGGCCAGAACGAATCGATTACTCTGATGAAGAGCTCTGGCGATCTCCGTTCCTGCTTTGCCGGCACCATAAATCAGAAGCCTGTTGGATGCAACTTCTCGGTTTTTCTGCCTGGCCGGCTCGGCAAACCAGAAACGGACCAGCGCCCGGCTGCCACCAGTCATCAGAAGAAACATCATCGGTTGCAGGATACCGACCAGATGCGGCACTCCTGGAAAATCAAGCAGCAGAACGACAGCGAAAAACATGACTCCATAAAACACGGCAGCCCTGACTACAGTAACAAACAATGCAAAACCACTGTAACGGTATACTGCCCGGTAAATTCCGGACGCGAAAAACACAGGCAGCATGATCCCTGGCGCGATCAGATACAGAAACCAGTGATTACCTGTCGGGCCATGCCAGATTTCTGCGATGAACTCGATAGCAAGCCAGACAGTTAACAGGGCCGACCAGACATCGAACGTAAATGCTATGATTCGTTTAGCTGAGCAAGGAAGGGCGAGAATACTTTTCTGCATGAGGGAAAAAGCCGTTGCGAATGTGCGGCTGACTTTTTCTGACATTTAAAGGTTGCTGAATGGTTGAAGAGTCTCAACGCGAAATCCTTGCGCCCGGTCGGGCATGAACAACCATGCCCGACCAGTTTGTTTTTCCTTGAGGGAAAGCCGGCGTCATTGTAAACCCGGTCGCCGGGAGTGATCAGGAACCTAATGTATTCCTCATGCAGGGAGGAGGCACTAACGGTGCTATGAGAGCGGTTGATAACGGTTTGGGACCTTGATGGCTGAACCCGACGAATCGATGACAGCCATTCCAAGTATTCTCGGACTGAAAAATTCGTCCATTACCAGATCGAGGATCGGTTTTTTGCAGGTATATCCAAGCCGTGACACCAGCAGGATACCATCAACCATTTGCGCAAGTTGCACCGAATCACTCAGGAACAGCGCGGGACTGTCGATCAGGATAGTATCGAACCGGCCCTTTAATTCATCGATGAGCCCCACCATCCTTGCCGATCCGAGAAGTTCACTCGTATTGACAACTTCCTGCCCTGAACCGATCACAAACAGATTCGTGTTGCCGGTCGGCTGAATGAATCTCTGGTCGACCATTTTTTCCTGACCGAGAAGTATATCGCTCAGCCCAGGCGCTCTTTCGCAATCGAATATCCTGTGCTGTGTCGCGTGCATCATGTCGCAGTCGACGATCAGGGTTTTCCTGCCGGAGGCGGCAAATGCGAGGCCGAGATTGGCACAGACGGTCGACTTCCCCTCTTCCGCACTGGTTCCTGAAATGAGGATGGCTTGTGACGAATGACTGTCCGACAGATAAGCGAGTTGAGCCCGGAGCGTCCTGAAGCTTTCAGCGAATGCCGATGTAGGCTGCTCGCTTATCTTCGGTGTCGTTTCTTGCAATACTGAACCTGTCTCTCCGCTTTCCTGTCCTTCCTCCCCTGAGCCGAAAGAGATCCGTGAGGCTCTTTTTTTCTTATCCGCTGATGCATTCACTTCGCTTTCTCCAAGGAACGGAATCATGAAAACCCTGCCCAACCGGTGATGCCTGAAAAACGATACGTCTTTTATGGTATCATCGAGCGATTCAGTTCCGATGGTGTACAGCACGGCAAAAAAACCGCCGCACAACAGACCCACAAGCAGTGTTTTCTTCAGATCCGGCTTTTCGGGTTCGATTGGCTGGAAAGCCGCTCCGACGATTGATACGCTCCCGACCTCAGAACCAAGAAGGATGCGCGTTTCATCGAGTTTCTCCTTGAGGAATACATAGGTTTTGCTCACAGCTTCGCGATCACGCTGCAGCCTGACATAATCCTGCTCCTTTTTCGGAAGGCTGCTCAGCTGGTTTTCATAATACTGTTTAAGGCGGTTGTGCTCATGTGCGCTGAAGAACAGTTCGTTGAGTTTTCTCTCGATCTGGATCTTGTCGGAAACCATGTCGAAACTGTACTTCTGGGCCCGACCCGCATAACCTATCTGGCCGGCGATCTTGCTGCGGCTCAACTGATCGTACCTTGCCTTGACAACGTCAAGCTTCTGGAGCCTGGCCTTGGCTTCAGGTGAATCGGCCCCTTTCTCTTTTACGATCTGGACATATTCGTTCTCGCTGCTCCGGATCTCGTCCATTATTGAACCCAACTGTTCGGTAACCGTCTTTGCGATTTTCGAACTGAGCGCTTTGTCAGCTTCCGTAAGCTTCTGATCAAGGAAATTGAGATTGTTCTTCGTGATATTGTATTCGGCCATGATGTCGTTATAACGTGCATCAGCCTCGATGAGCTTTTCCAGAAGCTGCTGGGTATTACCCGTTACCTCATAGATCTCATGGTTCGACATATACTTCGACAGCGCCCCATCGGCTTCGGCCACTTTCTGCTGCTGTTCATTCAGCATTTCTGCGATAAACCTGTTGGCCTGGGCATATTTTTCCGAATTCCTGCCAATATCAGCTTCCCGGTATACCTTGCAGAGCGTATTGCTCAACAAGACCGCCTCGTCTGCAAACGGACTTGCAACCGAAACTTTCATCATATTGGTTTCCCGCACAGGCTCAACGCTGATCCGCCTGTTCAACCTTAGGGCAATCCGCCTCGATTCCTCGTCAGTGTTTGCGCCCGCCTTCTGGTTCTGCGATGCAAAAAGAGGAAGTACCGGCTTGATAAGAGAGGCCAGAGGGGAATAATAGGGCCTGTTGCCGAACAATTCGAGACGGCCTTTAAGGCTGTTTTTTTCCAGTTCCTTGATCGTCAGTTCAGCGATGGGCATCGTACGGATCAGCTCGGCATCTTTCTTGACCGACTTGTTGTCCCCGATTCCTGAAGCAGGCCCAAGCACCTTGCTTAAAAGGTCTTTATGCTCCTGGCTGTCGTTTATCATGATGATCGTTTCAGCATGATACTCCGGCGTCTGGAGATAGTAACCCAGCAGGGCCAGTGTAAATGAGATCCCGATTACAAGGAGGATGCCGGTTCTCCTCCTTTGGATAATCCTGATAATATCCATTACAGGTAAAACGGATTCGCCTGTGTTCAGATTTCCGGCTTGCGGCTCTGATTGGAACGATTTTTCAAACATGGTTCCGCTGTTTATCTCGTTATTGGTTACCTGATGACCGAATAGGCATCGAACCCTGCAAGGGTGATTCCGGCAATTCTTGAGAGTACGTCAAGGCTGAGCCCCCTCTTTTCAGGGATGATGATGGTATCATTTGGCTTCAATGCGATGAATTCGCCACGGTTACCTTGATTGTAGTAATCCTTGAGGTTCACTTTATAGGCCTGTTTGCCGTTTCGATCAGGCTCTTTGCGGGAAATGATGACTTTGGTCAGGTTCGCGGAACTCTTCACGCCACCGGCAAGAGCGAGAATTGTCGGAAAATCGGAATTCTCCCTGACTACGATCTGGCCTGGCTTGTTGACTTCACCAAGGACATTGATGATCATGAGGATATTGCCATAATCATCGGTGAAATAGGAGTCCTGGACAATGGGATAATTCGGCCCCGCAAGCGGATTGTATGGAGATGTCACTGCAGACTGATGATCGTTCAGCAGACTCGAAGTCAAAATCCCTGATCGATAAGGCGCTGCAGCCTTCAGTTCGTTCAGCCCCGAAAAAAGGAGGCATTGCGATACGACGATCGTTCCCAACAACTTCATCGAATAGCTCATGGCATGTTTGGTATTTGTTAGGTGAAGGTTCCGGCTTGAGGCTTGAGGCTGCTAATTCATGCTTCGTGGCTGATATCCTGCGCTTAGCATGGAAATGAACTTTCAGACAAAAGCTTCGCTTCCTCCAGTCACAGCAGAAGAATCCCCGGATTTGAAAACATACTTGCAGACTTTCAGCAAAAGCCGGAAAAGTTTACAAATGACTCCAGGCCTTCCTTCTCATCTCGCAGCAAATACCGTACCAACAGAAGAAAATCGCACCTATCGAATTATATGAATATGACTTAGGCCATAATACGCCTACGTCTTTGCGCAAATTCGCTTATATATCCCGCATGTATGGCATCACAATGAGACAATAGAAATTTTATTGTGTCTATGGCACCGGGAAATCACTGTCAGGACAGGTATGGCACAAAACGCGGATATCGTAAACAACTCGCAGCACATCGATTATTGTTTCAGTATGAGACTGGTCAGCAGATCATGAATGACAGAACCCCCATCTCCGGGAAAGCAGCAGGGCTTGCATTGACTGTCGGCTTTTCGTATGATTCATGAAACACTTCAAATCATGTGTGGACGCTTCGGGTTCTATGAGCTCAGCCAGTTCATCGAGCAGCTCCGGCAGCTCTCCCTGCCGTTCGAGGAGGCATCTGGCTTCAGCTACCGGCAGAGCTGGAAT
>JAAXXY010000032.1 GCA_013334225.1 Chlorobiaceae bacterium
GTTTCAACCCATCGGTCGTTATCGGCCAGCATTGTTTTTCGACGGTCGAAGCAGGAAAAGTTGCGCTTTGCAAAGGGGGGTTCATGGCTGCGGCAGACGAGTTCTATATTACCGTCAACGGACAGGGAGGCCATGCTTCGGCACCGCACAGGGCGGCCGACCCGGTCCTTGCCGCCGCCCATATCATCACCGCGGTGCAGCATCTCGTCAGCCGGGTCGTTCCTCCCAATGAATCGGCGGTTGTTTCCATATCGTCAATACACGGAGGCAATGCCCCTAATGTCATTCCTCGCCAGGTCACCATGTCCGGAACAATGCGGAGCATGAACGAGCAGGTGCGTTCGCTCCTTCACGAAAAACTCCGCACGACCGTGATCCATGTCGCCGAAGGACTCGGGGTCGAGGCATCGCTTGAAATCATGAATGGCTATCCCGTCCTCTATAACGATCCGTCCATCACCGACCAGGCTTCCGCTATCTGCAGCGAATATCTCGGCGAGGAAAATGTTCTGGCATGCGATCCGATCATGACTGCGGAAGATTTCGCCTACTTCCTGCAGGCCTGCCCCGGAACATTCTGGCAGATAGGGACTGGCACCAAGGATCAGCAGAAAGAGAATACCCTCCATTCCCCCGTTTTCAATCCTGATGAAAAGGCGTTGCTTGCAGGCAGCGGGCTTCTTGCCTATACAGCAATTCGTTTTCTTGCTGAGGTGAACTGATAAGAAACAGAAAATGGCGCCAGGGTGGCGCCATTTTCTGCAAAACAAGGAAAGATTTGCCGTCAGGCTTTGCCGTTCGAGCCGAGCACGTTGACGATTTTGTGGATGTAGAGCTTCTTGAGGGCGTCGCGGGCAGGTCCGAGGTATTTTCTCGGATCGAACTCTTCGGGTTTTTCATCAAGCACCTTGCGTATTGCCGCAGTCATGGCCAGACGTCCATCGGAGTCGATGTTGATTTTGCATACCGCTGATTTTGCAGCCAGGCGCAGCTGGTCTTCTCCGATGCCGATGGCATCCTTGAGTTTGCCGCCGTGTTCGTTGATGGTTTTTACGAGGTCCTGCGGAACGGATGATGCGCCGTGGAGCACGATCGGGAATCCGGGAATGCGCTTTTCGATCTCTTCGAGGATGTCAAGGCGGATTTTCGGATCTTCGCCCGGTTTGAACTTGAACGCTCCGTGGGAGGTCCCGATGGCGATGGCCAGGCTGTCCACTCCGGTTTTCGAAACGAAATCCTCAACTTCGTCAGGCTGAGTATAGGTGTGGGTTGCAGCGACCACGTCATCCTCGATGCCGGCAAGCACGCCGAGCTCACCTTCGACAGTAACATCGTGCTGATGTGCGAATTCAACAACTTTTCGTGTCAGCCTGACGTTATCTTCATAAGAATGGTGGGAGCCGTCGATCATGACGGATGAAAAGCCCGATTCGATGCAGTCTTTGCAGAGTTCGAAGCTGTCGCCGTGGTCGAGGTGAAGAACGATCGGTATAGGAGTGCCGAGTTCTTCGGCGAAAGCTACGGCTCCCTGTGCGAGATAACGCAGGAGCGTTTCGTTCGCATAGCTTCGCGCGCCTTTCGAAACCTGGAGGATAACCGGTGACGATGTTTCAACGCAAGCCATGATGATCGCCTGCATCTGTTCGAGGTTGTTGAAATTGTAGGCAGGTATGGCATACCCTCCTGAAACGGCCTTGCTGAATAAACCTCTGCTGTTGCACAGTCCGAGTTCTTTATAGCTGATATTTTTCTTTTGCATGGAAAGCTCTCCTTTTGTTATTATAACGCCCGCAGGATTTATGCTTCAGGCGGTTAGCCGGCGACGGTATCTCCAGGCGCTGTGCAATATAATATATTTGAAGCTATTCCGTTCACTGTCACTGCTGATACCGGTCAGAAACCCTCCATCACCTTTTTTGGAAATGTTCAAGAAAAGCCTGCTTCTCGTGTTCTTTATCCTGGGAAGCACGCCGACGGCTTTTATCTATACCCGGGGAGCTGCCGCGACCGTTTCCGGAAATGCGATACTCAGGCCGACCGCGCTGGAAGAGGAAGCCGGTCGATACATTACCAGGAACCTGCTGCAGAACCACCTCAGAAAGCTGTCGATAAACGATTCCCTTTCCAGGGAGATTTTCAACCGTTACCTTGAAAGCCTCGATGCCGATAAAAGCTTTTTCACAGCTGTCGAGGTCAATAACCTCCGCAGGCTCTATGCAAACCGGATCGATGATGATTTTCTTGCAGGAAAGGCGGATGCGGGATTTTCCATCTACAACTTTTTCCTGAAACGGGCAAGGGAGAAAATGCAGTTCATGAAAGCCCTTGCCGATACCGTCAATTTCCATTTTTCCCAGCCCGAAACCTTCGGGATCGATCGCAGGACGGCGCCATGGCCTTCGGACAGGCGGCAGCTTGTCGATTTGTGGCGCAAGGAGCTTAAATACCAGTGGCTCAACCAGAAATATTCCGGTGAAAGCATTGCATCGGTAAGGGCAGGTCTCGCTAAAAATATTTCCAACAGGCTCAACCTGCTGAACCGTCAGACGCCTGAAGATGCCTTCCAGGCCTATATCAATGCGATTGCGACATCGTTCGATCCCCATACGAGCTACTTTTCACCGGACGAATACGACAACTTCCAGATCGACATGAGCCGTTCGCTCGAAGGGATCGGAGCGAAACTGCAGACCGAGAACGACTATACCGTTGTCAACGAAGTGATCCCTGGCGGACCTGCGTTCAGGGGTAAAATCCTGAAGAAAGGGGACAAGATCATCGCGGTCGCGCAGGGAAATGCGGGCGAATTTGTCGATGTGACGGGATGGAGGATCAATGATGTGGTCAAACTGATCCGCGGCAGGAAAGGGTCGCTTGTCCGTCTGCAGATTTTCCCTGCGAGCCAGGGTGGACGCGGTCCTGTGAAGATCGTGCAGATAGTCAGGGATAAAATCAACCTCGAAGAGCAGGCTGCGCAGAAGAGCGTCATCATGCAGGGAGGAAAGAAGATCGGGATAATCACGATCCCTTCGTTCTATCTCGATTTCGAAGGCCAGCAGAAGAACTCGGCAAGCTACAACAGCACGACGCGCGATGTGTCGAGGATACTTGGCGAGCTTGTTGCGGAGCATGTTGACGGGGTCGTGGTCGATCTTCGTGAAAACGGGGGCGGATCGCTGGAAGAGGCGGTGAATGTGACAGGCCTTTTCATCCCTTCCGGCCCTGTTGTCCAGGTCAGCAATTCGACCGGCGGGAAAATGGTGCTCAGGGATGACGATCGTCGGGTGCAGTATGCCGGCCCGCTTGCAGTGCTGGTGAACCGGTACAGCGCTTCGGCGTCCGAAATTTTCGCCGCGGCCATACAGGATTACAGGAGAGGAGTGATCATCGGTGAGAGGACGTTCGGTAAAGGGACCGTCCAGAGCCTGATCAAACTGGCGAGGCCCGTTTCGCTTTTCGGGAAACCTGCGGACCTTGGAGAGCTGAAGCTGACGATCGCGAAATTCTATCGCGTATCCGGCGGCAGCACGCAGCACAAGGGAGTTGTTCCCGACATCACGATGCCGTCGATGATCGACACGACGACGATCGGGGAGGACACCTATTCGAGCAGCCTGCCCTGGAACAGCATTTCCCGTTCGTTTTTCCAGCCGATCGGAGATGTCACCACCGAGGATATCGCCATGCTTCGCTTGAAATTCAGGGAGAGGACGGCGAAAAACCGCGAGTACCAGTCCTACCTGCACGACCTTGGAGTTCTGGAAAAGATCCGCAGGAAGAAAGCGGTTTCGCTGCAGGAAACGGTATTCAGGTCGGAAACGGAATCGATAAAACAGATCGAAAAACAGTGGCTGCATGAACCTGATTCGACCAGGAACCCTGGACGGGATGTAATTCTCAACCAGTCAGCAGCCGTGGTCAACGATCTTTCCAACATCAAGGCCGTGCACAGCCAGACCGTTATCAGGACGATTCCTTCTCTCAACTGATCTGAGCGGATGCAGGGCGGGGGAGTAACGGTATCGGGTTTTGATGGAAGTTCACTTTTTATTACTCTTCAGGTAAACCTTCGATTATGATGAAAACAGTCGATCATAAAAATGTGGACGGTTGCCTGGAAGAGTGCAGCCATCCCGACATTGTCGAGAAGATGCGTTCCGGCTTGCCCGGCGAAGAGCTTCTCGAAGGGTTGACCCAGCTTTTCAAAGTGCTCGGGGACCATACGAGAATCAGGATCCTCAGCGTTCTCTACCATGCGGAGCTCTGTGTCTGTGACCTGACCTCGATCCTTGGAATGAACCAGTCGGCGGTTTCCCATCAGTTGAGGGTCCTGAGGGACGCCAAGATCGTTAAGTCGAGGAAAAAAGGGAAAAATGTGCTGTACAGCCTCGATGACGCCCATGTTTCCGGATTGATCACCATGGCCTCGGAGCATGTGCTTGAATGAAAACTTTTTTTTTGTTTTAAATATGAATACATTCTCATATGAAGATTTGTTGTTGATAAAAAACCGGACATGAACGAAACCATCGACATCGTAAACAGCGTCTTTCTCGCATCCTGGAAAGTATTGCTCGATTCAGCGCCTTTCGTGCTGCTCGGGTTTTTCATGTCCGGTCTGCTCAAGGCTTTTCTTCCCGACAATTTCGTGGCAAGGCATCTGAGCGGCAGGGGGATCGGCAGTGTCCTCAAGGCGGCATTGCTCGGCGTTCCCATACCGCTTTGCAGCTGCGGCGTGCTTCCTGCCGCTGCGGGTCTGAAGAAACAGGGCGCAGGGAAAGGCGCGCTCGCTTCTTTCCTTATTTCGACACCTGAAACAGGCAAGGATGCGATTGCAGTCACCTATGCGCTGCTCGATCCCCTGATGACGATCATTCGTCCGGTTGTTGCCGTTCTTATGGCTATAGTTACCGGGATAAGCGTATCATTTTTCGAGGAAGACAAGAAAAACCCTGCTCATCCTGAGGGTAGTGGGGTGGCTCCGGATATGGAAGCATGCGGGTCATCCTGCTGTGGTTCTGTCCATGAAACGCATGGGAAACGGACAGCTGGTGAAAAGTTCAGGGACGGTATGAGCTTTGCGTTCGGTGATCTGCTGAAGGATGTTGCAGGCTGGCTTTTTATAGGAATACTCATATCCGGGCTGATCTCGGTGTTTGTATCAGAGGAGATGGTAACCCGTTACCTTTCAAACGACTATCTGGCAATGGTACTGATGTTTCTGCTTTCGGTACCGCTTTACGTCTGCGCCACCTCATCCACACCCATCGTTGCAGCGCTCGCGCTGAAGGGCATTTCTCCGGGTGCCGCACTGGTTTTCCTGCTTGCGGGCCCTGCAACCAACGCGGCTTCGCTGCCTGTGATTTCAAAGATACTCGGCAGGAAGGCGACCGTGGCCTACCTGGTTTCGATCGTTCTCTTTTCGCTGGCTGCCGGTGTATTCGTCAATCATCTGTACGGTTTCCTTGGCATGGATGTCAGGAACTGGGTCAGCCATGTGAAACACGAAGACGGCGGTGTGCTTGAAATCGCTTCCTCGATCGTGCTCATCATGCTGGTGGTAAAGTCTTACATGCCGTCGAAACAACCCCACTCATGCTGTACGGAAGCCCACGAACACCATGGCGGGCATCATGAACACGGGCACGCTCACTCTCACGAGAAAGGCACCCATGAAGATCATGCCCATTGCGGGTGCGGGAAATAATGCCGAGCCCGCGAGAGGCAAAGGCCGCTCAGAGCTTTTTCGCCCTCAGGCGTAACGAGTTGCTGACAACCGAGACGCTGCTGCCCGCCATTGCGATACCGGAAAAGACAGGATTGAGGAAAATTCCCCAGACCGGGTAGAGCGCCCCCGCCGCCAGGGGTATGCCGATGATGTTGTAGATGAATGCCCAGAAAAGGTTCTGGCGGATAATGTTCATGGTTGCCCGAGAGAGTTTTATCGCCTGGGCTATTTTGCGTATGTCTCCCTTGAGGAGCGTTATTCCCGCTGATTCTATCGCGATATCGGTTCCTGTCGCCATGGCGATCCCCACATCGGCGATAGCGAGTGCCGGGGCGTCGTTGATCCCGTCACCGGCCATCGTCACTTTACGCTGCTCTGCCTGTATTCTCCTGATGACTTCGGCTTTTTCTGCCGGCAGGACATCGGCATGCACCTCGTCGATTCCAGCCTGCACCGCGATATAGTCAGCGGCCGCCCGGTTGTCACCGGTAAGCATGATGACCTTCAGTCCCATGCTATGGAGTGCGGCAACCGATTCTTTCGCTTCCGGCTTGAGGGTGTCGCTCAAGGCGATGAGCCCCCTGGCCGTTCCGTTTTCCTCGACCATGACCACGGTTTTGCCCTGGCGCTGCAGACGCATGACGTCGGAGATCTGTTTCTCTTTTTCATCCGGTTTGCGTATGGTGACGGAAACTCCCGACAGGGTCCCCTTCACGCCGATTCCTTCGAGGGCTTCGAAAGATGAGGTCTCTTCGAGCGTAATTTTTTCCTGCTCCGCTTTTTCGACGACAGCCCTGGCAAGAGGATGCTCGGAACGGCGCTCCAGGCTTGCTGAGAGCTGGAGGATCCGGTTTTCGCCGGTTATGCCGTCCAGCGGCAGGATATCGGAAACCACGATATTGCCGGTGGTTATGGTCCCGGTTTTATCGAGGACCACGGTGTCGATCGTGCTGAGCTTCTCGAGGCTTTCGGCATTCCTGACAAGGATGCCGTATTCCGCACCCTTGCCGATGCCCACGATGATCGCCGTAGGCGTGGCAAGGCCGAGCGCGCAGGGACAGGCGATGACGAGAATGCCGACCAGTCCCATGATCCCGAAGGAGAGCGCCTGCGAAAAGCCGATGAAATAGGAGCCTGCGGTAAGCCAGACGGCAAAACAGCCCGCAGCGATAACGAGTACGGCCGGAACAAAAATTCCCGCCACCCTGTCGGCGACGTTCTGGATCGGCGCTTTGGAGCCCTGGGCATCCTCGACCATCCTGATTATCCTTGCAAGAAGTGTATCCCTGCCTATTTTCGTGGCTGTGAAGGTGAATGAGCCCTGCTTGTTGATCGTGCCGCCGATTACCGTATCACCGGTTTTTTTGTCTACCGGCAGCGGTTCGCCCGAAACCATCGATTCGTCGACAGACGAGCTGCCATCGGTTATGATGCCGTCCACGGGGATTTTCGATCCCGGTTTTACAATGACCAGGTCACCTGTCCTCACCGCTTCGAGAGGGAGCTCCATCTCCTTTCCCATTCTGCGGACAAGGGCGGATTTAGCCTGGAGGCCGATAAGTTTTTCGATCGCATAGCCGGTTTTCATTTTCGAGCGGGCTTCGAGGTATTTACCCAGCAGCACGAAGCCGATGACGACGATGGTGGCATCGAAATAGGTGTAGTCCGGTATCTGCAGCAGCATGGCAAGCTGCGGAAAGAGCGTGATGATGGTACTGTAAAGGTATGCGGTCAGTGTGCCGATGCCGATGAGCGTGTCCATGTTCGCCGCACCGTTGCGAACGAACATGAGGATGCCGTGCAGGAAGGGTTTGCCGATGCCGAACACCATCCATGTTGCAATGGCCATGGTGAAGATATTGAGCGTTTCCATGGGAAACGGAAGGTTCGGAACCGAGGGGATGATTTTCGCTGCGACGTCCCAGAGCATAAGCAGGAAAACGAGCAGGGCAAGGGGGAGCGACAATTCGACTTCTGCCAGCTGCGCTGCAAGCTCCCGCTCCTTCTCTTCTTTTTTCTGTGCTGCCTGTATTCCCGGAGCTGTCCCGGCGGGAGATGTTTGCGGTTCCGGGCTCTCTGATACAAGGCTGTACCCGAATTTTTCCAGGACCTCGTTGAGCTCGCTGTCCGGGTGCGGTTTATCCTGGAAATCAATCCGGGCGGTTTCCGTCGCAAGGTTGACATCGGCCCGGGCAATACCCTCTATTTTCGAGAGTTTTTTTGTTACGATTGCCGCACAGCTTGCGCAGTGCATGCCTTTTACGGTGTAGGTTGCGGTATTCATGGCAACGGATTGGTATCGACGACGTTGTACCATGCTTTTCTCCATTCCCTGAGCATTCCGATGCCGTTGTGAAGGAACAGTTCTACAGCATCGGCATTGTCGAGGATTTCGCTTCGGCTCGATTTCAGCCGGACTTCACGCGTCATGCGAATGCCATTTTCATGATGTGCGATCAGGGCATTGAGGAATCGAAGGTCGAACGTGCGGTCAACTTTTTCGAGATGAGCTACCCTGGGGTCCTGAACGGTCCTGATGTTGCCATACCACTCCTTTTTCCAGCGGTAGAGCTCGTTTATTGCAATCGGTTCATTTTTCAGAATATCGGCGGCAAGGGCAGATATTTCTTTTCTCCCGCTTTTTGATGCCTGATGCGCCAGCAGCATCGCTCCACGGTGATGAGCAATCATTGCGTCGAGATACCGCTGATCCAGCCATTTGTCAGGCGGCCCCAGGTCCATGGTATTTTTATCGTACATGGAAGACCGGTACTCAGGGGTCAGCCAGTATCCGGTTCCCATGCCGATAACGCACGAAACGATCATCAGTGCTATGGCCAGAGAGAGCGAAATTTTGCGCATGTTCAGATGATGTTATGAAACGGTCACGTTGTTATTTGACGACGATCATTCCGCGTGGCACGCCCATGGCACAGGTTATCCTGTAACTGCCTGCCTTTGCGGGAGTGAACTGCATGACGATTTTCTTCCCTTTGACAATAGGTTCGGGCCTGTCCCACAAACCGGGAACCAAAATGGTGCTCATGCATCCGTAGCTTGTTTCGAGCGGATAAATTTCGAACCGTACATTCTGCCCTTTTTTTACGATAAAGGTGTTCGGCGATATATCCCTTGCATCTGAATAGACGGTCGAGAGCATTACAGAGTTTTGAGCTGCAGGCAATGCCGGAACCGGGGCTGATGCCCTTGGTCCTGTTATGCCTGTCTGAGGGCCGAATTGCACGGCAAGGTTCCAGATGACAAAACAGAGGACAACCATTCCCGATGTTTTCAGGAAAATCGGTGCGGTCTTTCCGTTCATCGAAAGTTTCGAACTGAGCATACCGATTCCGAGTAGTGCAGGCATGGTTCCGATAACGAAGCAAACCATCATGAGCATGCCTTGCAGGGCATTACCCGAAAGCACTGCGGCCCCCTCGGCTATCAGGGTGAATCCGCAAGGAACGAAGAGCGTGAGCGATCCTGTCGTGAACGGATCGAAGGTCCATCTTCCGTTGCCGATATTCCTGACAACGCGGGATAATTTTTCCGGAAGGGGAATGCTGAGGTGCGAAAGGGAAGAAAAACCAGTCATCCGCAGGGAGATCCCGATCATGAGGATGGAAACAGCTATGATGGCGGCATTGTAGATAATCGGTGAAATTCTGACGCTTTCTCCTGCATATCCAAGCAGCGCCCCGAACAACCCGAACGAAAGGATACGGCCGGCGTTGAAAAGAAGGTGGGGAAGGGCGTTGCCGGTTAAACCGTTCCTGCTGCCATTTTTTTCATGCCAGCGGGCAGTGCCCGTCAGAACGATGCTTCCCGTAAGGGCCGCGCAACTCGAGATGCCGGCCAGAAGGCCGAAAAGAAAAAATGCGCCAAAACTACTGTCACCTGAAACCATGACTGCCGGGGATATGCCCTTTCCGGATATCAGATAGAATGCCGCTGAAATGGCAATGACAAGTATGGCCGGTTTCCAGTAATTCAGGACATTGAACGGCCCGGCGGCGGATGAGAGTTCGTGGAGCTCATATCCTTTATCTGCAAGCAGTTCATTGAGCCGGCGGCATTCGGGTTCTTTTCCCTCGTACCCTACCGTGACCGTATTTCCGGAAACGGATGCCCTGACATCGGTTATACCCGGCAGTTTCAAAAGCGTCCGTTCTATGATCAGGCCGCAGGAAGGGCAGTGCATTCCTGTTACGGCGTACCGGTGGTATCGGTTCATCGTTCGCTGTATATTTACGGTTGATCAGTATATATATCGGATAATTGCGAGTGGTATGCTTCAACTTGTTTTCACTATTGTTAATCTACTTCCGGTAGAGATAAAAGGTTTCAAAATGCTTTGTTTTTTTATAGCTCTGTTTATGATGCATGTGCTTTGAGTGAAAACAAAGAATCGGACTTCAGGGCACTTCAATGTTTTGTCGTGAGAAGCACGAGTGCAATGCTCAGAGAGTCCCGACAATTTCGGGATAAACTCCGAAGCCGGAATGTATACGTGTTACAGGAGGATTTCGAGAACTTGCCGTTACGGCGTTCGGGATTCGGAAAAAATAAACAGTGCAGCACTTCCGTGGTCATGAAAGATTTTACCGAAAGTCAATGATGAAGAACATAAGGATAACGGTCGAATACGACGGGACCGGTTTTGCGGGCTGGCAGCGCCAGCAGGGCGGCATAGTCACCGTTCAGGGAGAGATCGAGAAAATCCTGCGGAAGATCCTGCAGGAACCCGTTTCTCTCGTTGCGGCAGGCAGGACCGACAGGGGGGTGCATGCGAGGGCCCAGGTTGCGAATTTCTTCACCGCATCGTCAATGGAGCCTTCGAGGATTTCCCATTCCCTGAATTCGCTGCTGCCCACTACCATCAGGATAAGTGATACATCTGATGTTCCCCTGGATTTTCATGCGAGGTTCAGCGCAAAGGAGCGCCAGTACCGATATTATCTGATCGAGCATCCATCGGCGCTTTACGGACGTTTTTCCGGATGCTCCTTTGGAAATCTCGACCTCGTCCACATGCGCGAGATCGCCTCGGCTGTGGAGGGTGTCCATGATTTTACGGCTTTTTCGAGGCCGGACCGCGATAATGAAGGCCGCTATTGCGAGGTCAGCGAATGCCGCTGGGGCCGGTCGGGCCGGGCTCTTGTTCTGCGGATTACCGCCAACAGGTTCCTGCGAAGCATGGTCCGCTATCTCGTTGCAGCCATGGTGAGTGCAGGCAGAGGGGAGCTTGCCCTCCAGGAGTTCCGCCGGATGCTCGATGCAGGAATTTTTACCGGAACATTTCAGCCGGCCGCACCTAACGGACTGTTTCTTTGGGAGATAACCTACTGACCCCGTTTCAATTGTTCGCTATTTTCCCTTGAAGTTATTGTATTAATCAGGAACTGTTTTTATGTTAAAGTTTCGGCTTTGGTCTCCCGTACTACTTTTCAGCTTCCAGTTCCGATACTTAAAGAATATGCCGCTTGTGAATATCAGATTTCATTATAAGGGTTTAAGGGTTTTTTTGCTGCTGGCGTGCGCATTGTTGGCGCTACCGGTTTTATCCAGCAACGCCGCTGCGGAAGAAAAAGTTGGAGGCAGGTCATCGGTTTCGGATATTCTCGACAGTCTCGTCAATGTCACCTATTTCAGGGACGAGCATTTTTCAACAACTTCGAAAGAAAGCGACAAGTTCGGGTTCCCCTCCAATTTCGTGCCCCAGTACAGTGATTCCGTCTATGCTTCAAGAATAGCCGCCCTGAGGAGGAAGACACCGTTCAATCTTGTCTATAACGATCATGTCAAAGGGTTCATAAAGGTTTATGCGGTCGACAAGAGGTACCTGATCGGAAAAATAGTAGGCCTGACGAAAATCTATTTCCCCCTTTTCGAGGAAAAACTTGACAAGTACAATGTACCCCTCGAAATGAAGTACCTTCCAATTGTCGAATCCGCCCTCAATCCTACGGCAGTTTCCCCTGCTGGGGCCAAGGGGCTCTGGCAGTTCATGTTCGGTACCGGAAAGATCTACGGCCTCCAGTCATCATCCTACATCGAAGACCGCTTCGACCCCTACAAAGCGACGACCGCTGCAGCGAGGCACCTCAGGGACCTTTACAATATTTACGGCGACTGGTTTCTCGTTCTTGCGGCATACAATGCCGGACCGGGAAACGTGAACAAGGCGATACGAAGGGCGGGCGGCGTCAAGGATTACTGGGCCATTTACGATTATCTTCCTGCCGAAACAAGAGGCTATGTTCCAGCATTCATTGCCGTGAACTATGTCATGAACTATTACAGGGACCACAACATCCGTCCTGTGGAACCGGGGTATCTCTATCAGGATGTCGATACGCTCAGGACATCGCATTTCCTCGCTTTCGACCAGATCAGCGGTGTGCTCGGTATTCCGAACCAGGACCTCCAGTTTCTCAATCCCCAGTACAAGCTTGGGGTCATTCCCGCCTCTACAGGGCTGACTCCCAACGTACTCAGGCTTCCAAGAAAGTACATATCCCAGTTCCAGAACCGCGAGCAGGAAATTTACGCTTACAAATCCCCGAGGACGCTCGAGCAGGAGATGCTTCTTGCCAGGGTTGAAGGCAACAGCAGGGGTTCGGTGGAACCTTCAGGTGAGAAAACCGAAAAGGTTCATGTCGTTCAGGAAGGGGAGTCCCTCGGTTCCATTGCAAGAATGTACAGGACTTACGTCAGCCAGTTGATCGTATGGAACAACCTTAAGGATGCTGATGTTACGCCCGGCCAGAGGCTCATTGTTTTCGGCGGGACAGACAATACCATTTCCTTCAGCTCGAGGGGTGGACGCAATGTCAATTATGACAGTCAGGACGAAGGGCCGAGCGTCAGGAAAAAGATTGTCACCCATAAGGTCCGCAAACGTGAAACCCTTGCGGCGATTGCAAAAAAATACCATACGACCGTCCAGAGAATCCAGGCGCTCAATGGATTGCGGGGTGGTAAGGGGATCATGTCTGGAAAAACCCTCAGGGTTGAAACCGAAGTTGTTGTCCGCAAATCATCCCCCCGTTCCTCCAACCGGCGCATTACCGAAATAAGAGGCACCAGCCGCAGATTCCGAGCTTCCAGGGCCGACAGGCATTCCCGCAATGAAGGAAAACAGCGGATTACCAAAAAAGCAGGCAAGAAAGGGAAAGCAACCGCAGCCGCATCTTCGTCAGCCAAGAAAAAGAAGCGCAGGAGGTAAATCTCCCTGATTATCGGGTGTTTTTTACCGTATTCCATCATTGATTCCCGCGATTTTTCTGCACGGCAATTGCAGATAATACCTATACATTTAAATAAGAATTTTATTATCTTATGCCTTTCAAAATGAAGGTGAATGATCAGTACTGGAAACGACGGTATTCATTAATCAAAAAATGAGAATCATTAAAACGTATGCGTAATATCATTTTTACCGGAAAGGGCGGTGTAGGCAAAACCTCTGTCGCGGCTGCAACGGCCCTCAAGGCGGCAGACATGGGTTACAAGACCCTGATTATGTCTACCGATCCGGCGCACAGCCTTGGCGATTCGCTCGATGTTCAGCTTGGGCCTTCACCTGTAAAAGTTGCGGAGAACCTCTGGGGCCAGGAAGTCAGCGTTTTCGGTGATCTCAATCTCAACTGGGATGTCGTCAGAGAGCATTTCGCCCATCTGATGGAAGCTCGCGGTATCGAAGGTGTCTATGCCGAAGAGATGGGCGTGCTGCCGGGCATGGAAGAGCTTTTCTCTCTTTCCTATATCAAGCGTTACAACAATGAGCAGAAAGATTACGATCTGCTTGTCGTCGATTGCGCACCGACCGGAGAGACCCTCCGCCTGCTTTCCCTTCCGGAAACTTTCGGCTGGTTCATCAAGATGATCCGCAATGTCGAGAAATACATGGTGAAGCCCGTTATTCGCCCGCTTTCCAGAAAAATCAAGAAAATTGACGATTTTGTCGCTCCTGTGGAAGTTTACGACAAGGTTGACAATCTCTTCGCTTCGACCGAAGGTATCATCGAGCTTCTGGCGGATGGATCGAAAACAACCATGCGCCTGGTGATGAACCCCGAAAAGATGGTCATCAAGGAGTCGATGCGCGCATTGACCTACCTGAACCTCTACGGCATCACGGTGGACAGGATCACCATCAACCGCGTCATGCCAGACCAGAGCCCGGACCCTTACTTCCAGAAATGGCGCTCCATCCAGCAGAAATATATCGAGCAGATCCAGGACGCTTTCGCCCCGATCCCGATCGCCGAAGTGCCCCTGTTCGATAACGAAGTCGTTGGTCTCGACATGCTCCGCAAAGTCGGCGAGAAAGTCTACGGCGATGCAAATCCCCTCGACATCTTCTTCAAGGAAGACCCGATCGATATCAAGAAGATCTCTGACGGTCATTACAAGGTCAGGGTCAGGTTGCCTTTCATGGAGGACATGGGCCTCGAGCCGAAGATCATGAAGCTGGGCGACGACCTCACCATCCGTATCGGCGACTACCAGAAAATCGTGGCACTGCCGATTTTCCTCGCAGGTATGGAATCGACCGGTGCATCCTACGAAGAAAAATGGCTCAGCGTCGATTTCACCAAAGTCGATTGACCTGAAAATGAATACCAGCAAAAAAACCTGCCTCTCGGCAGGTTTTTTTGTTTACCAGCGGAATGTCGCTGTTACAGTTTAAAGCGATACGAGGTCTGCGCAGGAAACTCCGTCAACTGCAGCGATCTCTTCGAGCAGTTTCGGGGATACCTTACCATCCACCACGATAGCTGTCATGGCGATATTCTTTTCCTCGTCACGGGAAAGAGCAACATAGGCGACGTTCAGGTTATGCTTCAGGAGCAGCTGGGTAACCTGTGCAATGATGCCCGGTTTGTCGACGTTGTTGTAGATGATGATATTGCCTTCCGGTTTGAATTCCACGAGGAAGCGGTCTATCATGACGATCCTCACTTCCTTCTCTCCGAACACCGTTCCGCCTATCATCCTTTTTTCCGTCCCGTTCTCGAGCTCGATGCTGATGAGGTTGGTATAATCGGGATTTTCCTTTTCAAAGCGCTGATCGAGAACGAGCCCGCACTCTTTTGCCATGGTGAAGGCATTGATGTAATTCGTATCCTTCGATTGCCTGACATCGAGGAACCCTTTCAGTGCGGCGGCGGTAATGACCTCGTTGTATTTGTGCAGGAACTCGCCTGACGTACGGACCGTCATGTTGTTCGCTTCTTTCGGCGCCAGCTGGGCAAGCGTCGCTCCGAGCTTTTCCGCAAGGGTCAGGTATGCCTGCACGCCAGGTGCCTGGGCAAGTTCGACAGCCGAGGCATTGACAGCGCCTTCAAGCTTGCCGTTCCTGTTCCATGCGACGATCTGTTCGGCTATCTGTATCGCGACTTTGATCTGTGCTTCGTCGGTGGATGCTGCGATGTGGGGAGTGGCAATTACCTGTTCAAGCGCGAGCAGGGGATTGTCGGGATTGACCGGTTCCGATTCGAACACATCGAGAGCGGCGGCAGCCACTTTGCCTGACATGATCGCGTCGGCGAGATCTTTTTCATTGATGATGCCGCCCCTTGCGCAGTTGACGATGATGACGCCGTCTTTCATCAGATCGAACGTTTCGTTCGAGATGAGGTTTCTCGTCGATTCATTCAGTGAGGAATGGATGGTGATGAAATCGGCGCGTTTGAAGTTTTCGTGGAGGGGCAGGAGCTCGATGTTCAGCAATGCGGCATATTCATCGGGGATCATGGGATCGTACGCGATGGTTTTCATGCCGAATGCCTGCATCCTCGTGGCTACCTCCCTGCCGATTTTACCGAGGCCTATAATCGAGAGCGTTTTTCCTTCGAGCTCAACGCCGGTGAATTTTTTCTTGTTCCAGTTTCCCGCTTTCAGGTCGGCTGTTGCCTGGGGGATTTTACGGGCGGCGGAAAGGAGCATTGCACAGGCATGTTCCGCAGCGGAAATGGTGTTTCCTCCGGGAGTGTTCATGACAATGATGCCCCTGCGTGTCGCAGCGGCAATGTCGATATTATCCACACCGGCCCCTGCCCTTCCGATGAGGTTGAGGTTTCTGCCGCTTTCCAGGATTTCGGCAGTGACCTTCGTTGCGCTTCTGACGATCAGTTTGTCAAAACCTCCGATGATCTCCTTGAGTTCATCTTTGCTGATTTTCGGTTTCTCGGTCACGTCAAAACCGTTTTGCGCGAGGATTTGACCGCATTGCGGGTCAACGCCGTCAGTAATCAGTACTTTCATGTTGCTTGATGATTTTATTTTCCCCTGATCAGAACAAGAAAAAAACACGTTAAGCGTTTTCTCCACAGCTTGTTTTACTTTGTCCTTATAATATATTTCTTTACGACGACAGGAATAAAAGAAATCTTCCGGGTCACCTCTTCCCCTGCCTGACGCGACAAGAAAACAGATTACAGGGAAGAGTCCGTGTCTGGAATTTATAACCGGTGATGCTGATTATATTACCGTTGTTTTTTATCTTTCGTGCTGAATTTTCATGATGTTATTATTGCTGTAAAAGGGATGGAACAATTACATGATTTACGGGTTTCGAGAATTATACGACTCTGTTCTCCGAAAGCCCTCAAGGAAAAACTGCCGGTCAACGAGCTTGCCGCGGCAACCGTTGCGGGCGGGCGCCATGAAGTGGAAAATATTCTCACCGGACAGGATTCCCGCCTGATCGTCATCGTCGGGCCCTGTTCGATACATGACCCCGACTCGGCGCGTGATTACGCGAAAAAACTTGTCAACCTGCGCAAAGAGCTAGAAAAGGAGCTCTGCATCCTCATGCGGGTCTATTTTGAAAAGCCGAGGACGAGTGTTGGCTGGAAAGGTTTTATCAACGATCCTCATCTTGACGATACCTATGATATCGAGCATGGTCTTTTCCACGCCCGAAAGCTTCTGCTCGAGATCAATGAAATGGGCCTGCCTGCGGCAACCGAATTTCTCGATCCTATAAGTCCTCAGTATGTGGCCGATCTCATCAGCTGGGCTGCGATCGGGGCAAGGACCATCGAGTCGCAGACGCACCGCCAGATGGCCAGCGGTCTTTCAATGCCGGTAGGGTTCAAGAATTCGACTGACGGAAGGCTCAATGTCGCTGTCGATGCGATCCGGTCGGCCATGCACCCGCACAGTTTCCTCGGAATCGACCAGGATGGACACAGCAGCGTCATCACGACCAAAGGCAATCCTTTCGGGCACCTTGTGCTTCGTGGAGGGGACAAGCCGAATTATGATGCCGGGAGCATTGCCGCTGCCGAAACCCTGATTGAAAAGGCCGGCCTCGACCAGTCGATAATGGTCGATCTCAGTCACGCGAATTCAGGCAAGAAGCACCAGCAGCAGCTCACGGTGTGGGAAGATATCCTCGGGCAGAAAAAGAAGGGAAACAGAAGTATCGCCGGAGTTATGATCGAAAGCAATCTTTTCGGAGGCAACCAGCCTTTTCCAGAGGAGCGCGAGAAGCTCAGGTACGGGGTTTCGATCACCGACGAATGCCTTTCCTGGGAAGAGACCGACCGTATGCTCCATGAAGGCGCCCTTACGATGGGGGAGCTTCACCACAAGCAGGTGACTCCTTGAACTTGTTTAACAAATACATACGACCCTCTTTATGAATATCGATCGATTCGTCATGGCTATAGCGGGAATATTCATCATGTCGAGCCTGCTGCTTGCATATTTCCATAATCCAAACTGGCTCTGGTTCACCGGTTTTGTCGGAGCGAACCTTTTTCAGGCTTCTCTGACCGGTTTCTGCCCGCTTGTTTTCATTCTCAAGAAAGCCGGCATACAGACAGGAAAAGCATTCGAGTGACTGCACTTGCTTCATATTTTTTATGATCAACCTTTTCGGGAGGGATGTAACGGCATTTACTTCATTTCATCTTAAACACGGGAGACACCGGCGATGGCAATAGAGATCAGGCAGGTCCAGAACAAAAAAGAAAGGAAAGAGTTCATCAAATTCGCTTGGCAGATCTATCGCAAAGACCCCGAGATCAACAAACACTGGGTCCCTCCCGTTATCGACGATTACATGAAGACGCTCGATACGGAAAAATTTCCCCTGTACGAGCATGCCGACCTGGCTATGTTCACGGCATGGAAAGACGGGGTTATGGCCGGAACGATCGCAGCGATCGAAAACCGCAGGCATAACGAGGTCCACAATGACAAGGTCGGTTTCTGGGGCTTTTTTGAATGCGTCAATGACCAGAAAGTTGCTGACGCGCTTTTCGCAGCCGCTGCCGGATGGCTGAGGAAGAAGGGGCTCGATGCGATGCGGGGGCCGGTCAGCCCGTCAATGAACGACCAGTGCGGCATGCTGACCAAAGGGTATGACAGTGCGCCAGTATTCCTCATGCTCTACAATCCTTCCTATTACAACGATCTTGTCAGAAAATCCGGCCACCATATCGGCCAGGAACTCCTTGCCTGGTATATCGACCAGAAGATCATCGATATCGGGCGCCTGCGTAAAATCGCCGACTATATCATGAAGAAGGAGGGGCTTTCGATCCGGATCATGAATATGAAGGATTTCGACAACGAGATCGAACGCATCCGGGAGATCTACAATAAAGCATGGGAAAAGAACTGGGGATTTGTCCCGATGACCCGAAAAGAGTTCGATTTCCTGGCAAAGAGCCTCAAACCGCTTGCCAATCCGCATTATATCTATTTCGTCGAGGACCGGAACAAACAGCCGGTCGGTTTTTCACTTTCCCTGCCCGATATCAACCAGGCGCTGAAACATGTCAACGGGAATCCTTTTTCACCGGTCGGCCTGTTAAAATACCTCTGGTACAGCCGTAACATCAGCATGGTGAGGACCATCACGATGGGGGTTATCCCGGAATACCGGAACAAAGGGGTTGACAGTATCCTGAACGCCCATATTGCCGACTATGGCGGCAGGCATGGTCTTTTTGCTTCGGAGATGAGCTGGGTGCTCAAGGCGAACGAGGCGATGAGCAAGCTTGCCAAGGTGATCGGAGGTATTCCCTACAAGGAGTACGTGATTTACGAAAAAGACATTTGAACTCACATGAGTGAACAAAAAAGGAGCTGATCGACAGCTCCTTTTTTGTTTTTCACACACACACTCAAAGGGAAATCAGAACGACGCCATGAAGACGAGGTGAGATTTTTCCGTATCGGGATTGTAGATAAACGATACGGTGTATCTGTCTTTCGAGACGGAAATGCCGGTGTTGACCAGGGCAATAGTGTCGTTTTTAGCGACGCCATACTGATCTCCGTAATAATCCTCATCGCCGGCACCAACAACTGCTTTTGCTGTAAATCCATCTTTGTCATAGAACTTGTAGCCGGCCTCGAAGTATTTGGCATTTTTCACACCATCGGTGCCATCTACAGCGCTTCCTTCAGCACCGCCAATGTTGATTGCTGCGAGCAGGCTGAGGTTTTTATAGCTGTAACCCACGCTCAGCTCCAGAACATTAGGGCCATCTTCTGTATAATCGAAGGTATCACTGTTGTCGCCTACCGGAACATAGTAATCAGTCAAAGTAAAGCTGAGAGGCCCGACAGGTACGGTGAGGGAGAGGTCGACTTCTTTATAGCGTTCGCCGTCGTTTTCTGCCACGGCATAGGAACCCCATGCACCGATAACAACCCCGATACCCGGGAACGTATAGGAAAGCGCCGGCTGTATTGCAGGTGAGTCTCCAAGTTCACCACCTCTCCAGACATAGCTGCTTACGACGTCCGCGCCGATTTTGAATCCTTCAGCCTGTGCTGCGCTTCCGGTTCCTACGGTCATGGCTGCGGCAAGGCAGAGCAATTTCACGGTTTTCTTCATTGCAATGTACTCCTGTTGTTTTTGCGATTGTGTGTTGGTTGATAACGGTTCAGGCGCCCATAAATATCATCCTGATAACTTTAAGAGAACCTTCGGCATTAATATAAAATTTTTATAAAAAAATACAAAAAAGTAAAATTTATAAGGAAAATCGAGTGGTTGGTATAATTGTTTGGTTGTTTTGGTATTTTTCGGGGGATTTGCGCCGCCGCCGGTTGCATCGTAAATTCCAAAACATTTAATTCAGATTTGCCTTGACGTTTTCATGAAACATGCTGAAATCGAATTGACTGGCGGTTATTCGGCTTATCCGGACCTGCATGGATTCATCGATACCTTTGCAGTGGAGATGAACTTTTCAACTCGTTTTACCGAAACACTACACCTTACCCTGAAGGAAGCTTTCGTCAATGCGGTCAAGCATGGCAACTGCGGCAGGGAAGAGTTTCCTGTCCGGTGTTCGCTCAACGCTGCCGGAGACCATCTTCAGGCGGCAATGCATGATTGCGGCAAAGTTTTCGATCCCGATACCCTGCCTGATCCTTCAGACGGGGATTTTTTTATGAGATTATCGGGACGGGGAGTGCATATCATCCGCAGTATGGCTGATATTTCCATTATCGGCCGGAAAGAAGGGGAGGGGAAGGCCATCGTTCTTCGCTATCATCATGAAAGTCTGTCGTAACGATATTGTTCTGACAGAATCAACAGCAATCTTTAAAAAGGTATTGTGAACACCATGGATTTATCGAGAAGCGCGGCCTGGAGTGCCTTGGCATATCACAAGCAGGAGATCCAGCAACTACACATGAGGGAGCTGTTTGAGAAAGACAGTAACCGGTTCAGACGTTTTTCTCTGAAATGGGGGGATTTTCTTGTCGATTTTTCGAAAAACCGTATCACGTCACAGACGCTTGAACTCCTGCTTGACATGGCGAAAGATGCAGGCATAGAATCCAAGAGGGATGAGATGTTCAACGGAGGTGTTTTCAACAGCACAGAAAAACGTGCGGTTCTCCATACGGCGCTCAGAAGGCCGTCCGGTTACGAGCTGAAGATTGACGGTCTCGATGTCCCGTCGGAAGTGGATGATGTCCTTGCGCAGATGAAGGGATTCTGCAAACGGGTGATTTCCGGTTCGTGGAAAGGGTATACCGGAAAGCCGATGACGGATATCGTCAATATCGGTATTGGCGGTTCGGACCTTGGGCCCTATATGGTGACCGAAGCACTTCGTCCCTTCGCCCATGGCAAGCTCAGGGCTCATTTTGTTTCGAATATCGACGGTACGCATGTATGCGAGGTCCTCAGGAAGCTCGACCCGGAAACCACCCTGTTCATCATCGCATCGAAGACCTTCACGACGCAGGAAACCCTTACCAATGCCATGACGGCCCGCGAGTGGTTTATCGGCCATGCGGTCAGCGAAGTGCATATCGCGAAGCATTTTGCCGCCGTTTCCACAAACCGTGAAAAAGTTGTCGAGTTCGGCATTGACGAGGCCAACATGTTCAGGTTCTGGGACTGGGTTGGAGGCCGTTATTCCCTGTGGTCGTCGATCGGCCTTTCGATCGCTCTTTATCTGGGATTCGACCGGTTTCAGGAATTGCTCGAAGGAGCTTGCGCCATGGACCGGCATTTCTGCGACGAGCCGCTGGAGCGCAACATTCCGGTTATACTGGCAGTGCTCGGTATCTGGTACAACAACTTTTTCGATGTCGCTTCCCACGCGGTGATTCCTTACGATCAGTACCTTCACCGTTTTCCCGCTTATCTGCAGCAACTCGACATGGAGAGCAACGGCAAGCGCACCGACCGTCAGGGAAACACCATCGAATATGCTACGGGGCCGGTAATCTGGGGTGAGCCGGGTACCAATTCCCAGCATGCATTTTTCCAGCTGCTCCACCAGGGCACGCGCTTCATTCCCGCAGATTTTATCGTTCCCATGAAGAGCCAGAACCCGGTCGGCGAGCATCATCAACTGTTGCTTGCAAACTGCTTTGCCCAGACCGAGGCGCTCATGAAAGGCAAAACGGCGGAAGAGGTCCGCGAAGAGCTCGAGGCTGCCGGAATTTTCGCAGAAGAACAGGAAGCGCTGCTTCCCCACAAGGTGTTTCCCGGAAACCGTCCCAGCAATACCATCCTGGTACGGGAGCTCAACCCGTTCAATCTCGGAAGCCTGATCGCATTGTACGAACACAAGGTTTTCGTGCAGGGGGTCATCTGGGATATCAATTCCTTCGACCAGTGGGGCGTCGAGCTTGGTAAGCAACTTGCGAAAAAAATATTTCCGGAACTGCAGGGAGCCGAAAGAGTCACGGCCCACGACAGTTCCACCAATTCGCTCATCAATACATTCAGGGAGTTCCACCTGAAGGAGAATCCCCCCGAAAGTCCTCAGCTCTCTTTTTTCGATGGCGAATAGGCTTTGCCTTGTTTTTTTGCGATACCAGTCGCTGACAGAGGGAAGGCTGGCTCAACGTATACTGAGCCAGTCTCTTTTTTCAGCTTCTTTTTGTTATATCCAATGCCTGTTGTCAGGTGTTCCCGGCAAAACACAAAAAGCCACCTTCGGCAGCCTTTTGTGTTATCGGCAATCTTTTGGGGATTGCCTGTAATTAGAATATACCGACAATTATTTTGAAAGCGGAGTTTCGGAGTTTTTGTCGAGCCTGATGCCGCAGTAACCCTCAATACCCATTTCAGGAATGTCGAGACCATCGAGTTCGTCTTCAGGTTTGACCCTGTTGCCGATGGTAACATCGATAAGCTTGAAGACGATGAAGCCGATAATGCCAACATAGATGAAATTTGCTGAAACACCGATGACTTCTGCCAGAAGCTGCCCCGGGTTTCCATAAAAAAGACCTGTGACCGGGCCTGCGACACCGTTCCAGCCATCGCCGTAGGTGCCGTCGGCAAAAAGACCGAGGGCGATACACCCCCATGCTCCGTTGACGCCATGGACGGCAACGGCGCCGACAGGGTCATCGATCTTCAGAACTTTTTCGATGAAAAATGCAGCTTCGATAACAAGAACACCTGAAATCAGTCCGATCAATGCGGCAGCCTGGACGTTGACAAAGGCGCATGGCGCGGTAATGGCGACGAGACCGGCAAGCAGTCCGTTGATCATCATCGTCGGGTCTGGCTTCTTAGTTTTGAACCACCACATGTGAAGCATGGCGCCAAATGCACCGGTAGCCGACGCAATCATGGTATTGACGGCAACGACACTGATACGAAGGTCGGTACCGGCAAGGGTCGAACCGGGGTTGAAGCCGAACCATCCGAAAGCGAGAATGAACGCGCCTACAATTGCCATAGGAATGTTGTGGCCGGGAATAGCGTTAGGCGAACCGTCCTTGTTGTATTTTCCGATCCTGGGCCCGATAATGATCGCTCCGACAAGAGCGAGTACGCCGCCGGTCAGATGAACGACAGAGGAGCCGGCAAAGTCTACGTGGCCGTGGCCAAGGCCAAACTCCTTGCCAAGCATGGCGAGCCATCCGCCGCCCCAGGTCCAGTTACCGAATACGGGATAAATGATCGTGCCGACAAAGAGGCCGTAAACCACGAAGGCAGAGAATTTCCAGCGTTCAGCCATCGAACCGGTCGGGATAGTGGCAGTGGTGTCCATAAAGACCATCTGGAAAAGGAACAATGCAAAAACGGATACGTCATAAACATCCAGCAGAAAAAAACCTTTCATGCCGAAAAGTCCCAGAGTGTGGCCGAAAAGATTGATGGTAAATTCCTGGTTCAGGCCGTCATATCCGCCCATTGTCGCAATGGGTCCCAAACCTCCGAACATGATGGCAAACCCGCAGATAAAGAATCCGAGCATACCTATCGGGTAGATCATCATGTTCATGGACATGGTATGGGCTGCGTTTTTCGCTCGCGTCAGGCCGGATTCCACCATGGCAAAACCCGCCTGCATGAACATGACAAGGAAGCCGGTAACAAGAACCCAGACCATATTGATGGCAACCTTGTTTTTACCGATCTGATCGGTGATTTCCGTTGCTGTCGGAGTGCCGGCTTTGGCGGCAGCTATGTCGATCGTCGTGCCGGTTTTTGTGCCGCCGGGATCAAGGGAGGCTGCATGTATTTCACCTCCCATGGCAATACCCATCATCAGGAAGATTCCTGCAATGACAAGAAGTAATCTGTGTGTCATGATTTAAAGAGTGATTTCATGGTTGTTGATAAAAAGTCTTAAAGCGTTTTGTCAGTCTTTGTTGTACAGAGATTCGTCTCCACTTTCTCCCGTACGGATACGGTATGACTGCTCGATGTCGGTAACGAAGATTTTACCGTCTCCGATTTCTCCGGTACAGGCTGTCTTCAGGAGACAGTCGACGGTTTTCTTCAGATTGATATCGCGCACGACAATCGACAGATATCGGCGGGAGATATAAGAGGTATCCCTTGCGGTTCCCCTGTAAATCTCTGTTTTGTGCTTTGCATCGTTACCCTGCCCGGTTACATCCCACCAGGTGAAGAAGTCGATGTCTATTTCATGCAAAGCCTTTTTGACCTCTTCATACTTGGTTGTGCGAATAATCGCTTCGATTTTTTTCATGGTCTTTCTTGTTGCATTGTGATGATTGAAGCCTTGATCGGGTATGTTTCGTTACGGGATTTGCATTATGATCAGCACGGATGGTGCTGTAAGAATCCCTGCCTTCAATGACAGGATAAATATGATTTGTCTGCACGCACCTCCTTTTTACTGGGTAGCGGAAAGCCGATCTTTAAAATTTAAGAGTAATATAATTATTTGCCATAAAATTTAAGATTAAAATTACAAAATTGTAAAAAAAACTGTTTTTTTGTCGACGCTGTCTGTATTGGCTTTTATTTGGGATCGGCTCTTGCCCCGCTGAACTGTAATAGTCGGGTTGAGAAAAAACATCGATCAACTCATCCAAGGAGAAACGCCTCAAGAAATCGATTCACTGTCGATCAGATTATTGCCATTATGAAAAAAGCTTAATGAGAAAGATTTACTATCCGGCACGATCCCGGGAACATGCCCTGGAAAGAATGCGTGGGGTTGCCGGCAAATCCATGATATTCTTAGACGGGCAGGCTCAAAATGAACCATAAACGAGCACAGAGACTCTAACGGGATGAAGGTCTGCGGATAATGTGCAAGGCTGCAAAAAAACTGCGGCGACACATCGTGATCCCTTGCCGTATCCGGAAAAGGCAATCAAGAAATGGTCGATGGAGTTCATGAGCGACAATCCTGTTTGTATACGAGGGTTGCCGCAAGTGATTTCAGGGCACCTCTGCTTATTGTCGTGAGAATCACGAGTGCAAGGCGCAGGGAGTCCTGACGTGTCGGGATGAGGATCTCGATTCCGATTCATCGTTACCAATGCTGCGACAGGGTTTGGGAACAGATATACAGAAAAGCCCTTCGGTTGACAATGGACCCGACCAATTGATCCGACAACAACAAGTTGCGAGGAAATCCATGCGGGGGGACTGTCAATGCGGCGAAGCATCCATTTGCTGACCCGGCTCTTTTTGGATTCTTCACTTCGTTCAGAATGACAGGGAAAAGGCAGAATGACAGGAATAAGACATCATGAGAGGGTCAAGAGTAGAATCAGCATGACAGGAGCACACAGTTTTTTCTGAAACTGAGGTGTCATCCTGAACGAAGCAAAGTGGAGTGAAGGATCCATTTTTGTGTAAAACGAAAACAATTGGATTCTTCAGCCGACGGTATAAGCCGCTCCATGAACAAACCAGCTTTAATAAAATTAACTTCGCGAAATAAAGGGATTTATTGTTCATGGACTTTGGGGCAGCAGCGACCCGATACAGGGAGCTCATAATGACTGGTAAAAGAGAGAATGACAGGGAAGGGGACTAAAACTGTTGAGGCACAACCTTTTATTATATTTATCTGGCAGTGTATGCAGAGGAATGGTCCCTGGAGGGGAGGGCAGGTGTGCTGCTCCGGTCCGGAGTGTTTCAGAACTGTTTTGTGGATTTTCGTTTGGTTGATTTCCAGTTCCACATGCCGATTTCGTCCCTGATTTCGGCGCATATATTCAGAACGTATTGCAACTCTTCCTTTTCGAGTCCGCTGTGCAGGGAAAAACGCATGAGCGATCTGGTCTTCGGTGTGGCAGGGGTCATGAACACGGAACCGAAGACATTCCTTTTCTCGAGGGCATCGCGCAGCAGTTCCGTGTCGGATTCAAGTCCGCCTTCGATGGAGATGATCTGTGACTGGCTCGCTATGTTGTAACCAAGGACATCGAGCCCGTCACGGAAGAACTTTGCATTTTCCCGAAGTTTCGCTCTCCGGTCGTCGCTCTCCCTGATGACCCTGATCGTAGCTCTCAGCCCGGCGATTTCATGGGCAAGGAGTGCGGAACTGAAAATGGCCGGAAACGCCATGTACGGGTAGTATTTTGCAAACCTGCTCGAGCAGATGATGATGCCTGCCCGGCCTGCAAATGCCTTGGCAAGGCTTCCGGTGATGAAATGGACCTTGTCGGTCAGGCCGATTTCCGCTACAAGGCCTGATCCGTGAGGGCCGTGTGTTCCAAGAGAATGGGATTCGTCGACAATGGTGATGCATTCATGACGTTCTGCAATATCGATTATTTCCCTGAGCGGGGCGATATCTCCAATCGTACTGTACAGCGAGTCGAGCATGATGATGCCCTGGCCGTATTCCCTGATCAGGCGTTCAAGGTGGTCCGGATCATTGTGCCTGAAAGAGTGAGGCGTGGCACCGGATACCTTAATTCCCTCCCATAAGGACATATGGGTGAAGAAATCGATATAGACGGGAGTCGTTTTATCTGCAATGACCTGCATCAATCCTACATTCGCCGCCCAGCCGGACTGGCAGACGATCGAACTCTCGAACCCGACGAATTCGGCCATCTCGCGTTCGAAGCAATGGTTCGGGCTGTCATCATGAAAGAAAACAGCGGACATTACCGGTTCGCTTTCGGCGTTGGTGAGGATATCGATCTGTGCCTTCCGGATTTCCGGATGGTTTGATATGTTGAGGTAATCGTTGCTTTGAAGGATGATAGCCCCCGGCCCCGGGGCTATATCCCCTACAACAAGGGGCTTGCCGTTTTTTCGCGGCAGGAAGAGTTCCCGGTCGCATTCAACAAGTTTTTTTTCAAGAAACTCGGGAAAATCAAGTTTACTTCGATGTAAGGCGGGGGGGTCGTTATCAATGTTCAACTGATTGTTATCCATAACCATACTTGTCTCAGGTGCAAAATTTCCAGCGTCAAGTTTTTTCCTGGGCAATACTGTTTATTGGAACTGATGGGGAGTGCTGCAGTCAATCAGAACATTAAAAACTCCAATTGCAATGTTTTGATTTTTATTATACTTAGAGTAATATAACGAATGACCGGAAAAATATCTTACTCCCAAACTTATTCTTTTGCCATAACTTGATTGCGTAAAATCTCTTGAACTGGAGGCAGTTCGTACTTTTCCACGAAATTCCTTTTCATTTTACGTCCCAGATCCTTCGCTTTTATTTCCGGTATGATTTGACGGTATTTTCCAGATAGCTCCCATACATCGGATTCGATTCTTTTTTTGTTATTCGGCGTTCAGGAAGGTGCGCATACTGATCCAACGATGCAGAAGCTCAAACAGAAAGCCAATGAATTAATAGAACAGGCGGAACCAAATATTCCGGTAATCGGACTGTTCGCGACTATTGGTTACCCGCTTTTTTACGTGGTCTGGAAAGATATCCTGCCCCAACATTACGAAAGCCTCGAATTCCGTCTTCTGGAAGCTTTTATCAGCCTTCCATGGCTTTTTTACCGCTTCCTTCCCAAACAGCTCAAGGATTATTTCCCTCTTTATTTTCTTTTTTCCGTTCCTTTGCTTCTGCCGTTCTTTTTCTTCTACATGACTTTCAAGAATGAATGGTCGGTAGTCTGGTCATTGTCGTCAATGAGCGGCCTTGTGCTGCTTATCATTCTTATCAATGACTGGCGGATTGTCTGCGTCATGCTGCTTTTCAGCTTTTTTCTGGCTTACGGCGTGGTGTCTCTCCTGGACGGACATGCGAGTTTTGCTTTATTCCAGACGGATTATCTGCCCTGTTTTGTTTTCGCTCTTGTCGGAGGCCTGATCATGAGTTACAGGAAACAGGCCGCCCACAAGACAAAAATTTCATTGCTGAGAAGCCTCAGCGGAAGTATCGCACATGAGATGCGTAACCCCCTCAGTTCCATTACAAGCGCCATAGCTTCCGTCCAGGCCAGCCTTCCGAGAAAGCCTGAAATCGACGATACGAACGAGCGTTACGATATCAGTCATACAAGCCTCACAAGCATTCATCATGTCATAGAGGAAAGCTCGACCACCCTGAGCAGGGCAAACAAGATTATCGACTCCATCCTTGCCAGTATGCAGGGGGGAGAGGTTGCTACTTCGGGATTTATACGCAATACGGCCTCAGAGCTGATAGATGGCGTTGTAAAAAGTTATCCGTACAGTGATGAATCGGAAAGAGCCCTTGTCAGGATCACCAAAAACAAGGATTTCGATTTTCTCGGTGATCGCGATCTGTTCTTCTATGTCATTTTCAACCTGATGCGGAATGCATTGTACTACAAGGATAAGCACGGGTTCGGCATAGAAATAACGATGGACGTCGCCGAGGGCGGAAACGTGGTCAGGGTCAGGGATACAGGGCCGGGGATTCCTGTGGGGAGGAGGGAAAAAATATTCGAGAGTTTCTATACGAACAAGAAAGGCGGGTTCGGTCTGGGCCTCTCATTCTGCAGAAGGGTCGTGGAATCATTCGGCGGGACGATCGCCTGCGATTCGAAAGAAGGAGAATGGACGGAATTTACCCTGACGCTACCACGGTACGATTCGAGAATGGTGACGGAGATAAAGAACCGCATCCTCAGGAAAAAGCGGATTCTCGTTGTCGATGACCAGATGGGGAACAGGCTTATTATTGCAAAGTTCCTTTCGGAAATGAATTGTCAGTGCGATCAGGCTGAAAACGGCAACCAGGCCCTCGCCATGATTTCCGAAAACCGGTATGACCTGATTTTCATGGATTTCGAGATGCCATTCCTCAACGGCGACAGTGTGGTCAAAATGATCCGTTCCGCGCAGGATGTCGACCCGGCCCTTGCCCTTCACTACCTGCAGGCTCCTGTTGTCGGAGTGACCGCACTGCCTGAACAGGAGGCGATCAGACGGGGAAGAAAGAGCGGGATGAACGAGGTGCTTCCAAAGCCTGTAAAGCGGTCCGATATCAGAAGAATTGTTGAAAAATATTTCTTCTCCGAGGTGTCGTCTCCCAGGAACACCCACGAAGAGGTTATCTCCGGTAAACGGATCCTGCTTGTCGACGATAACCGGACCAGCAGGAAATTCATGAGCATGGTCCTTAACCAGTACGGATGCATCACCGAACATGCCCTGAACGGCCGGGATGCTCTCGACATGCTTGAAAAGCAGGATTTCGATCTTGTGCTCATGGATATACAGATGCCCGTAATGGACGGGATCGAAGCGGCGACAGCGATCAGGAGCGGTAAATCATTCCGGCGTTTTACCGCATATCGCAATATTCCCATCATTGCGCTTACCGGCAATACCGACGAACAGAGCGCTCAGGAGGTCAACAATGCAGGGATGAATTACCTGCTCGGTAAACCTGTTTTCAAGGATGAACTGATTTCAGCTATTGCAGTCATGTTAAAAAACGACACCCCCGAGGACACTTCAATGAACAGAAAAAAAATATCTGACACGGATTCTGATGGTTCGAATTTCTGGAGCCAGCTGGAAGTTGAAAAAGTTCTTGATACATCGACCATCAACGGTCTCAAGGAGATTGGGGGCGATGAACTGATAGGGAGCCTGTTCGAAACATACATCATCGACGCTGACAAGCTCACAGGAGAGCTGTACAATGCTCTCGGGAACAATGATATCGAGCAGCTCGACTATCTTTCCCATACCCTCAAAGGTTCTTCGGGCAGCGTCGGCGCGAACAAAATGCATGTTCTTTGTAAATATATCAATGACCTGAGCCGTAAAGGAGGATGGCCGGATCACGATTCATGGCTCGATATTCTCAGGGCGGTTTATGCTGAAACCGTTCATGATCTGCAGGATTATATCAGAATTGAAAAGAGCTGAGCGCAGCGCTTTTGATCCTTACCGGAACTCTGTTGCCGGTTTCGTCCTGCTGTGCCGGTATTGAAATTTTTTTCACGACCGGTCATTGCTCCGCTATAGAATATTTACCACCGATCCTGCCGACACTTCGAGCAATCTTCTCTCGTGATTCTTACGACAACAATCAGCGGTAGAGGATATCCGTCTGAAATTATTCCTGGGCGGGCTTGTGGGTGGCTGAATATAAAGAAGTCGGTTAAAACAGGATGGTTGATCGTATCTTGTTTAGATATCGGCAATATTAAGCTGCGATCATCTCTTATCCACCACTCAGCGGCAAGAGTTCAGAAAAAAGATATCTCAGGATAATTTCAGCAGGATGTCTTTCAGGTTGGCTTCGATTGTTTTTACATCCGTTACGAGCGCATTCAGCAATTCCTTCATCTCTCCATGCTTGTCACCGTTTATGGCGGGTTTGCTCTCATACATCCGTTTCAACTGAATGATAGAGAAATCAATGTCTGAAACAGCGAATGCAAGTCTGTTTAAAAGTTCGTTTGTCATGTCCACTCGCATGTAACGTGAATTGATTTATTTCATAATCAGTAAATAATCAGCAAAAATCATGCCGGAGCATGGAGCATCGTGATGAGCCCGGGGTGCCTTTTATCCGGGACGTCATATAGGGTATTTTTTTGAAAACAATTACGAGTTTACGAATAAAAGATCGGCGTTTTTTTCTGAAGGGAAAAGTCTGAGTTTGATTGAGACAGTTGTGTCATATTTACAAAGGGGGTATTTAGTTATATGCCTTCATGACACAGTTTTCGTTGACGCCACATCTCATACACGCAATAAATCCATGGATCACGAAGACGTCATTTTCCTGTATCCCGTTGTGTTAGTGTAAGTTTTGCGATATATTACCGGTTAATAACAGAAGCGTGTCAATATGGTACAGAATGATTCAAAGCCAACGGTCCTTGTCGCAGATGACAGTTCGGTAATCCGTACCCTTATCAGCCATCTGCTGAAAAGACTGGGGTATAACGTACTGACTGTCGAAAATGGCGAACAGTGTATCGAGTCGATCGAGCAGAACCAGATCGATGTTGTTCTCCTCGACCTCAACATGCCCGTAAAAAGCGGCCTGGAAGTCCTGGCTTATCTTCAGGAAAAGTCCTTCGTATTTCCTGTCATCATCATTACGGCCATGGAAGATATCAGCCAGGCTGTAAAGTGCATCAAGCTCGGCGCGTATGAATACCTGACAAAGCCGGTGGACAAGCAGCGCCTTGAAATCCTTCTGAGAAATGCCCTTGCCGAATCCGGACTGAAACAGAAGATCAACGAACTGAAAAAGGAGCTGAAACAGAAGGATATTTTCAATTTTATCGTTGGTGCCAGCCCTGCGGTCAAGCAATGCGTCGAACAGGCCATGCAGGTCATGGAAACTGACATGAACGTCCTGATCAATGGTGAGAGCGGAACGGGCAAGGAGCTTTTTGCACAGGCGATCCACAATGGAAGCAAAAGAAAGCAGGGGCCTTTTGTCACCATCAACTGTGCAGCCATATCGAACGATCTTGCGGACAGCCTGCTTTTCGGGCACCTGAAAGGATCATTTACCGGTGCGAACAGCGACCATATCGGTTTTTTCGAGCAGGCTGACCATGGCACGATCTTTCTCGATGAAATCGGTGACATGAATATCGATATTCAGGC
>JAAXXY010000075.1 GCA_013334225.1 Chlorobiaceae bacterium
GGCTTCGTGGTATCGTTCTGCCTCTTCCTTGTACTGAAATCCCAGCACCATGTCATCGGCATACCTTACCATGATGACTTCCCCGTTTGGGCGGGTTCGTCTCTCATTTTCAACCCATTCGTCCAGTGCGTAGTGAAGATAGATGTTGGCCAACAGCGGCGAAATCACCGACCCCTGTGGTGTGACTACTGTTTGCCGGTAAATGCGGCCATCTTCGCTGTATCCCGTCTTCAGCCATTTGCTGATCAGGCGCAGTACCCGTTTGTCTCCTACTCGTTTTCTGATGAATTCGAGCAAGGGTTCATGGGGTATACTGTCAAAGAATCCTTGCAGGTCTGCATCCAGTATCCAGTTGATGCGGCGCTTCAGGATGGCTGTTGCCAGTGCATCCAATGCTCCGTGCTGGCTTCGGCCTGGCCGGTATCCGTAGGAGAATCCATAGAATTCTGTTTCATATATCGGCGTCAGCACGTTGACTACCGCTTGTTGTACAAGCTTGTCTTCTATGGCCGTTATGCCCAGCGGGCTTTTCTGACCATCGGCTTTCGGGATATATGTCCTCAATACCGGTTTTGCTCGATAGCTGCCTTTGTGGATTTCTGTATGCAGAATAGGCAGGCGTTCTTCAAGCTGCTTTTCGTAGTCCTGCCACGTCACACCATCGATACCCGGTTTTGCTTTGCGGTTCAACTCGTAAAAGCTTTGTCGCAGCAATTCCGGTGTTATGTGGTGCAACAGGGCAGTAAAGCAGCACGTCTTGTCAGTCCTGGCTCGTGTTCGCACGCCTTCGAGTCCGAACGACACCATCTCCCGGCTCTGTATCCGGTTGGTGGCTTCTTCTCCGGCGTTCCTCTTGGCCAGTGTCCTTTCCTCCACAGCCTCCGCAGGAACAGGGGTTCCTTTGTTCAACTGCTTCTCGGGTGTCGGGTCGGAGGAGGCGCCCGTAGGCTGGCCTCCGTCCGCCGCTCAAACGGCTCGTACAGTTTTCCCGTAAGCCGCTTTCACAAAGGCATGTTCTTTCAGATCAAGCGAAGGGATCAGCCTTACAAGGTTCACAAGCCCATACTCACCGTATAACCTTCTTTTATGCAAGTTTTCCAGCCAGCATTTCGCCAGCGTTTATACCGATGTGACCATATTCTTCGTGCAATCCATCGGTCGAGCCGGTTGAAGAGTCTTCTGACATGCGCTTTACAGAAATATAGTCCCCAACCCCGAATCACTGGATTCAGGGCCCCGATCAGTTCACGTGTCGTGACCGGTCGCCTTCGACGGCTTAGACTTCGAATTTCGGCCTTGAAGCGATGTAACGATTTGTGTCTTGGATATGCGTAGAGTGCGCCCTGCTTTGTACCACTTTTGATCTGTGAAGGTTTCAGGAGCATTGGCCTTGATCCCATCTTGATCTTATAGCCGAGAAACTCAAACCCTTGCCTTACGTTAACGACTCGGGTTTTCTCTTCATGCAGTTGCACTCCCAACTTCTCCAGAACGTTTCTTGCCGCTTGCAGCGCTTCATAGGCTTCTTTACGGCTCTTGCAGGTGATGACCCAATCATCGCTGTACCTGCTGAGCTGATAGCCTTTCCGTCTCATCTCCCGGTCAAACGGGGTCAGGAGTATGTTGCTTAAAAGTGGCGAAATAACCCCTCCTTGGGGAGTCCCGGCTTCTGTTGGATGCTTCTTTCCGTCTACAAGCGTTCCTGATTTCAGGATTTGTCGTATCAGGTCGAGCACCCGTCCATCCGCAACTTGCTGGTTCATCAGGGTCAATAGCTTTTCATGATCTACCGATCCAAAGAAATCCTTCAGGTCGGCATCCACGATCCACTCCCTTCCTTCTTCCAGCTCCCGCCATATCTTGCGTAGCGCATCCTTGCTTGATCTCCCCGGCCGATACCCGAAACTGGCGTCGTCGAATAGCGGCTCGAAGATCGGTTCAAGACAGTTCACCAGCGCTTGCTGACACACTCGGTCATAAATGATCGGGATGCCCAGCTGACGCATCTTCCCTGCCTGTCCCGGTTTTGGTATCACGTGTCGCCTTACCGGTTGCGGCTGGTAGGTCTTTCCTTTGAGCTCCTGCTGCAGACGATGTAATTCATCATCCCGCTTTTGCCCGAAGGAGTCGATGGTTTCTCCATCGATCCCGCCTGCCCCGCCTTTCCGCTTCACCTTCTGCCAAGCAGTCTCAAGGTTCTTCATCCTGTACACCTTGTCCACCAATGAGTGGACCTTCCTCTCTCCTGCTGGATTGAGCCAGTCCGCAAGTCTCCTCGGCCGGTATTGTACGGGTCTTTCACTCATGGAACTGTTCCTCCATACCTGCTTTACTCTCTTGCTTTCCGTTTCTTTCCTGCTACCTTTGCCAGTCGCCTTCCCGAGCCCACTTGGCTCCCGCTTGTCGCGGTCAGTTGCCTTTCACCAACCTTCATCGGTACTATTCGACTGTCCGAATACTCACTGCACGTCGTCGCCCATTTCGCTTTTCGGCTTATAGGGGTTCTTAGTCCGGTGCCATCCGGGCATGCAATGAGTCCTCCTGGGGTCATGTCCAGATCTTCCGTACCGTGCCATCCGCACACACCTTGGTTCGACGGGTGGATAAGAACGCCTTCGCCACCATAGTGCAAGCTCGACCTTGCCCCGTCTTTGGCCGACCGGTTCATCACAGGTTTCCCTTTCGATTACGGCCCGGTACTTCTCCTCAAGCCCTTCGGATTCCACCTCGCGGTGGACACCCTGCCCTCCGGTTATCATGTATTGATTTGTGTTCGAACTTAGGCTCTTCCTTGGCTGTTTCCGTCGTTTCCGATTTCGTGCCCGTTTAGGGTTCGCCTTATTCTCGCACACCGGCCAGCGAGGCATTACCCCCGCTTTTGGATATGGTGCCCCTTATCTGAGCACCAGAGGGACTTAAACCCTCCTGATCTGGGCACTGCCCAGCGCACACTATTACACCGTCCGACTCCCGGTTCGCTTTTGCATCAATTCTTCGGGTTCTCTCCTTCATTGATACTACCCTTCTACCTTTTGCCACTGGCAAGGGAGCTTGCCGGGTCTCCCGATTCCCGCGCAGAGAGCTTCCACAAATGCTTCAGGTCTTTGACTCCGTCGAAGCCAACCATGCCTTGCCATATCGGTATGGTCGATTTTGCCTTCCCCTTCGTTGTACAGGGTCCGCCTTCGAATTGCAGTGATTTCGGAGCTCATAGCTGTGCCTGTGTGTTCCCCTGTCAACGCTTCCCCATTCCATTGCTGGCTATCGAGGCATGACTCTGGGTCATGATGGTTGGCTATACCTTTCATGTGAGTAACTTTCATACTCTGCTTTCTACCGGTTTTTATCGGCGCTTACGGGATGTCCCCAAATACCGTTCCGAATGGTCCATTCTGTCCGGAAATCGTTTCTTCCGTTCTGATTAAAAAGTTATACTGATCACTCAGAGTATCGAGCATTTTTACTTATATAATACAATAACTAAAAATGAATTGAAGAGGCAGAATTCATCATGCAAAATGGATGAGGAACCGCAATATCTTCTATAAAGAGATTTTATCAGGCTTTCTATCTTATTTATGGATGTCCCTCAGCTTATTCTTCACTTCGCAGCAACCGTGATGAACGATAAAATTGATGTGCGGTGATCTTTTTTCTTGCTGAAAGTTGATATAGATGTTAACTTTTTCATGCGATCAATAATTTTTTACACGACTCCGTCAGGACAATGTCCCGTAAAGGATTTCCTGGCGACACTTCCGGATAAGGAAAGACAAAAGGTTGCATGGGTTTTGACTTTGGTAAGGGATTTCCAGATAGTGCCCAGGGAATACTTCAAGAAACTGCAGAATACAAACGGGATTTGGGAAGTACGATCCTCTCATGGAAGCAATGCATCAAGACTGTTAGGCTTTCTACATGAAGGAAATTTTGTCGTACTGACAAACGGATTTGCCAAAAAATCACAAAAAACACCAGCTCAGGAAATAGCGCTGGCAGAGCTGAGAAAAAAAGATTATGAAGAACGACACACCGAAAGATGAATTGCAGGCGTTTATTGACGAGCAGAAGGCCTTGCACCATAATTTTGCCGATGGGTATGATGAAGGGTACAGAAATTTTCGCATAGGAGTGCTCCTCAAACAGGCAAGGCTTAATGCGGGTATGTCACAGGTCGAAGTAGCCATGAAGTTGAAAACCCACAAGTCTGCTATTTCCAGGATTGAGAACCATGCCGAAGATGTCAAGCTCTCAACCCTATCACATTATGCGGAAGCATTGGGGAAAAAGCTTGACATCTCAATCCATTAAACGGATACCAAACGTTGTCGTTTTGGCAAAAAATCGGAACTTGCCCCGTTTATGGCAATACCATGATTTGGAAATTCTCCTCAAATTGCGTCAGCTCCTCGAAATCATCCCGTTTGTATCGCTCAAAGATTGACTGTGTTGACGGCTCGACTGACAACAGAATCCTTGAGACCGCCAGTACCGCCCAGGCAGAGGCTATCATCTCCGGTGATGCTCATCTGCTCGATCTTGTCGAATGGAATGGTATTCCGGTATACAATCCCGACAACTTCCTGAAGAAATTCTTTCCCGCCTGACGGTCTGTCAACTTTCTTGCCTCGGTATTGGATTGACAATTATGAAACAGTCGAAACTCGTCATGGAAAGTTGGATAATGCTCGCAATCCTTTGTATAAATGAATATTAGCTATCAGTTTGACTTGCGGAGGTACTCCACAAGTACCTCCGCATCTCACTGCGCTCTTTCATCAAGTTTTACCTCGAAATGGAACCTTCGCACTGAAATATCGGTTATCCTATACAAAGTTTGTATATTCAGGATCAATTACCCCGCAGCAGAGCTACGGGGTATGAATTCATTTTTTATCGATTCTTTCTCGAAGCGAGCTTCGGGGAATTAGACCCTTAGAGATTAAAACGATAATCAGCCAATGAGCAACGTCACGGTCAACATCTCTTTTCAGGATTCGCTGTTGAAAGAAATCGACAAAACAGCAAAAAAGGAGCACCGAAGTCGTTCGGAACTCCTGCGTGAAGCTGTAAGGCTCTACATCCAGCGGCAGCGTCAATGGGAAGAACTGTTCCTGCTCGGAGACCGGCTTACTGCGGAAAAACAGTTGACGCTGAGGGATGTCGAAGATGAAATACGTGCGGTCCGCACGAAAAATGGCCGCTCATGAGGGTGGTTTGTGATACGAATTTACTCATATCAGGCATACTGTTCGGCGGTAAACCAAGGGATGTCCTGGGGTTCTGCTCTTCCGGAAAATTGACAAACTTCACCTCGCCGGAACTTCTGAAAGAAATCGAACAGGTTCTTCTCAGACCCAAATTCGGCTTGACCGATGAGCAGGTTTACGGAATTATCCGATTGTTCCGTGAGACCTTTTCAGTTGTGAGGCCGGAAAGCAGAATTTCCGTTATTACCGCCGACCCGGATGACAACAGAATACTTGAAACCGCCAGCACCGCCCAGGCAGAGGCTATCATCTCCGGTGATGCTCATCTGCTTGATCTTGCCGAATGGAATGGCATTCCGGTATACAATCCCGACAACTTTCTGAAGAAATTCTTATCCGCCTAACTGTCTGTCAATTCTCTTGACCTCGCATTGGATTGACATTTATGAAACAGTCGGAACTCATCATGCAGAGCAGGATAATAATCGCAAACCTTTCTATAGCCTATCTGTTTGACTTGCTGAGGTACATCTCCAAGTCCTCGGATAAACTTCCCCAAAAATCATTGAACCACTTTACTTTGCAGAAATCAGATGAAACAGTTATCTTGCATTGCACATGCAACGCATAACCTGGAACAAGCAATGAAAAGCGCATCACTGCCGTCACTCCGTGTGGAGCCGGAACTGCGAAAAGCCGCAGAAAAAGTGCTTGAAAATGGCGAAACGTTATCGTCTTTCATCGAGTCGTCGCTGCGTACCGGCATTGAACGGCGACTCCTGCAGAAAGAGTTTATCGCCCGGGGACTGGCATCACGGGACCAGGCAAGAGAGTCAAATTCGTATGTCGATGCGGAAAACGTGACCGGAGAGCTGAGAGACATGCTCACACAGGCAAAAATGCGAAAAGTGTGATGTTCACGGTACGGTTCACGCATGAAGCAAGAGAGGATATCATTCGTCTTTACGGATTCCTTCTCGAAAAAGACCTTACTGTTGCCGAAGAGGCTGTCAACGCAATCGAGAAGGGAATATCATTCCTTCGGGAGTTCCCTTTCAGTTGCAGAAAAGCCGATTCACAAAACCCCTTCCTTCGAGAACTTCTTATCTCATTTGGCAATTCAGGCTATGTGGCGCTTTTCGAGATCGAGAACAGCCATACCATCACTGTACTTGCCGTCCGCCACC
>JAAXXY010000096.1 GCA_013334225.1 Chlorobiaceae bacterium
CTCTTCCGATCTATGATATTTACACTGTAGAGGTCAGAAGTTCGAATCTTCTATCGTCCACATAAACTCCTCAAGCCTGCAGCAGACCTGCAGGCTTTTTTTATTTCCTCTTCAAATGACTGAATTTACGTGATACCATTCGTGATCTGATGAACAGTGAGCATCCGGTAAGGACGTGAGCCCCGAAACCTGAACCACTTGCTTGTGGAACAATTCGTTTTGTGATGAGGCTTAATTCCTCTATTTTACATAGAAAGTCGAAATTTTGTCGATTTGCTGTGCAAAATATCAAGCTATGAGGTTAGAACAGAAGCTTAGGACATTTGGCAGTGTACCGTTTACCCATGGTACCTTGCTCTCGATTCTTGAAACGTACCGGTCTCCAAACGACAAGATCGTCCGGATGATTGACGACGGTATGCTTCAGCCCATCAGGAAGGGATTGTATACTGTTTCTCCTGAAATCAGCGGTGTTCCAATATCCCTGCCGCTTGTGGCGAATCTGCTCTATGGCCCTTCATACGTCTCGATGGATTACGCGTTGTCCCATTACGGAATTATTCCTGAGAGGGTGATCGAAGTGACATCGATGACGACAAAGCGGGGTAAGGTGTATGACCTGCCGATCGGCCGCTTTTCCTATACCCATTCGCAGCCTCGACTGTATTCCATTGGAATAAAACGAATTGAGAATCCTGATCAGACCGGTTATTTGATGGCATCTCCGGAAAAGGCCCTCTGTGACAAGCTCATCTTTACCCGAAATCTGAATATCCAGTCACAGAGGGCATTGAAGGCATTGCTGTTCGATGATTTGCGCATCGATGAAGATGCCCTGGTTCATTTCAACCCTGAAGTCATAATGGCATGCATTTCTGTCAATGTAAAGGCCGATATGCTGCAAGCGTTACTTATACTGGTTAACGACATGCAACGGGAGGTGTCATGACTGTGTTGCGGCAGATGCTCGAGAAATATGATACGACTACGGCCGATGGTGCTGTCAATGGATTGAGGGAGGTTATGCAGGAAGTGGCACTTGCCGGATTGTACCGCGCAGGTTTTTTTGACAAGGCGGCTTTTTATGGGGGAACCTGCCTGAGGATCTTTTATGGTTTACCCAGGTTTTCAGAGGATCTGGATTTTTCACTGCTGGCACCAGATGGAGCCTTTTCCCTTGAACCGTATTTCAAAGCGGTCAAGGATGAATTTACAGCATTAGGACTTGAAGTCGAGATATCTGCCAAAAAGAAAACGATCAGTACGGGTATCGAGTCGGCGTTTCTGAAAAGCGACACTCGTCTTTTCAGTCTTGCAGTGCATGCAGAGAAGACCGTGAAGATCAAGTTCGAAGTTGATACCCTGCCACCTTTGGGCTTTGCGACCGAGGAGAAGCTCTTGTTGCAGCCATTTTCTTTCTATGTAAAATGCTTCAGTTTGCCGGATCTCTTTGCCGGCAAGATGCACGCGCTGCTCTATAGAAACTGGAAGAACAGAGTGAAAGGACGGGACTGGTTCGATTTCGAATGGTATGCCAGAAATGGTACGCCGATGAACCTCTCTCACTTCATCGTTCAAGCAAAACAGAGCGGGCATTTAAAGGCAGAGAGTCTTACTGAGGAGGAATTTCGGAGCTTGATCGAAAGGCGAATCGAAGTGCTTGATGTTGCTGAAGCGGTGAAAGATGTTTCCCGGTTTGTGAAGGATGTCGAGACTTTGAAAATCTGGTCCCGTGATTATTTCAATGAACTGGCCAAGCGCATGCAAATCACTTCCGAATAAAGAGTCGAATTGTAATCGTTATTAATATTTGTTCACTGATTTTGTCAAAGAGGGGCGTCTCGTTCGTCTCGGGCACGGAGTGTTTGCTAAAGCCAGAATCAGCTCGCTCACCGGCAAGCCGGTTCCTCGTGAACCGCTTGAAGTTC
>JAAXXY010000005.1 GCA_013334225.1 Chlorobiaceae bacterium
TCGAACACCTTATCCGCTCTGGGACAAAAAAGTGTTCGATGTTCAACCGGATTTCCTGTTCGACCTTTTGCGGACGACCTGTTCGAAGTTCAGCGGATTTTGTGTTCGAGGTTCAACGGATTATGCAGGTAATGGGCCGAGATGAGCGTGTTCGAGTTCCAGAAACCGTTCATTGCGGCTTTTGCCATACGCAGTCATGATCCGCTCATTGAGCTTATCCAGCAGTTCCCTGACGCGCAGCTTCAGCGCCTTGAGCGAGTGATGGCATTCATTGCGCATCGGGGCGTAGATCTGCTGGTAGGCGATATGCACACTGTTCTCAACCGACGCCTTATCCCTTGGTTTTGCCACCCGTGTCGCCTGCATATTGGTCTGGTAGTGCAGGGCCCATTGTTCGATCAGTTCAGTGAATACCGGCTCATACCGTGAGGCTTTGCTGACCACCTGCGCCATGTTATCGCTCAGGATGTTCTTTGGCACACCGCCAAAGTAGGACAACGCATTATTGAGTGACGGAATAAGGTGTTCCTGTCGGCTCGAAACCAGCGGTTCGGCATAGAACAGAGCACTGCACGGCAGTGTACAGACCAGTACCGGACACGATATCCAGATCTGCGTTATCGGATCAAAGTAGCTCAGCTGGTCACCGGCAAAGTCAATTTGCAACTGGTCGCCTGGCAGATGAACCTGCGGCATGGTTGGCTCATGCTTTTGCAGGTACCGGTCAAGATGCAGGCAGAACTGTGCATACCGGTACCCGTCAGGATTGAGCTGCAAATATTCTTCCCACAACAGCTGCTTGGTGACATGGGGGTGGCTGAGTTCCTTGGCATACCGCTCTAACTGACCGGAGAGGTACCCATACCGGTCATCTGCCTGATGGTTGTTGCGTGGTGGATGGATGTGTGCTGCCAGTTCATGATCCGGTAGTGCGAGCAGTTCGCTGTAGCTTTTTCCGCTGTGTTTGCAGCGCTCAAGGTAGCTCTTGATGGTGTTCCTGTGTATGCCTGTTGTCCGGTGAATATCCCGGACGGAACGTGCATCCTGCAAGAGCAGAAGACATCTTCGAATTTGTAACATATCCAATGGTTGGTTTGCCATAAGTACCTCCGGTTTTTAAGGCCAAAGGTACAGTTACCTGTGTTACAAATCCGCATGTCGGTGGGTGGTACATAATGCTCCGGAATGCCCGGTACACTATGCTCCAGTAGAGGTGGTACAGTTTGCTGCAGAACAACTGGTACACATTGCTCCAGTATACTCAATAGCCTACGGGAAAGAGCTTAATTTCATGCTTTCTGCAGGTACTCACCATATTTATGTGGAATGGTTGGCTATTAAATCCAACCAGCTGACTTTTAAAGTTGACAATTCTCAGCCTGTTGCACTTGTGTGTGGCGAAAAACAAGGCGCATTCATGCTGGGAGCCTTTTTCGTCGAGTTTTTGGAGGATAGAAGTAATTATGATGAAAAGATACCCCCCTTCTAAACAGAAAGGTGGCAAGGCTTCGAGCGGATGATGGGAGTAGGGCGACTTGGGAACGAAGTTTATAGCTCTTGGAAAAGGGAGCGTTACCGCGAAAACAAAAAAGAGCAACGGTCAATGCCGCAGGTAATGGAACTTGATGTCTTACAGTTTTCCAGCTGATTCCAGAGCTGGGGGGAATACTCGGGGACGCTCCTCAGTAAGTCAAAAGATTACATGAGTATCCAAAGGAAAGAGTGCCGCATACTCCGTGGCAAAGTATACTGCTTGTTCACACCGGTCTTTTCCGCAGTTGTCCGGCTTTTCTATTTTCTGTTTTTCCAATATCCAGGGTCTCGATGGAGATTCATAACCGCAAGAATGAATATTCCTGCAGGTTCTTCAGAGTAGAGCACTCCATATGGGAATCGTCTTACCAAAGATCTTCTCACGTCTTCAAAGAACACAGCCCATGCTTTTGGAAGCTCGATTGACCGTTTGATTGCGGAATGAACTTCCAGAGCGAAATCATAGCCTAATCCGGGCGATAAGTTTTCATAATATTCGATTGCTTTATCGAACTCTTCCTTTGCTTCAGGGTGAAAAGAAAAGATCATGATTCAAACTTTTTCCACACCTTGGCAAAGACTTCATCACCTGGAATTGCTTTTACTTGACCTGATCGCAGTTCTGCAAGACGACGTTTCGCTTCTACTGACCACTTTTTGTCAATTTCTGATTCAGGCTGGTTCAGGCTGCGCAGCAGCGAATCCACCACTAATGCACGTTCTTCAACTGGTAAAGAGACGGCTTCATCAATAAGCTGTTTTGTATTCATTTTTTCACTTTTGCCTCTGATTTATTTACTCATTCGCCCGCACTTAAACGCAAAGTAAACATTGATTCTATGCTTTCGCTTTCGATACCATGATTTCCAAGTTCGATTGCAGGCAAGGGTTTGCGTCCGAATTCCTGTCTCTCGCGATCCGTTTTTTACAGTTAAAAAGTAAATATAGGTGATAATATAAGATCCCGCTAATGACATTTCGAGAACTCCCTGTTTACCGAGGAAAGCCTTGTGAGAGACTCAGGGACGTAGCACAGGAAATCAAAAAGATACGTAACCACTGAAAAAGGTAACGCTCACAACTCCATAAACATAAGCTGTTGGAAAAGGGAAATTCGCCGAGAAAACAAAGCAGAGCAACGGTCAATGCCGCAGGTAATGGAACTTGATGTCTTACAGTTTTCCTGCTGATTCCAGAGCTGTGCGAATAGTCTGGAATGGCAGTATGAGAGTGAGGCGTTTGTCGGGTAACGGCAAGGCCCCGTAGCAAGCATACCACGCAGCGACGTTCGGGTCCTTCGCATCGATCAGCAACCCAATCCCTCCGACATGGCTGGATGCCTGTAAACACCTCCTGCCGGCGGCCAGCAGCAACTGACCTCCAAGACCTTTTTTCTGGAGAGAGCGGTCAACGGCAAGTCTGCAAAGTCTGAACATGGGCACAGCATGATTACTCAGCCCTCGTTTGATGATACCCGGAGTCCGGGCATATGCGACCGTAGCAATGCTCAGGCTATAGTATCCCAGAATGGTCTGCTTGCCTGTATCACTGATCGCCAGAAAGTTTTTCGCTGTTTCCTTTGTATGGTTCTGCCGCGCATATCGGTAAAAAAACTCGTTGAGCTGTTTGTCACCGCAATCGAACGCTTTTCGGTCATGATGACTGTCGATAGCTTCTTCGTGCCAGGAACAGATGGTCATTGACGCGCAGGAAGTGCCGCCGCCGCCGCTATGAGCTTATCATTTGGCGCTGGAGGATTTTCAAGGAGGTTCAGAAGATAACCCGTTTCCTGTTCGGAGAGTTTTAGGTGTTCGTGCTGTTCGATAATGGCGTATGCCGCCGAAACCGATGAACGGGTGACGAATTCGGTCAAATCGGTGGACTGGATGGATGCGGCCCGCATCAGCAGCTCCTTCTGCGAGGCATCGATTCGTATCGAGAGGCGCTGATTGCTTTTTACTGGCGATCGAGGCATGGTTCCCTGTGTTTCGGTTTCGTGTGTATTGAAAGTGTACAATTATAAAATACTGTTTTAGTAATGATGCGCAAGCATTAAGGGTGTCTGTTGTTTCAATAACATTTGGAGGTACTTCAATGGAAGACTTAGGGGGCGTAGCACAGCAAGTCAAAAAAAATACGTAACATTCATTTATAGAAAAGTTTGAGATCATTATCCCATTCTGAATGATGAGTTTCAGCTGTTTCATGGTTGTCAATCCAACGTCGATTCAGGAGAATTGACAGACAGTCAGGCGGGAAAGAATCTCTTCAGGAAGCTGGTGCGGGATTCAGTTTTGCCAGAACGTATTACAACAACGCCCGTTCCATGTTCGGACGGGAAGATCAACGTTCCCCTGTTTCTATGAAAGAACCATTATCTGATCAGGATAGAAAACATCTGGACGCACGTGTCCTCGATACGGAAAAGCGCACCGGCACGCAGATCGTTCTGTCCGTCATCCAGCGGTGCGACTCGTACTCGGAACTTCCCTGGAAGGCGTTCGCCATGGGTGCATCCACCGGCGGATTGATCCAGCTTCTGTTGTATTGGCGATTTTATGAATGCTATCCGGACCAGCCTGTGCTGGTCATGGTGGCGGGCATGCTGGCATGTGGAGCGCTCCCGGCATTGCTGACCATGATGATTCCGCGATTTGCGAAATGCTTCCTGTCCGGCTTTCGAGCTGAAGCTGAAGTGCATCAGTATGCAAAATCACTGTTTCTGGACCGGGAACTGTTTTCCACCCGGAACAGGACAGGCATTCTGCTGCTGGTCAGTCTGTTTGAGCGCAAGGTTGTCATTCTGCCGGACAAGGGAGTGTATGAGCATTTAAAAGAGGAGGATATACGAAGCATGATCGCAGTCATGACCCCTTTTCTCAAGCGCAATCATATCAGCCAGGCATTTGATGCCGGTTTGGACTATCTGTCCGGTAAACTGACAAAAGCATCTCAGGAAGCCTTCAACGACGAATTAACCAATGAAATAATCGAGGAGAAGGGAATATGAAGATTCGATTGATCTTCCTGTTGCTCCCGATCGTGCTGCTGATCAGCTCCAGAGTATTTGGAGCCGATGTGCCCTATCTGACCGGGAGGATCACGGACAATGCACAGCTTCTTTCTTTGTCGGTTAACCGTTCACTGTCGGATAGCCTGCAGGCGCATGAAAAACGCACAGGAAACCAGATTGCCGTCCTGACGATTCCCACTCTTGACGGTGAGAGCATTGAAGATTTCGCAGTCAAAGTTTTCGAGTCATGGAAACTCGGGCAGAAAGGCAAGGACAACGGCGTTCTGATCGTGGTGGTTCCAAACGACCGCCGGATGCGCATAGAAGTGGGGTATGGCCTCGAGGGAACACTCACCGATCTGGTGGCGGGACGGATCATTCAAGAGGTTATGGCCCCTGAATTCAAGAACGGCGACTACGATGGCGGCATCGCCGATGGCGCCAGGGCTGTGATGAACGTTCTCGAGGGCGGAGAATTGCTGAAAGGTGATACCAATACCGAATCGGTGAAAAAATCGGAATCCTTTACCATGGAAGGACCGGCACTATCCATTCAGGAACGTATTCTTTTTGGAGCGTTCATTTTCGGTATCATCGGATTATTTACTGCGATCGGGATACTTACTCCGGGTATCGGATGGTTTCTTTACTTTTTTCTGATCCCGTTCTGGGCGCTTTTTCCTGTCGTGGTATTGGGGACCACCGGTGCTGTTTATTGTTTTTTCACCTATCTGATCGGCTTCCCGTTAACAAAACTGTTTATCCGAAAGACCGGCTGGTATCTCAAGGCCCAGGAAGATTTGCGCACGAAGGGCCATGCATCGATCGGAGGCATATCGATCGGGTCCGGCAGTTCCGGTTCATCGTGGTCTTCCGGCGGATCGAGTTTTTCAGGAGGTGGCGGTTCATCCGGCGGCGGTGGTGCGTCCGGCAGCTGGTAAGAAACAGCAGGACCGAAACTCCTCCGGTCTGCTCATCCGTAAAAGGCGCCACCTCTCAATCTCAGGGTTTCACATCCCTGGCAACCTTCATATGCACTATTTTTGTGGGGTTGGAAACAACGCCATTGTTGAATGGTGAACCTGCCTTGATCTTGTCGACATATTCCATTCCGGACACTACACGACCCCAAACCGTGTATTTAGCGTCGAGGTATGACGCGGGTGCCAGGCAGATGAAGAACTGGCTGTCGGCGCTGTCGGGGTCAGAGGTACGCGCCATGGAGACGGTGCCCCGGATATGCTGCTCGCTCGAAAATTCAGATTTCAGCTTCTGACCGGAGCCACCGGAACCGTCGCCGCGCGGATCGCCTGTCTGGGCCATAAAACCCGGTATGACACGGTGGAAGGTGAGTCCGTCATAAAAACCTTTGCGGGCCAGTTCCTTGATACGGGACACATGGCGGGGTGCGAGGTCCGGAAGCATCTGGATGACGACTCGTCCTGCCGGAAGGTCGAGATAAATCGTGTTTTCGGGATCGAGTGCCGGTGCGGCCGAAACGGACAAGGGAAGGAATCCGGCCAGAAGCCCCAGAATGACGACAAGAATTCGAAATGGTTTTTTCAGCATGGGTCAGGGGTAATGATTGGATGAATATGCTTTTGCATTATAGCAAGAATGTAGAGAGACACAATGGGAAACTGCTGGATGGATTGATAATTCCGGTTTTCCGGATATTTACCCTCCCGTGAGTCCGGTTGTCACTCAGCAGCGATGAAACTTTCAATAACCGACACAATGCCGTCGACATCATCCGGCAATACCCCGGAAAACCAAACCTTCTGGGGGTAAATGATCACGTTGGGTCCCGTGGCGCAAAGCCCCATGCAGCCGGATGTCGAAACTCTCACAGTTCCTTTCCACCCTTTCTCGTCAACAACCTTCTTGATTGTGGCTTTTACAAGCTGACTGTTGTCGTCTGCACATGATTTTCGTTCTCCGGCCCTGTCATTGGTACAAACGAAAACATGAACGGCAAATGGAGATTCTTTTTGAACAGCCATGATGAACTATATTTGTAATTGATCATTTCTCCGAACGATTGGCCTGATTTCAAGCCGCTCATTTCTTAACGCTTGATCCGGCGAGATCGAACAGGTTATCTGGAAAACCGTAAACACCCTTCATTCTGTCTGCAATAAGCAATGTAAAAAAGTGTTCGATGTTTAGTTCATTTCAGCCATCACTTTTCCCGTTGATCTGCCTTTTGATGATTATATGGTATGCAATGTGAACAAGCCGGTCAAAGATGGAGCCGGCAAGAATACGGAATAGTGCTCATGGATTCGTAGCTGAAAAAGCTGATATTGCGTGTATACAAAAGAACTCCATCGACTATGAACTCTTATGATGCGGTGATTTCGGGAGCCGGGCCTGCGGGATGTTCGGCGGCATTGTCACTTGCCCGGAAGGGGTACCGTGTTTTGCTTCTGGACAAGGTGCGGTTTCCGAGGGAGAAGGTTTGCGGAGATGGCGTTACCGCCGCTTCGGCTGCATTGCTTGAAGAGATGGGCGTACTGGAGCTTCTCCGTCAGCGGCCGGAAAGCTTGAACTCATTCAAAGGCGCAACGTTCGTCTCTCCCGGGGGGACGGTCGTGCAAGGCAGAATCAGGCAGATCGGCAATCTGAAAGGAAGTTCCTACGTCATTCCGAGAACAGCACTTGACGATTGCCTCGTCTCCCGCGTCAAAGATCATGCATCCATAACATTTCTCGACAATACGAACGTCACCGGTCTCATCCTGGAGGGAGACAGCGTGCGGGGCATTACCACCTCCGCCGGGGATTTTTCAGGAAGAGTGGTCATCGCCGCCGATGGCGCCTATTCTAAGATAGCACGTCAGCTGGATCTCTTGAACCGCAATAAAAATCAGCAGGGATTCGCCATGCGGGCCTGGTTTTCGGAGGTCGAAGGGCTGAGCGATTCGATAGAGCTGTGTTACGACAAGGCTATGCTTCCGGGATATGGCTGGATCTTTCCCGCTGGAAAACAACGTGCCAATGTCGGGGTTTTTCTCATCTGCCGATTTACCGACCATAGAACTCTCAAGCGGATGTTCGAGCGGTTTGTCAACGAATACGCCTATGCGTCAGCTAAGCTTAAGAGGGCCGTCATGGAGCCGGGAACGCTGAAAAGCTGGCCTCTGCCGTTAGGTTCCTTTCCTGGAAGACGAGGCCGCGGTAATGTACTTCTTACGGGAGATGCCGGAAGCTTTATCGATCCGATAACCGGTGAAGGTATTTACTACGCTCTGAAAAGTGGTCAGTATGCTGCAGAAGCGGTCGCACATGCTCTGAAACGCAATGATGAAGCAGGGGCGCTGAAACGTTATGAACAGCTCTGGAGAGGGGAGTTTTCGGCCCGGGTGTATTTCCCCGGATACGTTTTTCAGCATTTCATGAACAACTCCTGGTTCGTGGAAACATTCATGCGCTATACAGCCAAAAAGCAAAGCCGCGCAGACCTGTTGGCAGACGTCGTCGTTCACAACAGGAAAAGGCGTGATCTGTTCAAATTGCTGAACCCGTTTCATCAGGTTTATTAAGGGAAAAATTTAATGTGAAATAATTCTTCGAAAGACCGATGGATACGACCTTTTACTCCATCTTGAAAAACATCCCGGAAAATGGATATGAAGCGATGTAGCTGGGCTGAATCAAGCCAGATGGAAATTGCCTATCACGATGAAGAGTGGGGCGTGCCGGTGCACGACGACTGGAAACATTTTGAAATGCTGATACTGGAAGGTGCCCAGGCCGGTTTGAGCTGGAAAACGGTGCTCCAGAAAAGGGAAGCTTATCGAAAGGCATTTCACCAGTTCGATCACGTAAAAGTCGCAAGCATGACCGATGATGAACTCGAAGAACAACTGAAGAATCCCGGGATCGTTCGAAATCGCCTTAAAGTGTACGCCGCGAGAAAAAATGCCTTGGTTTTCCTTGACATACAGAAAGAGTTCGGCAGCTTTGACGCATATGTCCGGCAGTTCACCGAAGTCGGGCCAGTCGATGGTAAACGCATAAACATGGCCGATGTTCCTGCGAAATCAGCCGAGAGCGATGCGCTCTCCAAAGACCTCAAAAAGAGAGGGATGTCGTTCGTAGGATCGATTATTATCTACGCCTATATGCAGGCTGTCGGTCTGGTGAACGATCATCTGGTTTCCTGCTTTCGGTATCCCGACGTGATGAAATTGCATTAATCATGTTCAGGGGCGTTCTTGAACAATGTAAAGGAACAGGGTTTGCGGAGGTTTTTCAAATGAAGATCGATATTTTTAAAGATACAGCATCAATACATATTCTATGAAAACGCTCTACATCCAGGCGCGAGACTTGATGCACCGGAAACCTTTCGCCACTTGTTCGTCCGGGGAATAAAAAAAGTTCGATAGTTCGTGACGACAAGGACAATAAATTATCAGCTGAAGTCTCATTCCGGCACACTGTCAGGGCTCGATGATCTTTCGAAACTGCCGGCATGAACAACGGTCATTACAAAACAGCATGGATAAATCTCGTATGATATGACAAACAGGAAAGCTCACCTTTCAGCGCTTTTCGTTGCTTTTTTGACGGTGGGATGTATTGCCGGTTCGCTGCAAGCTTCTCCAGTTCAGGGCAAAATCAGAAATGTCCATACTCCGCAACTGGGCAGTATGGAGCGCAAGGAGATTGTCGATGTCATGCGCATGAAGATAAAAGAGCTGCATGAACTCGATGTGATTTTTATCGTGAAGAGCATGAATGTCAGTCGGGGATGGGCATGGGTGCATACCTTGCCGCGCTCAAAGGATGGCCGCGGCTCGTACGAAGATTTTTACGCTCTGCTGCACAAGGTAAAGGGCCGGTGGAAGATAGCCGAAATACCCTGTACCGAAACAGACAATCCGGAATGTCTGGATAACCCCGATTATTTCAGAAAACTTGTCCGTCGTTTTCCGGGTATGCCTTCGTCTATTTTTCCAAAGGAGACTCCCGTTCGCTGAGGTTCATTTTTTTGCCAGAGGAAAGATACCGTTGGCGCGGGGAGCGGGCTTGACGCACCGGGAACATCTCAATCGCGTGATAGTCCGGGGAATCTGAAAAGAATCAATCTTCAGGAGAGCTGACCCGTGAAGAGCATAACACTGCATGATATTCTTTTTCTTTCGAGCGGAGTATTCTGGTCGATAGTCTATCTCGACGCCATTCGCATAGGCTTCCGTGACCGCCTCTGTCCTTTCCCGCTTTGGGCGCTTGCGCTGAATATAGCCTGGGAGCTGCTGCAGGCGATTCTCGAATACCGGGATGCCGGACTTGTGCTGCAGGTTCCGGTATCCGCCACCTGGTTCCTGCTCGACCTTTTCATTCTCGCCTCATGGTTCAGATTCGGAAAGAATGACTTTCCCTCAACGCTTCCCGGGTCATGGTTCTTTCCATGGACATTTCTTGTCCTCTGCAGCGCCTTTGCCATCCAATACGGTTTTCTAAGGGAATTCGGCCTCTACCCCGGTCGGGCCTATGCTGCTTTTCTGCAGAACCTTCTCATGTCGCTTCTTTTTATCGGTATGCTGGTAAAACGCAACTCCGGCAGGGGGCAATCCATGCTGATAGCGATTTGTAAATGGCTCGGGACGCTATGCCCGACAATTCTTTTCGGAACGCTCGGGGGAACGAAAGAAACCATCGCCCCTAACCGCTTCATCCTTGTGATTGGGCTGCTGTGCTCGCTGTTCGATATTGTTTATGTCGTTCTGCTGAAAAGGGCCATCGCTCATGAACAGCAACCAGTCCGGTTACAAGGATGAAGCGGTTTGCTGTCAGCTTAACATTTAGTTGTATTGAGCTCGCATATACAGCGCCGATGAACCCTTCTTCCTCAACCTTATTTCGACTTCGGGATCTGCCGGATTGAAGATTGCAACTGTTGAACGTATATTTAAAAAGAGATACAGATTCTGCAGGATCCATCGTCAAACAAAAATCCGGAAAACCATGAACGAAACCATAAACACAATCCTCAGGAGGAGAAGTGTACGCTGCTTCCGGCCTGACCCGGCAGGGCAGTCCGAACTCGAAGCGATACTCGATGCCGGACGATATGCCCCCAGCGCAATGAACCAGCAGCCGTGGCACTTCACGGTCATAAGGAACCCCGAACTGCTGAGGAAGCTCGAAGAAAACTGTAAAACCGCGTTCCTCGAGTCGAGCGTTGAAGCCCTTCGCGAAATCGCCCGACAGGAGGGATTCTGTGTATTTTACCATGCCCCCCTGATGGTTATCATTTCAGGTGATCCGGGCGCTATTGCCGCGCAATACGACTGCACGCTCGCCATGGAGAACATGATGCTTGCCGCCACCTCACTTGGTCTTGGCAGCTGCTGGACGCATGCCGTGATGATGTTCCAGGCTACCGAAAAAGGCAAGGCCATTTTCCGGGAACTTGGCGTTGTCTTTCCGGAAGGGTACCAGCCTTACGCGGCAGCCGTTTTCGGCTGGCCTGCAGAACCTTATCCGGAAACTCCGTTGAAAAAAACGGATTGCATCACTTTTCTGGACTGAGTGCCGGTGCGTTTAAAGTCCCTTGTATGCCCGGCTTCATTCGGGGATGTGCTGGATGATACAGGAATATCAGCTTTTTCTGCTCCATGTTCCGAGGAACAGTGAGATATCGGATTTATACGTGTATTTTACTGATAAAAGTGAGGTATCATGCTGCTTGACAATGAAGAATTGCTGCAGAAACTGAAGCAGGCGGCAGCCAGTTCTGACACGGCGAAGGCTGCCGAAGAGGATTTCATCGCAACGTTTTACGGGCTTGGAGTCGAGCAGGAAGAGGCCTCCAGACTGGCCCTTTTTGTCTTTCGGCAGATCCATACGGCGCAAAGCGCCATTCAGCTGGAAAACGATATTTTTGCACGCTATCAGGCTATAAGGATTGAGAAGAATGGGAAAAGCTTCACATTGCCGCAAGCGCTTACCGTGCAAATTTCAGGCCGTGCCGAAACGATTTTCAGTCAGGTATCAGATTGTTTCACTGACATTCAGGGCCCTGTGATCGACTACGGGGCGGGTGACTGCCAGGTAACGCAATTGCTGAAAGACAGGCTTGACCTGGATATCGAGGCAGCTGACGTTGTTGATTACAGGACACCCCGTACGACGGTGCAATTTTCCGCTATCAGGGAGGGAAAACTGGACAGGCCGGATGGGTTTTATGATGCGGCACTTCTGACAAACGTTCTTCATCATGAGAAGAATAACGCCCTTATTTTAGCTGATATCGATCGTCTTGTCACTGGAAGGATTGTGATAATCGAGACGGTTCCTGAAGGAAAGACCGATGCCGAACAGGAAGCGGATCTTGGCCGGACCTTCCTCAACGACTGGTTTTACAACCGAACCTTTCATCCCAATGCGGGTATTCCCGTACCCGGCAGTTACGAAACGATAGATGGCTGGAAATCCCGTTTTGCCAGGACAGGGTGGATACTTTTGAAAGTTACCGACCTGGGACGCGATCAGCCTCTCATAGCGGACAGGCATGTGCTGTTTGTGCTGATGAAACCGGCGCAGACGAGCATATGAAAAGTCTGAACATAACGGGAATGTCCCGAAAACTGTAGTTCAGGGAACTACTGCGGTAACTTTCGGGAGATTCAGTAATAGAGACAACCCGTGCGCCGGACGTCGTTTCAATATGCGACGGTTTCGGGACGCACGGGTAACTATGCTCGTATCGCTCTTTCAGGCGAATTCATTGACCTGAGTGTCAGGGTGCTCCGGCCAGTCAGTTGCTGAAATGACCGGAATCAGCGTTTCGGGCTCTCTTCAAAAAAAGCTTGACAGCCTTTTTTTTGCGAAAGGTTTCGTCCCCGTAAGACCGTCTCCCGGCACCGCTCCCGAACCCCCCGCAGGTGCACTGTCGGTGCGCTTGTATGATTCAAACGGAGTAAGTCTCACGCTGTTGACGGAAAGCACCTTGTTCACAACCTCTGTTTTGGCGGGTTTCGGTTTTGGACTGCTGCCGGATGGTGTTGTGCTTTGCTGTTTCGATTCGGCGGGTTTCGGTTTCGGGCTGCTGAGGACAGGGTTCCCTGGTTTTTTGTCAGTTTTGACGGGCTCCGTTGGCTGAGTCATGATAATCTTGTTGATTAATGGTTCTTGTCAGAAAATCAAGGCGTACTGAGGCTGGGCTTCAAGGAAAAAGCAAGGAATAATTAATAAGGATATGAAAAAAATGGAAAAAAACTTCGGGACTTGTGACTGAAAATGAACACGTCAGGAAAGCAACACCATTTTTCTATGATAATTATGCAGGAAATCCGTCGGGACCGGTGGCCCCTTTACCCATTCGATCCGTCTCCTTCAAAATTCCTCACAATAGACTCAATCTGCAAAATCATTTTGATTGTCCGTGTTGTATGAATCTGTTATTCAGTCGCACAATGCCATAGCCTCATATTTTCAATATCAGACAATGGGCGAACATGTTGACAATCTCTTGTGCAAGAGAGATGCTCAATGTTTTTCTTCTGGTTTTTTTGCCGGGCGCTTCTTAAAAAACTGAAAAAAGCTTTTTTTTCGCCCTGCAAATACTTCAACCCTGAACAGTTTTTGTCAGTCGCGATATATCGATACCCTTCAGCCTCAATTTGTCGAGAAACTGCCTGTAAAGGGCTTCATCGGGATAAGGTGTTCTCGACAGTATCCAGCAGCGTGTTGCCGAAGGATTGGAAACCATTGCCCATGAGTAATCATCTGCAAGTCCGATGACCCAGTAATCGGCTTTCAGAAATCCAAAAAAGGTTACGATGAGTTTGGCGTTGCCGCTTCCCTCCACAGGTACGGCGGTCGCTTTGACTGAAACCTCTTTTCCGTTTCTCCGGCAGGAATTGCGCACCAGCACCCGGCCTCCTCCGGATTCAAGTGTATATTCCGCTTTCGTGTTGGTGCACCGGCGTTGCTGCCTGCCTGGTATGGAGGCGATTTCATACCAGGTGCCGCAGTATTTTCCTACATCGACTTGAGTAACGGTGACTGGTTTGCCGATATGCAAGCATTTTTTTAAAAAGTTTCTGAACATGGTTGAATCGGTTTCACGTTTATAAATATTGTATATCTCAATAACAGGTAGAAGCAACGGTTAAGTTTCATCTCCACCGTTTTAAGGAAATCATGAAGTCTTGACGTCATTTGTATTTTCGATGTTTTTCAATACCATTCATGCGTGAACGAACATCCTTTTATCAGGTAACCGTTAAAAAAATAAATCCTGAAGAATGCCTTAAAAACATAACTTGCAATTGAGGGATTGCTCTGATTTAATCGAGTAACGTAAACAGTTGATTTGTCAATGCAGCGGATATCGGCGGATACAGTTGTAGTGCTGGATTTCGAGACAACGGGATTGTCTCCGCAGTATGGTGACCGGGCCATCGAGATCGGGGCAGTGCTTCTGGAGCAGGGAATGACTACCGGTCGCTTTCAGAGGCTCATGAATCCCGGTTTCAGGATCAGTCCTTTTATCGAGAGGTATACCGGTATCACCAATGCGATGCTGAAAGGTCAACCGCGCTGTGAAGAGGTGATGGCCGAGTTTTCAGAGTTTATCGCCGGTCATAACATGGTCGCGCACAATGCGTCATTCGACAGGCATTTTCTCGATTCAGAGCTGAAGAGGGCGAACAGGGCATATGAAGGCGACTGCTGCTGCTCGCTGCTCGTGTCGAGAAGGATTTATCAGGATTCTCCCAATCATAAGCTGCAGACGCTGGTTTCACAAGTGGGTATTCCCGAGAGCGGATCGTTTCACCGGGCGCTGTCAGATGCAGAGATGACAGCACATTTGTGGATGTCGATGATCGAGAGGATCCGTCAGCAATACAGAATAAAGGAGATTTTCTTCGACCAGCTGAGAGAACTGTCGAAAATCGACAAACTCTATACTCATCGGTATCTGACTTCCCTGGCAACGGGAGGTTAGCTTGCCTTGTGTCGGTTGCATGAAATCAGTCTTGAGCAATTCACTGATTTCAAATAATCCTTTCGTATCGATCAGGATGAAGTGTTTGGTTATTACTTGAAAAGTACCAGGATTATGGTATTTTAAATTGTATCCCTGTAATACTGTAGATTCAGATCTATCCGTCATTTCTCGTGTTGCGGAAAGCCTTTCCCCTGATGCTGTTGTTGTCCATAAAGATTTCTTGAACGCAGGCAAAACCTGCGAAAAGCATTCCTATGTACCGCAAACCTTCAAATATCATTTACGGGGTAGACGAAAATCCTCCTTTGAAAACGACATTGCTTCTGGCCTTTCAGCATGCCGTTCTTGCGCTCGTTTTTATAGTCTATCCTCTTATAGTGGTTGCAGAAGGTCATGGTACCCGTCAGGAAACTGAAGGTATCGTGACTGCTTCAATTCTGGCTATAGCTGCAGGTACCTTTCTGCAGTCTTTGGGGCGGAAGGGAATGGGAAGCGGATATCTTGCCGTGCAGATAACCAATCCGATCTACCTTCCTGTTTCGATAATCGCCGTTCACACAGGAGGTTTGGGACTGGTTGCCGGAATGACGCTTTTTGCGGGTTTATTCACGTTGTTTTTTGTTCCTTTCATCAGATATCTCCGTCCTTTCTTTCCAGCGGAAGTATGCGGCGTTGCCGTGCTGATGCTCGGTGTATCCCTTTCAGGGCCCGGGATGATGCGCTTTACCGGTATGAATGTCACTTCCTTTCCGGATCCAAAGGCGATCACGGTCGCGTTCATTACGTTTTCAATGATAGTGGCTTTGAGCGTCTGGCCTAAAAATCAGATTCGACTTTATTCTGCGGTAATAGGCCTTGCGTGCGGATATGCTGCGGCATTTTTTATGGGTTTGATCGGTACCGAAGAACTGAACACCGCATTTTCCCGTGGGATAGTTGCCTTGCCGGTGATTCATTTGACGGGTTTAAGGTTTGACCTTGTGCTGCTTGTGCCATTTCTGGTAACAGCACTGGTTGCGACACTTGACAATATCGCGGGTTTGATTACTTGCCAGAAAATAAACGAGGTAGAACTTCTCCGTCCGGACATGGCCAGAATCAGCAGGGGTATACTTGCAGACAGCTGCAACACGTTGTTTTCCGGTATGCTCGGTACAATCGGCTCAGGCATTTCATCTGCACATATCGCTCTCTCTTCTGCAACAGGAGCAACTTCAAGAAGGGTTGGTCTCTGGGCTTCGGCGATGATTCTGGCGATGATGTTCATTTCCCCTCTGGCCAGACTTCTGTCCAACATGCCGGGGCCGATTTCAGGCGCGGTCATGATCTATGCTGCTGCGTTCCTGATTACTTCAGGGATCGAGCTGATTGTGTCGAGAATGCTCGATATCAGAAGGATATTCATGATCGGCTGTTCCGTTATTGTCGGCATTTCATCGATACAATTCACTGATTTCATCAAAAACCTCCCGATGTGGGCTTTCAGTATCGTCAGTTCTCCATTTGCCCTGTCGTCTGTCTGCGCAGTTGTCCTCAATTTTGTCTTCAGTTTAGGCACCTCCTCCAGGGCATCGATTCTGATTCAGCCAACTATCGACAGTGTTCCTGAAATCCTTCGTTTTTTCGATGATAAAGGGGCGGTATGGGGAGCGCGCCGTCACATGATCCATCGGGTTCAGTCATGTGTCAACGAGTTGATGGAGGCTCTCATCCTTGTGAAGGCTGTCGACGCTCAAATCGAAATCTGTGCTCTGTTCAATGATTTCGGGCTCGATGTTATCGTCAGCTATTCAGGAAAACCGTTCCTGCTGGAAAAGAAAAGTCCTTCGGTGGCAGAGCTTCTTACAGACGAATATGCAATAGCGAAGCTTTCGGGTGTACTGGTGCGGCAATATGCGGACAAAGTTGATAGCGACATCCGTGACGGGTTGCAGCGTATTTCATTGCACTTCGATCAATGAAACGAACTCCCATTCTATTTAAAAGTATTCCTCTGATCGCTCATATCCAACAATCGTATTGCCGCTTAATTTTTTTCCGATAACGGAGTATACACCAACTCTGATTTATAGATTTTCAGGTTGAATAAACGCCCCTTTGTGATAAATGCCTTTCGCTTTTCCTCTGAGGGTCCTGCCGAGGAAAGGGGAGTTGGTCGATTTCGAGTGCAGTGAACCGGTTGTGAGGGTCCACTCCTCCTGCGGGTCGATAATCGTGAAATTGGCCTGTTCACCTTCCTGGAACAGGATCGGTTTCAATCCCAAAATGGTTCTCGGATTGACCGACAGCAGTTCGATGGCCCGGTAGATGGAGATAACATTTTTATCGACCAGTTCACTGATTGTAAGGCCGAGGGAGGTTTCGAGCCCGATGATGCCGAAAGCTGCCTGATCGGGCGGGCACTCTTTTTCATGGGAAGCATGAGGCGCATGATCGGTTGCGATTACATCGATGGACCCGTCTGCAAGACCTTCGAGCATGGCATCCAGGTTTTCCTGCGAAGAAAGGGGAGGTTTCATGATGTAATTGCCCTTGCTTTCTGCATGGAAAAGGTCTTCGTCACAAAGGGTGAAATGATGAGGGGTTATTTCACAGGTTATCTGCAATCCGTCACTTTTCGCTTTACGTACCAGGTCGAGAGCCGCTTTCGTGCTGATATGGGCGACATGGTATCGGGGTCGCCTGATAGGATCATGCAACTTGTGTTTTTCGAGATAATGCATGAGCAGGATGTCCCTTGCCAGGGTAATTGCCTCCGAAACGTCGGGAATCCCTTTCAGTCCGAGTTTCGTTGAAAACAGGCCTTCATTCATGACGCCCCCCCTGGTCATCGACTTGTCCTCGCAGTGCTGAATGACAAGCAGGTCGAAATTCGAGGCGTATTCAAAAGCGAGCCTCATGATCTGGCTGCTCTGGATCGCTGTTCCGTCGTCGGAAACAGCCTTTACGCCGTATGAATGATATTTGCCGTAAGGGGCGAGGTTTTCGCCCCGGCTTTCAACCGTCATGGCTCCGATAACTTCGAGATCGACAGCAAGAGATGCGGCATGGTGTCGGATATAGGCAACGCCGAGAGGACTGTCAATGACCGGTCTGGTGTTCGGCATAAGAGCAACCCCGGTAAACCCGCCGGCCGCAGCGGCTTTTGAACCGCTTTCAAGATTTTCCTTGTATTCCTGACCGGGGTCACGGAAATGGCAATGCATATCGAAAAGTCCGGGTACAAGGAGGTTCCCCTGAAGATCGATGACCCTGTCATCCGGTGATGAAGCAGGAAGTTCCGGGCCTTCAGTCACTTTTTCTATTATTCCGTTCTGTGAAACCTTGATTGATCCGGTCTGATCGAGATTTTCAAAAGGGTTGATCAGTCGGGCACGATGAAAAATAATACTCATGATTCTCCGGAGAATTATTCGATTAAAAAAACTGTGACTGTATGATGACCGGAATAATTTGTTTCGGTTAAATCCGGGATCGTATCGAGAGCAATCAAAAAGATCACTTTCCTCTACAGGCAAAGCACAGACGGCCTGCGGTCGTCATTCAACAGTAAGTGAATATACGACAAATATTTCTTCAAGCCGTTGCGATCGCTTATCCTGTTGCTGACTGCCTGAGATGCCTCTTCGGGAGGTATGTTCAATACTCCGAGAATGAAGAATGAGGGCTTTTTTATTTTTGTATTGTTATTAACGATCGTTATATTTTTATAAGTTTTAAAGTTATCCCCCTTATACCATATATCAATTTTTTCCTTTCTCCGCGGGATTCAAACACCTCCCCGGGCTGAAGGTTGGCTAGGTCCATTATCATTGAAAAAAAAACAGGAGGAAATATGAAGAAGAAACTTTCTGCCATTATCCCTTTTTCAGCTTTTATGATTGTATTCAGTGTGAATGTCTCCTATGCATCGGTCAATCTGCTGGAGTTCATGTATGTCGTTAAAACGGTGGACGAGTCGATGAAAACCAGGCATGAGAAAAAAACGGGATCAGAAGAGACTTCAGCATATAAATTGACGCAAACGAATCTCAAGATCAAAAAAGAAGATTCTTCCCGTGATGCAAAAGGGTGACCTCTGCAGACATGCTGTATTTCAGAGGTACTTCCTTATACCAGGTTTATCATGTTGTTACTGAATGACTGATGATTTCTTTCATATTACATCTTCAACCTGCCTGAACATCTTCATGTCGGTGGACTGCTTTTTTCATGGGTGGTCCACTACGAGGCAAGGGCATCCGGTTCTGTTGCTTAACTGACACTCCTTTACACTATTTCAAACTGGTCATATCCCTCTGCACATGTTGTGTATTCAGAGGAATTCCGAGAGAAAGACGCAACTCTTTTTTTATGTTATATTATATGTCTTGATATGTTACTGTTTCTTTTTCCAGAAGCGGTACGAACATGGAGACAGCCGATTATTTCTCAAGTTGAAGCTAATGAGCAGAAGTTGGAATTTTCCGGAAGACAAAGCCGGCTTGAGAGCGTTTATGAAAAAGCGAAGACAGTTGCTTCCATTGCCGACCAGGTCGGAAATGAGCGCCCTTATTGCCGCTCATGCTGTTTTAATACAGGAGATTCACGATGCCCGGCACATTCATCTTTATCTTTCAATAGAGGATCATGCTGAGGTATTGACAGCTCCCGTAATCGAGAGACTTGAGGACTTGGGGAAATCACTTTGTGTTCCTGTGGTCAGCGAAGGCGATCTGTTGACTGCTGCTTTCCGGAAAGGTGATGCTGTCAAGAAGGCAACTTATGGCCAGCCCGAGCCTGAATCTGTCACCGTAATCGATGAATCGCTGATCGATGTCGTCCTGATGCCGTTGCTTGCTTTTGACGGGAGAGGTTATCGTCTTGGATACGGCAAAGGGTATTATGACCGTTTTCTGCAGAGGCTGTCTTCACGCGGTATTTTTCCTCTCCGTCTGGGACTTGCTTTCAGCATGCAGAAGGTTGAACAGGTTCCGAACGATCCCTGGGACGAACCGATGCACGGGGTTATACATGAACATGGTTTTGTTCGATTTACCTAATGCTTTTATTATATGCAGGATGCAGTTAAAAATAATGGAAAGGTCCGGACCGCCCCTGATTTTTTAAATACCGACTTTTATGTAAACAGGGAGCTGAGCTGGATTTATTTCAACCAGAGGGTACTCGAGGAGGCTCTCGATCCGGATGCTCATCCACTGCTTGAACGGGTGAAATTCATCTCGATATTCAGTTCAAACCTCGATGAATATTTCATGATCCGTGTAGCCGGTATCGAGGACCAGTATGAAGCAGGCATCCATGATCGGACTATTGACGGTCTGACACCTGCCGAACAGCTCGAGAAAATCAGGATTATGGTCCTGCAGCAGCTGAAGCAGAGGAATGATTGTTTTTATAAAGACCTTCAGCCGGCATTGAAGCTTGAAGGCGTCGAATTTCTTCAATTTTACTCCCTTCCCCCTGACCAGCAGGAATCGTTGAGGCATTATTTCCGCCAGGAGATTTATCCGGTACTTACACCGCTTGCTTTCGATACCGGACACCCTTTTCCTTTCATGTCCAATCTTTCGCTCAATCTTGCGATCGAGCTCGAGGATGAACAGACAAAGGTCCTGAAGTTCGCCCGCGTGAAAGTGCCGAGCATTTTACCTCGATTGCTGCAGCTCAATGATATCGAGGGATTTACCGATGATGGGGGCGGCATTAAATTACTATGGCTTGAGGACCTGATCGAAAACAATCTCGCCCAGCTGTTTCCCAGAATGCGGATCATAAAGTCGCATCTCTTCAGACTGATTCGCGATGCCGATATAGAAATCGAGGAAGACGAGGCTGGCGATCTGCTTGAAACCATTGAACAGGGGCTCAGGTCGAGGCGCTATGGCAAGGTTGTCAGGCTGGATGTCAGTCCCGCCATGCCTCTTTCGATCAGAAAGCTCCTCATGAAAAATCTCGAGGTCACCAGCAGAAATGTTTATGAAATCGACGGTCAGCTCGGGCTCAGCTGCCTTATCGATCTGCTGAGGCTTGACCGCCCCGATCTCAAGGATGAACCCTTTGTACCGGGGAATCCTCTCGATGAACAGTTCGGGACCGATATATTCAGTGCCATCCGCTCAAAAGATCAGCTGCTTCACCATCCTTACGAATCGTTTCAGCCGGTTGTCGATTTTATCAACAAGGCGGCCCAGGATCCTGACGTGCTTTCGATAAAACAGACCCTTTACCGGATCGGCAGCAATTCTCCGGTTGTCCAGGCACTGATAAAAGCGGCGGAAGCAGGGAAGCAGGTTGCGGTGCTTGTAGAACTGAAAGCAAGGTTCGATGAAGAAAACAATATCGTTTGGGCGCGTTCCCTGGAAGATGTCGGCGCCCATGTCGTTTATGGCCTGCCCGGATTGAAAACCCATGCAAAGCTGACGATGGTTGTGCGAAGGGAGCATCTGAAGCTCAAACGGTACCTTCATCTCGGAACAGGTAACTATAACCCCGTAACCGGAAAAGTCTATACGGATTACAGTCTGTTTACCACGAATGAACAGCTTGCCAATGATATTTCAGAACTCTTCAATGCTCTGACGGGTTATTCAAAACATACTTCATATAAAAAACTCCTTGTCTCTCCGATCAATACGAGGACAAAAATTATAGAAATGATCGAGAGGGAAATATCATGGAGCCTTAAGAAAGGGAGCGGCAGAATCGTCATGAAGATGAATGCGCTTGTCGATGTCCAGACGATCCGCGCGTTATATATTGCTTCTCATGAGGGTGTTCAGATCGACCTGATTGTTCGCGGTATCTGCTGTCTGAAACCGGGAATTCCGGGAGTAAGTGAAAATATAAGGGTAATCAGTATCATTGGAAGGTTTCTTGAACACAGCAGGGCTTATTATTTTTACAATGGAGGGAAAGAGGAGTTGTATCTTGGAAGTGCGGACCTCATGCCGAGAAACCTCGATCACAGGGTAGAGACGATTTTCCCTGTGTTTGACAAAGAGCTTATCGGTGAGGTTAAATCCGATCTTGAACTGATGCTGAGAGATAATGTCAAGGCATGGATTATGAAACCTGACGGTCTGTTTTCAAAGATCGTCAATGATGCTCCGAAAATTAACAGCCAGGCGATTTTTCTGGCAAAGTCTGTTTTGAAAAAAAATCATCTCAAAATAAAGTAGTATCATTATGAAAATTGCAGTGGGAAGCGATCATGCAGGGTTTGAGCTTAAGAAAACCGTAATCGCATGGCTGGAAAAAAATGGCTATCAATACGATGATATGGGCCCATATAACGAGGAGTCGGTCGATTATCCTGATTATGCGCATAAAGTCGCTTTTGCAGTAACCGAGGGGAAATGCGAGCAGGGTGTGCTGTTATGCGGGACTGGTATTGGAGTTTCCATCGCTGCCAACAAAGTGAAAGGCATTCGGGCTGCGCTTGCCTGCAATCCTGAATTTGCAACGCTTGCCCGTCAGCATAACAATGCAAATATTATCTGTTTCTCCGCACGGTTTTCAGATGCGACTACAATAGAAAAAAGCCTTCAGAACTGGTTTTCTTCCGAGTTTGAAGGCGGCCGGCATGAAAGAAGAGTGAATAAAATTGACCCATGTTCCTGAATGAATGCATAGAAAACAGCATCGATATCGATTATCCTGCTTTTGAAGATGATGCTCTTGCCATCGAGGTTCTTAACCTGATGCATAAGGGTAACCTTGAGTCCCTTCCTGTTCTGCACGAAGGAAAAATCAGCGCAATCGTCACACTTCAGGACCTTTTATCGGTAAAGGATGAAGGAAACATCGAGTCATTGCCACTCAAAGAGATGTATCTAACAAAAACGGAAAGCATTGGTCTGCATGAGCATCTTTTCGATGCCTATTCACGGATACGTTCATTTTCCGGAGCGATTGTGCCTGTATCGGAAAAGGACGGCAGTTATCTTGGATGTATTGAAAAAAGAATTTTTTATGAAAAAATCGCCGAGGTTTTTCATCTTGGCGAGGATGGCATGACTCTCGAGCTCGAAGTACCTTCAGTTGGCCTGAAGCTTTCGGAGATTGTTGCGATACTTGAAAAAAATGATGCCACCGTACTCAGTCTCGGGACATATCATGCTCCCGGAATGATTGTAACATTCAGGGTACAGACACATGATTTTTACCGCCTAATCAAAAACCTCGAGAAGTATGGGTACTCGATACGTTACTCCTCGAAATCTATCCAGGAAAAAGACGAGGACCTGAGGGAAAAAGCGCTTGAATTCATCCGCCTGATGGATATGTAGGTTGAATCGGTGATGGGACGAGGCTTCAGGCTGCAGCTCGCAAGAAAGGTGCAAGAGCGGAAGTGTACCTCCGAAAATTTCCTGCTTGATGACGCCTGATTTCTCTAATGGCTCATAAGGGATTAAAACACAAGAGGCTGTGCCGGTTCTGCTTCCGTCACAGCCTCTCTGAATTCATCGGTCAGGCTTTTCCGTCAGAGCCGAGAACATTGATGATCTTGTGGATATAGAGTTTTTTAAGGGCATCGCGGGCAGGACCGAGATATTTTCTCGGATCGAACTCTTCCGGTTTCTCATCGAACACTTTGCGGATTGCAGCAGTCATTGCAAGTCTTCCATCGGAATCGATATTGATTTTGCATACGGCTGATTTCGCCGCCAGACGAAGCTGTTCTTCACTGATGCCGATAGCGTCTTTCAGTTTGCCTCCATGTTCATTGATGGTTTTCACAAGGTCCTGAGGAACTGAAGAGGCTCCATGGAGAACGATAGGAAATCCGGGAATACGTTTTTCGATTTCATGAAGGATATCGAGGCGGATTTCATGGTCTTCACCCGGCTTGAACTTGAACGCACCATGTGACGTGCCGATTGCGATGGCAAGACTGTCCACACCGGTCTTCGATACGAAATCCTCAACCTCGTCCGGCTGGGTATAGGTGTGGTGTGCAGCGACGACATCATCTTCGATGCCAGCCAGAACGCCCAGTTCGCCTTCAACGGTAACATCGTGTTCGTGTGCATATTCCACAACTTTTCTGGTCAGCGTGACGTTATCTTCATATGAAAGGTGCGAGCCGTCGATCATCACGGAAGAAAATCCGGAGTCGATACAGTCCTTGCAGAGTTCGAAACTGTCGCCATGATCGAGGTGGAGAACAATGGGAATCGGTTTTCCGAGTTCTTCAGCAAAGGCAACGGCACCTTGTGCAAGGTAGCGGAGAAGCGTTTCATTTGCATAACTTCTCGCTCCCTTCGAAACCTGGAGAATGACCGGAGAAGCGGTTTCGACACAGGCCATGATTATTGCCTGCATCTGTTCAAGATTATTGAAGTTATATGCAGGAATTGCATAACCTCCCGAGACGGCTTTACTGAAAAGCTCTCTGCTGTTGGATAGTCCGAGTTCTTTATAGCTGATTTTTTTCTTTTGCATTGAAAGTGCTCCTTTTATTATTATTATGTCCGGTCATTTATTACTTCATATTGCATACCGGAGACGGTGTATTCAAGCGCTGAGCAACAAAATACAATTTTCTTATTCAATTTCAGCTCGTATACTGTCCCAAAACCCTCGATCATCATTCTTTGCAATGTTTAATAGAAGCCTGCTTCTCACTGTTGTTCTATTGGGAAGTGTGTCACCGATATACGGAGCGAATACCAAGACATCTATCGCTTCCACCGCATCGGTGATCCTCAGGCCGACACCCCCGGAAGAAGAAGCAGGAAAATATATCAGCCAGTATCTGCTGAAGCAGCATTACAGAAGAGTTCCCGTCAATGATTCTCTGTCCGTTCAGATATTCAATCGTTATATCGAGAATCTTGACGCAAGCAAAAACTATTTTACTGCAGTAGAAGTCGAAAACCTTCGAAAATTGTATGGCAACCGATTTGATGACGAATTCCATTCCGGGAAATCCGATGCAGGTTTTGCCATCTACAATTTTTTCGTGAAAAGGGCCAGGGACAAAATGCGCTTCATGAAAGCCGTTGCAGATACCGTCAACTTCAATTTCTCCGTTCCGGAAACCCTCGAACTCGACCGGAAAGGGAGCAAATGGCCGGCTGACATGCAGCAGCTTGTCGAGCTCTGGAAAAAAGAACTGAAATATCAGTGGCTCAATCTGAAGTATACAGGAGAGAACAGTCCGAACATTCGCGGAGCTCTTTCAAAAAGCCTGACGAGCCGTCTGAACATGCTGAACAGGCAGCGGCCCGATGATGCCTTCCAGGTATATGCCAATGCGGTAACCACCTCTTTTGATCCGCATACGAACTATTTTTCGCCTGACGAGTATGAGAACTTCCAGATCGACATGAGCCGGTCTCTTGAAGGGATCGGTGCAAAACTGCAGAGTGAAAACGAATTCACGGTTGTCAACGAAGTTATCCCTGGTGGTCCTGCATTCAGGGGTAACCTGCTGAAAAAAGGTGACAAGATCATCGGTGTGGGACAGGGACCAACAGACGAGCTGATAGATGTAACCGGATGGAGGATCAATGATGTCGTGAAATTGATCCGCGGCAGGAAAGGGACATTGGTCCGGCTGAAAGTGCTGCCCGCAAACCAGGGAGGCCGTGGACCTGCGAAGCTCGTTCAGATAGTGCGCGACAGGATAAATCTCGAGGAGCAGGCGGCTCGGAAAAGTGTGATCATGCAGGGAGGCAAAAAGATCGGTGTCGTCACCATTCCCTCGTTTTACCTCGATTTTGATGGACAGCAGAAAAACATGGCTGAATATAACAGCACAACACATGATGTGACGCGTATCATAGGAGAACTGGTATCGGATCATGTTGACGGCATTGTCGTCGATCTCAGGGACAACGGCGGAGGATCGCTGGAAGAAGCAGTAAATGTTACAGGACTCTTTATTCCTTTTGGCCCTGTCGTCCAGATCAGCAATGTCAATGGCGGTAAAACCATACTGAGGGATGAAGACCGGCGAGCTCTCTACAATGGTCCGCTTGCCGTACTGGTCAATCGCTACAGTGCATCTGCATCGGAAATATTTGCAGCTGCGGTACAGGATTACGGCAGGGGAGTGATTATCGGTGAGAGAACATTCGGCAAGGGCACAGTACAAAGTCTGCTCAAGCTTGCCAGACCTTTCTCTTTTTTCGGCAAACCCGCCGATCTTGGTGAGCTGAAGCTTACGATTGCAAAATTCTACAGGATATCGGGCGGAAGCACTCAGCATAAGGGAGTTGTTCCTGATATAACGATGCCGTCGATGGTCGATACGACAACGATCGGAGAGGACACCTATACAAGCAGTCTGCCCTGGAGCAGCATTTCAAGGTCATTTTTCCGCCCGTTGGGGGATATTTCTTCTGAAGATATCGATGTTCTTCGGCAGAAATTCAAAGAACGTTCCTCAAAAAACCGCTTTTACCAGTCCTATCTGCGTGACCTGGGAGTTCTTGACCAGATCCGCCGTAAAAAGTCTGTTTCGCTGCAGGAAACCGTATTCAGGACCGAAACGGAAACAATTAAACAGATTGAGAAACAGTGGGTTCGTGAGCCTGATTCGACAAAAGACATCAACAAGGATGTCGTACTGAACCAGTCTGCGGCGGTTGTTTCGGACCTGGCGTCATTGAAGGCCGCCCATCGGCAGACCGTCATAAGGGTAATGCCTCCGCTCAATTGACCGGTGTTCTGTTTTACAAACCCCATCCCTGTCACCATTACACACAGTGAACGCTTTTGCTTTTCAGTTCAGAACGTATTGACATGATGAGCACTGACTATGGAAAAAATATTCAGTACGATTGTATTTATATTATTTCTGTCGCCGAGTTCCTTACAGTTTGATATATTGATAACAATTGTAAATAACACGGGGATTCAATATTGAAGTAAAGATATTGACTTGATGAAATTATTATTTTTATAATTTTGTTGTATAGGGAACAATATAAAAAAGGAATTTTTTGTAACCTTATCAACTCATAACAGTTATGAAACGATTGTTAATCATAGCCGGGCTGTGGACGATTTTTTGCTCTGCATCGACATTTGCTGAAACAACCAGGACGGACGGAAAAGCGATTTTCGACAGAAACTGCAGTGTCTGCCATTCTATCACTCCTCCACCAAAATCAGCACCTCCAATGATGCCTTTAGCCTCACGGTATCATCAGAAATTCAAGACAAAGGCAGAGGGGGTCAATCATATGGCGGCTTATCTGAAAACGCCGGACAAGAATAAAGCTGTGGATCCGCAGGCTGTTGAAAGGTTTGGACTTATGCCGGCCTTATCCCTTCCGGACAAGGAATTGCGCATTGTGTCGGAATGGGTATGGGATCAATATAATTCCAGTTTCGGCGGATGCGGCGGGCCTGGAGGGCAAGGTCAGGGCCGGGGATGGAGAAAGGGGCAGCTGAATAAATAAAAGGCTCACGGTATTCTGTATTTCATCAAAACGTTATTATACACCTTCAGTCTGCTGGTAATGACTGGAGGTGTTTTTTATTAAAACAATATTTTTCCCGGTTTATGTTATATGTTATTCGCTATTATTTTTTTGATTAAAAGAATTATCAATTGTTATGATTTATCCGTTGACGAGCGTCAATATAGTTGGCTTTTATTATCCTCTCGGGTTATGAATTGTAATGATTGCTGCGAACAACGGTATAAATGCTGAGCGGGTATATGAGACAATAGCCTCCCGGCATAATGGTAAAAGAAGATTGCAGGAAAAAATATCTGGACAAAAAAACACCGGAACATGCAGCTGAAAATTCCGGAGTGTCACAGCTGTTGTTACAGTTTGTCTTACGCCAGAAAGGTGTTGCCGTCGGGATCGATGATCAGCCGTTAAAATTCACCGACAAGTTTTGATTTGATCATTCTGTTTGTTATCATATGAGTAAACATTCATATGATATGAGCCATCATTTCAACAACGGAGAAGAGGGCTGTCAGGAAGAGTGCTTTCATCCCGACATCGTCGAGCGCATCCGCAGCGAGATGCCGGAAGAAAAGCTGCTCGAGGGGCTCGCACAGCTTTTCAAGGTACTTGGAGACAATACCAGGATCAGAATACTGAACGCTCTTTATAAAACCGAGCTTTGTGTATGCGATCTCACTTCGGTTCTCGGCATGAATCAGTCTGCAGTGTCACACCAGTTGCGAGTGCTGAGGGATGCGAAAATCGTGAAGTCAAGAAAAAAAGGGAAAAATGTACTGTACAGCCTTGATGACAGCCATATTTCCGGTCTGATTCAGTTGGGGAGCGAACATGTGCATGAGCAATGATATTTTTTTCTTTTACATATGAATATATTATCATGTGATTACTTGTTGTTTTAAAAAAGGGGGTAAAGATGCCTGATGTATTTAACATCTTTTATTCTGTCATTCTTGCATCATGGAATGTTCTTCTTGATTCAGCACCTTTTGTGCTGCTCGGATTCTTCATGTCGGGATTATTGAAGGCTTTTCTTCCGGACGATTTCGTGTCAAGGCATTTGAGCGGCAGGGGAGTTGGAAGTATCCTGAAAGGCGCTTTGCTCGGCGTCCCGATTCCTCTCTGCAGTTGCGGGGTCCTGCCGGCAGCTGCAGGCCTTAAAAAGCAGGGTGCAGGAAAAGGTGCGGTCACTTCGTTTCTCATTTCAACACCTGAAACGGGTAAAGATGCAATAGCGGTTACCTATGCCCTTCTCGATCCCCTTATGGCAGTAGTCCGGCCGGTCGTGGCCTTAATTATGGCGATAGGAACGGGGATATTCGTTTCTTTTTCAGAGAGAGGGATAAATGGGATGGACCATTCTGAAAATGATGCCGGAAATGGTCATTCACAAACATGCAGTTCCTCATGCTGCACCACTCATTCCGTGATTGAAAAGAGATCGATATACGAAAAATTCAGGGGGGGGATGTCATTTGCATTCGGAGATCTGCTGAAAGATGTTGCGGGATGGCTGTTTGTCGGCATCATGATTTCCGGTTTGATATCTGTTTTTGTTTCGACTGAAATAGTGGAACGGTTTTTTTCGAATGAATTCCTTTCAATGATTCTGATGTTCCTGTTTTCAGTACCTTTGTATGTTTGCGCCACTTCTTCCACGCCTATCGTTGCGGCTCTTGCGCTGAAAGGACTTTCTCCCGGTGCGGCTCTTGTTTTTCTTCTTGCCGGCCCAGCAACAAATGCGGCTTCACTTCCGGTCATTTCAAGAATTCTCGGAAAAAAAGCAACAGGGGTATATCTGCTTTCCATTGTCATCATATCGATAATATCAGGATTCCTGGTGAACGATCTTTACCTGTATCTGGGTCTGGATATAAAACATTGGGTAAGCCAGGCGATTCATGAGGAAGGCGGAGTTGTTCCTGCAGTATCTTCCATTCTTCTCGTCTCGCTGGTGATCAAATCATTTCTGCCGGCGAAACGCTCCTGTTGCGATACCGGGGCACATAGCCATGAGGGTTCACATGAAGAGAACAATGCAAAGATTCACAACGAAGATCATCTGCATTGCGAGTGCGGAAAATCATAAAAATCAGATCGAGGCATGCTTTAAAGCTTCCTTGTTTTGAGCCGGAGTGAGTTGCTGACAACAGAAACGCTGCTTCCAGCCATGGCAAGTCCTGAAAACACAGGGTTCAGGAATATACCCCAGATCGGGTAAAGGACCCCTGCGGCAAGCGGAATCCCGATGATGTTGTATATAAATGCCCAGAACAGGTTCTGGCGGATAACGTTCATCGTGGCATGAGAGAGCGTTATAGCCTGTGCAATTTTTCTGATATCGCCCTTGAGAAGGGTAATGCCAGCCGACTCGATTGCGATATCGGTTCCTGTAGCCATGGCGATACCGACATCAGCCAGCGCGAGGGCGGGAGCGTCATTGATGCCGTCGCCGGCCATTGCGACTTTTTTTCCGTTTGCCTGAAGATCCTTGATTTTATCGGCCTTCTCGCCGGGCATGACTTCGGAGAAAACATCATCGATACCTACCTGTCTTGCGATGTATGCTGCAGCTGATTTATTGTCTCCGGTCAGCATGATAACTTTCAGGCCCATGCGGTGCAACGCGGACACCGATTCGGCAGCATTCGGTTTTACCGTATCGCTCAGAGCGATAAGGCCTTTTGCTGTCCCGTTTTCTTCGACGATTACAACGGTTTTTCCCTGGTCCTGAAGCTTCGTGATTTCAGGATTGCCTTTTTCCTTATCACCTGGTTTTCGAACTACAATCCACCTCCCGTCGATCGAGCCTGAGACTCCGATTCCTTCAAGAGCCTCGAATGATGCGATCTCGACGAGACCAAGGCCTTTCTGCCTGGCATTTTCAACGACAGCCCTCGCAAGCGGATGTTCCGAGCGGTTTTCAACACTTGCCGCGAGCTGAAGTACATGATTTTCTTGAGCAGTGCCTTCTTTAAACGCTATGATATCTGAAACATCGGGGTTTCCGGTTGTGATTGTCCCGGTTTTATCGAGCACGATGGTGTCGACAGCCGCAAGCTTTTCAAGGCTTTCGGCGTTACGGATCAGAATACCGTATTCAGCGCCTTTGCCGACACCGACTATGATGGCCGTCGGCGTAGCGAGGCCGAGTGCACAGGGACATGCTATCACGAGAATACCAACCATTCCCATGATACCGAATGACAGTGCCTGCGAAAAACCGATGAAATAAGAACCTGCGGTAAGCCAGACGATCAAACAGAGTAGAGCGATAACAAGCACGGCAGGCACAAAAACACCTGCAATCCTGTCGGCGATATGCTGTATGGGTGCCCTGGACCCCTGTGCATCCTCCACCATTCTGATGATGCGGGAGAGCATCGTATCCTTGCCGACATTCGAAGCGAGAAAGGTGAAGGAACCCTGTTTGTTGATCGTTCCTCCGATGACCGTGTCGCCTTTCTTTTTATCCACAGGCAGGGGTTCGCCAGAAACCATGGATTCGTCGACTGCTGAAACACCATCAGTGATGGTGCCGTCTACGGGAATTTTAGTCCCGGGTTTTACGATCACTTCGTCGCCTTTTCTTACCTGTTCGAGAGGAATTTCCATCTCCTTGCCGTTTCTCAGCACAAGGGCGGATTTTGCCTGAAGGCCGATGAGCTTTTCGATGGCTTCACCGGTTTTCATCTTCGAGCGGGCTTCCAGATATTTGCCGAGCAGAACGAAACCTATAACGACGATAGTGACATCGAAGTATGTATAATCGGGGATGCGCAGAAGGAGCTTTATCGGAGGAATGAGGGTTATGAGGGCGCTGAAGATGTAGGCCGTCAGCGTGCCGATACCGATCAGCGTGTCCATGTTAGCCGCTCCCGTGCGGATAAAGAGCGTTATGCCATGAAGGAACGGAGCTCCGGTGCGGAAAACCATGTAGGTCGAAATTGCCATGGAGACCACATTGAACAGCTCCATCGGAACCGGCAGTTTGGGTACGGCAGGAACGATCTTTGCCGCGATATCCCACATCATCAGCAGGAAAACAAGAAGGGCCAGAGGAAATGCAAAATGTACCTTTGCGAGCTGTTCGTCGAGTTCACGCTGCTTTTCTTCCTTAATCAGGGAAACATCACCCGCAGGAGCGGAAGGGAAAAGCGGACAGGCATCGCTTTCGGGATGCTCGGCGATTATGCTGTAACCATATTTTTCGATGATCCCGTTGAGCGCATCGACGGAAAGAGGTTCACCCTCGAATTCGATACTTGCTTTTTCCGTTGCAAGATTGACATCGACCTGGCGGATGCCCTCGACTTTCGAGAGCTTTTTTGTGATGATGGCCGCACAGCTCGCGCAGTGCATACCTTTGACCGTGTAGGTTTCTTTGCTCATGGACATGGGCATATGTCTGCAGTGTTATACCAGGATTTTCTCCATACCCTGAGAAGTGCATGGTTTTCCTGCATGAACCGTTCGTTTTCATCGGCATTGTCGAGAATTTCCGAACGGTTTGATTTCAAGCGGATCGTCCCGGCCATTTGTATTCCTCTTTCATGATGGGCGATCAGTGCGTTCAGGAAACGGAGATCAAACGTATGGTTGTAGGCTCCGAGATGGGCAACCTGAGGGTCCTGACCGATTTTGCTGTTTCCGAACCATTGTATTTTCCATTTTTTCAGTTGTTCTATTGCTGCGGGTTCATTTTTGAGTATATCGGAGCGCAGTTTCAGGATCTCCGGCCTTCGACTTGCCATTGCTTCCTGTGCAAGCAGTATCGCTTCACGATGATGAGCGATCATGTCATCGATGTACCTGAGGTCTGTCCATTTGTCCGAGGTATTCATATCCATAACGGATTTGTCATACATCGTCATACGATACTCGGGTGTAAGCCAGTAACCTGTTCCCGTACCGATGACGAAGGCCACAATCATCAGGGAAATTGTCAGGGGCAAAGATACTTTCTGCATGGAAGCTCTGTTATTGTTGTGCTTTACAAAGTGAGCCGGCAGCACCTGTACTTGCCATGCAAGGACAGGTGCTGTAATGATAACTATTATTTAAAACTTGCAGTTACGGAATTTGGTTCCGGCTCTGTAATTTATGCTGGTATGAAACAATTGTTTTACTGCAGCCATGCAAACGAATGGCCAGTTATAAATAATTGAAAAGAAAAGTCAGCTTGTCACGTAATAACCATTAAGTAATATGATCGCAAAATAGGGTTTGCGATTCCTATATTGAAAAAGTAAGGATTTGTCCACATCTTCATCTTATTAGTCCGGCAACAATAAGTCGCAAGAAAATCCATGCGACGGGTCTGTCATTCCGCAATGAAGCGTAGCGTAATGAAGAATCCATTTTATTACTATAAAATAAGTTATGGATTCTTCGACCGACTGCATCGGCCTCAGAATGACAAAATTGGAATTATTGTTGCTGACCAGGATGAACAGTTCTAATCGCCGGAATAATAATATGCCACAAATGCAGGTTCTTGTCGTAGATGACGAGATGAACATAAGAAAGACACTGGCGCTCTTCATGGAATCGAGAGGTCACAAAGTAACAACGGCAAACAGTTCACGTTCTGCGCTGGATGAAATTGCACATAACCGCTATGATCTCGCATTTGTCGATATCAGGCTTGGTACCGAGAGCGGACTCGATCTGGTAAAGGTTTTTACAAACACTTGTCCATCGATGAAGGTTATTGTCATAACGGCTTATGCTTCGATCGATACCGCTGTTGAAGCCATGAAACGCGGAGCCTCCGATTATCTCGCCAAACCATTTACACCCGCTCAGCTCGAAATGGTGATTGACCGTCTGGCTGCGATGTGTGAAATGGAAAAAAGGATCGCTTTCCTCCAGGATACCCTCGACAACATCAATCCCGAAGTAACATTTGTTTCCCGGGATGCGGCAATGCAGAAAACAATTGAACTTGCAAAGCAGGTTGCCTCTTCAGAAGCAGTTGTGATGCTTCGCGGACCGAGCGGCACCGGAAAAAGTGCCCTGGCCCGCTCGATCCACCAGTGGAGCAAACGGTCTCTTAAACCTTTCAGCATTATTTCCTGTCCATCACTCAGTCATGAATTGCTTGAAAGTGAACTTTTCGGTCATGTCAAAGGCGCTTTTACCGGAGCGCTCAGGGATAATCCCGGCAGGATTGCCGCATGCGAGGGAGGCACCCTTTTTCTTGACGAAATAGGCGACATCCCGCTCTCCATTCAGCCGAAAATGCTTCGGTTCATTCAGGAAAGGGAATATGAACGGGTAGGTGATCATCTCACCAGAAAAGCCGATGTCCGTATTATTGCAGCCACAAACAACGATCTTGAAAAAGCACTCGACGAAGGGCGCTTCCGTGAAGATCTCTATTATCGTCTGAATGTCGTCCAGATTTTCCTGCCGCCGCTTGCTGAGAGAAAAAGAGATATACCTGAACTGGCCGAAAAAACACTTGCCGGTTTCAACGCTCAATACCACAAGAGTATCCATGCTTTCAGCAATGAAGTCATCTCCATGTTTCAGGAATATTCCTGGCCGGGAAACATAAGGGAACTCAGGAATGTCATTGAACGCGCAGTTATTCTCTGTGAAAACAATATCATCGGTGAAGAGCTTCTTCCTGATTCGATCTCGGCAAAAAGTTCACCCGTAAGGATCGGTGATATGGTTACACTCGAGTCAATTGAAGAAATGCATATCCGACGGGTTCTTGAGAGCACAAAATCACTCCAGGAAGCGGCAGGCGTTCTCGGTATCGACCAGGCAACCCTCTGGAGAAAACGAAAACAGTTCGGCATTCTGTAATCTCAGTCCCCGGCAACCTCATTGCAAAATGCAAATTTCAAGAAGTCGAATAATTGCGTTTTGCAAACCATCCTTTTGAACAATCTCATCCGTTCATTATTCAACTTGCTGATTTCAAAGGACTTGCGTGTTTTATTGCGAAATGGCACGGTTTTTGAATATTCATAAAATCGTTTCATGGAGAGAGTGCATGTCAAGCATGAAAACCTGTTATGCCCTTCTATCAGCATGTCAGGAAATTCAATGCCTTCGATTAATGCTTGCCTGTTGACTTTTCATGATCTCTTGTCGACAGCAGTTACATAATATGACAGTCAAACAGCAGTTCACGCAGGTAAAAAAAATTCTTGTAGGCGGTTCACGCGATTTTCGTGACAGCAGAATATTTCATACAATCTCTCTTACAGCTTTTCTCGCCTGGGTAGGGCTCGGTTCCGATGGTCTTTCATCATCGTGTTATGGTCCGGCCGAAGCCTTCAAAGCCTTGCAAAACCATCCCGCACTTGGAATTTTCGTGGCGATTTCCACAGGTCTTACCATTCTTGTCATCGCTTCAAGTTATTCGCACATCATCGAGCTGTTTCCTTCCGGCGGAGGGGGGTATCTGGTCGCGAGCAAACTGCTTTCACCTGAAGTCGGCGTCGTTTCAGGCAGTGCCCTGCTCATCGATTACGTCCTCACGATCACGATTTCCATTGCCAGCGGGGCCGATGCCATTTTCAGCTTTCTGCCTCCTTTTTTACTGACCTGCAAGCTCTGGTTTGCGATCGCCGGAGTCCTCGTCCTGCTCATTCTGAACCTGAGAGGTATCAAAGAAGCCGTTTTGCCACTGGTGCCCGTTTTCATGCTTTTCGTTCTTACCCACCTTATCGCTATCGCTTTTGCCGTCGGCTCTCATCTTATGAATTTCAGCGCTGTGTATCATGAAACAGCAATGGAGCTTGATCGGTCTTTTCATACACTTGGCCTTTTCGGCGTCATGTTTCTGATTCTCAAAGCCTACAGTCTCGGTGCCGGTACCTTTACCGGTATCGAAGCGGTGAGCAATGGCCTGCCTGTGCTCAGGGACCCGAAAATCCGGACGGCAAAAGTCACGATGCGTTATATGGCATGGTCGCTCTCGATAACCGTTATGGGACTTATGGCGGCCTACATCCTGCTTGGCGTAGAGGATACCCCCGGCAAAACCCTCAATGCGGTGCTGTTCGAATCGATCACGGCTTCATGGGGGCATGTGAGCGGTATCGCATTTGTATGGATCACTCTGCTTTCGGAAGCGATCCTGCTGTTTATCGCGGCTCAGACAGGTTTTCTCGACGGTCCGAGAGTTCTGGCGAACATGGCCCTCGACAACTGGCTGCCAAAGAAATTCGCAATGCTCAGTGACCGTCTTGTCACTGAGCGAGGCATTCTTGTCATGGGGCTTGCATCACTCGTCATGATGATAGTCTCGAGTGGTTCCGTCGATTTCCTCATTGTGCTTTACAGTATCAACGTTTTCATCACGTTCACCCTTTCCCAGCTTGGCATGGTCAGACACTGGTGGCAGGAAAGAGGAAGCGAAAAAAAATGGATCAGCAAGATCATGATCAATGGTATCGGCCTGGTGCTCACCACCTTCATCCTGTTTGCAGTCCTGCTGCTCAAGTTCAATGAAGGCGGCTGGATCACCATACTTATAACCGGTTGTCTCGTCCTGTTCGCTTTTTATATCAAAAACCATTACAATAAAACATATGAAATCCTCAAACGGCTCGATATCATTGTGGAAGCGGCCATCCTGTCAGGCAGTGATGTCACCGCAAAAGAAAAGCCGGAGCCGGTTTACAACCCGAAAGCCAGGACGGCGGCTATTCTGGTAAACGGATTCAATGGACTTGGCCTGCATACGCTCTTCAGTGTCAATCGCCTGTTTGGCGGGGTTTACAAAAATTTTGTCTTTGTGGAAATTGGAGCAATCGATGCAGGCAGTTTCAAGGGTGCCGATGAAATCGGCCATCTGAACGAATACGTCAAAAGCGAAAGCGGCAAGTATGTCGATTATATGAAAGAGAATGGTTACTATTCCGAAGCGTTTACATCGCTCGGAACGGATATCGTCGAAGAGATCGGCAAGCTGGTACCGAAAATTACGGAAACATATCCTGACATCGTCTTTTTCGGCGGACAGCTTGTTTTTTCAAAAGAATCGCTGCTCGACAGGGTTCTGCATAACTACACAGTATTTGCCGTTCAGCAGAATCTTTACCTGCAAGGTATTCCGTTTCTTATTCTGCCGATACGGGTGTAATTACTTATGGCAGGAGTGCGAGAATGAAAATGTCGATGATCAATCAGAGTCGCAGATACATTTAAGAGCGAAGCAGAAAGTTTGAAAACCCGGATATAAATAGACATATGTTCAGTATACGAAACAAACTTGTCCTCGGGTTTGTGGGGATTCTGGCAATGATCGCGATCATCGGGACACTGACGATAAACCAGGTCGATCAGCTCGGCAACGCCATCAATGTTATTCTGACACAGAATTACCGGAGTGTAGCGGCCAGCCAGGAGATGAAGGAAGCGCTGGAAAAAATGGACAGCGGCATCCTGTTTTCCTTTGCCGGGCATCATGAAACCGGGCAGCGCAATATCCGTGAGAATGAAACCCAGTTTCGAAAAGCACTGAAAATCGAGCTTGGCAATATCACCATTCCCGGGGAAAAGGAAAAAGCCGAGAGGATAGCGGTGCTGTTTGAAGAATACGTTACGGTTCTGCATCAGGTAATCGATGACAGAATACCTTTATCGAAAAGGACCGAAACCTACTTTTCCACACTGTTGCCTCTTCTGACGGAAATCAAAACCCTTGCCCAGCAGGTTCTCGACATGAACCAGGCGAAAATGGATGAAGCCAACAATTCCGCAAGGCTTCTCGGGGTTTCAGCACATAACCGGATTCTCGCCGCGATTGCTGCGAGCGCTGCATTTGCTGTATTCTTCAGTTTTCTTTCACGCAGATGGATTCTCAAACCCATCCGGAAACTTATCGATTCCACCAATGAAATCCGGAACGGAAACCTTGACCTTGTTCTTGAAACAGAGACAAAGGATGAGATCGGTCAGCTTTCAGCGGCGTTCAATGATATGGCCCTGACCTTGCGCCAGGTCCGCAATAACGACAGGGAAAAGATCCAGAGAACCAGCAGGGCCACACAGGAGGTGATGAACATTCTCCCTACGCCGATAGCTATTTTTGATACCGGCGGAAGGGTTGATGTGGCAACAAGATCTGCAATGCGATATTTCGGATTGAACCCCGGGGTATCTGCGGAAAATACGGAATATTCCTGGCTGCCGTCAATGCTTGAAAGAGCTGTTCAGAATGGCACTGCAGTTGAAACGGAAAACGGAAGCTACATTCAGAAATTTATCGATAATCGTGAATTTTTTTTCAGGCCGGCAGTTGTTCCTATTCCTCCTTTTTCAAGCATGGAAGGGGTAAGCGGTACTGTTCTGGTGCTGCATGATATGACTCAGGTTCATGAACAGAAAGAGCTCAAAAGGGGAGTCGTGTCAACCGTATCCCATCAGCTTCGAACTCCTTTGACATCCCTGCGCATGTCGATTCATCTGTTACTTGAGGAACGGATCGGGCATCTGAATGAAAAACAGAACGAGCTCTTGCAGACAGCAAGGGAAGAGAGCGAACGTCTTGCGGATATTCTTGACGAACTGCTCGATCTCAACAGGATCGAAGCAGGGAGAGCCCGACTTGATATGCAGTCAGTCGATCCGGAAACGCTTGTAAGGTCATGTATTGAGCCATTTTACAACCAGGCAGTGGAAAACGGCATTGCTCTGGTGGTTGAAATTCCTGAATCGCTTCCCCAAGTTCTTGCGGACAGACAAAGTATTCAGCATGTTTTTTCCAATCTTCTTTCAAATGCAATTCGTTTCACCGGATCGGGCGGCAGGATAATCGTGACAGCTGCAGCAGGGCTTTCCGGGATCAGGTTTTCCGTACACGATACCGGAGAGGGTATCGCTCCGGAACATCTTAAACATCTTTTCGACCAGTTCTACAGGGTTCCCGGTCAGGACGACAAATCAGGCATAGGGCTCGGCCTTTCGATAGCCAAGGAAATCGTCACTGCTCATGGCGGGAGTGTCGGCGTTGAAAGCACCATCGGAAAGGGATCGGTTTTTCATTTCACCCTTCCTGTATAATCACAGACGGATATCAGCAGCGCATCGTCATCTCTTTGCATGAATACCGTCTGTTGCCAGGGTAACTGATTACTGAAAATCAGCATGCGGCATGCTCTGGCTTAAAGCATTTCTCTGATATGGTTCCGGATTTTCAACGGAACCTTTTTTATTGCAAATTTGCGGTTGAATTTGAAAAAAAAAGAACGAGCACGGGTTTTTATCGGTATAAAAGATTTTCAACTATGTTGTTATGAGAAATATTCGGATAAATGTCGAGTATGACGGCACCGATTTTGCTGGTTGGCAAAGGCAGTCCGGAAATATTGCCACGGTTCAGGGTGAAATAGAAACGGCGTTGGGCAGGATACTGCAGGAAAATATATCGCTTGTTGCGGCAGGAAGAACCGATAAGGGTGTACATGCAAAAGCCCAGGTCGCAAACTTTACCACGGCTTCGCATCTGGAGCTGTCAAGAATCGTTCATTCGCTCAATTCGCTTCTTCCAGAAACAATCCGGGCAAGTTTTCCCGTAGAAGAATCTGGTGATTTTCATGCCAGGTTCAGCGCTAAGGAACGGCAATACCGCTATTTTCTACTTGAAGAGCCTTCGGCGATTTACGGACGGTTCGCCGGCTGCGCTTTTGGAAAGCCTGATATGTATATTATGAGGAATATTGCCGATTCATTTATAGGATTACATGATTTTTCCGCATTCTCAAGGCAGGACCGCGACAATGAGGGCCGTTTCTGTAATGTAAGCGAATGTGAATGGTATCGATACAATCGTTATTTTGTATTGAGGATTTCAGCCAACAGGTTTCTCAGAAGCATGGTCCGTTATCTTGTTGGTGCTATGGTATCGGCGGGAAATGGAAAATTTCCTGTCAGTGAAATAAACAATATGCTGAAAACAGGGGATTTCAACGACATGCTGAAACCGGCCTCTCCCAACGGGCTTTTTCTCTGGGAAGTTACATACTGATTATCCCCCGATTGTTTGCTATTTTACCAAAAGGGTTATTGTATTAATCAGGAACTGTTTTTATGTTACTTGTTCTGATACGGTGATTTGTTGCAGGTAAAGGTTTTGAGTCCGGATACTATCAATAGAAGATGCCAACTCTGTGAATATCAGCTTTTTTCATAAAGGTTTAAAGGTTTTTCTGCTGGCGCTGGCACCACTTATTCAGGCATTGCCCGTCTTTTCAGTCAGTGCACTTGCTGATGAAAAAGGGGTCCCGGGCAGGTCATCGGTATCGGATATACTGGACAGCCTTGTCAATGTTACCTATTTCAGGGACGAGCACTTTTCACCCGCATCAAAAGAAGCTGACAAATACGGATTTCCTTCCAATTTCATACCCCAGTTCAGTGATTCGGTCTACGCTTCGAGGATAGCGGTATTGCGGCGGAAAACTCCGTTCCATCTTGTCTATAACGATCACGTCAAGGGTTTCATTAAAATTTACGCTGTCGACAAAAGGAATCTTACTTCAAAAATTCTCGGGTTGACGAAGATCTATTTTCCGCTGTTCGAGGAAAAACTGGACAAATTCAATATCCCGCTCGAGATGAAGTACCTTGCCATTGTCGAGTCCGCCCTCAACCCGGCCGCAGTTTCTCCCGCCGGAGCGAAAGGATTGTGGCAGTTCATGTTCGGAACCGGTAAAATGTACGGACTGCAGTCTTCTTCGTACATCGAGGACCGTTATGACCCATACAAAGCAACGATTGCCGCAGCCAGACATCTGCGCGATCTGTACAATATCTACGGGGACTGGTTCCTGGTTCTCGCAGCTTATAACGCCGGACCCGGCAATGTGAACAAGGCGATAAGAAGATCCGGCGGCGTCAAGGATTACTGGGCGATCTGGGATTATCTGCCAGCCGAAACGAGAGGATATGTTCCAGCTTTCATAGCTGTGAACTATATCATGAATTATTACAGGGAACATAATATCCGTCCCGTCGAGCCAGGGTATCTTTACCAGGATACCGATACACTCAGGACATCGCATTTTCTTTCTTTTGAACAGATCAGCGGAACTATCGGAATACCGTCGCAGGACCTTCAGTTCCTCAATCCCCAATATAAGCTCGGTATCATTCCCGCTTCTTCGAGCTCAACGCCGAATGTTCTAAGACTGCCGAAAAAATATATTTCCCAGTTCCAGAACCGCGAACAGGAAATCTATGCTTACAGATCTTCCAGGACGATCGACCAGGAAATGCTGCTGGCACGTATAGAAGGGAGCCGCCAGAGTGGCAACATTCAGTCATCCGATCAGAAAATAGAAAAAGTTCATATCGTTCAGGATGGGGAAACCCTTGGATCGATAGCGCGGATGTACCGGACATATGTCAGTCAACTGATTGTCTGGAACAATCTTAAAGATGCCGATGTAACACCGGGACAGAAAATTGTCGTGTTCGGAGCGAGCGACAATACGATTTCCTACAGCAGTCGTGGTGGCAGGAATGATGAAGGGAGAGGATCGGATGAGACTTCTATCAGGAAAAAAATTGTTGTTCACAAGGTTGCCAGGCATGAAACACTTGAAAAGATAGCCCGTAAGTATCACACAACCGTACAAAGGATTGTTTCACTGAATGGCAGCAGATCGATATCACCGGGAAAACGCCTTAAGGTTGAGACCGAGGTTGCTGAACGCAAATCAAAATCACGCTCTTCATCACGGTATGATGTTGTCAGAAAAGGGAAGGGCGGTCACGGTGTGAAAAGTTCACGAAGGTCAAGAAGCGAAGGAAAACAGCATGCCGTTCGGAAATCGAAAAAATCTGCAGCATCATCGGGTGCGAAAAAAGGTAAACGCAGACGTTAATGCCTTTTCCGGATGTATATCGTTACACTTTTTTCAATCAGGTCGATGACGGCAGTCTACATATACTGTTGTTTGAACAAAATCCATTTACGAATCTTCAATACCGTTTTTTCTTCTATGGCAATTAATCGTATATCTATTCCTTTAAACAATAAATTTATTATCTTAAGCCTTTTCAAGTGAAAAGGAATGATGTTTGCTGGAAACGGCTGTATTCATTAATTCATTAAATGAGGATCATTAAAACGTATGCGTAATATCATTTTTACCGGAAAGGGCGGGGTGGGCAAAACCTCTGTCGCAGCTGCAACAGCGCTCAAAGCGGCAGATATGGGTTACAAGACCCTGATTATGTCTACCGATCCGGCGCACAGCCTTGGAGATTCACTCGATATGCAACTTGGGCCTTCACCTGTAAAAGTTGCTGAAAATCTCTGGGGACAGGAAGTCAGCGTTTTCGGTGATCTCAATCTCAACTGGGATGTTGTCCGCGAGCATTTCGCTCACCTGATGGAAGCTCGTGGCATTGAAGGTGTGTATGCAGAAGAGATGGGTGTGCTTCCAGGCATGGAAGAGCTTTTCTCCCTTTCGTATATCAAACGATACAACAACGAACAGAAAGATTACGATCTTCTCGTCGTCGACTGTGCCCCTACCGGAGAAACACTCCGTCTTCTTTCTCTTCCCGAAACATTCGGCTGGTTCATCAAGATGATCCGCAATGTCGAAAAATACATGGTAAAACCGGTTATAAGGCCTCTTTCAAAGAAAATAAAGAAAATTGACGACTTTGTCGCCCCTGTCGAAGTGTATGACAAGGTTGACAATCTTTTCGCATCTACGGAAGGCATTATCGAGCTTCTGGCCGATGGTTCCAAAACAACCATGCGACTGGTCATGAACCCCGAGAAAATGGTTATCAAAGAGTCCATGCGCGCTTTGACCTATCTCAACCTTTATGGTATCACGGTCGACAGGATCACCATCAACAGGGTCATGCCTGACCAGAGCCCTGATCCGTATTTCCAGAAATGGCGTGCCATTCAGCAGAAATATATCGAGCAGATCGAGGATGCTTTTGCTCCGATTCCGATCGCCGAAGTACCACTGTTCGATGACGAGGTCGTGGGTCTCGACATGCTTCGCAAGGTCGGTGAGAAAGTTTACGGCGACGATAACCCTCTCGATATCTTCTTCAAGGAAGACCCTATCGATATCAAGAAAATCTCGGACGGCCATTACAAGGTCAGGGTCAGGCTGCCTTTCATGGAGCACATGGGCCTCGAGCCGAAGATCATGAAACTTGGCGATGATCTTACCATCCGTATAGGAGATTATCAGAAAATCGTCGCGCTGCCCATCTTCCTTGCCGGTATGGAATCAACCGGTGCATCCTACGAAGACAAATGGCTCAGTGTCGATTTTGCAAAGGCCGACTGATAATTGCTTCCAACTCTTTTCAGGTATAGCCTGACAATAAAAAAACCTGCTCCTGAAAGCAGGTTTTTTTATTGAACTTTTCCATATCTGTTTATAACGATACCAGATCTGCACAGGATACCCCGTTAACATTTCTTATTTCTTCAAGCAGTACGGGTGAAACTTCACCATCAACGACAATTGCCGTCATGGCGATGCTTTTTTCTTCATCCCTTGAAAGTGCAATATAAGCGACATTGAGATTATGAAGCAGCAGCAGTTGGGTAACCTGAGCGATTATACCGGGTTTGTCTACATTGTTATAGATGATGATGTTGCCTTCCGGTTTGAACTCGACAAGGAACCTGTCGATCATGACAATCCGTACTTCCTTGTCACCGAATACGGTGCCGCCTATCATCCGTTTTTCAGTCCCGTTTTCAAGTTCTACTCTGATGAGGTTCGTATAATCGGTATTTTCTTTTTCAAACCTCTGTTCGAGGCTCAATCCGCTTTCCTTTGCCTTCGTGAAGGCATTGATATAATTCGTATCTCCGGACTGCCTGATCTCAAGGAGCCCTTTGAGAGCGGCTGCTGTAATGACTTCATTGTATTTGTGGAGAAACTCTCCTGATGTGCGTATCGTCAACTTGTTTGCCTGTGCAGGCGCAAGCTGAGCCAGTGTCGCTCCGAGCTTTTCGGCAAGGGTGAGATATGACTGCACACCGGGCGCCTGGGCAAGTTCGACGGCAGAAGCATTTACCGCACCTTCAAGCTTTCCTTTCCGTTTCCACTCCACGATCTGCTCGGCGATCTGCAAAGCAACTTTTTCCTGTGCTTCGTTGGTTGATGCAGCGATATGAGGAGTTGCAATCACCTGTTCAAGTTTGAGCAGAGGATTGTCCGGATTGACAGGTTCAGCTTCGAAAACGTCAAGCGCCGCAGCTGCAACTTTACCTGAAGTTATGGCTTCAGCGAGGTCCTGTTCGTTGATAATCCCTCCCCTTGCACAGTTGACAATGATAACGCCGTCCTTCATGAGATCGAAGGTGTCTTTCGATATGAGATTCCGGGTCGATTCATTGAGGGATGAGTGAATGGTGATGAAATCGGCCCGCTTGAAGTTTTCATGAAGGGGAAGAAGCTCGATATTCAGATGTGCCGCATATTCATCCGGGATCATTGGATCGTATGCGATCGTTTTCATTCTGAATGACTGCATGCGGGTTGCAACTTCACGTCCGATTTTTCCGAGTCCGATAATAGAAAGCGTTTTGCCTTCAAGCTCGACACCGGTGAATTTTTTCTTGTTCCAGTTTCCTTCTTTAAGATCTGCTGTCGCCTGAGGAATGCGGCGTGCCGCTGACAGCATCATGGCGCAGGCATGTTCGGCGGCGGAAATGGTATTTCCTCCAGGTGTGTTCATCACAATAATGCCTTTTCGTGTCGCAGCATCGATATCAATATTGTCCACACCCGCACCTGCTCTTCCGATCAGATTAAGGTTTTTTCCGTACTCGATAATTTCCGAGGTTACTTTTGTTGCGCTTCTGACGATAAGCTTGTCGAACTCACCGATGATCTCTTTAAGTTCTTCCTTACTGATTTTCGGCTTTTCAGTAACTTCAAAGCCGTTCTGCGCGAGGATTTGACCGCATTGCGGATCGATACCGTCAGTGATCAATACTTTCATGTTGGTTTGTGATGAGGATTGCTCCTGATTTTTTAAAAATACAAGATGATTATGCTCTTGTTTTCGCTCTTTGAAAACATAATCGTTATAATATATTTCTTTAACATGATAAGATTAAAGAATTCTTGCCGGTATACTTTCCCCAATCTTTCATTGAGACAGCAACAGGTAAGGAATAAATCCGAAAATGGCGGAATTTATAGCCATACATGCTGATTATATTATGGTTGTTTTTTATCTTGCGTGCGGAATTTTCAAGATGTTATTATTGCGGTAAAAGGAATGGAACAGTTACATGATTTAAGAGTTTCAAGAATTATCCGCCTTTGTTCTCCAAAGGCACTTAAAGAAAAGCTGCCGGTAGACGATCGGGTTGCAGAAACTGTGGTCACCGGCAGACATGAAGTGGAAAATATACTTACAGGGCAGGATTCAAGACTGCTGGTAATTGTAGGTCCCTGCTCCATACATGATGTTGACGCTGCCAGGGAATATGCGTCAAAACTCTCGGTATTGCGCACGGAACTCCAGCATGAGCTCTGTATTCTGATGCGTGTTTATTTCGAAAAACCGAGGACCAGTGTCGGCTGGAAAGGATTTATAAACGACCCCCATCTCAATGACACTTACGATATCGAACATGGCCTGTATCATGCGAGGAGGCTTCTGATCGAAATCAATGCTCATGGATTGCCCGCAGCAACAGAATTTCTCGATCCGATCACACCGCAGTATGTCGCCGATCTGGTGAGCTGGGCAGCGATAGGAGCAAGAACAATAGAATCACAGACACACCGGCAGATGGCCAGTGGTCTTTCGATGCCGGTCGGCTTCAAGAACTCGACGGACGGAAGAATCAATGTGGCTGTGGATGCCATCCGTTCGGCCATGCATCCGCACAGCTTCCTCGGTATCGATCAGGAAGGTCACAGCAGTGTGATTACGACAAAAGGAAATCCTTTCGGGCATCTTGTGCTCCGAGGCGGAGAAAAACCGAACTATGATGCACAAAATATCGCCATTGCTGAATCCTTGATGGAAAAAACAGGTCTGGAACAATCGATACTTGTCGATTGCAGTCATGCAAACTCCGGGAAAAAGCACGAACAGCAGTTGAAAGTTTGGGAAAATATCCTTGAACAGAAAGAAAAGGGAAACAAAAGTATTGCCGGAGTCATGATAGAAAGCAATATATGCGGCGGCAATCAGCCCTTTCCGGAAGATCCCGATAAACTGAGGTATGGTGTTTCCATAACCGATGAGTGCCTGTCATGGGGTGAAACAGAAAGGATGCTTCGTGAAGGTGCTGAAGTCATGAAGAAAATAATCAGTCAATAACCGGAAAAAGAGCAGGATAAACAGATAATACATTATGAATATTGATCGTTTCGTGATGGCCATTGCCGGTACATTTATTCTTTCAAGCCTTCTGCTTGCACATTTTCATAATCCCAACTGGCTTTGGTTTACCGGATTTGTAGGAGCGAACCTTCTGCAAACATCGTTTACAGGTTTCTGTCCTCTTGTTTTCATTCTCAAGAAAGCCGGAGTCAAGCCGGGGGCGGCATTCAAATAACTCGGGTTTCGATGTCAGTTTTCAGCAGCAAGACTGTTCCGTGAATGTTGTTTTCATGTTGAATTCGGCGTTCCATAAACAAACCAGGGAGACATGGTAATGGCCATCGAAATCAGACAGGTCAATAACAAAAAAGAGCGGAAAGAGTTTATCAAGTTTGCATGGCAGATTTATCGCAATGATCCAGAACTCAATAAAAACTGGGTTCCGCCGGTAATTGACGATTACATGAAAACCCTCGATACGGAAAAATTTCCTCTGTATGACCATGCTGATCTTGCCATGTTCACTGCCTGGAAAGATGGTGTTATAGCCGGTACGATCGCTGCAGTGAAAAACCGGAGGCACAATGAGGTACACAATGATAAAGTCGGGTTCTGGGGATTTTTCGAGTGCATCGACGACCAGAAAGTAGCCGACGCCCTTTTTGGTGCTTCGGCAGGATGGCTAAAGCAAAAAGGGCTTACAGCCATGCGGGGACCGGTAAGCCCATCCATGAACGACCAGTGCGGCATGCTGTCAAAAGGATATGACAGCCCGCCTGTTTTCCTCATGCTTTATAACCCTCCTTATTACAATGACCTTGTCATCAGATCCGGTCACCATATCGGTCAGGAACTGCTTGCATGGTACATCGATCAGAAACTTATCGATATCGAACGTCTTCGTCGTATCGCTGATCATGTCATGAAAAGGGAGTGCCTGACAATCCGCATCATGAACATGAAAGATTTCGATAACGAAATCGAACGTATCCGGGATATTTACAACAAGGCATGGGAGAAAAACTGGGGATTTGTCCCGATGACCAGGAAAGAGTTCGATTTCCTGGCAAAAAGCCTCAAGCCGCTTGCCAATCCTCATTATATCTATTTCGTGGAGGACCGGAACAAGCGCACAATCGGTTTTTCACTTTCAATACCTGATATAAATCAGGCATTGAAGCATGTGAACGGCAATCCTTTCTCACCTCTTGGACTCATCAGGTATCTATGGTACAGCCGCAATATTTCCATGGTGCGAACCATAACGATGGGTGTTCTTCCTGAATACCGCAACAAGGGCATTGACAGTATCCTGAACGCACATATAGCAGATTACGGTGGAAAACACGGTGTTTTCGCTTCCGAAATGAGCTGGGTGCTCAAGGCGAATGAAGCCATGAGCAAGCTTGCAAAGGTTATCGGCGGTATTCCATACAAGGAGTATGTGATCTACGAAAAAGATATATGATTGACTTTGTGTAATAAACAAAAAAAGGAGCCTGAACAAAAGCTCCTTTTTTTGTAGTAGCAGGGAACGAAAACCTTAGAAAGATGCCATTAAAACGAGGTGAGATGCTTCAGTGTCAGGATTGTAAATGAAAGAAGCCGTAAATCTGTCTTTCGAAACTGAAAACCCTGTGTTGACCACTTTGAAATCACCATCGGTTGTATATTCATATTCATCGCCTGCGCCAACAAACGCTTTGGCCGAAAAACCATCCTTTTCATAAAACTTGTAACCGGCCTCAAAATATTTCGCATTTTTAAAATCATTTGCCGCAATGTTGATTGCACCAAGAAGGCTGAGGTTTTCAATCGAATAACCAAGGCTCAGCTCGACAGTGTTTGGACCGTCACCTGTGAAATCAAATGTTTTGCCGGCATTGGGAAAATGGTAGTCTGTAAGGGTGATGCTTGCATTACCAATCGGTACTGTAACAAAGGCGTCGATTTCCTTGTAACGGTCGCCGCCATCATGTTCGAGGCCGTAAGAACCCCAGAATCCTACAACCACGCCGATACCGGGAAAAGTATAGGAAACGGCTGGCTGGACATTGAAAGAGTTGTCAAGTTCGACACCCCTCCATATGTAGCTGCTGACAATGTCAGCACCTACTTTGAACCCTTCGGCTGCCTGAGCTGCGCTTCCGGACCCAACGAAAATTGCTGCTGCAAGACATAAGAGTTTTACTGTTTTTTTCATCGATGAACTCCTGTTTCGTGTTAAGGCTGTTGTGTGTTTGTTATTTGTGTTCAAGTACCCTCAAATAATTGTTTTCTTTAAGAGAACTTCTGTGAGAATATAAAATTATTATCAAATAATACAAAAAAGTAAAAAAAATAAGGCTAAAATGGATTTATGCGTTAATTAGTCGTTTGTTCTGTAGGTTATTTCATGATTTGCTGACACGACAGTTTCATTGTACATTCATTATTGATTCAAGGTTATTGCCAGGCAGAAAATCATGAAAAACGCTGAAATCACGCTTTCAGGCGGTTATAGCTCTTATGAAACACTGCGCGAGTATATAGAAATTTTTGCAGAAGAATCGGGTTACGACCGTCAATTCACGGATACACTGCAGCTTACACTGAAAGAAGCATTTGTCAATGCCGTCAGGCATGGAAACAGGGAAGAGGATGACCTTGCCGTGACATGTTCACTGACTGCAGCAGATAACCGGCTTCGTGCTGCAATCCATGACAATGGCAGTGGCTTCGATCCTGATGAATTACCGGATCCATCGGATAAGGGAGCTCTTATGAAACTTTCCGGCAGAGGTATTCATATTATCCGTAATTTTGCCGATATATCAGTCAAAAGGTATGACGGAAAAGGATCGACACTTTTTTTGCACTATTTTTCCCCTTAACAACACCGGCACAAGGATCGGTAAATCAGTTTTAATCCTAAAAGGTACTATAAAATATTATGGACTTGTCTCGCAGCGCGGCATGGAGTGCTCTTGAATTTCATAAGCAGGAAATCGGACATCTGCATATGAGAGAGATGTTTGAACTGGACAGTTTAAGGTTCAGCAGGTTTTCTGTCAGGTGGGGAGAGTTTCTTCTCGATTATTCGAAAAACCGGATTATCCCGAAAACCATGGAACTCCTGATGGACATGGCGCGAAATGCCGGGCTTGAAAAAAAACGCAACGACATGTTCAGCGGGTGTACTATCAATTTCACGGAAAAGCGCGCGGTGCTGCACACAGCATTGAGGAGACCTGCAGGCTATCAGCTCGAGATTGATGGACTGAATGTCTCGGATGAAATTTCGGAAGTTCTTGCCCAGATGAAAAGTTTCTGCAAAAAGGTCATATCAGGTACCTGGAAAGGGTATACCGGAAAACCGATGACTGATGTGGTGAATATCGGTATCGGTGGTTCCGATCTCGGTCCCTGTATGGTTACGGAAGCGCTCCGTCCTTTCGCTCACGGAAAACTCGACGTGCATTTCGTATCCAATGTTGACGGTTCGCATGTCAGCGAAGTTCTGAAAAAACTTGACCCCGAGACCACACTTTTCATCATTGCATCAAAAACGTTCACCACCCAGGAGACCCTGACCAACGCCATGACCGCTCGCGAATGGTTTTTAGGTCATGCCGTGAATGTATCGCATATAGCAAAACACTTTGCCGCATTATCCACCAATCGTGAAAAGGTCGTCGAGTTCGGTATCGACGCATCCAATATGTTCAGATTCTGGGACTGGGTAGGGGGGCGTTATTCTCTGTGGTCATCCATCGGGCTTTCCATCGCTCTGTATATCGGTTTTGAAAAGTTCCGGGAATTGCTCGACGGCGCCTATGCCATGGATCAGCATTTCTGTAGTGAACCTTTTGAACGCAACATTCCTGTCCTGCTTGCTGTTCTGGGGATATGGTACAACAATTTCTTCAATGTGCCATCACATGCAGTTATCCCTTACGACCAGTACCTTCATCGTTTTCCGGCCTATCTCCAGCAGCTCGATATGGAAAGTAACGGAAAGCGGGTTGACCGGCAGGGAAATACCATCGAGTATGCTACCGGACCGGTGATCTGGGGTGAACCCGGAACAAATTCCCAGCATGCCTTTTTCCAGCTTCTGCATCAGAGCCCGAAATTCATTCCTGCCGATTTCATTGTGCCGATGAAAACCCAGAATCCTGTCGGAGACCATCATGAGCTGCTGCTTGCCAACTGTTTTGCCCAGACGGAAGCTCTCATGAAAGGAAAAACGGAGGAGGAGGTTTTAATTGAACTTGAAGCATCCGGTGCAGTAAATCAAGAACTGAATATGCTCCTTCCACACAAGGTATTTCCCGGTAACAGGCCATCAAATACCATTCTTGTCAGCGAAATCGATCCATACACTCTTGGAAGCCTCATCGCCATGTATGAACATAAAGTGTTTGTACAGGGAATCATCTGGGATATCAACTCCTTCGATCAATGGGGAGTAGAACTCGGCAAACAGCTTGCGAAAAACATATTTCCCGAGCTCAAGGGGGGTGAAACGGTCGCAAGTCATGACAGCTCGACAAATGGACTGATAAACACCTGCCGTGAATTCAGGTTGAGACAGAACCCTCCGCAGAGCCCGCAACTCTCTTTTTTTGAAGGAGAATAACTTTTTATCAGGCAACAAAAAAACCGCCTTTTCAAAGGGCGGCTTTTTTGTTGCAGAAAAGATCCTTTGTTATCTTGAAAGAGGTGTTTCAGAGTTTTTATCAAGCCTGATGCCACAGTAGCCTTCGACGCCCATTTCAGGAATATCAAGACCGTCAAGCTCATCTTCCGGTTTGACACGGTTGCCTATCGTCACATCGATAAGCTTGAAAACAATCCATCCGATTATGCCTACATAGACAATATTGGCAGAAACGCCAATGATTTCTGCTACAAGCTGCCCCGGGTTTCCATAAAAGAGCCCGGTAACTGTTCCCGAGACTCCATTCCAGCCATCCCCATAGGTCCCGTCGGCAAAAAGTCCGAGAGCTATGCATCCCCAGGCACCATTGACGCCATGAACTGCAATAGCACCTACAGGATCATCAATTTTCAATACTTTTTCAATGAAAAAAGCCGCTTCGATGACCAGAACCCCTGAAATCAAACCGATAAGGGCTGCCGTCTGAACATTGACAAATGCACAGGGAGCGGTAATTGCCACAAGACCGGCAAGAAGGCCGTTGATCATCATGGTCGGGTCAGGTTTTTTCGTTTTGAACCACCACATATAGAGCATTGCACCAAAAGCACCGGTTGCAGAGGCTATCATGGTATTGACAGCAACAACACTGATACGGAGATCTGTTCCGGCAAGAGTTGAGCCCGGGTTGAACCCGAACCATCCGAAAGCAAGGATGAACGCACCAACAATTGCCATAGGAATGTTATGGCCGGGAATGGCGTTAGGGGAACCGTCTTTATTGTATTTTCCAATTCTCGGGCCAATAATGATCGCACCAATCAGGGCAAGAACGCCTCCTGTCAGATGTACAACCGACGATCCTGCAAAGTCGACATGGCCATGACCAAGTCCGAACTCTTTACCCAGCATGGCAAGCCATCCTCCGCCCCATGTCCAGTTACCGAACACAGGATAAATAATGGTGCCTACAAACAAACCGTAAACGACGAATGCCGAGAACTTCCACCGTTCAGCCATAGAACCGGTCGGGATTGTTGCGGTCGTGTCCATGAAGACCATCTGGAAGAGAAACAATGCAAAAACGCCGACATCATATACATCCATCAGAAAGAAACCTTTCGTCCCGAAAAGTCCGAAACTGTGGCCGAAAAGATTGACTGCAAATTCCTGGTTCAGCCCGTCATACCCGCCCATTGTTGCTATTGGTCCCAAGCCACCAAACATGAGGGCAAACCCGCAGATAAAAAATCCAAGCATACCTAACGGGTAAATCATCATATTCATCGACATGGTATGAGCTGCGTTTTTCGCCCTTGTAAGGCCCGCTTCCACCATGGCAAAACCTGCCTGCATGAACATGACGAGGAAACCGGTAACAAGCACCCACACCATATTGATGGCAGTTTTGTTTTTCCCGATCTGATCAGTTATTTCAACAGCTGTCGGAGTGCCTGCTTTTGCAGCGGAAATGTCAATTGTTGTCCCGGTTTTCGTGCCTCCCGGATCCGGCAACGACTCTGCGTAGAGAGTGCCTCCCAACGCAACACCTATCATCAGGAAAATTCCTGCAATGACAAGAAGTAATTTTTGTGTCATGATTTTGTTTTTGATTTTTTTGATGGTAAAAAAATCCGTTTTTTAAATCCTTCAATCTTTGTTGAAGAGCGATTCATCTCCGCTCTCTCCTGTACGGATGCGGTATGATTGTTCAATGTCGGAAACAAAGATTTTGCCGTCTCCGACCTCGCCCGTACAGGCAACTTTCAGAAGGCAATCAACAGTTTTCTTGAGATTGATGTCTCGCACAACAAGTGAAAGGTAACGGCGTGATATGTAAGAGGTATCCCTCGCCGTTCCTCTGTAAATCTCCGTTTTGTGCTTGGTATCATTTCCCTGTCCGGTGACATCCCACCAGGTGAAGAAATCAATGTCTATTTCATGGAGAGCTTTTTTGACCTCTTCATATTTGGTTGTGCGAATTATCGCCTCGATTTTTTTCATGATTTTTTCCTGTGCTTTGTTATGACTGAAGTCAGTGCTGATAAATTTACCCGGAAAAGTGATGACCGATCATTATCCGGGTAAATACCGTAAAACAACCCTGTTCATTGTTAAAGACATCTTGAAAGTTTGTTTATAGGCACCTCCTTTTTCTTGGGTTGACCTTAATCATATTTTAATATTTTAGTTAAAAATTAATAAATACCATAATATTTAAGTAAACAAAATTACATTAATGTAAATATTTTGTTTTTTCTTTGCATTATGAATAATTATGTCCGTCAGTGTTGCGCATAAATCCGAACGGTCACTTCGCATTTTGTATGATCTCGGGTCGAAAAGAAAGATTGAGGGAAATTTGTCCTCAAGCGGTGCCTGCAGAAAGAAGGAAAAGCGGTGTAATATGGTGATGTAATATGTGTATACGTTTCTTCGGAGGTATCCTGATATGTTCTTAATAACAGTCAGAGTATTAATTGTATACGTTTTGCGCGATGAAATGAATTAATTTTACAGAAGCAGGACAAGAAAGATTTTTCGCCAGACGATATGAATATCAGCATACTTTTATAAATTATTTCCGAGTCGTTGTCCTATGCATCTTCCTCCTTTCTGGCTGATCATCCCATTCATCTGCCTCCTCTTGATGATTGCAACGGGACCCCTCTTTTTCCATCGTTTCTGGGAACGTCATTATGCCAAAGTCGCAATCGGCCTTGGTGCGACTGTGGTTATTTATTATGGCTTCATGATGGAAAACGGGGGGCAAGTGCTTAGGCATACCCTTCAGGAGTATCTTTCATTTATTGCCCTTTTATCATCGCTTTTTGTCGTATCCGGCGGTATTCTCATCAAAATTGACAGAAAAGCCTCGCCATTTCTCAATGGAATGATACTCCTGTCAGGAGCTTTACTCTCCAACCTCATCGGAACAACAGGCGCTTCCATGCTGCTTATCCGGCCTTTTCTGCGCATTAACGCCGGGCGTATCAAGGCTTTTCATATCGTATTTTTCATTTTCATCGTCAGTAATACTGGTGGAGCACTTACTCCTGTTGGTGATCCCCCTCTTTTCCTCGGCTTTCTGAAAGGAGTGCCTTTTTTCTGGGTAATTTCAAGAGTATGGCTGCCCTGGCTTTTGACGATCATGCTTCTTACCGGCATATTCATCTTACTTGATGCAAGAGCAGGAAAAAGCGAGTTTCCTGTTCCTGCAGGCAGTGGGGGAGTGAGCGTCAAAGGAATGCGCAACGTCCTGTATCTGTTCATCATCATCGGCTCGATATTTTTCGATCCTGCCGTTATCGATGGTTTTCCAAGTTTTCAGAACATGTTCGGTCTGCCCTTCGGTATCCGGGAGATCATCATGACTGGAGTTGCATGTGCGGCTTATCTGACATCGGACAAGGAAGCATTGAAGGAAAACGAGTTCAACTTCGAGCCGATCAAGGAAGTTGCATTCCTCTTCATAGGTATATTTGCAACCATGATTCCTGCACTGGAACTGATCGGCAGTTATGCTGCACATCATGCTGCGGAATTATCGGTAACAAAATTTTACTGGATGACGGGCTTCCTGTCAGCCGTACTTGACAATGCTCCGACATATCTCAATTTTCTTGCAGGGGCGGCAGGAAAATTCGGGATTGACTTTACAAGTCCTGAACAGGTCAGAAATTTTTCCGGAGGTATAGCTTCTCCTGTTTCAGGTGACGTTACATCCGATATATACCTTGTGGCGATATCACTGGCTTCGGTTTTTTTCGGGGCCCTTACCTATATCGGCAATGCACCGAATTTCATGGTTCGCAATATTGCAGCACAGGCAGAAGTTGATGTGCCCGATTTTCTGGAATATGTTTACAAGTACTCTGTTCCGGTTCTTATGCCGGTTTATCTGGTATTGTGGATCTTTTTTTTCAACTTCTGACTGAAAAACCATGTCATATAAAAGCGTTTTAGAGTGTACAAATAAAGGGGAGAAGGGGTTTGTTCTGAAAAACTCGGTTTTTCTTCCGTTTCACTGTGAAATGCTCAGCATCTGGATAGGCAAGGAGATGTCATTTCTTGCTTCCCCTGATCTGATTGTCGATTTCAGCGATCCTGAAACTATTGGAATCCGGGAGGGAGATACCTATACCAATCTTGTATTCAGGAAATGGAAAGACCTCTACAAGGAAATAGGACATCATAAAGGACATATCATTATCCATGCCGCTGAAAAAGGTATGGATATTTTCAAAATCGATAATCTTCACTACATCAGGATCGGTTTTCTGGATAATAAAAGGGAGGTCGCTTTTGAATTGATCGATGATCCGTTTCTTTTGTGACGTCACCGTGCCGGCATCGGGCAAGGCTGTCTGAAAGCGAATCCAAGGCGTGTTTTCGTTGACAATCCGTTTGCGCATCCGGTCATTCCGAGTCTGACGAAGTCGGGCCAAGAATCCGGAATATTCGCATATTATTACAAGTCAATGAGATAATGCGACTATCCGAATATTGGATTCTTCACTTCGTTCAGAATGACAAACAACAGGGGTCATAGATAAATCATGGGTTAAATCCTTTTGAAACAGCCTCTATTTGTTCTCATGGATTTCGTACGCATTGATGATATCACGTACCAGTTTGTGCCGGACAACGTCTGATTTGTCAAGGTAGACAAAACTGATACCCTTGATGTTTTTCAGGATTTTCGGGGAATTGGTGAGTCCGGATTCGATTTCACGGGGAAGATCGATTTGCGTGACATCACCGGTGATGATGGCTTTCGAGTTCAAACCGAGCCTGGTCAGGCACATTTTCATCTGTTTGTTGGAAGCGTTCTGTGCCTCATCGAGAATGATGAAAGAGTTGTTCAGCGTCCTGCCGCGCATATATGCGAGCGGAACGATTTCAATCACCCGTCTTTCTGTGAAATATTTCAGCTTTTCGGCGGTCAGCATGTCCTGCAGCGCATCGTAAAGCGGACGCAGGTAGGGATCGATTTTCTGGGCCAGGTCTCCGGGAAGGAAACCAAGACTTTCACCTGCTTCGACGGCCGGCCTTGCCAGAACGATACGTTTGACCTGTTTTGATTTCCATGCCGCTACGGCAATTGCGACCGCGGTATAGGTTTTTCCCGTTCCTGCAGGACCGATAGCGAAGACGATGTCGTTTGATTTCGCTTCAGCAACCATACGGCGCTGTCCGTCAGTTTTCGCCCTGACAACATAATCCGCGGTAGAGACGATGATGTCTTCATCGCCTGGTTGCGGAGTTTTTTGCCGGGGAGCACGGGAGAAAGCAAGGGAGATCAGGGCATTGAGGTCATTGTCGAGCACTTCGCCATGTTTGTCGGCCAGAAAAATCATCTCTTTGAAAATCTGTTCGAGCAGAGCGACTTCTTCGGGTTCACCGCGCAATGATATGTTTGATCCACGTGCGGTTATGACGGCATTAGGAAATTCTGCCTTTATTTTCTTCAGGTTGGAATCGTAAGGCCCGAAAAGGATAACAGGCTCGATACCTTTGATTTCGATAGTTTTTTCCGTGATCAAATCTGCGTTTTGTTAATCTTTTTATTTACAGAACCGTACTGATATCTAAATAGGGATTGGCCTTGCCGAGGTAGCCCTGGATATAATCCCTGACACCGTCTTCAAGAGTGGTGAACGGTTTATCATAGCCGGCGGCACGAAGTTTCGACATATCCGCACAGGTATAGTACTGGTATTTGTCCCGGAGCGTTTCAGGCATCGGCATGTATTCAATTTCAGGTTCACGTTCAAGCGCCGAAAAAGACGCATTCACCAGGTCCCGGAAACTTCTTGCCTTTCCGCAACCGATATTGAAAATACCGCTGACAGCAGGGTTTTCAAGCATCCATGCCATAATGGCAGTGCAGTCCTTGACATAAACGAAATCCCTGAGCTGCTCGCCATCCTGATAGTCCGGTCTGTGAGACTTGAAAAGCTTGACTTTGCCCTTGTCGTGTATCTGGTGAAAAGCTTTATAGACAACACTGCTCATGTCACCCTTGTGATATTCGTTCGGCCCGTAGACATTGAAGAATTTAAGCCCGGCGGCCTGTTCAGCGACATTGTTTCTCAGAGCCCACCGGTCAAACAGTTGCTTGGAATAACCATACATGTTGAGGGGCCGCAAATTGCTGATTCCCGGGATATCGTCACTGTAACCGCCGGACCCGTCTCCGTAGGTGGCAGCGCTTGAGGCATAGATAAACCTGATATTGTGTGCCAGGCAGTACGTCGCTATTTTTTTTGAATAGCCGTAATTGTTTTCAAGGAGATGATCGGCGTCCGTTTCGGTTGTAGAGCTGTTTGCACCCATATGGATAACGGCACCTATGCCGGTGAGGCAATTTTTTTCAAGCAGGCCGGGAAAATCATCTTTGGGGATGAAATCAGCAAAATGAAGACCGGAAAGGTTTCTCCATTGACCGGTAGTCGTCGATCCGAGGTCGTCGACGATAATGACATTCTGTTCACCGAGACGGTTCAGTTCCCAAAGCATTGCACTTCCGATAAATCCCGCTCCACCGGTGATAACGATCATGGTTCTGTATACATAAAATTATTGAAGTCATAAATGCTTAACGAATATAAAGAGAGGTCTGCACGAAAACAAAAAGGCAGCCTCAGAAGTAAAACCGAGGCTGCCTCTTCAATCTATTAACCACTGCAGTGCCTGTGGTCCGGAAGAATATCATTTTAAAAACCAGAGGGACAAAAGTCTTCGACGGAATTTGAGTGATCAAAGCCCCCCCTCTGGAACAATTCATATCAGGCTGATGCTTTGAGCAGGCAGTCATTAACAAGAATTTTCCTTCCATGTAACAGCCATTCTCTGACTGTATCGACCGGCTTTTCGACAATTGAAGCTATCTGGACATGCTTCAATCCCGATATTTCGCTCAGCAGTACGGAAAGCTTTATATCTGCAGCCCACTGCTTCAATGAATCGAGAATCGGCATGAAGCTCTTGCAGGATTTTTCGTTTATACAGAAATCTATTTTCTGACCATACCTTTCTACATAACGTTCTCTGAAGCTTCTTAAAAGATCCGTTTCCTTTCTGCCATTATCCGCATAGATATAGGTTTCCTGAACCAGGTTTCTCGATTCATCCTCGCTTCCTGTCATCCAGTAGGCAAGACTGTATATGTCGTCAAGTATATCGAGGGGTGTTTTTTTTATCTGTGTCATGTTGCCTCCTTATATTGGATAATTTTTGTCCTGTTTAAATGTATAAAAAAAAATGGGGATTGTAGAGATTTATTTCATGAATTTCTTAAAAAAGATGTTTTTTTATGAAAAAATTGTCAGCGACAGGCGATTAAACAAACGGGATAAGCCTGACTGATCATAAACCATTCAAAAGAAGTAAAATAACTGCTTATGCAGAGAGATATAAAAAACCTGCTGAATCCTGCTCTGCGCAATATCGCTGTATACAAGGTTGAAGGGGGACAGCAGGCGGAAATAAAGCTGAATCAGAACGAGAGTCCTTTTGACCTTCCGCTCTGGCTTAAAGAAGAGATCCTTGGAGAATTTCAGAGAGAACCCTGGAACCGTTATCCCGAAATCCTTCCTTACAAGGGGATGAAAGCATATGCCGATTTTCTGGGAGTATCCCCGGATTCGGTCATGATGAGCAATGGTTCGAACGAGATGCTTTATACGATATTTCTTGCCTGTCTCGGTCCGGGAAAGAAGGTGCTGATTCCGGACCCATCGTTTTCTCTGTATGAAAAAATTGCACTGCTGCTGCAGTCGCAGATCATCAGTGTCCCGATGCATCCCGGTCTCGATTTCGATACCGAAGCGATCCTTCAGGCCGCAAATGATGAAAAGGTCGATTTCATCGTTCTTTCAACACCGAACAACCCTACATCAAAATCCATCACGATCGATGAGATCCGGATGATAGCCGGCTCTGCTGATGCTATCGTGCTTGTAGACGAGGCTTATATCGAGTTTTCGAGGCAGCGTTCCGCACTCGAACTGATCGATGAACTGCCTAATGTCATTGTTCTGCGCACCATGTCGAAGGCGCTTGCCCTGGCCGGCATCAGGATCGGGTTCGCCATTTCCAATCCCTTGCTCATGGCCGAGATTTCCAAACCGAAAATTCCTTTCGCTTCTGGCAGACTTGCCGAGATAACACTGATGCATGTCCTGGCGAATTATTCCCTTGTCAGCGATATGGTATCATATATACTGAACCAGCGGGATAAAATCTACGGTGAACTGCTCACCATCAACGATATCGAAGTCTTTTCTAGCGATACGAACTTTCTCATCATCAGGGTCAAGGATGCCGTGTCCGTTTTCCGTTCGCTTCATAACGAGGGTATCCTTGTTCGAAACGTTTCCGGGTACCATCTGATGGAAAACTGCCTGCGGTTCAATATAGGCCTTGTAGAGGAAAACCAGCGGCTGATCGACAAGCTCAGAACACTTTGACATGAATGAATTCAGGAAACTGCATGGCGCGGAAATGAACCGCCTGAGTGCAGAAGGGTATGCCTGTACGCGGAAGCATCCTGTCACGCTCATGCTTCATAATATACGGAGCATGTGGAACGTCGGTTCGATGTTCCGGACGGCTGACGCTGCCGGTATAGAAAAAATCATTCTTTCCGGATATACAGCTACGCCGCCGCGCAAGGAAATCGATAAAACGGCACTTGGTGCCCAGGATATCGTCATGTGGGAGTACTGCGCCGATCCTGCAGAAGTCCTCGAGTCAATGAAAAGAGAGGGAACTTCAATTTTCGGACTTGAAATTACAGCAGGAAGCCGGCCATATCACCAGATTGAGAAAAGTGATTTTCCAATCTGCCTGATTGTCGGAAACGAAGTTGACGGTTTAGAAAACGAGGTTCTGAAAAGTTGCGACGGTGTACTGGAAATTCCTCAGTATGGCACAAAACATTCTCTCAATGTTGCCGTTGCAGCGGGCATCGCATTGTTTGAACTGGTGCGGATTTTACGAAGTGGTGCGTAACTTTTTATAGAGACTTTTTGTTGTCTTGTTTATATTATCGCACTGAAGGAGGAAAATTGTGAGTTTTTTTTACTTCAGACGTTGCAGGTTAATAATCATAGATGCATATTTGATAAAGCTATAGAGCTTTTCCTGCAGAACCGGAAATGATTGGTAAAACGCATTACAGCAGTACCCTGAATTGGTCAATCAGCAATAACGTTGTTCTTCAATGCTTCATTACAAAACATATGAACTGGATGATTCTCAAGCTCCGTGGGTTGTTTTTGTTCACGGCGCCGGTGGCAGTTCATCAATCTGGTTCCTGCAGATCAAGGAGTTTATAAAGCATTTCAATGTACTGCTGGTCGATCTAAGAGGGCACGGCAAGTCGAAAAGCATTATCATGCACAAGGAAGACCATCACTACAATTTTGAGGATATCACCCGCGATATCATTGACGTGCTTGATTCCCTGAAAATTGAAAAAGCTCATTTCATAGGTATATCGCTCGGGACTATTCTCATTCGTAATCTCAGCGAAATTGCTCCTGAAAGGGTCAGTTCGATGGTTATGGGAGGAGCTATCATAAGGCTCAACATCCGAGCCAAAGTGCTTGTAACCATTGGCAATATGTTCAAGCGATTTATTCCGTACATGTGGCTCTACGGCTTTTTCGCCTGGATCATCATGCCTCGCGAACGCCACAAGAAATCCCGGCTGCTTTTTGTGAACGAAGCGAAAAAAGTTGCACAGAAAGAGTTCATGCGCTGGTTCCGTCTTACCTACGAGCTGACTCCGCTCCTCAAATATTTCGAGGAAAAGGATACCGGGATTCCTACACTCTATCTGATGGGGGAAGAGGACCACATGTTCCTGCCTGCCGTCAGGCAGATCGTGATCAGGCACTCGAATTCCTGGCTCGAAGTCATCAATAATTCCGGACATGTCTGCAATGTCGATCAGCCAAAGGAATTCAATGCAAGAGCTATCGTTTTTCTGAAGAAAATATCCTATGGAAACAGCCTGTCGGCCGATTTGCCCCAGGCAGGTTTGGCTGTCTGCTAAACAAGGACCTTGTTGAAGTGGTTCATGGAGTGCTCGATACCATTGATCGTAAAGTCGAGAGCCGCTTCTGCACAGAAAGGCAGTACCTTGTCCATGATCTTCCGCTCATCTTCACTGAACTTTCCAAGGACGAAAGAAGAAAAAGAGTAGAGCGGTTTTTCATCCGTTCTTATTCCTATTCTCAACCGTGCAAATTCATCACTGCCAAAACATTCGATAATGTTTTTCAGTCCGTTCTGGCCTCCGGCCGATCCTTTTGAGCGAAGACGAACAGTCCCGGCGGGCAGATTCAGATCATCGCAGATAACAAGGAGGTCCTTTCTTTCGATTTTATAAAAATTCATTGCAGATACGACCGCCTGACCCGAAAGATTCATGTAGGTCATCGGTTTGAGCAGGATCACTGATTCACGCCCATGGATGATTTTTGCAGCATGATATTTTCCTTTACCCGCACTGAATACGCTCCTGAACGAATCCGCAATTTTTTCCACGACTTCAAAACCGACATTGTGCCGGGTTCCAAGATAGCGGGATTCAGGATTTCCGAGACCAACCAGTAATTTCATGGTGTTCTGCAGCAATTTTTCGAGAGGGCTTGAAGGTTTCAAGTTCCCGAATGAGTTCAAAGAGAAGAGAATATAGCAGAGTGATCCATCATTCAGGAAATCAAGATTGATGTTATCCGGTAAAACAGGGTCATGAAACGTGCAACTCGATATACTATATGACTATATAACCACAAGGGGGTTATAAAAAGCATATTGAGATTCGTGAAAAAAGTTGCAAATTGCAGTTCCCTGCATACAAAACGGGGTTGTTCCTTGTAATGATTCTGCTGGAAAAATTCTTTTTCCGGTGCAATGAAAAAAACAGTGAAAAAACAGTGCAATGAAAAAAACGTTTAAAGTAACGTGGTGGGCCAGAGCTGTTTCGGTTCTGGGAGGCCTCGGAATTTTGCTGCAGGCGCAGAACGCCTTTGCAAGCGAGGCCGATCTTGTGTTACCGGATTTGAATTCGGTAACGTTTCTTGGGGGGATTCCGGGACATACCCTGTTGATGTACGGGCTATTTGTATGTCTTTTTGGTGTTTTATTCGGCGTTGTACAGTACATGGGTATCCGCAAACTGCCCGTACACAGTGCCATGCGCGAGATCAGCGAGCTGATTTATGAAACCTGCAAGACCTATCTGATCACTCAGGGAAAGTTCATTCTCATCCTATGGGTGCTTGTCGGCGCAATCATTGTTGCCTACTTCGGCTGGCTCAGCCAGTTGGCTGTAACCAAGGTCATCTTCATCCTGATATGCAGCCTGATCGGTATTGTCGGAAGCTACACGGTTGCATGGTTCGGTATGAGGATCAACACTTTCGCAAACTCGAGAACAGCCTTTGCAAGCCTCGGTGGAAAACCGTTCCCGACCTATGCCATTCCGCTCAGAGCAGGTATGAGCATCGGTATGCTGCTGATCAGCATCGAGCTCTTTGTCATGCTTTGTATTCTTCTTTATGTTCCCAACGATTACGCAGGCCCTTGCTTCATCGGTTTTGCGATCGGTGAATCGCTCGGCGCTTCGGTGCTTCGTATCGCCGGCGGTATCTTCACCAAGATTGCCGATATCGGTTCCGACCTCATGAAGATCGTCTTCAAGATCAAGGAAGACGATGCGCGCAACCCCGGCGTTATCGCCGACTGTACCGGTGACAACGCAGGTGATTCTGTCGGACCTACGGCTGACGGCTTCGAAACCTACGGTGTAACCGGCGTCGCTCTGATCTCCTTCATCCTGCTTGCCATCAAGGACCCGGCCATTCAGGTCATGCTCCTTGTCTGGATTTTCGCCATGCGCCTTGTCATGATCCTTGCCAGCGCTCTCTCCTACGGGCTCAATGCCGCCTTTGCCAAGGCGAAGTACGGCAATGCTGACGAAATGAATTTCGAAAAGCCTCTGATCACCCTTGTCTGGCTTACCTCCATTGTTTCTATCGTGCTTACCTATGCGGCGTCTTTCTACCTGATCAGTGGGCTTGGCGACGGCACCATGTGGTGGAAACTCGCATCGATCATCACCTGCGGCACGGTTGCCGGAGCGCTGATTCCAGAGCTGGTCAACCGCTTCACCTCCACCGAGTGTGCCCATGTGCGCAACGTGGTGCAGTGCTCGAAAGAGGGTGGAGCCCCGCTGAATATTCTGGCTGGTCTCGTTGCCGGTAATTTCAGTGCCTACTGGATGGGAATAGCCATTCTTGCACTTATGGGTGCGGCATACGGCTTCAGCACGCTCGGCCTCGATGTCATGATGCTTGCTCCTTCGGTTTTTGCTTTCGGTCTCGTGGCGTTCGGCTTCCTGAGCATGGGCCCGGTCACGATTGCGGTCGACTCCTACGGTCCGGTAACCGACAATGCCCAGTCTGTCTATGAGCTTTCGCTGATCGAAACGCTTCCGAACATAAAGCAGAACATCCAGAGCGAGTTCGGTTTCCAACCCAACTTCGTAAATGCAAAACGTTTTCTCGAAGCAAACGACGGCGCGGGAAACACCTTCAAGGCAACCGCAAAACCGGTGCTGATCGGTACCGCAGTGGTCGGTTCGACGACCATGATTTTTTCGATTATCATGATTCTGACGAAAGGACTCAGCCCTGATCTGATCGGGAACCTGTCGATTCTTCATCCTCCGTTCCTGCTCGGCCTTCTTGCCGGAGGTGCGGTCATTTACTGGTTCACCGGGGCGTCCATGAATGCTGTGACCACCGGTGCTTACTATGCCGTCGAGTTCATCAAGAAGAACATCAAGCTCGAAGGTGTTGTAAAAGCCTCGGTCGAGGACAGCAAGAAAGTTGTGGAGATTTGCACGAAGTTTGCCCAGAAAGGCATGATCAACCTCTTCCTTGCCATCTTCTTCAGCACGCTCGCCTTTGCCTTCCTCGATTCGTATTTCTTTATCGGCTATCTCGTCTCGATCGCCCTTTTCGGCCTCTATCAGGCAATCTTCATGGCCAACGCCGGCGGCGCCTGGGATAACGCGAAGAAGGTTGTTGAAACTGAGCTTAATGCAAAAGGGACAGAGCTTCACGATGCCACCATCGTGGGTGACACGGTCGGCGATCCGTTCAAGGATACCTCTTCGGTGGCCCTGAACCCGATCATCAAGTTCACCACCCTGTTCGGTCTGCTTGCCATTGAACTGGCCATCAAGCTTTCAGTGGATCAGAAACCCCTGGTGTTGGGTCTTGCAGTGCTCTTTTTTGTACTGTCGATGGTCTATGTTACCCGTTCCTTCTACTCGATGAGAATCAAGGTGGACGCTCACTGAGCCATACAAACATCGCAACCAGAAAGGGAGGTGCAGCAATGCGCCTCCCTTTTTTTATTCCCGGCTTTTTGCTTTCATCACCGCGTTCGGTATATAGGATGTATGGATGTCAGGAAAACACGAAATTGTCCGGAATACCGATGAAACTCTGCAGAGTGCATAAAGGCGGCGTTATGGATTTCTATTCGGCCGACCTCTCCACCGAACTTTCCATGCCGTTTGCCGAAACCGGCGTGGCTGCGGGATTTCCGTCGCCGGCCGACGATTTCATGGAACTCAGTCTCGACCTCAACAAGGCGCTTATCCAGCACCCGGCCGCAACCTTTTACGCAAGAGTGAAAGGAACATCCATGACCGACGCGGGCATCGAAAACGGGGATATTCTCGTGATCGACAAATCCCTCGACCCGAAAGACGGCGATATCGCAGTCTGTTTCCTTGACGGGGAGTTCACCGTCAAACGTATCGCATGCAGGGAAGAGGGCCTTTTCCTGGTCCCGGCGAACAATGAGTTCCGTCCAATCAGGATCACCGATGAGAACGATTTCCTGGTTTGGGGTGTCGTGACCTATATCATCCACAAGGCACGGTAAGGAGATCTCACCATGTTTGCGCTGGTTGACTGCAACAATTTCTACGTTTCATGCGAGCGGGTTTTCAATCCCGCGCTCTGCGGAAGGCCGGTGGTGGTGCTTTCCAACAACGACGGCTGCTTCATCGCCCGTTCGGAGGAGGCCAAGGCGATCGGGCTCGGCATGGGAGCTCCGGCCTTCAAAAGCGAGCACCTGCTCCGCAGGCACAAGGTCGCGGTCTATTCGGCAAATTTCACCCTCTACGGCGACATGTCCGCCCGCGTCATGAACACGCTTGCCGGATTTTCGCCGGACATCGAGATCTACTCCATAGACGAATGTTTTCTCGGCCTCGAGGGCTTCGGGCGCTTCGACCTCGAAGAGTATGCCCGCCAGATACGCCGGACGGCGTACCGAAACACCGGTATTCCGGTCAGCATCGGTATCGGGCCGACAAAAACCCTCGCAAAGGCGGCGAACCGCATGGCGAAAAAAAATCCTGACCTGCAAGGCGTCGCCATACTGCGCACCGAAGCAGATATACATGCGGCACTGAAAAACATGGCGGTTGAAGATGTCTGGGGGATCGGTCACCGCTACGCCGCATTCCTGCACCAGAGAGATATCCATACTGCACTTGATTTTTCCCGGCTTCCGGCGCCATGGGTGCGCAAGCACCTGCATATCACCGGAGCGAGGGTACAGGAAGAGCTGAACGGCCGTTCCTGCCTCGTGCTCGAACTGGTACGCCCTGCAAAACAGACGATCTGCACTTCCCGTTCTTTCGGCACGCCGGTAAGTGCATTTGAAGAGATGCAGCATGCCGTCGCGCACTTCACTTCGAAATGCGCTTTCAAACTGCGGCGCGAGCATTCGAAGGCATCGCTGCTGACCGTCTTTGCCTGCACAAGCCCTTTTGCTCCGAAAGAGGAGCGGTACTGGGGCACACGGACGATCGGGCTCGGCGAACCGTCGAACGATACCATTCTGCTGCTCGCCGCCGCAGAGCGGGCACTCGCCGCTCTGTTCAGGACAGGGTACGGATACAAGAAAGCCGGCGTGATAGTCGGCGGCATTGTGCCCGGTGGAATCCCCGGGCAGACAGTGCTTTCACTGTTCCAGGAAGATCCGGTGCCGGAAAAAGAGGTTCGCACCGGTCTGGTCATGGAGGCGCTCGACCGGCTGAATGCCCGCTACGGCCCCGGGACGGTCCGCATGGCTTCCGATATCCGGTCCGGATGGAAACAGCGTCAGGAAAGGCTTTCCCCGCATTACACCACTTCCTGGAACGACATTATCGAGGTAAAGACATGAACCCCCGGAAAGTTTCACGAAACAGTCTCGTCCGGCTCACCGACCTGCCCAATATCGGCGAAGCCATGGCCCGGGACCTCCGTCTTATCGGGATTAACGAGCCCCGTCAGCTCGAAGGCCGGAATGCGGAAGAGATGTACCTTGAGCTCTGCAGGGTGACCGGAAAGCGCCTCGACCCCTGTGTGCTCGATGTTTTCATGTCGCTGCAGAGTTTCATGGAAGGAGGTGATCCGCTGCCATGGTGGCATTTTACCGGAGAGCGGAAACGGCTGAAAAACCAATTTGAACGCCACCGCCAACCGGAAAGGGTAAAAGGGAGATGATCATCAGTGCGAGCCGGAGGAGCGATATTCCGGCTTTTTACGGCGAATGGTTCATGAACCGGCTGAGAGCGGGGGAGGTACTGGTGCGCAATCCCATGCAGCCGGGGCAGGTCAGCCGGATCAGGCTTTCCCCTGAAACGGTCGATGCCATCGTGTTCTGGACGAAAAACCCTGCAGCCTTTCTTCCGTATCTTCAGGAAATCGATGCCATGGGGTATCCCTACTACTTCCTTTTCACCATTACACCTTATAACAGGGTTTTCGAACCCGGCCTTCCCGAAAAAAAATCGGTAATCGAAACCTTCCGGCAGCTCTCCGGAATGATCGGGCCAGAAAGAACGGTATGGCGGTACGACCCCGTTATCCTGACACCGAAACTGACGCCCGAATGGCATACAAAGGCGTTCGAGCGGCTTTCGGCAAAACTTGCGGGGTATACTGAACGGTGCATCCTGAGCTTCCTTGACGAATACCGCAAGGTGAAAGCCCGGATGCATCAAATTCCCTACAGCCTTCCCGACAGGGCCATCATGAGCGGAGTGGCGGGACAATGCTTCAGGATAGCTGACAAACATGGCATCACGCTCTTTACCTGCAGCGAAGATATCGATCTTTCCAGTTCCGGTGTCGGGCACAGCCGCTGTATCGACAGCGAGCTGATGGAGCGCATCGGAGGCAAGCCTTTGCAGGGCGTGAAAAAAGATCATGGCCAGCGCAAGGCTTGCGGCTGCATGGAAAGCCGCGATATCGGAACGTATGACACATGTGCGCACGGCTGCCTCTACTGTTATGCCGTATCCAGCCATCAGGCGGTTTCCCGGGCACGGCATTCGTTTGATCCTTTTTCACCAATGCTTTGCGACCGTCTGCGGGGCGACGAGGTCATCTCCGTTTATCCAAGCTGCTCGACAAGGTAGTTCTGGATACCCATCTGTCCGATCTGGTCGATCTGGGCTTCGAGCCAGTCGATATGCGCTTCCTCGTCCTTCAGGATCGATTCGAGGAGTTCACGCGTGCCGTTGTCACCGATTTCAACGGCAAGTCTGATGCCATCGTTATATGATGAAATCGCATCCTCTTCAGCAATTCTGTCGTTCTGGTGCTGTGAGGCGACTTCGGAGCCGATCGATATCTTGTTGAGATTGCTGACGACTGGAATTCCTTCGAGGAAGAGTACCCGGGCTATGAGTTTTTCAGCATGCTTCATCTCGTCGATAGCGCGCTTTTCATCGGCAGCATGCAGTTTTTCATATCCCCAGTTGCTGCACATCTCGGAATGAACGATATACTGATTGATCGCGGTCAGCTCGTCGGAAAGAAGGCTGTTGAGCTTTTCGATCATTTTCGGGTTTCCTTTCATATGTTTCTCCGTTATTCTGCTTTTCTACAATTAAATGCCTATCGGTAATTAAATTGACAAATTCCTTTCCTGCAACACTTTTTTGTTCTCAATGTTAAACAGACAAATAAATGAATTCCTTTCAGCCGAAAAAAACGATTGTCTTTTCATGACATAACGGAATGTCGGATACAATGTTACCACTTGTTGTTAAAGCTTTATTTTTTTATTGTAAATTGTTGAAGTGAATTGTTTTGATGTTGGTATTCCGCTGAACGGGTGATCAATCCATAACTGCCATGTCCCGAAAAAATCTTCTGATTGTTTTTATCCTGTTTCTTCTCGTCGCTCCGGCATTGGCAAGAAATCTCGGGAAACCGACACCCGTTACCACCCCGGTGGCATCCCTGAACCCGACTCCCGCAGAAGAAGAAGCGGAAAAGTATATCAGCCAGTTTCTTCTGCAGAATCACTTCAGAAAAGTTACCATCAACGACTCTCTTTCCCAGGAGATATTCACCAGGTTTGTTGAAAATCTTGACGGTAACAAAAACTATTTTACCGCAAAGGAGATAGACAGTCTCCGGATCTGGTACGGCCATCGTATTGACGAAGAATTTCTCGCAGGGAAATCCGAGTCAGGTTTTGCCATCTATAACTTCTTCCTGAAAAGGGCCAGGGACAAAATGAGTTTTATGAAAGCAGTTGCCGATACTGTTCAGTTCAACTTCTCCGTTCCTGAAACTCTCGATCTTGACCGGAAGGGAAGCCAATGGCCTGCTGACACTGAGCAACTCGTCAATCTCTGGAAAAAAGAACTGAAATATCAATGGCTGAACCTGAAGTTTACAGGGGAAAACAAGAAACCGATTCGATCTACCATTGAAAAAAACCTGACAAGCCGCCTGAACCTGCTGAACAGACAGAAGCCGGATGATGCCTTCCAGGCATACAACAATGCCATAACCACATCATTCGATCCGCATACGAACTATTTCTCTCCGGACGAGTATGAAAACTTCCAGATCGACATGAGCCGTTCTCTCGAAGGGATCGGTGCAAAACTCCTGATTGAAAATGAATATACCGTTGTCAACGAGGTAATCCCGGGCGGTCCTGCTTTCAGGGGCAAATTCCTGAAAAAGGGAGACAAGATCATCAACGTTGGCCAGGGGCAGACCGGAGAATTCGTCGATGTGATCGGTTGGAGGATAAATGATGTCGTCAAGCTGATCCGCGGCAAGAAAGGCACATTGGTCCGTTTGAAAATCCTGCCTGCAAACCAGGGAGGTCGCGGACCGGCGAAAGTGGTTCAGATTGTGCGCGACAAGATCAATCTCGAAGATCAGGCGGCGCAGAAAAGTGTGATCATGCAGGATGGCAGGAAGATCGGGGTTATCACAATTCCGTCGTTTTATCTCGATTTCGAAGGACAGCAGAAGAATACCGGAGGATATAACAGCACTACCCGCGATGTTTCGCGCATCATCGAACAACTTGTTGCTGAGCACGTGGACGGTATTGTCGTCGATCTCCGGGATAATGGCGGAGGATCGCTGGAAGAATCTGTGAATGTTACCGGACTCTTTATTCCGTCCGGCCCTGTCGTGCAGATCAGTAATTCAAGGGGAGAAAACCTCGTTCTTAAAGACAATGACAGCCGGGTACAGTACGGAGGTCCGCTTGCCGTGCTCGTCAACCGCTACAGTGCTTCTGCATCGGAGATATTTGCGGCGGCAATCCAGGATTACGGCAGGGGAGTGATCATCGGCGAGAGAACATTCGGCAAGGGCACGGTACAAAGCCTTATCAAGCTTACAAGGCCTTTCCCCTCTATCGGTAAAGCACCTGAACTGGGGGAGATAAAGCTGACAATTGCGAAATTCTACCGGATTTCGGGGGAAAGCACACAGCATAAAGGAGTTGTTCCTGATATCACTATGCCTTCTATGATTGACGCAAAAACGATCGGGGAGGACACGTACAAGAGCAGTTTGCCATGGAGTACCATTCCCCCGACATTATACAAGCCTGTAGCTTCTGTCACACCAAATGATATCGATTTACTCCGGCTGCATTTCAAGGAGCATTCCGCGAAAAATCCCAAATATCAGTCCTATCTGCATGACATCGAGGTTCTTGATCAGATCCGCCTGAAAAAATCGGTCTCGCTGCAGGAAACTGCATTCAAAACCGAAACGGAAACGATAAAGAATATCGAAAAACAGTGGGTTCGTGAACCTGATACCAAAAAGGATACCAGCAAGAAAAAGGATGTCAGCAAGGATGTATTGCTTAACGAAACCGCAGCCGTGGTTTCCGAACTTGCAGCATATAAAACGGGATCACATTAAGGATACGGAAGCATATATGCAGAGAGAAAAAGCCGGCCTCGAAGCCGGCTTTTTTATTACCACTGAAACTGCCTTTTACAACACTTTTCCGGCTTCTTCCAACTGAACTGCAACTGAAGCGAATGAACAGCTTCCATGTGACTTTTTCGAATTCACGCTGGCTTCCGGCTTCAGGCAGTCATAAATATCATTGTCGATCACATCCGAGAATTCCCTGAACTGCCCGAGAGGAATTTTCGGCAGCGTAACGCCATTCGATATACTCCAGGTGACTATTTTACCTGTGATACGGTGCGCATCACGGAACGGGATCTGTTTGCGCACAAGGTATTCGGCGATTTCCGTGGCAAGGCTCAGATCTTCAGCAGTAAGACGGGCCAGACGATCCTCTTTCAATGCCGTATTTTCAAGCATCCTGGCAAATATGTTAACGCTTTGCACCGTGGTTTCGGCACTGTCGAACAAAGGAGGCTTGTCCTCCTGCATATCCCTGTTGTAGGAAAGGGGAAGTCCTTTCATGATGGTGAGAATCGTCATAAGGTTGCCGTAGACCCGGCCGGTCTTGCCGCGGACAAGCTCGGCGATGTCAGCATTCTTTTTCTGCGGCATGAGCGAAGAGCCGGTAGCGAAAGCGTCGCTGATCTCCAGGTAGCCGAACTCGTATGAGCTCCACAGAATCACATCCTCGGCAAAGCGGGAAAGGTGCATCATGACCGTCGCGCAAGCCGAAATGAATTCGATGATGATGTCGCGGTCGCTTACCGCATCGATGCTGTTCGGAAAGAGCGATTCGAATCCAAGCAGTTCTGCCGTTCTTGCCGGATTGAGCGGAAGGGTACTGCCGGCAAATGCAGCAGCTCCGAGAGGGGAGACGTTGACCCGTTTTTTGAGGTCACGAAGACGCTGGCGGTCCCGGTTGAACATGTTGAAATAGGCAAGATAGTAATGACCCGCCGATATCGGCTGAGCCCTCTGGAGATGCGTATAGCCGAAAATGATCGTTTCACGGTAGGTTTCCGCCTTGTCGAGCAGCACCTTCATGATGCCGCCCAGAGCCTCTTCCAGATCGGATATCTGGCTGCGCATGTACAACCTGGTGTCGGTAGCCACCTGGTCGTTGCGGCTTCTGCCGGAATGCAGTTTTCCTGCAACCGGGCCGATTTTTTCCTTGAGCCTGTTTTCAATGACCGTATGAATGTCTTCATCTTCCCATTGCGGGACCAGAGTGCCCTCTGAAAGCTCGACTTCTATCTCGCCAAGCCCGGTAATGATCTGCAAGGCTTCTTCCCGGCTGACGATATTTTCCTCGGCAAGCATCGTGACATGGGCTATCGAACCGCGGATATCCTCACGGTAGAGTTTCCTGTCTACATGGACCGATGATGAAAACAACAGGGCATCCCGGTCAAACGGAAGCGAGAAGCGGCTTTGCCAGAGTAATTCTTTGTTCTTGCTCATAACGGCATGGAAGGTTGAAAGAATGAAATTGCCGGAAGATAATAAAAATGAGGGGAATTCGTGCCATGCACGAACGGGGGCCTGTAAAGAACTGCGCAGGCGTTTTGAGGCGCCTGCGTTTTGGTTCAGTTCTTGTTGTCCCTTGCGGACTTATTTTCCGGAATGGACCTGGCTGAATGTCTTCAGGCCGAGACCATAGAGATGGATAAAGCCGGCTGCAGCCTTGTGGTTGAAGGTGTCGGCTTCCGTGTAGGTCGCGAGCTCCTCGTTGTACAGCGAATATGGTGAATTTCTGCCAAGGAGGCTGACACCGCCTTTGTAGAGCTTCAGACGGACAAGGCCGGTAACCGGTTTCTGCGTTTCATCGACGAACGCGTCGAGCGCCTTGCGCATCGGAGAAAACCAGGTGCCGTTGTAGATGATATTAGCATAATCCTGGCTGATGTTCTTCTTGTACTGGAAGACGCTCTTTTCAAGAGTGAGCCTTTCAAGCTCGCGATGAGCGAAATGCAGAATGGTGGCAGCCGGCGCTTCGTAGATCTCACGCGATTTGATGCCGACGACACGGTTCTCGATCATGTCGAGACGGCCTACACCGTTGGCCGCTCCGATCTCGTTCAGTTTGATGATAAGATCGAGGCCGCTCATATTCTGGCCGTCAAGCGAAACGGGGATACCTTCTTCGAATACGAGCTCGACCACTGTCGGAGTGTCCGGAGCTTTCTCGGGTGAAATCGTGATCTGGTAGGCGTCCTCGGGCGGCGATACCATCGGGTCTTCGAGCACGCCGCACTCGATGCTGATGCCCCAGATATTTTCGTCGATGGAGTACGGGCTTTTCTTCGTGGCTGAGACCGGGATATTGTGCTCGAGCGCATAGGCGATCTCGGCTTCACGTGACGTGAATTCCCACTCACGCAGCGGAGCGAGCACTTTCAGGTGCGGTGCAAGGGAGGCGAAGGTCACTTCGAAACGGACCTGGTCGTTGCCTTTGCCGGTGCAGCCGTGGGCGAGCATGGTGCAGTTTTCCGCAAGCGCAGCATCGACAAGCGCCTTGGCAAGCAGCGGACGTCCGAGAGCGGTTGCGAGCGGATAGACATCCTCATACAGGGCGCCGGCCTTGAGGGCACGCCAGATGTACTCTTCGACAAACTCCTTGCGGAGATCGACGAACTGGAATTTGGATGCGCCGGTGGAGATGGCTTTCGATTCGAGGTTTTCGATCTCTTTCGTCTGTCCGAGGTTTCCGGTAACGGCTACGATTTCAGCATCATACTTGTCCTTGAGCCATTTGATCATCACGGAGGTATCGAGCCCGCCGGAATAGGCTATTGCAATTTTTTCCTTGCTCATGCGTCTTTTATTAATTATCGGTTTATGTAAAAATCATTTGTTCCGGCAGCCCCTGCAGCCGTCATGCCGCAATCCCGCCATAAAACGGTCAATACTCTACGTGCAAAGATAAAAAAAACCGGGAATTTACTTGGATTTGAATTTTGCGGGTTTTCAGGGTACTGGCCGACAAGGCATGCAAAGCTGTTATTTATTTCTGCGGCGATCAAAAATGTCAATCCTGGTTAGCGACAATAGCTCCAAATTTGTCATTCCGAGGCCGATGCAGTCGGCCGAAGAATCCATAAATTATTGTATAGTGTCAAGCCTGCGCACTGTTTCCTGGAGCTTCACGAAGCAGTGCGCAGGATATAAATCAGCACATTTTTTTCAGGGGTATGCAGATGTCAACGATCCATTTTCCTTCTGGATGTTCCTCTGTATTGTTATGGTACATCTCGAAACATGGCCTGTCGTCGCACTGGTACCCGCTGCTGACCAGCCAGGCGAAAGCCTCGTCCCACGCTTGTGGAAATTCGTCAGGGCCGAGCTCGAATCCGCAGACCGCATAGGATCCACCTGTGATGACCTGCAACCCGACCTGCCCGTTGGTTGCCGTTCCCGGAGGAACAGCCACGCAGGCATCGGTCCTGCATCTGTCAGGCGGGGTTACAGCTGGGTTGTCCCAATACATGCCGAACACAGGACCTTTTCCGAGATATCCGTTCGGTCCTGCCCAGCGCATCATTTCGTCGAAAGCTTCAGCGCATGTTTCTTTGCCGTATGCGCCGATTTTGCGGACGTATGCGACGGTATAATCCGGCATCTCTCTGATTTCAGTTTTCATCTCTTTTCTCCATGATGGTATGTTACGATGTGACAGTTCCATGGTTTCAGTATAGTATACCCGGAGCGACAAAACGTTTTCACCATTGCCAATCATGTTTCCTTTCTTGCTTTTTCGATAGAGGGACGGCGAAACGCCGAAATACTGGCGGAAGGCTTTTGCAAAGTTCTGCGAGCTCGAAAAACCGCAATCCAGCGCTATACGGGTGACTGTTTCCCGGCGGTTGGCAAGCAGGCGGTGAGCCGCGGTTTCGAGCCGGAGTCTTCTGGTGAATCCACGTACCGTTTCTCCTACAACAGCCTTGAATATCCTGTGTAAATGGAAAATGGAAAACGATGCCTTACCAGCTATTTCCTCGAGCGGAAGCTCTCTGTCGAGGTTGCCGCTGATATGGTTCATGGCAAGGCATACCCTTTTTCGATACTCCATGGCCGTTTCGCGCATTACTTTCATGTGACTGCCGTAACCTTATGAGATTTGCCGGATGTATTTTTTATTCTTTGAAATCTTTCATGCCGGTTATGGGGAATTTAGTGAGAAATAAGTTTTCATGGACTGCCAAATCCCCGAATCGTTCGGTTCGTCCGGGAGTTGGGTTGATGAACCCGTATCTCGGAAAAGAGATGTAACATATATTTACAGATCAGCTTTCTCGTGAACGGGACCCTTCTCGATAAAGGTATTGATGCTGTCTGACAATCAGCAAGTTGCCGGTTCAGGCAGGGGTCATGACTTTCTTCAAAAGCAGGAATATGACAGTGTATGCAAAATGTTTGCTATGATTGTGCATATTCAAACTAAAAGAACGCCTGCAGCGGGTGTATGAAATACAGACTTCTCGTTTTTGATTTTGACGGCACACTGGCCGACAGCGAGGCAAGCATCATGCTCTCCCTGGAGCTTGTCGCTCGCGATCTGGGGCTTTCGGGCATCGACCGGTCGAATGCCCGGCAGGGCATTGGCCTCCCGTTGCGACGCACGATTGAAATGGGGCTCGGGCTCTCGCCTGATGATGCCCCTGAGGCGTCCGATCTTTACCGGAAGCACTATAACGAGATCGCGTTCGATGCCACGCACCTGTTTCCCGGTGTTCAGGAGACCCTTGAGCAATTGCGGCGGGATTATCTGCTTGCCATCGCTTCGAGCAAAAGCCGGCAGGGGCTCCTCGCCATGATGCGTCATCTGGAAATTTACGAGTGGTTCTCGTTTGTCGCGGGTGCGCAGGATGTGCAGCGCGCAAAACCTGCCCCCGACATGGTGGAGCTTGCTCTGGCGACGCTCGATATCCCCGCATGGGAGTGCCTGGTTATTGGCGATACCGTTTACGATATCGAAATGGGGCAGCGCGCATCTGCCGATACCTGCGCTGTCACCTATGGGAGCAATTCACTGGACGAATTGAGTTCTTTCGGCCCGACGTTCGTCATCGACTCGTTCCCTCAACTCGACTCCTGCCTGAAAAACGTCAAGCCATCGCCGGAAGCGAATGGGTTCCCTTGAACAGTTCAGTACTGCTCCCGGACAACTTTCCTGACAATGCCGAGGATCCTGAAATACTTGCTGAGGCTGACCTGTTTCAGATCATCCGGGTTCCGGACCGGCGCGATATAGAGTTTTTCTTCCCGGAGAAACAGTTTTGTCAGTGTCTGCGATCCTCCTTGTTGGGGAACTTGGGGACACCGTGATCGAAGAGGCCGTTGAACATTACCTTTCAATAAATGAGTGGCAGGTGCGAAGTATTCAGCAAGGCCTGAAAGACATCGATCACGGTAGGGTAGTTGCTCATGAAAGCATGGAAAAAATCTGGGAGGGAAAAATTTCGGATACACATATCCATTGTAACGGTCTTTCATACCGCACAGTATTTTCCTGAAACGTAGTGGGCGGCCCGGAATGCTCAACGGAATTCTGCAATACCTTTCTGTACCAATGTCAGTTTTTTGATACGTTCCTGTGGATGAAGGTGATCAAAGTATCGATGCTGTTGACCGAAGCGGGAATGATGAGGACGGTATCATCTCCCGCGATGGTACCGAGAATGAGCGGACTTTTGAGCTGGTCGATGTAGGAGCCGACGCCGTGCGCCCTCCCTGGGAGGGTTTTGATAATCACGGCGGTCTCGTTTGCCGTGACGGTCAGCACCTCGACTCCGACAAGCCCCTTGATGATCTTTCCTGCATGGTCTTCCGGAAATACAAGCCGGTAACCGCCCGCCGCCCTTGTGCGGATGATGCCGAGTTCGGCACAATCCCGGGAAAGGGTGGCCTGAGCGACAACCATGCCTGTTTCCTTCAGAAGCCTGAGAAGATCATGCTGGTTCCCGACGTTGTGCCGCTGCAGGATCTCCCTGATCTTCAGCTGTCTTGCGTTTTTATTCATAGCATGCGCTCCTTCATGCCTTTATTTTTTTTGCAGCGTTTTCAAGCCGGTGGGTAAGATGGAATTTCCTGTATTCCTCGTGGTTCAGCAGTTTCACCAGAAGCGCTTTCTGAACATGAAGACGGTTTTCGGCCTGATCGATGATTATGGACTGTGGCCCGTCCATAACCTCGGCGCTTATTTCCTGGCCTCGGTGCGCCGGCATGCAGTGCATGACCACGGCTCCCGGTTTAGCCAGTGCAAGAAGTGCGCTGTTGACCTGGAAAGGGGAGAAGATCTTCAGGCGCTCTTCCATCTCCTCCTCCTGGCCCATACTGGTCCAGACGTCTGTATATAGTACATCGGCATCTGCAGCGGCTTCCTCAGGATCGTGAATGATCTCGATCCGGTTGATCCCGCTTTTCCTCGCAGCCTCGAGCAGTCCGCTGTCGGGGGTATATCCCTCCGGGCAGGCAAGCACGAAATGGATTGGCAGCAATCCTGCAAGCTCGATCCAGGAGTTGGCGACATTGTTGCCGTCTCCGACGAAAACCACCTTTATACCCTCACGCCACAACCCATGTTCATAAAGGGTGAATGCATCCGCAAGAACCTGGCAGGGATGGGAAAGATCCGTAAGCGCATTGATGACCGGAATCGTGGAATGCGCGGCCAGACCTTCGATGACAGCATGCTCATGCAGTCGAGCGACAATAGCGTCGTTGTAGCGTGAGAGAAGCTTTGCAATATCTTCGACCGCTTCACGTGAACCGAGCCCGATCGATTTCCCGTCAAGGTTTATGGCATAACCTCCGAGCTCATGAATACCGAGCTCGAAAGAGACTCTCGTCCGGAGAGAGGGTTTGCTGAAAATCATGGAGACCGTTTTACCCTGAAGCGGGAGAAACGGCGACGAAGACGACTTTTCTTTCCTTTTTTTCTTGATGAACAGTGAATAATCGAACAACTCTATGACCTTTCCTGCATCGAGTCCCGAAAAACCGAGAAAGTCGCGTTTCGCCTTTATCTTGTTGTTATGTGCTTCTTTCATGACCCTTTAGCTTTTTAATGGTTGTTCGCAGTCCTCTTCCGCGATGAACTGGGTGCCGACACCTTCGTGAGTGAATATTTCAAGCAGGAGCGAATGCGTCGATTTTCCGTCGATGAGGTGAACTTTCCCGACTCCGCTGTCGAGTGTCTTGAATGCCGAAAGCACTTTCGGGATCATGCCGCCGGAAATAATGCCCTGCTCGATATAATCCGCGGCCTCAGCCTTGCAGATCGTCTTCAGAATCCTGTCGCCGACATGGATGCCTTCGACATCGCTGACATAGATCAGCTTTTCGGCTTTCAGTGCAATCGCTATGCTGCTCGCAGCGTCATCGGCATTGATGTTGTAAATATTTCCGCTCTTGTCGAACCCTATCGGAGCGATCACAGGTATGAGACCTGCATTGCAGAGCAGATCTATATAGGGTGTGTTGATTGAAGCGACATCCCCGACAAGGCCGAGCTTTTCGGCATTCGGGGAGGGTACGGCGCTGATTGTATCGGCGTCAAGGCCGGTCACTCCGACTGCCTTGCCCCCATGTTCGCTGATAAGCTGTACGATATCCTGGTTCACTTTTCCGGCAAGGGTCATCTGGACCACATTGATCATATCGTTGTCAGTCACCCGCTTGCCCTGAACGAAACGGGAGGAAAGACCAAGCTTTTCGGCCGTCCTGGTTATGGCGTCACCGCCTCCATGCACAAGAACTATCTTGATGCCCACCTTGCGAAGCAGGGTGACATTCTGGGCGAAAGTGTTCTTGAGGCAATGGTCTTTCATTGCCGATCCGCCGTATTTTATGACAAACGTTTTCCTTTCGAATTTGCAGATATAGGGAAGGGCTTCGATCAGCACCTGTCCTATTGCTGCCGGAGGAGTTGGCCTTTCCGGCTTTGTTTCACAGAACGGTATTTGTTCCATCGAATAAAGTCATCGTTTAATTGTTTTCGCTGCCATTTCAGCTTCTGTAACTGCCATTGATCTCGACGTATTCCTTGCTCAGGTCACACGTCCAGATCGTTGCCTTTCCCGGGCCGTTTCCAAGGCGGAGCGTAATATCGTAAGCTTGTTTCGCCATTATGGCCGATGCTTCTTCCTCCGAAAAATCCGCCATGAAGCCTGGTTTGAGAATGCACAGGTCATTGAAATGCAGTTCAACCTCTTCCTGGATGAACCTGGCACCCGAACGTCCGGCCGCGGCAACGATCCTGCCCCAGTTCGCATCCTCACCGTGAATTGCGGTTTTTACAAGGCTCGACTGCGCGATGGTCCTTGCGGCAAGTTCCGCCTCACGGTCATCCGCGGCACCTTCCACGATAATGCTCACAAGCTTCGTGGCCCCCTCACCGTCAATGACGATGAGTTTCGCAAGGAAGGTCATGAGGGCTTCGAGTGCTTCACTGAAGAGCCTGAAATCTTCGTTTCCGGGCATGATCTCGACGCCGAAACCGCTTGCCATGATCATCGCCATATCGTTGGTGCTCGTGTCGCCGTCAACCGTTATGGCATTGAAACTCCTGCCGTTTGCCGCTTCGAGCGCCTGCTGCAGCAGGTCAGGAGCTATTCTCGCATCGGTCGTCATGAATGCGAGCATTGTCGCCATGTTCGGGCAGATCATGCCCGATCCTTTCGCAATGCCGCTCAGCCTGCATTTTCCGCCTGACAGCTCGACATCGAGCGTAAAAAACTTCGGAAAGGTATCTGTCGTCATGATGGCTTCCGCCGCATCGAGACATGATTCTCGCTGCAATACCAGAGGAAGTGACGAAATGCTGGCGACAACTTTTTCCATGGGAAGCAGTTGCCCGATCACTCCTGTCGATGCCACAATAACTTCTTCTGGTTTAATCCCGAAATCGGACGCGACGGCTTCAGCCATCGCAACGGCATCTTCCATACCTTGTTCACCGGTCGCGGCATTGGCGTTTCCGCTGTTGCAGACAACGGCACGCATCATGGATGACGACTTTTGCATCTGTTCGCGCGAAAGTATCACGGGTGCCGCACAACAGAGGTTTGTCGTATAGACGGCCGCTGTGCTCGCCGGAACATCCGCGAGGAGAATCATGAGGTCATTCCTGTCATATCGGATGGACGCCGAAACGGCCCCGGAAGAAAAACCGGCTGTCCAGAACCCTTCATCGCCGTTCGAATCCGGAGGCATCGGGGTGACCGCCCGAGGCCAGGAAGTGGACGCTGAAAGCTCACGGATAACAGTGAGCCCTTTTTCAAGTTTGTTCAATTGAGAAGACAGTTAAAATAGTTAAAAAAGCAGCCCCGCAGTCTGTTCGATACCAAGCATGATGTTCATGTTCTGTATGGCCTGACCGGCAGCGCCTTTCAGAAGGTTGTCTATTGCGCTCACAATGACAAGCGTTCCGTTTTTCGTGACATTGGCTATATGAACGTCACAATAATTCGTGTAAGCCACATGCCTGATTTCCGTCATGGTATCCCGCAACCTGACAAAGGGTGCTTCACGATAGAAGTTTTTATACAGATTGTTGATCATCTCTCCATCAGCCGGATTTTCAAGCTGTACCGCAAGGGTGCTGTAAATGCCTCTCACCAGAGGTCCGATCATCGGCGTGAAGGTGAATTCGAAAGAGGGATCGGATGCGGAGGTTCCGAGCGCCTGCATGATTTCAGGTGTATGCTGGTGTGTTCCAACCTTGTAAGCCCGGAGATTTTCGCTCATTTCCGGGAAAGAGAGTTCGGTTTTGCTGCTTCTGCCGGCTCCCGAGATACCCGAAACCGCGGTACAGCTGACACTGCTGATCTTCAGAGAAAGATCATTTCCAAGAAAGAGCGGAGCGAGCCCGAGAATGATGCTGGTTGCATAACAGCCAGGATTGCTTATCGCCTTCACTGCCCGGATCTCATCGAGGAAAAGCTCCGGCAGACCGTAGGTCATGACAGCTTCCGATGGCTTGATCTGCTTGTAGAACCGTTCATGTTCCGTCGTGTTCTTCAGCCTGAAATCACCCGAAAGATCGATAACCATCCTGCCGGCATCAGCAAGAGCCGGAACGATATTCAGTGCTTCGCCGTGCGGAAGCGCAAGAAAGTAGATGTCACTGTCCTGTTCTTTGTTGTACTGCCGGTAAACCATGTCACAGGAAAGCGAAGGATAGAGTTCCGAAACGGTTTTTCCGGCTTGTGAGAAAGCATACAGTGCCTTAAGTTCGACCGAAGGATGCAGGCGAAGAAGCTTTGTAAGTTCGGCGCCTGAATAACCGGATGCACCGATAATCGATACACTGTATTTCTTTGATGATGCTGACACTCTTCCCGCCATTTCTGTAAATTGTATTGAAATAAATGTAAATGAAACAAATCCGGATCGGCAAACGGGAACAAATGACGATCTGTCCCTGATCAATGAATATTTATCCAGAGAAGCGGAAATATGAAGTTTTTTTACATGATTTTCAAAGATTAAAATATTTTTTTTTACGCGGGAAATGGGTTGCCTGCTGTATGCTAAACTATTTATTATCTTTATTTTAACGACTTTTATCCTGCCGTGTCACTTAAATTGAACACCTCCTTACGGAACCCATGAATATCCATGCATTAAGTAAAAAAGCATTCAAGTATACAAAATTGATGCTTTTGCCGTTTTCACTGCTTATCCTTCTGAACTGCTCGCAGCAGCAACCCAGGGATACCGCGCGCAGCGGGGTGATGACGCTGGCTGCCGACAGTCAGCTTGAAAAAATTGCTGAAACGCAGGCAGAGATGTTCCGGAAATACTATCCCGAGGCTCAGGTCTCCATCATACCGATGGCTCCTGTAAAAACCCTGGGGTGTCTACTCGACAAAAGCGCACGTGCAGCAATGATCAGCGGTGATTTCGACGCCGCTGAAGATTCCCTTTTTTCAAAATTGAAGACTCCGTTACGGAAAGAACCCGTGGCCCTTGATGCCGTCGTCTGTATTGCCGCCAGGACAAATCCTGTAGAAAAATTGTCGGTACGGGAGCTTGCTTCGCTGGTTTCAGGAAAAGGGGAGAGGTTCATGGCTTTTGTCAAAAAGGATGATTACCGCCTGATTTCGGTTTTTTCGAAACTTGAAGGCCTCAAGAAACAAGAGCTGCATGCCTGGGCATGCAGTAATGACATTGAACTGATCGATCGGGTTTCAGCATCGAACAATGCTTATGGGCTGCTTTTCAGCTCTTCACTGGAATCCGCCAGGACTTCAGGAGTTGACCTGGGAAAAATAAAATTGATCCCTGTATCCAGAAAGTTGGCGGGAAACAAAGCATATCTCCCGGACCGGGAAAATATTTTCGAAGGGCTTTATCCTCTCGTTACAACAGTTTACTATGTATATTATCCCGGCGATGCACTTGCCGCGGGATTCGGTTCATGGATAAGCAGCGCGGGACAGAAGGCGTTTGAACGAAGCCCTTACATTCCGTTCAGGCTGACCCAGAGAACCATTATTCTGCACTGACAGTTACGAGTAATGGATAACAGCAAAAGAAAGCCTTTACAGACCATCATCATAACAGGTACGCTCGGTATCCTGATTGTGATAGGCGGAACTGCGGGGTTTCTCGCCGAACAGAAGAAACTGCTTGACAGGCTTGAACAGAAACAGGCTTGTTTTCTCGACCTTGTTGAATTCAGGGGAAGGCTTATAGAATTCGAACTGTCGCGAAAAAAAACATTCCGCAATAGCCATGCTTTTTCAAAACAGGATAAAAGGTCGGAAAAAAAAGCCGCTTCGCTTCTTTTCGTGTATGACAAGCTTCTGACCGATCTGAAAACAGCCGGTTTGCAGCCCCTTCCTTCGCTTACGGAAAGCAGGGAAGGCCGGGTTGTTATTTCCGGGTTATATCTTGAAAACTTCCTGTCTGAATTGAACAAAGCCGTTGAAAAGTCAGAAACCGAAACAAAAAAGGCAACCGGCGAGCTGGTTGTCATCAATGAATTCTTTCTGTTTTTCATCCTCATCATGCTCCTCACCCTGAGCATAACCGCAGGATGGCAATTGCACAGAAATTACCGCCGTACCCTTATTCCGCTTGCCCAGCTTGCCTCACAAATGAAACTGCTGAACAGAAACATTCCTGAAAGTATCCATGACACCGCTGAAGAAATAAAAAAAGAACTCACAGGAACATCGCATTCCAGCGATATCACGCAGATAACCGAATCAATCATGGAATTCTTTACCGAGATCGAAGCGAAGAACAAAAAACTCGATGAAGTCAATATCAGGGATGAAAAAACAGGCCTCTTCAACTACCGGCATTTCAAAGAGCATCTCATTATTGAAACCGAACGCACAAAACGTCAGGGCAACAAGGTTTCTCTTGCGATGATAGATATCGATCACTTCAAGGAGTACAATGACAGAAACGGTCATGTGGCCGGAGACCAGGTACTGAAAACGCTTGCGGAACTGATCACCAGCCAGTGCCGTTCTTCCGACATGCCTTCGAGGTTCGGAGGAGAGGAATTCGCTGTTCTTTTTCCGAATACCGATTCCGGAACAGCCCGGGAAATCGCGGTACGCCTGCGCAAGGCAATATGCGCAGAGCCTTTTGAAAATGAAGAGTATCAGCCTTCCGGCCAACTGACGGTCAGTATCGGAGTTGCGACTTTTCCAAGAGATGCCGGTGACTGGCGTGCTCTTGTTGAAAATGCGGACCGGGCGCTCTATTCAGCGAAATCGTCCGGAAGAAACAGCGTCGTGACCTTTGCTTCAATCGAAAAAGAAGAGCCCGCCCGTAATGAAACCTGAATTTTACCTGGCAAAACGTTTTGCCTTCAACAAGCGGTCGGCATCGAAACCAACGTTCATCGTGATGGTGGCAGTGATCGGAATCGCAGTCGGAACCGCCGCACTTATTCTCACCCTTTCTATCGTCAAGGGTTTTGCAGAAAGTATCGAAAGCAAACTGATCGGTTTCAGCACGCACATGCAGATCCGTCAGCCTGATGAGAAGCTTTTCCCGGAACGCCGCACCGATCTGGCAATGATTACCGGCAACGTTAACGTAGAAAGCGCTTTCCCTTTTCTTGAAAAAAGTTTTGTCATACGCAGCCGCTTTGCAGACGGCAGTTACCGCAGCAAACCCGTTATTGTAAAAGGTATCAGTGAACAACCGAAAAATTCATTCCTGAAAAAATACCTGAGGACCGGCACTTCTGAATATGAAAGAAACATAAAAGAGCTCTCGCTTTATGCCGGCGGAACCCTTGCAGAAAACCTGCATCTCACGACGGGAAAAAAAGTGCTGCTGGTCGGGCTCGGAACCGGATCCGAAGGAACAAAGCTCATTACAGGGAACAAAAACATGGTTGACCTGCTCTCTTCTCTCGATATCGAGGTCGGGGTAATTCGAGGTATTTATGATACGGGACTGCAGGAAGGATTCGACGATTCGGTCATTTTGTGCGACATCGACCAGTTACAGGAACGATTCGAACCGGCCAAGATCAGCGGTTATGATGCAAACGTGCGGAACCTGGCCTATCTGCCGGCTACCGTCAGGAGCGTCATGGAAAAACTGGGTTATCCGTTTTACGGCTATACGGTTTTCGAACGGTATGCCAATCTTTTCGAGTGGCTGAAACTTCAGAAAAATATCATGCCGCTGCTTATTGTAACGATAACGATCGTCGCTGTTTTCAATATCATTTCAACGATTCTTGTCCTTATTATCGAAAAGACCAGGGAAATAGGGATGCTCTGCGCGCTCGGGCTCGAACCACGCAAAATCAGCACGATTTTCATATCACAGGCTTTTCTGATTTCGCTTATCGGCATAGCTGCAGGAAACCTCACCGCTCTCTCTTTTTCCCTGCTCGAACAGCATTTTCATTTTATAAAACTGCCCGAAAAAAGCTATTTCATCAAATATGTCGCAATCCTTATCGATCCTCTTGACTATGCCGCGGTATCTCTCGCTGTTCTGGCACTGACGCTGGTTTTTGCATTCATCCCTGCCAGAATCGCAGCCTCGCTCAAACCGGGAACCGCTCTCGGAACTTAATGCAATGACCCCTATGAAAATCGGTTTATGGATTGCGCGTCGTTTCAGCTTCGCACGGAAACGGTTCAGGATTATCAATGTGATTTCTGCGATAAGCCTTGCAGGAATAGTAATCGGCGTCAGTACCCTTCTTGTCGTGATGAGCGTACTGAACGGCTTTCAGAAAATTGCCCGCGATCTTTTTATCACTATCGAAAGCCCGGTTCAGATCATTCCTGCCAATGGAAACAAAGTGGCGGTGCCCGACAGCCTTCTTCATGCCATAAGGGCAATCAGGGAAGTTTCGGCTGCCGAACCTTTTGTGGAAGGGGAAGCCGTCATCGCAAGCACAAACAGAAGCGAGCTGGTTCTTGTGAAAGGCATCAGCGATACAGCTCAACGGAAGCTCATGACAGATACTCACGCTTCCAGACCATATTTTGAAGATGAAACAATTTCGGCGGGAGAAATACTGTCCGCAAGAACACGCCTGCATGCGCTGGACCAGGTCAAGATTTTCAGTCCGGAACTGATTTCCCTCGGGCTTGAAAGCCTTTCCGAACCATATCTACTGCCAGCGCTCAATATCCCTGAAACGACGGTCTCTTCGTTATTCTCCCTCCAGAGGATTTTTAACGATCGATATGTGCTGACATCCGGAAATTTTGCCCAGAAAATTCTTCTTCTCGAAAGGGGAGAGTATTCAGGTATCGATATCTGGGGCAAAAACGGACGACAGGACAAAAAACTCGAGCATGAAGTCATGAAATGGCTCGCGCAAAGCCCATTGAAAAACACATGTCGGGTCAGAACGCTCGAAGAAAAATACAAAAATGTGTTTATGGTTATGCAGCTTGAAAAATGGGTCACGTTCAGCGTGCTCATGCTGATTATTCTCGTGGCCGCGCTCAGCCTGACCGGAGCTCTCGCCATGACGGCGATCGACAAACAACGCGAACTGTTCTATCTGCGTTGCCTTGGCATGGAAAAACCGCAGTTCATGTCAATTTTCATCATTCAGGGAGGAATGACCGGCGTTGCCGGTACAGCTGCCGGATCGATCATTGCCTGGGGAATATGCAGGCTCCAGGAACTTTACAAATTTGTCAAACTGCCCTCACAAAGCGCTTTTATCATATCCTCTTATCCGGTCAGCATGCGCTTCGAGGATTTTATCGTTGTGGGGGTTACGGCCGTCCTGTTCTGTTTTGCCGTCAGCCTCTATCCGGCAAGAAAAGCCGCATTGATCGCTACGAGCCATTCCCTCGAACTGAAAACCAACTGAAGCGGTCAACAGAGGAGTTTCCTGAAAACCGCCATCCCTGAGCGCAAAAAGCCTCGTGAAAGATAAAACTGCTGACCAGTTTCATTGTCATGATCGGTCAGCAGGGTAATACGCCTGATTCCGGAACTCCGGGCAAAATCAATGGCATGATCGATGAGCCGGGAACCGTATCCCTTGCCCCGGTAAGCCGGTGCTACAATCATATCCTCCAGCAGGGCAACCTTCTCGCCGAGGTAAGTACTCACGGTAAAAAGCAGCATGACCATACCCTGAATGCTGCCGTCCACCTCACAGACGAAAACCCTGCCCATCTCTGGATTGCCTATAACCATGCCGAGCCCTTTCGACTGGTTTGCTCTGTCGGCAGCAAACTCATGTTCCTGGCTGAAGAGAATACCAAGCAGTTCCGCACACCGGTCTATATCGTCAGATGTTGCATTTCGGATAATGGACATGTTCCGATTAAATGATTTTTCGTTGAGAAGGTACTTTTATATGCTTGTTACTGCGGCATCTGCATGCCGCAGAATGTTATGAGATTTTTCCTGTCATCCTGAGCGAAGCAAAGAGTAGTGAAGGAGATATCTTTTATTTCAGAAAAGGGTTATGGATTCTGCCTTGCTTTCCATGAACAAGTTGTGCCTTTAGCATATTCACTGTCCGAAATTTACTGGTTTATTGTTCATGGTCCGTGTGCGGCAGCGGCCGTATGCAGGGGGCTCAGAATGACAATTCGGGGAAAACCGGATCACTACTTTTAATATTGGTCAGCGGCAACAGCTTCGATTTTGTCATTCTTGGGCTGATTCAGTCGGCCTAAGAATCCGGAACTTATTGAAAAGTAAGTAATAAAATGGATTCTTCATTCCACTACGCCTTATTGCGGAACAAGAGAGCCATTGCATGGATTTCCTTGCGGCCTATTGTTGCCGGAGCAATAATCTGGAAATAAACAGGAAAATGCCTGAAACATTGAGCTCTCAAGAGCTATGCTTTTTTATTTGTACTTACTCGCGGATTGCCCTATACTTGTGCATTCTTAAAATTCATCCAATCTTTATCACCATCGATGGACGCATTCTGGCTCTCACTCGTGATGATTTTTCTTGCCGAGCTTGGCGATAAAACCCAGCTTGTAGCCCTGACGCTTGCAACCTGCTACAATACCGGTGTCGTGCTGTGGGGAATTTTCTGGGCAACGCTTGCCGTCCATGTTTTTTCAGCAGGAATCGGCTGGTTTATCGGCGGCAGGCTGCCGGTCGATTGGATAAAATTTATCGCCGGTATCGCATTCATCGCTTTCGGGTTCTGGACCCTCCGCGGTGATCACCTCGATGAAGATGAAAAAAGCTGCAAGACAACCATACACCCTTTCTGGCTTGTTTTTTCCACGTTTTTCATGGCCGAACTGGGGGACAAGACAATGCTTTCCACCATCACCCTCGCATCGACAAAACCTTTCCTCCCGGTCTGGCTCGGTTCGACTGTCGGCATGGTTATTTCCGACGGACTGGCGATCATCGTGGGAAAAATGCTCCATGCGCAGCTGCCTGAAAAAGCTGTCAAGATCGGAGCCTCGATCATCTTTTTCCTGTTCGGCATCTTCAGTATGTATGAAGGCGGTTCAGGGTTCAGCTTCATGATCTGGGCAATCGCTGTCCTGTCGATCCTGCTCACCGGTTACCTTTTTCTCAGGAAACCGTCAATCAATACCTGATGAACAGAGGCCTTGCTCATAATCAACAACTGAGCAGCTACCGTTTTCGCCCTCTTATGCCAAGCCTGTTCCGGTATCGTACGCCGGACAGGAAAATGTAAAGGTACCTGTTCCTTCCGAGTAGGAAATCATCCAGCAGGGAAGCCATGCAACAGCAAGCAGATAAATATTGATATCCGATTTTCTCGGGGCGATTTCCTGCCTGCCGATCCCTTCATCAAGCTTCTCCCATTTCAGTGAAATCTCATCGGCCATTCTTTTCAATTCCTCGTTACAAGACGCGATCTCCTGCTGAATATCCTGGATGGTTTCCTGCGATTCGACAATTTCAGCCTTCGCGCTGGCTGTCATGCGTCTGTTGCTGACAGCACCGCTTATACCCCGCATGCTTTTTCTTCCGAGGAACATACCGAGAACCGTTTCACCGATGCTGACAAGCTCCTGTGTTTTACGGCTCTGATGTTCGGCTTCGTCCTGTGCAAGCTCCCGCTCCTCCCGCCTGATACGATCCTGCAGCTTTTCAATCCGGGGTTGAAACTTTTTTTCAAGCTGATCGACTTCGGCATCCCTTCTTTCACGGGCAGCCAGCTGAAGTCGCATCATGAAATTACGTTCATCTTCACCCGGAAGCTGGAAGAGGTCGAGTTCCTTATGGAATGCCACGGTCAGACGTGAATTATAATAAAGCCACTCTGCAAGTGCATTTCCGAACGCATTGAGTTCTTTTGCGCTGTTTGCCTGTTCCGGAACGGAAGCAAAAAAAGGCCCCGAACCATTGCCGACAGCTGCCGGAACATTCTCGAGCCGGTCTGGCGCCAAAGCAGGACGGTCTGCTGTTCCCCAGTCGATTTTTGCCGCACTGCTGCCGAACGAACGAAAAACCATGATCGCATCCCGCTGTTCATTGACCTGAAGTTTCCTTTCGGAAAATGTAACCGTCGCTGCGCCCAAAACTGCCGGTTCATAGAAAAGCTGCGTCTTCAATACATTCGGAGCTCTCCCTTTCTGCCGTGCGAGTTCCTGAACTGCTCCATCGGAAGAGCGCATCACCGGAAGGAAAACCTGTTTCAGCCCGGGATCGAGGACCGGTTGTTTATCGGAAAAACCATACGGAACATCGGTGACAGATGATGACGGGGTTACCGGAGCAGAAGGGTTTTCCTGCATCGGGACAGGAGCTCCGTCACCTGGTTTTTCTCTTGAAGAAAGAGAAGGAGAGTCTGCTCCGGCAGGCCGTGCTTTCCGTTGTTTCTTCAGCATCTGAATTTGCGGTCTTGTCATCGGACCGCAGAGATAGCTCATGGCCCATCGTGTCTGAAAAACCACAGGTCGGTCTTCATGAACATTATGCATGAGAAATATCCTGTTCCCGAGCTGGCTTATCAGCCGGTCGTAATCCGTTCCGGCGCCACCGCCACCTGCTTCGGCAATTGCGCTTTTCAATCCTTCGAGAACCCTCTCCTTGTCACGCTCGGCCTGAAGTTTTCCAATAAACCAGGTACCGGTATTCGTCAGGCCTTTATAGTCAAGATCGACAGGGTTCTGGGTTACCAGCACACAACCAAGCCCGAACGCTCTTGCCTGCTTCAGAAGGGTCAGCATCGGACGTTTTGATGACGGTTCCGCGACCGGCGGTATAAAACCGAATACCTCGTCAAAGTAGAGCAGTGCCCTGAGACTTGATGTACCGCTCTGTGCCCTTACCCAGGTAAGGACATTTTCAAGCAGCAGCGTCACAAAAAACATCCGCTCGCTGTCACTGAGATGTGCAAGGTAAAAAATACTCTGCCGGGGTTTACCCTCCGGAGTGTAAAGCAACGAGGATATATCGAGAACATCGCCGTCAAGCCAGCTCTGGAAAGAAGGGGAAGCCAGAATGGTATTGAATGCCATTGCCAGTTCGAACCGGTCTTTTTCAGGAAAGAACGTATCTATGTCAAACACACCAAGCTGCCTCATGGGCGGCTTCTGGAGCGACATGATCAGCTCGGCAAGATCGAGACTTTTCCCCGCTTTCCAGTAATGTTCGAAAATGCCGGAGAGCAGTACCGCTTCTCTGCTCCTGACCGGATCGGCATTCACCCCGGCAAGTCCCAGCAGAGCGCTGACTGTCCCGCTTATGCGCTCACGGATTGTTTCGGCATTTTCTTCAAAATCAAGATCAGGCGCCTTGAAGCTGCCGAGGATATTGACAGGCATACCCGTGCTCGATCCCGGTGTATAGATGGTATAATCGGCAGATTCCTTCAGCTGACGAATCCGTTCAGAGGAAATTCCCCAATCGGCCAATCCGTTTTTCCACATCTCTGCAGTCGCTGCGGCATATTCCCCGACACTTTTGCCCTTCCTTTTGGCATCATCGCTGTTGATCCAGGGCTCGAAATCTTCTGGAAAAAGGTCCGGAAACTGAAGAAGCAGATTGGTCATATCGCCTTTGGGATCGATCATCAGGACAGGAATCCGGTCAAGGGCAGCTTCTTCGAGCAGACTGATGCACAACCCTGTTTTTCCGCTCCCGGTCATGCCCACGCATACTGCATGAGTGGTGAGATCACGCGCATCGTAATGAACAGGGGTTTCGCTTCGCTTACCGGTGGTGAGATCAAATTCAGCACCAAGGTAGAAAGATCCGAGTTTTTCTTCCGGCGGTTGCATAGTGAATCAGGTAAATAGTGAAAGTAATCTGCTTACGACCAACTACTGTTTTGTTGCCGATCTCTTCATATTAAAAAATATGATCCCACTGGCAACGATCATGAGGAAACAAAGCACCTGCCCCATTGAAAAATTGAGAAAAACAAAGCCGAGCTGCGGGTCCGGTTCACGGAAATACTCGATAAAAAAGCGGAACAGGCCATACCAGAAAAGATACATGGCCGACAGAAAACCGGCAAACGGTGATTTTTTACGCAGAAGCCAGAGAATCGAAAAGAGTACGATACCTTCAAAAAATGCTTCGTAAAGCTGCGAAGGATGCCTGAGCTCATGGGTCGGTGCAGAAGGGAAATACATGCCGATTGCTGCAGTAGTCACTCTACCGTACAATTCACCGTTGATGAAGTTGCCGAGACGGCCAAAAGTATATCCGAGAGGTACAGAAGCTATGAAAAGGTCGAAGGTTTCGAAAAAACCTTTTTTCCGGGATCGTGAAAAAGCCCACAGAGCAATTATGGTACCGATAATCCCGCCATGGTATGACATACCGGTGATGCCCGTAAAACGGCAGGTGCCGGATGACGACGCCCAGGGCAGAAGCATGCCGAGGGGATCGCTCATAAGCGATTCCATGCCGTAAAAGATAATATATCCAATCCGGCCTCCCAGAACGACACCTACCATTGCCCAGGTAAGTGCATCCCCGACATAGGAACGCTCGAAAGGAAGTTTCTCTGATTTCAGACGATAAAGGGAAATGACATAAACTACGGCAAATGCAATAATGTACATCATACCATACCAACGGACCGGAAAATTACCGATCGTAACAATCACAGGATTCATCAGGGATGGCAGATGCTGCCACCAGAGAAGGAAATCGTTCATAAAATGAAGTTTTTCTAAGGTTTTTTAGTGCGTAAAAAAGGATGGAGTGTTGGATTATATAAAAATATAGTTAATTTGAAACCTTGCGCATTTCCGTTTTCCGTTTTTCATACCCAATAACATAATAAACCCGTAATAGAGTATGGCTAAAATACTTGAAGGGCCCGCTATGAAGTTATTCAACAAATGGGGCATTCCTGTGCCTAATTATGTTGTGATCATGGACCCTAACCGTCTCGAACAGCTTGGTGAAGCTAATAAATGGCTGAGAGAATCAAAACTTGTCGTTAAAGCCCATGAGGCTATCGGCGGACGTTACAAACTCGGTCTCGTCAAACTCGGTCTGAACCTTGAAGGCGCTCTCGAGGCTGCAAAGGAAATGATCGGGCACAGTATCGGCACAGCGGTAGTGCGCCAGGTCATTGTCGCCGAGATGCTTGACCACGACGAGGAATATTATGTATCCATCGCCGGAAACCGGGATGGGGCCGAACTTCTCCTTTCAAATAAAGGTGGTGTCGATATCGAAGATAACTGGGACAGCGTAAAACGTCTTTTCATCCCGCTCGATGAAAACCCGACCATAGAAAGACTGACCGAAGTTGCAGAAGAAGCTGGTTTTACAGGGGAAGTTGCCGAGCGTGTCGGTAAAATCGCTTCACGACTGATTCTCTGCTTTGATAACGAAGATGCGCAGTCAATAGAGATCAACCCGCTTGTCATCAGGAAGAGTGACATGCGTTTCGCCGCACTTGATGCAGTCATGAACGTGGACTGGGATGCACGGTTCCGTCATGCCGACTGGGATTTCAAACCTGTTTCGGAAATAGGTCGTCCCTATACCGAGGCGGAACAGCAGATCATGGATATCGATGCCCGCATCAAAGGATCCGTGAAATTTGTCGAGGTTCCCGGCGGCCAGGTCGCTCTGCTTACCGCAGGCGGTGGCGCTTCGGTTTTCTATTCAGATGCTGTCGTTGCAAGAGGAGGCACTATCGCCAATTATGCCGAGTATTCTGGTGATCCCCCCGACTGGGCAGTGGAAGCGCTCACTGAAACCATCTGCGAGCTTCCCAACATCAAGCATATCATTGTCGGAGGCGCAATTGCCAACTTCACCGACGTGAAAGCGACCTTTAACGGAATCATCAACGGCTTCCGCGAAAGCAAATCCAAAGGATACCTGGAAAATGTTAAAATCTGGGTCAGACGCGGTGGTCCGAATGAAGCCCAGGGCCTCGCCATGATGAAAAAGCTGCAGGAAGAAGGGTTCGATATCCATGTTTACGACCGCAGCATGCCAATGACAGATATCGTCGACCTTGCGATGAACTCGTAAGACCGGACATGTCTGAAAAATCCAGAAAAGATATTTCCAAACTTATTAAACCGAAACAATCGTGAGCATATTAGCAAATAAAGACACACGAGCGGTCATCATTGGCGGCGCTGCCGGTTTGAATGCGGCAAGACGGATGGCTCAGTTCGACTTTCTCATCAATCGGCCCCTTACCGTACAGGCTTTCGTGTATCCTCCCGAAGAGGGTCAGCAGAAGGAAATTTATCGCGGGGGCGAGCTGAACAACATCCATGTTTATGCTTCTCTTGAAAAAGCGCTGGAGGAGAATCCCCAGATCAATACCGCGCTTATTTACATAGGTGCATCCAGGGCTTACCAGTCGGCCAAGGAATCCATCGAGTCAAAAAATATCAAGCTTGTCTCGATGATTACCGAAGGTGTCCCTGAAAAGGATGCTAAAAAACTTTGTAAAATCGCCCTGAAAAACGGCAAGATTTTTAACGGACCTTCCTCGATAGGCATCATGTCGGCAGGGGAGTGCCGCCTTGGCGTCATAGGAGGCGAGTACAAAAACCTCAAGCTTTGCAACCTCTACCGACCCGGTTCGTTCGGCGTCATTACCAAATCCGGAGGACTTTCGAACGAAACCATGTGGCTTTGCGCACAGAACGGTGACGGCATCACTTCGGCAGTGGCGATCGGCGGCGACTCTTATCCCGGAACTGATTTCGTCACGTACCTGCAGATGTTCGAAAACGATCCCGATACGAAAGCCGTTGTCATCGTCGGCGAAGTCGGCGGAACGCTCGAAGAAGAAGCCGCAGACTGGCTGAAACAGGAAAAACGCAGGATCAGGGTCATTGCCGCAATCGGCGGTACATGCCAGGAAGTACTTCCTCAGGGCATGAAATTCGGCCATGCCGGCGCCAAGGAAGGAAAGAAAGGACTCGGCTCCGCACGTTCTAAAATCAATGCGCTTCGTGAAGCAGGCGCTCTCGTTCCGGATACATTCGGCGGATTGAGCAAGGCAATCAAACAGGTTTACCAGGAACTCATCGCGGATGGCGTGATCAAGCCGGAGGCGGAGATCGACGAAAAACTGCTGCCGGCACTGCCGCCAAGCGTACAGGAAGTCATGAAGCAGGGCGAAGTCATCGTCGAACCGCTCATCCGCACCACGATTTCCGACGATCGCGGCGAAGAACCTCGTTATGTCGGTTATGCAGCTTCCGAGCTCTGCGAAGAAGGATATGGCATCGAGGATGTCATCGGCCTGCTCTGGAACAAGAAACTCCCGACAAAAGAAGAGTCAGAGATCATCAAACGCATCATTATGATCTCGGCCGACCACGGCCCGGCGGTATCAGGAGCATTTGGAGCCATTATCGGGGCTTGTGCCGGTATCGACATGCCTCAGGCAGTCTCGGCAGGTATGACCATGATCGGACCAAGGTTCGGCGGAGCCGTTACCAATGCCGGCAAATATTTCAAATTAGGTGTGAAGGAATATCCGAACGATATCGCGGGCTTCCTTGCATGGATGAAGCAGAATGTCGGCCCGGTCCCGGGTATCGGCCACAGGGTCAAGAGCGTTAAAAACCCTGACAAGAGGGTAAAATACCTCGTCGAATATGTCAAACACCAGACATCGCTGCATACTCCTTGCCTCGATTACGCTCTGGAAGTCGAAAAGATCACGACGGCCAAAAAAGACAATCTTATCCTGAACGTCGACGGTACCATCGGCTGTATTCTTGTCGATCTCGATTTCCCGGAGTATTCACTGAACGGGTTCTTCGTTCTTGCGCGTACCATCGGCATGATCGGCCACTGGATCGACCAGAACAACCAGAACTCTCGCCTGATCAGGTTGTACGATTACCTGATCAATTATGCCGTCAAGGAAGAACGTCCGGTTCCGGCAAAGAAGTAAAGCAGGAATTGTTCATAGGCCAATCACTCAAAAGAGCGGGGAAAGTTATACCCCGCTCTTTTTATTTGAAATCCGTATTTGTTGTATAATATATATTATGTAAAGTTGCGCGTTGTAAAAAAGGAGCTCTCTCAAAAGAATTTATCCCATAAGTTATCTGTGATTCGTTTTTTCTGTCATTCTGAACGACGTGTGGAACCCGGTATTCGGATAGCTTTATTCAGCCCCGATTTTTGCTTTTCAAGTCATTTCTGCGACTTGTCCCTGAACATCCGGTCATATTCTTCGATAAGCGAACCATCCTTGCTGACACACTCGGCAATCAATCTGTTGATCAGATCATTGATGCTCGAACGTCGCATGTATGCTATTTTCGTAAAATCCTTCATCATGCTTGGTCGCACAAGAAGGTTCAGCCTTTTGCTTTTCGGCTCGTTGCCAGCAAAACCGGAAGCTGTATGATGTAAATCAGACGTATAATAATCATCTCTCTTGTCGTGCAATTGATTTCCGTGACCTTCCAGAACAGCTTCATTGCTGCTTATGAATGCTGCTGCAGGATGATCGACATCCCGGAAACTCTTTTTCCTCTGCATTGATTATTCGTTTAATGGTTTTCAAGATATTCAGCGACAAACTGTTCATAATCCTTCGCAGGATTGCTTTCCGGAGCATAGCTGAAAAGCGGGAGCCTCAAAGCCTGGGCTTCCTTCACGGCGATTCCTTCCCTGATCGGTGTCCTGAACATTTTCGTTCCGAATTTTCGTGCGGTAAGTTCAATCGTATCAGCCATATCCCTGCTGAGAATCGCTCTGCTGCTGTAACGGGTCAATAAAATTCCTTCGACAGAAAGCCGGGGATTGCAATATGTTTTTACGATATCGATCGAACTGAACAGCTGCGTGATTCCCTGAATGCTGTACGTTTCAGCCTGAACAGGTACGATGATATCGGAAGCTGCCGTAAGAGCATTGATGGTTATTGTTCCAAGAGCCGGCGGAGTATCTATGATCATGAAATCATACAGTTCCTGTATTGGCTGCAGTGCTTCCCTGATACGGTACTCTTTTCCTGTCTGGGTCACTTCAAGATCGGTGCCCGAAAGCTGCGGATTTGCAGAAATGATATCGCCATGATCGGTATGCTGAATCGATTTCCTGGCAGTTGAACGTTTCGTCAGCACGTCATAGGATGATGGTTTTCCGGGATTTGCCTGCATGGTGTATGACAGGTTTCCCTGCGGATCGAGATCGATGAACAGCACTTTTTTCCCTGACTTCATCAATCCCTGTCCCAGGGCATGAACCGTCGTGCTTTTTCCGGTACCTCCCTTCTGAAGGGCAACAGTTGTGATATGTGCCGTTTGTTTACTTTGTCTTGTATACATGATATGTCATGAATTTATTATACAGATTATACATACAACACATTTAAAACAGATATACAGGCAACAATCGATCAGATAAAACCTTGAATTGCAGAGAACGTCTTACTTCTGCGAATAAAGGAATCAATACGTTTATGAATAAATATACAGAAAAATACTATACATACAATCCGTACTGGACGTATATCATGTACTTACTTTTCTGTAACGGTTCACGGCAAGGCCGAACATGGATACGGCATAGAGGATGAGGATCTGCAACGGAAACAATATTTCCTTCAGCCCGGCACCTTTCAGCATGATCCTGCGCATGATATCGACAAAGTGCCTGACCGGATTGAACATGGTCATGACCTGTGCCCAGTGAGGCATGCTCTCGATCGGGGTGAAAAGACCGCTCATGAGGGTGAAGATCACCATGAAGAACCATGCTACGAACATGGCCTGCTGCTGGTTTTCCGTGATTGTCGAAATGAGAAGGCCCATACCGAGCACCAGCACCAGGTAGAGCGATGCGACAAGATAGACAACTCCGTAACTGCCGAGCATCGGCACCCTGAAGACAAAACGTGCGATAAACAGACCGACAGTAAGCTCTCCGATACCTATAAACCAGAACGGGAGCAGCTTGCCGGCTATGAATTCGTAGCCTTTGACCGGTGAAACGTTGATCTGCTCTATAGTACCTTTCTCTTTCTCCCTTACGACGTTCATGCCGGAAAGGAAAAGCCCGATCATGGTTACAAGGATTACCAGGATACCGGGCACCATGTAGTGTGAATACTCGAGTTCGGGATTGTACCATGATGACGGCACCATCCTGATTTCAGGCGGAATTCCGGCTTCCGGACGGGACGGCAGCACTGTTTGAAGCTCGTTCCGGAATTCGAGGAGAATATCGTTGGCATATCCCTGGATAACGCCGGCCGAAAAACCGTCCTCGGCATTGATGACAAACTGTACCGGTGCAGTGCCGGATGTCATGAGGTCCCGTTCGAAATGTTCAGGAATGACAAGCACCAGATCGGCATTACGCCCGACCAGCTCTTCAGTTGCCTGAGACGAAGAGAAGGACTCTCCCCTGAGCCTGAAGTATCCGGAACCGGTGAAATGCTCCCTGAGTTTCCTTGAGAGCGAAGAACGATCGAAATCCTGGATGTGGAGCGGAACATGTCTTATATCGAACGTCGCTGCATTTGAAAGTATGAGAAGCTGGATGAACGGCATGATGAAAATGATCGGCAGCATTCCCCTGTTACGGAAAATCTGCAGGAACTCTTTCCGCAGTATAACCAGGATGATGTCGAGCGATCGTTTCATCTTTGCTGCATTTGTTACTGAAGCCTGACACTGAACTTCCTGATGCTCAGCGTCACAAACATGCAGGTCATGAGAAGCATTACGAGGGTTTCCTGCCAGAGCGTGCTGAAATCCGCGCCTTTCAGCATGATCGCCCTTACGATGACAAGGTACCATCTTGCGGGAATGATGTTACTGATGACCTGGAGCGGCAACGGCATGCTTGCAACCGGAAAAATGAAGCCGGAAAGCAGGATGGTGGGCAGAAGGAGCCCCCCGAGAGAGATCATCATGGCTGCCTGTTGTGACGATGTGACCGTCGATATCAGGATGCCGAGTGAGAGAGCCGTCATGATGAACAGCAGTGATTCAAGTACAAGCAGAACGACACTTCCCCGGCATGGCACGCCGAAAACAATGAAGGCAAGAGCAAGTACTGTAAGGGCGTTGATAAACGCGAGAAGCATATAGGGCACCACTTTGCCGATAATGATCTGGAAGGGCCTGAGGGAAGAGACCAGAAGGATTTCCATCGTGCCGTTTTCCTTTTCCCGAGCGATGCTGATGGATGTCATGAGCGCCGAGACAAGCATGAGAATGAGGGCCATCAGGCCGGGAACAAAGAGATAGACGCTTTTCAGCGAAGGATTGAACATCATCAGCGGGACTGGAACTACTCCCCCTGCACTCCCCTCCGCGTTGCGTTCCATCTGGTAGTCACGAATAACCGTTGCCGTATACCCGTTGATGATACGGGAAACATTGGGGTCCGATCCGTCGGTGATAACCTGCACTTCCCCTCTTCCTTCCCGCTGCAGCCTGGAGGCGAACCCCGGTTCGAACACGATGGCTTCCTGCAGTTTCCCTGAAGCGAAAGCCGGTCCGATTTCTCCGGTGGAAGCAAGGTTCATCGAGGCGATGAAAATTCCGCCTGAACAGAGCTTGTCGATAATCCTCCGGGTTTCAGAATCGTGCGACAGATCACAGATGCCGAGTTTCACTTCACTGATTTCGTTGCGAATGACAAATCCGAAAAGCAGAAGCTGGATCACCGGCATGCCAAAGAGAATCGCGAGTGTCCTCCTGTCGCGGAAAATGTGGTAAAACTCCTTGCGGAGAAATCCGAGAAATCTTTTCACGCCTCTCCCTGTTTTGCCGTTGGCCTTGCCAGCCTCACAAAAAGTTCGTCGATGCTTGCCGCACCCGATTCCTTTTTCAGGGTTTCAGGAGTTCCTATTGCCGCCATGCACCCGTCGACCATGATCGACACCCTGTCGCAATACTCCGCTTCGTCCATGTAATGGGTTGTCACGAATACCGTAATTCCTTTGTCCGCCGTTGCATAGATCATGTCCCAGAAACGCCTGCGGGTTACCGGATCGACTCCGCCTGTCGGTTCGTCCAGAAAAATAACCGACGGATCATGCATAAGCGCCACGGAAAAGGCAAGCTTCTGCTTCCAGCCGAGCGGGAGCGATGAAAGCCTTGTATCTGCGGCCTCCATCAGTTCAAGTTCGGCAAGCAGTTCCTCTCCTTTCTCCCTGACACTTCGTTTGTCAAGACCGTAGATTCCTCCCCAGAACCGGATGTTTTCCCGTGGAGTCAGGTCCTCATACAGTGAAAAACGCTGGTTCATGTATCCGATATGCTGTTTTATCTTTTCCGGCTGGGTTGAGACATTGAAACCGGCAACGGTAGCGGAACCGGATGTCGGGGCAAGCAATCCGGTCAGCATCCTTATCGCTGTGGTTTTTCCGGCCCCGTTTGCCCCGAGAAAACCGAATATTTCACCTTTGGCGATGCTGAACGAAAGAGCATTGACCGCAATGAAATCACCGAATTTCCGGGTCATCCTGTCGGTATGGATCATCTCGGATGACATGGTCAGGTTTCGTTTTCAATCAGCATCATGAACGTATCTTCGATGCCCGGTTCCGTCTTTGTCACCAGAGCGTCGGTAATGCCGTTCGAAACGAGCCATGCCTGGATTTCAGAGGGATCAGGGTCGGGACGACTGTCCGAATAATGTACCTCGGAACCGAACGCATTGACCGAGACGGCATGAGGAAAGTGCCGGAGTTCGGTCATGAGCCGGTGCTTGTTCCGTGCCTTTATTGAAAACAGCGGCCGTCTGTACATGCCGGCAAATCCCGAAGGCCTGTCGATACCAAGCAGCCTGCCATCCTGGAGGAACGCGATGCGATCGCAGAGCGATGCCTCGTCCATATAGGGCGTCGATACGAGGATGGTGATACCGTTCTCTTTCAGGCGGCGGAGCATCTGCCAGAACTCCCTTCTGGAAACCGCATCGACACCGGTTGTCGGTTCATCGAGCACAAGCAGGTCTGGACGGTGGACAAGTGCGCACGAGAGCGCGAGCTTCTGCTTCATGCCTCCGGAAAGCTGTGCGGCTTTTCTTTTGCGGAACGGCTCGAGATGGGAATAGATATCCCGGATCATGTCGTAATTTTCTTCGACACTCGTACCGAATACCGTTGCAAAAAAATGCAGGTTCTCTTCAACGCTCAGGTCCTGATAGAGGGAAAACCGTCCGGGCATGTACCCTATCCTCCTGCGGATCTCACGGTAACCGGCAACTGTATCGAACCCGAGAACCTCTGCATGGCCGTCATCGGGAACGATGAGGGTGCAGAGTATCCTGAAAAGGGTTGTTTTTCCCGCTCCATCCGCACCGATACAACCGAAAAGCTCTCCCCTTCCGACCTCGAAGCTGATTCGTTCGAGCGCTTTCACCTGGCCGAACCGTTTCGACACTCCCGATATCTTCACGACCGTGTCCATGAAGAGGTCAGCGTTTCAGAAAACGTATTTCACCAGGCATGCCTATCTTCAGATAACCGGCTTTATTGTCGACAAGAACTTTCACTGCATAAACCATTGTGATGCGGTCTTCCCTTGTCTGGATGATTTTCGGAGTGAACTCAGCTTTCGAAGATATCCAGGTTACCCGTCCGCGCATCACTTTCGATGCGGGTTTTTCGCCGTCAACAAGCACATCGACCTCGTCCCCGATGCGAAGTGAACCCAGCTGGCTGGCGCCGAAGTATGCCCTCAGGTACATCGAACCGAGATCTGCGATTTTATAGAGGGATTTTCCGTAAGAGGTTAATTCGCCCGGTTCGGCATAGGTTGCAAGGACCGTTCCTTCGAGCGGGTTTCTGACGGTGGATTTAGATATCTGGTCATCTATCTGGGCAAGCCTTGCTTCCATCGAGGCAATCTGTTCGCCCAATCCCGGTTTTTTCGCGTTGACCGCTTCTGTCTGTCGTGCAAGTACCTTCTGCTGGTTTTCAAGGTCTTCAAGAACTTTGGAGGCAACCGCACCTTCGTTTACAAGACGCCGGTAGCGTTCAAGATCACGCCGGAGGTTCACTTCCTGCTGACGATAAATTCCCGCCTGCGCGGCAACCTCGGCCCTGCCCTTCAGAATCGCTTCCTTATCTTTTCCCAGTTGCTCTTTTGTCAGATGAAGCTGGAGTGTGTCGATCTGTGCAGCCGGATAACCTTTTCCGAGACGGTCCCCTTCACGAACGGGAAACTGCAGCAGCTTTCCGGTTGTCTCGGAGGAGACGATAACCTCCGTGGACTCGAAGTTGCCGTATCCGTCTGATTTATTGTTATTTGAGCATCCTCCGGCAAAAAGTATGCACACAAGGGAAAAAAAAACATTGCAAACAGAAAGAACCGATCTGTCCATTTTTTTCTACTGTTTAAATCCTTTACCACAATTGCGGTCTCGCTTATTCTGCTTAAAACAGAATCAATCTCATTTTGCTCGAACGATTAACAATTTGGTTCTTCAATAGCTTATCAACCGAACTATCTCACAAAGGTTAAACGGTCGGATTAATATTTTCAGTATCGGAAACGACTATTTGCTGCCCGTGTATTACAGGAATACTCTTTTTTTCAAATATATCTTCAAAAAGAAGGAAACTATGAAGTCGTTCCAGCAAAAATCCCCCTACTCTCCTTTGATATCCGGATCTGTGTATGTAATAGTTTTCTGAAAAAGATTGCCAGACCTTTCGCAGCAACTCCATATGAGTTATGAAAATATCAATTCTATGAACTCCAAGCGAAGGAACCGGAAATAAAATTTTACAATTAATAAAGTTCATGATTCTTTTGGCAGTAAAATAAGGTACAGCCCCCAGCGAAGCGATAAATGCCGAAAAATCCTCTAACAGATGGCATGATGCATATTGATGAGCTATCGAACGTACCTTGAGCTTCGGTCCTAAAAACAAACGTTCGCCGAGATGCTGTAATTCCGGTAAAGTCGGAAAAAGAAAATTTGCTTCTTCTGGATGACAGGCATAAGCGTAAGGTATGTTGGAACTTACCCTTTTTCCATATCTGAAAGAAAGAAATTTCCGATACTGAAAAATCATAATCCTTTTCTCCCTTTCGTAACTTTTTAACATATCTGCCAGCCAGAATAGTTGAGTGTATTCTGATAATATTCTGCCATGAAATAAATGCCCGTATATTTCGTCCGGAACAATAACTTGATTGGCTGCCATTTTTTCTGAATCGATTTGTGGCGAGATCAATTGATACGGCAGTGCCGGCAGAAAAATCGGTTTTTTATGGCTTACACAAAAAATATCACATCCGGTGATTTCCATTTCGGTCGGTTTTTCCCAACTTTATTATTTAATCTCTATGGGTAAATTCCCCGAAGCTTTGCTTCGTGAATGAATAGATCTTCTTTGAATTAATACCCCGTAGCTCTGCTGCGGGGATGCTTTATTTATAGATACCACGGGGCTCAATGTCAGGCTGGCTTTTCCCGTCTGCCTTGTCCCGTATATCAAGAAAGAAAGAGGAATTCTCCGGAATTGCCTTGAGCAAATCTACATTTATATTCAGATAACAGCGGTACTTGATATCCATTAACCGGAAATACAACCGGTATTGTACATTCAGTGCACACTCCATCACTCGTGGCATACAGGACAATCATATCAATGAAAATAGAAATAATTTGCGCCACAAGGCTTTCGGAAAATGACTTCTGGAAAGGATCGGCTCTTGGAATTTCATTGAAGAGGATCGCCTTCGACAAACGAATCGAGCCATGCATTGTATACGATAACCGCTATGGATTACCCCGGGTATACAACAAAAAGATTCTCGAGGCTGATGACAGGAGCATGCTTGCATTCATACATGACGATGTCTGGATCGACGATTACTTTTTTTACCAGCGTATCGAAGAAGGTCTCGCAAATTACGATATCATCGGTGTTGCGGGCAATCGCCAAAGGACCAAGAACCAGCCGGCCTGGGCATTCAAAAACGCGGATCTGATCTGGGACGACAGGGCAAACCTGTCAGGATCCGTAGCACATGGAAAATATCCCTTCGGGAAAATTTCTTTTTACGGTCCATCTCCGGCATCATGTGAATTGCTCGACGGGTGCTTTCTTGCTGCAAAAAAATCTGTCCTGACCGGTTCGGAATGCCTGTTCGATAATCGTTTTGAATTTCATTTCTACGACATGGATTTCTGCAGGACCGCCAGGTCAAAATCCCTGAAACTGGGTACCTGGGCGATATGCCTGACGCACCAGAGCGGCGGTCATTTCGGTACGGACAAGTGGAAAAATGATTACCGGAACTATCTGGAAAAATGGGGAGAGTGACAGAAAAAACCGGACAATCGATTGTAATCGGCTGCCCGGTCTATTCCTTTCTCTGCCGAACTATTTCCTGATATGGGTAACAGCATCGAGCTGCTTGGAAAAGAGGTCGGTGAATATGCTCATGATCGTTCGTTTCCTCACCTTGATATTCATGGTTACCGACATCCCTGACAGGAGAAAGATTTTTTTCCCCTGGATAGACAGATATTGACGGTCAAGCTTCACCTTGATGGGGAAATGATAGTATTTGATAACATCGTCGGGAGGAAGCACATCTGATCCGATCCACGTAACTGTTCCTTTGATATCACCGAACTCGGCAAAGGGAAAGGCATCGAGTTTGACATCAACAGGCAGTTTCTCATACACGAAACCGATATCCTGATTTGAAATAAATGCGCGAGCCGTGAGACTCTCATCCGGAACCACTTTCAGGATGATCTGGCCGACAGAAACAACGCTCTCTTTTTTCACTTTCAGATCAAATATTGTACCATCAACAGGAGAAGTTATGGACTCATAACCCGTCGCCTGGTTGGTCATATATTGCTGCTTGCTGATCTGTTCAGTCAGATCGCTGATCTGTGCCTGCAATTTCAGAACATCGAGTTTTTTCTGCTCCACTTCGAATTCCGATACTGCTGCAGTGCTCAGCAAGGAACGAAGCTTGGCAAGCATGGAAGATTCGGTAGCATACTGCTGCCGGGCGTTGGAAAGAGCTATCCTGAAGGATTTCAGCTTCGATTCCTCTCCAACAGACAGTACCGGTACAAGTTCCAGAAGCACCTGACCTTTTTTTACACGCTGACCATCCTCAATATTCAACGTATTGACCTCACCATTTATAGCCGCCTGAATATTTTTCACTTCACCGGACGGCTCAAGCTTTCCGGTTGCAGGTATCGATACATCGATCTGGGCAATGGAGGCCCATACAATAAAGCCGAAAAACGTGAGCACAAGCGACCACAGGATAGCTCTCTGCACTGTTTTTGACTGCGTGAAAACTTCTCCCTGACCGATAAGATTTTCCAATGGTTTTTTTTCCTTCACCGGCTATCCTCCGCAAAAGAAATTGAATATGACTGTTTCTGGAACAGGGAGTAGTAGCGGCCTCTTTTCGCCATCAGTTCATCATGGGTACCGATCTCGTCAATACATCCTTCATGAAAACAGAGAATAATCGACGCCCCTCTGACTGAATTAAGCCGATGAGTAATGAAGAGAACCGTTTTTTCGTGAAAAGCATGGATCATGTTTGTTGTCAGACGGCTCTCGGTTTCAGGATCAAGTGCGCTTGTCGCTTCGTCAAGAATGATAAGCCCAGGGTTTTGCAATATAGTACGAGCAATCGCAATCCTCTGCCTCTGACCTCCGGAAAGCGATGATCCCTTTTCTCCTACCGGCGTGTTGTAACCGGTCGGCAAAGCCATGATAAAATCGTGAGCTTCCGCTATTCGAGCGGCCTGTATAATATCGGCATCTCTTGCCTCAGGATTTGTAAGCGCAATATTTTCCTTCACTGAAACATTGAACAGCATGGGATCCTGTGGAACAATGCCGATCTGGCTCCTGAGTGAATTCAGTTCAACCTTGTTGATATCATAATGATCGATGAAAATCCTTCCTTCTTCAAGGTTGTACAGTCTCTGCACAAGTTTGGCAAAGGTACTTTTCCCTGAGCCGCTTTCGCCGACAATACCGACGAATTTTCCGGCAGGGATGGTAATGCTGATATTTTTCAATACGGCAGGAGTGTTTTCCCTGAAACGGAAAGAAACATTTTCAAACCGAACCTCGCCCTGAATCGTGGGAAGCGGTATCTGCGACAACTGTTCTTTACCACCCTCCTGCGGAGAATCGACGATATCGGCAAGCCTCTCCAGAGACATGCCGGTTTCCTGGAAATTCTGCCAGAGCTGGGCAAGCCGCATAATTGGACTGGTTATATATCCTGCTATAATCCGGAATGCGATCAGTTCGCCGAGGGTCATTTCATGATTCAGAACAAAGTAGGCGCCGGCCCAGATAACGATAAGACCTGAAGCCTGGCTGAGAAAAGAGTTCGTGGAATTTGCAAGGGTCCCGGAAATAACCGGCTTGAACCCTTCCCTGACATAATCCGCATATTTTTCCTGCCAGTTCCAGCGTGCCCGCAGTTCGATATTCTGGGATTTCACCGTTTGAATACCCGAAAGCACCTCGATCAGATAGGCATTGGTGATCCCGTGACGCACGGCTTTTTCGCGAAGCTGTTTCCTGATAACAGGAGATATGACAAATGTGACGATCCCGATCAGCGGAACTACCGAAAGAGACATTATGGCGAGTTTCCAGCTGAAAAAGAACAGAACGGCTACATAAACGATCGAAAAAACTGCATCGAGAACAACACTGAGCGCCGTACCGGTTAAAAACTGCCTGATGCGTTCAAGTTCCCCGATCCGCGAACTCAGTTCACCAACCGGTCTCCTTTCAAAAAAACGCAGTGGAAGACGCAGAAGATGATCGATAACCTCGGCCCCGAGAGCGACATCGATGCGATTGGTGGTATCGACAAAAAGATATGTTCTGAGACTGTTCAGAACAGCCTGGAGAACGGCTATGATGAGCATGAATGTACCCAGGACATGCAGAGTCGAATAACTGTTCCTTACAATGACCTGATCGATGATGACCATGAAAAGGAGGGGATTGACCAGGGTCATGATCTGTGAAAAAAACGAAGCGATCATAACCTCTGAGAGAACCGCCCGATATTTTCTGATCGAGGGCGCAAACCAGTCGAGCCCGAATTTTTTTTCAGGTGTATCCTCCCGCACATCGAGAACAAGGGCAGCCCCTTTTTTCTCCCACCTCTCCCAGAAATCATCGGCCCCCAACTCCTGGATTCCCGTTGAAGAAGGTATTGCGAGAACAATTTTTTTAGCCGAAACCCTGTAAAGTATTGCGAAACTGTCATTCCACTGTATCATGGCAGGGACTTTCAGTCTTGACAGGGCTTCTTTGCCGAAGTTCACCAATTGAACCTTCATGCCGAGCAAAACACCTATGCCTCCGCAATCCTGCATTGAAATCTGACCGTTTCTTGACAGCTGGTTCGCAAGGATACCGCTGACAAGATCTTTTTTCATAGGGATGTTGAAATAACCGCCGAGCATCCTGAAACAGGCAAGTGTGCCGTCCTCAAGACCTTTTCCCCGGTAGAAAGGAAAGTTTTTTCCCGTTCCCGTTTCGAAATCAAAACCGAACCGTTGTCGTTTATCCGATGATTGATTAAAAGCCTGATCACTGGTGTCGGCGGATTCTTTATCATCGATATGATTTTCAGGAACTGCAAGGGTCTGGGAAGAAATTGCACTTTCCTCCAGCAGGGATAAATCCAGGCTTATCAGCCTTAAAGAAAGTGAGTCCGGTATCATGCTGCCTGAAAAACGATACTCTGACCCCTCACGATAAGCGGGGTCGCTGCTTCTGCTGACAAACCACCTTTGACCGCCGCCGGGTATAACCTCCCTGCTGAAATTTGTATCGATTACCTTTGATGAGTTGAAAATTTGTATGGCAAGGTCCCTGATACCGGCAAATCCTGCTTCACGCAAACGTTTCTCTTTTATCGGGTCATTTCTGTATATGGCGTCCAGGAGATGGCATATTTCTGATGGGTCTGTTTTTGCGGAGAGCTGGTTATACAGGCTTGGTACAGCATCGAAAAATGTATCGATTGCAGAAGCAGGAACCTCGATACAGACGCTGTCTTCAGATGCAGAGACGATCTCTGTCGGTTGACGACGCATCAGACCAACCCACCCGAATATATCACCGGGACCAAGAAGCCTCAGGGTCTGTACCGCTCCGCTGCCTGAATCATGGATTAACGTCCGGAATCGCCCGCTGCAGACAATGTAAAAAGCATCGGGAAGCGAGCCTTTGCTGATTACCTGTTTTCCGATAGTATAAACTTTCAGCGAGCATACCTCTTCAAGCTGCCTTTTGTTTTTAACGGAAAGGCCTGAAAACAGTGGAACGGCATCAATAAATTCTTGAAGGCGAGGGATGTTTTTTTCAACAGTGCTCAAAATATTTCCCTTTTTTAAAAAAAATCATAAGATCAGAACAAGTTCAGTAAAAATATTCCTGAACTTCCTTCTGAACCCATTCATTAAAAAGCTGGTTGATAATCTGTTTTTTCATGGAATCATCAAGTTGCGCAGGTAATTTCTCCTTCAACTGCACAATTACGGCAAACCCGTCAATGAGAACCGGCTGGTTAAGAATTCCGGGTTTCAAGGTTGACAAAACCCCTGCAAGTTTCGGGTTCAACTGCCTCATTTCGACAGGACCTATCTTTCCTCCGGTCTTTGATTCCCTGCCTTCCGAATATCTTTCAGCAACAGAATGCAAATTCTCTTCGCCTGAATCGATACGAAAATATAACTCTCGCATCAATTCATGATCCTTGTGACGCAGCATATTGAAGACGACCTTGTCAATACCCGATTTCAACTTCAGAAATGTACTTTCAATCTGATGAGAGAATGTTTTCTGTTTGAATATTTCAAGCAGCACAGGACGGCTGATAAAAAAATCTACGTCATGCTCCTGTACACCATCAAGAATGAGTTGGGACCTTTTTTTATCTATATAATCCGGATCAGCCGTTATCTGCTTCTGATAATAATCCACGATTTCCTTTTCGGAACAGCTGAATGTACGCAAGACCCTGTCAACAACTATTCCCTGCATCAATTGGGGCAAGAGACCATGACCGGAAAGGATTGACATGATATCGCCACTCCCGATATGTTTCTTCCCGATCGTAAATGAAACTGACATAATGAAAAGCGCTTCTATAAAGCTGCACCCTGAAATTTAACGGCTGATTTTCTGTTTTAAGCATAATATAACACAAGAATATCAGCCGTGTTTCTCTCTATGATTAAAAGGAGGAATTGTATGTATCATAGGTTCCTTTATGTCAAATTATCACGCATCATCCCGACTCGTACTACAAGGCCGGTGTATCAGTTGACGGAATATCGGATTCAGTAACATTTGGAAAAGGAACATCGATATCCTTCAAGCTTGGCATTTCTGCTCGCACAACACCCATCGTGTTCATCAGCCTGCCCATCAGAGCCAACGTTTTGGCGTTTGTTATCGTCAAATCGAAAAACCCGTTGTAATAGGCTCTCTGTGACTGGTAATATTCATTTTCGGTATCGAGAAGATCAAGAAGCGTACGTTTTCCGATATTGAACTGATCACGGTATGCGACACGAACTTCATCAAGGTTTTTCCGGTGCTGGTTCAGATAAACGATCTGTTCGGCAATCATGCGCCTGTCATTGCATGCTATGGCCACCGCCTGACGAATATCGTTTGCCGCCTTGTCTTTCAGATCTATAGCTCTGAACATCTTTTCACGATACTGGTGCACAGCTGCCCTGCCGGAACCGCCGTTGAATATGTTGTATGTCAATGCAACTTCAGCGACAGTTGCAGACTGTTGTCCTTCAACGCCGAGCACATCCCATGAACGGTCATGCCATGCTTTCAGATCGATTCTGGGATATAATTTCGATTCCTGCACTTTCACCAAATGCCGGGCTGACTTTATATCGGACATGGTTGCAAGGAACCCTGAATTATGCTGGAATGCGTTATTCAAAACATCCCTGGTCGCAACGGGAATTCCGTCATCAGGCAGCAGAACAGCCTGCATATTCTCATCGGGAACCTCTCCTGTATAACGCTGATATCGAGCCTTGACATCGTTCAGATTACTTAATTCGGTAAGATAGTTGGCTTGCGCAAGAGCAACACGAGCACTGATCTGCTGTAAATCCACACCTGCACCGACTCCTGCTTTGACACGGCTGCTGACCTGGTTGTAGATTTCCCTGTGATAGTCCAGATTTCTTTTTGAAAGATTTACCATTTCCCGGTAACGCAGCACATCGACATAGGCTCTGAGACTTTCCAGACCGATATTTTCAACGGTATCCATAAATTCGAAATACCTTGCCTGTCCCGAATATTTCAGGCTGCAAACCTGATTTCTGGTAAAAAATCCATCGAACAGCATCTGTTTTAAATCCAGTCTCACATCTTTTCTCCACATATTGGTAGAAGAGATTTTATCGCCTTGAAGCACTTCCCTTCCTATCCCGGCTGATAAATCGATCTTCGGAAAATACCCTCCCTTTGCAACCTGTTGTTCTTCATAAACATCACGAAATGCATGAAAGCGGGCTTTTATTTCCGGGCTGTTGTTCACTGCTTTTTCCACGGCTTCTTTAACCGTTATCGCCTTCGCTTCAGAACAGGATGCAAATCCTGCCGATAAAAGCATTAAACCTGAAACAGCAACTTTTACCGTAGTTTTTTTCAAGATTTTCATGGTCGTTGTGATATGAAGCTGTTATAATAACCTATTGAAGGCACAGGAAACCTTCTTTTAACAAAAGTTTTACATTTGAAAATCGAACGATTCAACTATCTGTAATTTATTTTGGTACATGCATAACTATTGTTCTGATGATTATGTCAGAAACGCGCAGATATCTCTATTTTCACACACTTATTATACTTATTATATACGCTTATTAAAAATATTTTTTGCAATAATTTCAGAATCCGTATCCCGCATGTGGGCAGTTACTGAAAATCATGCCTTTCTTTTCAGACGAAATGTCTGGTCCTGATAATCTGTAAAATAATATAAATAATTAACTTACAGCTTTTCATCCGGCATCGAGCATATTCATTTCCAGTTGAGTACATAATCCGGAGTTCCGCTCTATCCTCGATCGGACAGCTGCCGTAAAAATCTTTTCGTCGGCGATCAGCTCCAGGGAATGTTTCGCTCTTGTTATCCCCGTATACAGCAGTTCCCTTGTAAGGATTTGATTTTTAAAGGGTGGAAGCAGAAACAGCACCCGGTCGAATTCGGAACCCTGGCTCTTGTGGACGGTCATTGCGAAAGCCGTTTCATGTCGCGGAAGCCGTTCGGGAGGAATGCTCCGCACGCCGCCGTCCGGGGAAGGAAAAAACGCTCTGATCTCCCCCCCGTTTTCGGGATCCGGGAAAAAAATGCCCGTATCTCCATTGAAAAGCCGCATGGAATAGTCGTTGACCGTCACGAGAACCGGGCGGCCCCGGTAGCGGTTGTCGACCGGAGCGATCAATCCCGCCCGGGTGAGGATGCTTTCGGCGATACGGTTGAGGCCCGAGACTCCGAAAGAACCTTCGCGAAGGGCGCAGAGGATCCTGAAACCATCGAACTTCTCCAGCGCTTCCTCCGGTGAAACGGCCTGGAGATAAGCCCGGTAACCTTCGATAACCCTGGCATACAGAAACGATCCAAGTTCAGCAGGAACAGGCGGCTCATGCCATGAAAATCCGGACAGAAAATTGCATATCAGCAGATTGAGCGCATCCTCCTCCCTCCCGGTATTGACCGCCCGTGTAATTTCGGCAATGCCGCTTCCTTCGTGAAAACGGTAGTTTTTTTCCAGTTGAACGATTGCGCCGGATAACGGAGAACCGGTTCCCCTTTCCCCTGCCCTGCAGATATCCAGGAGTACGGCGCCCGCTTCGACAGAGGAGAGCTGGTCCCTGTCTCCGAGCAGGACCAGCCTCGTTTCAGGTCTGAGCGCGCTCACAAGCGCTGTCATGAGGGGCAGCGCCACCATGGAGGCTTCATCGACGATAACGGTATCGAAGGGAAGCAGATTTTTCGATGAATGGCGGAAGCGGGAGGAGCCGGCAATGGCTCCGAGCAGCCCGTGGATCGTTACGACAGTATCGGGAATGGCCGCCCTGATCTCTTCCGTGCAGTCGAGGGTGCTCCTGAGTCTCTGTATGGATGCTTTCAGCCTTGCGGCCGCTTTTCCGGTCGGGGCCGCCAGGGCTATCCTCTTTCCCTCTCCCTGCTGTTCGAGCAGAAGCGCAAGTATGCGGACAACCGTCGAGGTCTTTCCGGTACCAGGACCGCCCGAAATCACCGAGAAATGCCGGCGGAGGGCGACTGCCGCAGCCTTTTTCTGGCGGTCCCCCTCCAGATCGGTATCGCCCGGGAAAAGCCGCATAAGGGCTTCGCGCAAACGAGCTTCATCGATATCGCCGGATAATGCCGATGCTTTCCGCAGAAGTATCCGGGCAAGTTCCCTCTCATAATGCCAGTACCGGCAGAGATAGAGGCGACCGGCGTCATCGAGCACGAGCGGACGCTGGTCTCCGCCGGGAAAACTGACTACAGAGCTGCCCTTCAGAAGCTCCATCAGAGCATCGAACCCGGGCAGGAGTAATTCTCTGTTGTCAAGAATGACGGTCTCTCCGGCAATATCGGCAAGGTTAAGGCAACTGCTCCCCTTCCCGACTGCGCTGCCTGCAAGGGAGACGACCAGACGGAAAAGATCGCCGGGTTCACCTCCGGTCAGGCTGCAGATAAATGCGGCAAAATGGCGGTCTATGGCACGTTCCTGATATTCCATGGTCATTATTCGAGGTCTATCAGGAGGTTGGTCAAAGCTTCAATCAATGCTTCGGGTGGATAGTCGCGATAAAAACCTCTTTTCTCCCCGATTTTTTTGTCAACCCCGCGCAGGAAAACATAGATCACTCCTCCGAAATGGGTCCCGTAACGATAGTTTTTGACCCTCAGCGAAAGGTATCGGTTGAGCGCGACGGTATAAAGCAGGTATTGCAGGGGGTAGAGGTTCTGCTGCATTGCCTGCCTCATGGCTTCGGGCCCGTAATCATCAATGCTGCCGCCCAGATGGTTCGATTTCCAGTCGAGCAGGTAGTACCGCCCGTTCTGCTCGAATACCATATCCATGAACCCCATGATCATACCCTTCGTCGGAGTGAACTGGAGCATGGGAGCAAGCGAGGCGAGGTCGATCCCGCCCTGGAGCACGCCATGGCTCCGGAGAACTCCGGCAAGACGGGAGGATGTGATGAAACTGAGCGGAAAGAAAAATTCCATCTCCGTTATCCAGCTCTTCCTGCAAAGCTTGCCAAGCGTAAAGGTACCATCAGGTCCATCGAGCGGAGTTTCAAGAACATCATGAACCATCGTTGTGATATACGGCAGCCAATCTTCTTTATAATTATAGCGTTCAAGACCTTTTTCGACAAGATCACCGATCTTCTCTTCCGATGGAGAAGCAAAATCAAGCTCTTCAAAAATCCCGTGCATGAAAATTCCGGCCTGTGCTCCCTTTGGAAAGGTGAAAATGCTCTTTTCCTCTCCGGCAGGGGCAACAGCGGTGAGCGGCGATTCCCCCTCTCTCCGGCTCTCGTCACGGTCGGGAAGTTCGGTGCCCTTCGTTTCATGGCGGCTGAACGAGGTGAAGCTTGACACCCGCCAGGTCGTATCGATAGTTCCGGCGAAGCTCTTCAGCTCGAGGTCATCAAGCTGCAAATCCGGGCTTATACGGGAGAGCCCGACCATCCCGTCAACCGCATCACGCGTCAGCATGCCGAACCCGATGGAACCTTCCGAACGACCGGCAAGCAACTCCAGCTGAGCGGCCATGTTCAAGGCATTCAGGGTCCCCGATTCGACTGCGAGCGCCACCGCCTGGTTTTCAGCAGCCCTCGTCCCGTCGGACGCATGAAGCAGATAGGTGACCGGCGAGCTCTCAGCACGGGTTCTGCAGCTGAAGAGAAAGCAGCGGTGTTTCGCCCTCGTCAGGGCCACATAGAGCAGCCTGAGGCTTTCGGCAATCGACTCTTTTCCGGCCAGAGAAAGGTTCCGCTGATAATCGGAGGAGCCGAAATCCTTCACCAGCCGCCCCGTATCATCATGGAACATCAGCACATCTCCTTTCCTGCTGCCGTTTCCCCAGAGGAACGGACAGAAAACGACAGGATATTCCAGCCCCTTGCTGACATGGACCGTAACGATCTTCACGGCCGCATCGTCGGTCTCGAGCCTGATCTGGTGCTCCTCCGCCTCGTCCGGATCCGCAATGCGTTCGCTGAACCATCCGAGAAGCCCCTCCATTCCCGTTCCATGCTCATGCTCCTCTCTGTGCAGCAGCTCGAAACAGTGCAGCAGGTTGGTCAGCCTCCGCTCTCCCGACGAATCCGGGAAGCCGAGCAGGCGGCCCCGAACTCCCTCCCTCGCCATCAGTTCCCGGCTCATGACCATACATCCCCGCTCACGCCAGAGATCATGATACAGGCGGAACTGCCTTAGGCATGCTATCCAGGACTCTTCATCGTCATTGAACCCGGCAATATCGTTGCCCGATCTGCCGAGGATATCGGTCACCAGCGCAGCGCGCACCTTCGGCTCGTCAGACGGATCGGCAAGGGCGGAAAGCAGTATCCGCACCTCTTCTGCCTCCTTCGACGAAAAAACTGTCCTGTTGCTCCGCATGACACCCGGAATGCCCCGGACATGCAGGGCATCGAGCATGAGGGCCGCCTGCCGGTGCGTGCGCACGATAACTGCGATATCGCCCGCAGTGCTGAGCCTGCCTCCGGGAAGTTCCTCACCTTCCTGCAGGATTCGGGCGATTTCGCAGGCAACGGCCGCTGAAGCGAAGGCGTTTGCATCGTCAACGTTGAATATGCCGTTTTTTTCATGACTGGAATCCATGAACAGGAGCTGCATCGGTTCAGCTTCACTACGACATGATGCAGTACCGTCCGGTTCCCGCTTCCCGGCGTCGAGTGGATGATAGGCGATGCCGTCGTAGACGAACGGTCGCTTCGCATTGTCGAACAAGATGTTGAACGCCTGAAGCAGCATCGGAGAAGAACGCCAGTTGTGCGTCAGGGTGAAGCGCCGCTCTTCGCCGACCTCGCGAGCCGCGCGCATGTAGGCGAAAATATCCGCACCCCGGAAACTGTAGATTGCCTGTTTCGGGTCGCCGATAAGAAAGAGCGGCAGTTCGGAACCGGCATAGATTGTCCTGAAAATCTCATACTGCACGGGATCGGTATCCTGGAACTCGTCGATCAGCGCCGCGCAGTAGCTGTTCCTGAGAATCCCGGCAAGCGCCTGGCCTCCGTGTTCGGGCTGAAGCGCATGGTGGAGGTCTTCGAGAAGGTCGTCGAAAAAGCGGATGTTCGCGGTACGCTTGCGCTGAGGAAGGTTTTTCCGGTAACAATGGACCAGCTCGGACTTGAGCGCGAGAAAACGGTTCTCCACCGCATCGAGCAGCCGCTGGCAGGCGTCGAAAAACGGATGGGAAGGCGCTGCTCCCTTGCCTTTGATACCCTCCTGAATACCCCCGAGCGTGAGCTTCCGGAAGCCGTCGAACAGGTCGTACGGATTACCGGACTGCGCAAAAGCATCCATGCCTGCAAAGAGCGGCTCAAGCAGGTCTTCCCGGTAGTATTTCGCTGAACGGCTCAACCCCCTGTCCGTGGCAATCAGATCTGTTATCGCCTCCCGCTGCTCCCTCCACATCGAGCAGGTCTCTCGGTAAGCTGCATCACACCCGCTTTCAATCGCAGCGATCGCCTCGCTGCCGAAATCGGGGATAACCTCGACCCCTGTTCCGGAATGGAGTTCCCTGAGGAACGAGAGCAGGTTGTCGGGATTCAGGCGCTTGCGCAGGGCATAGGCGAGAAGCGGCGCAGACTTGCCGAAAAAATGCATTCTCCAGAAGTCATCCACGATATCGCGGAGCAGATCCGTCTGGTCGGTCACCAGCCCGGTGTCATACAGGGAGCCGCTCTCGAAGGCGTTATCCTGCAGCGCGCGAAGGCAGAAGCCGTGAATCGTGAAGATCGATGCCGTGTCGAAAGCGCCGAGCGCGCGTTCGAGAAGACCGAGCACCCTTTTCGTCCCGATCCCGGAAGCCTTTTCGTAAAGCTCCAGAAGGAATGCGTCGCTGGTATTCCGCCCTTCCATCACCTCGAGCGCCTCGCGGATGCGGCTGCGGATCCTGCCGCGAAGCTCCTGCGTTGCGGCTTCGGTATAGGTCACCACCAGGATCTGTTCGGGAAGCAGCTCTTTTTCCAGCAGCAGGCGGAGATAGAGCGACGCGATGGCATAGGTCTTCCCCGTACCGGCGCTCGCTTCGATCAGGTTGATGCCGGAGAGTTCGACCTTTGCGTGGTTGAGGGTTTTCATTCCGCCCAGTTTTCAATGTTCAATCCCGGCACCCGACTGAATTCCCTGCTGTTATTGGTGACCAGCACCGCATCCAGTACCCTGGCATGGGCGGCGATCATCGTGTCGAGTGGCCCGATCGGCTCTCCCCGCTGTTCGAGGTCACGGCGTATCTCGCCGTAATGCCAGTTCGCCGACGCATCGAATGGATAGAGTTCGAGCGGAGCGAAAAACATTTCAAGTGCACGACGGTTTCTTTCGGAACAGCTTTTCATGACGCCGAAAGCCAGTTCGGCTGCGGTAATGCTCGAGATGCCGATATCGCCGATGCTCACCTGTCTGAACCGTTCCAGAACATGCTTCGGCCGAGCGTTTATGATGTAGATGCAGATATTGGTATCGAGGAGGTAGCTCACGGTGCGATCTCCTCCCTTTCCTGTTCCTCGCGTTGTTCCCTTTCCATGATAAATCCCGGCTCGAACTCCTGCAATGCCGCTTCAAGCATCGACCAGGATTTGTCGATCGGTATCAGCAACACCCCGTTGCCGAAATGTTTGATGACGACCTCTTTGCCCTTGAACCTGTACTCTTTCGGCAGGCGGACCGCCTGGCTCCGGCCCGACGGAAAAATGCGCGCTGTATCCATACTTCCTCTTGATAAAATGATATATATCAATGGTAATTATCTTTTCATACAAAAGCAACTGGTTGGTACAGATTCGTAAAACTTGTATTGAAATCGATTATCAAGTCCCTCTGCTTTTTTCTGTCATACAGCATCTTTTTTTTCTGAGCGGAAAAAAAAATCCTGATGATGTTGATTTACAGGAAGATGGATTCTTCATTACGCTACGCTTCATTCAGAATGACTGAGCGGGAAACTATTACTGCCCATCATTCATACATTCCAGCATCGGCTTCAGAAGCTCGAGGGCAATGGTGCGGAACTCCTCGCCGAAGGGCTCGCCGGAGCCGAAACAGCGTTGTATGGCAGGGTCTGAGCCTTCGCCCGGAAGGTTGTTGTACGTGTCGTCCCGCCACTCCTTTCGTGCGGCTTCGATGCTCTCTTTTTCTGCATAGGCCTCAGAAGAGCGCGGGAAAAAGCGCAGGGGCATGGAAAGTCCCTGCCAGTAGCGGTTCAGCAGATGCTCCAGATGCAGGGTAGCTTCAGTCGTCGGCGCGAAGCGTTTTTCATCGTCAGTCATGACAAGGCAGGTTTCCTTCGGGTAACCGGGATGGTTTAGCGTATTGAGCACAAGATGCTCGATCCAGGCTCTCATCCGGTCTTTCATCTTCATCTTCGCGCAGCGGTAGTGCAGCAGGCCCTGCGGCCAGACCTTCGCAAGCCGTCCGGCGAGACGGAACCCGCCGAGCTGCAGGTCGACTTCGAGCGGATCGAAAGGCCCTGTACAGGCGGTTTTTGCCTGCACGGCAGCGGCAAACTCCCTGACGTCATCGAGAACCTTCCCGAAAAGCAGCTCCCCGTGGCGGGCAGGTGGAAGCATTCCCCGGCTCCTGAAGAGCGGAAGCCGCTCCAGCGGTTCCCCGCCTCCAAGAACAACCTCGAGCAGTTCCTGTTTCAGGCTGTACAATTCGAGTCCCTCGACCCCGAAAGACTCACGGTCCTCGAGCGGCTCCGAAGTGCCTTCGATCCGGATACCGAGGCGCTGTTCGAGAAAAAAGGCCGCCGGATTGTCGTAGAAACGCATAAGCTGCTGGAGCGGAACGGTTTTCCACTCCGCGGGAGGGTCGTCGAGAGGAGCGCTCATGAAGGAACGGGACGCATCTGCGGATAACTCTTTTTCAACAATCGCCCGGTAATTCTCGTCCGAAAAGCTGAACAGCCTGGAGCCTTTTGCATAATAGAGCCGGTTGAAGGCCTGCAGGCGGTGGCGCACGACCAGATGCTGTTCGACTGTTTCTCCTTCAGGCGCACAGAAGCCTCGTCGGACGGCGTCGAGCAGTTCGTTCACCAGCACCGAGGGCGGCAGTTCGCTGTTGTCCCTGATGCTCTGCCCGGTATAGCTTATATAGAGCACGTCTCGTGCCGACAGGATCGATTCGAGGAAAAGGTAGCGGTCTTCGTTGCGCAGAGAACGGTCGCCCTTCTGCGGTGCGCGCGCGATCAGGTCGAACACAGGAGCGCGGCTCTGGCGGGGAAAAGCGCTGTCGTTCATGCCGATCAGTGCTACAACACGGAAGGGAATGCTCCGCATGGGCAGCATGGCGCAGAAGGTGATCCCGCCCGTCATGAAGCCGAGCCCCTGCTCCTGCTGTTCAAGCCGTGCCCTGAGCCAGGAGATGAAAACCGCAGGTGTCACCTCCCCGGTGAATTCCGCTTTGGCTGCAACATCGCCGAGCTGTTCGGCAAGCGCTGCAATTGAAGCAAACTCCTGTTCGGAAGTATCGGAAGGGAGAATGAAGCCGTCGAGCAACGCCTGGAACCGGCTGCGCCAATCCTCAAGGGTACAGGGACCTTCCATGCTTTCCATAAAGCGCTCGACCGCCGTAACGAAGTCGGCGAACCTGCCGAGGGTTTCGGTATCGGAACCGGCCAGATCGTCATAAGGCAGGATGCCGTTATATAAGCTATTGTCGTCCGGCATGGCATAACCGAGCAGCAGCCGGTCAAGCCCGGCTTTCCAGGAGTTCTCCCGATATGAGGGAAGGTTCCTCGCCGAACGGTCGTGTTCGTCCATGCCCCAGCGGATGCCGGTTTTTTCGATCCAAAGGCGGATGAGGTCGAGTTCGTCGCTTTCCAGCGAAAAGCGGCGGCTCACCGGCGGAGAGGCAAGCAGGTCGAAGAGTTCGGATGCGGCAAGGCGGCTGCCAGGAAGGGCGAGCAATTTCAGCACGGCCGAAGCGATCTCCCCCTCATGCATCGTTTTTCGGTCGGCAATGGTGTAGGGCAGGTGAACGCCATTGCCTCCGGAGCCGAAGACGGCGGAAATATAGGGCGAATAGATTTCGATATCCGGGGTCATCACCACGATATCGCGCGGGGTGAGGCCCGGGTTTTCCTCGAAGATGGCGAGGATGTTGTCGTAGAGCACCTCCACTTCACGGAGCGGACTGTGACAGGAGTGGATCCGGATCGAGCGGTCTGCTGGGTCGAGCAGGCGCACTTCCCCATCCTCGCCTGTGCCCGAAAGGTTCAGGATATCGGACTGCAGGGCATGGAGCAGGCACTCATCTCCCGGATCCTCATAGCGTTCTTCCTGTTGCAGGGCGCTGTCGCTCATATCGATGATCATATCGGAAAAATCACGCCCGATTCTGCCGAGCGATGCGAGCAGCGGGTTCCCTTCGGTTCGCATGGCCCGCTCCTCCTCGGGAAGCGCGGCGATCGCCTTTCTTGAAATAATATCGCCCCAGTATTCCCGGGTCGGGCTCAGGAGGAAGAGGTTCACCTCCGTCACCCCGGCAACCGCCGAGAGCATGTCGAGATGGAACTTCGGCAGGTAGGAGATACCGAAAAGGGTTATTCTCTCGGGAAACTTCTCCACTCCCGGCGATGTCGGGCCGAGCTCACGGCAGAAGCTTTCCTGCAGCTTCCCCCGGTGCATCCCTTCCCCTTCCGCAAGTTTTCGCCACAGGATCGGCTGCCACTCTTCGCCGGATGGCCCCGTCTCTCCGGCTTCCCAGCGGGAAAGCATCTCCGGTCGATAGAGGGTGTACTGGTCGAAGGTATCGGCAATTTTTTCTGACAGCTGGAAAAGCTTCAGGCCATCCGTATCATCGGCCAGATACCGGCGCAGCGTGCCGAACGGCTCGCTCTGGAGCATCTCCGGCAGCAGCCGCATGATCCTCCAGCTCATCACATCGGGCTTGAAAAGAGAGGTGTCGGGCTTTTCGGAAAAAAGCATTTCGAAAAGCTCCTGCACCATCGCATTCGGGAAGGGATAGTGCCCGTTCGCCCAAACCCCGTAACGCTTCGCAAGCTCCATCGAAAGCCACCGCTGCATCCCCCGGCTCTGCACCACGATCACCTCCCGGTCGAACACCGACGCCAGGGGCTTTCGAAGCGCACCGGCGAGCGTATCGACCAGCGCTTCCATCCGGTTGCTGTTGTAGAGGTTAAGCGGCATGGATCATGACAGGATTGAGTTCAGCTATTTTATAAATTTACTTATTACTTCTGCGATAAAAAGTATCAACTATCTTTTGGAACAAACTTCTTCTTATTGTCATTCTGAACAGAGTGAAGAATCCAGAAGTTGTTTTTTTGTAAGAAAATGGACTCTTCATTCCGCTACGCACCATTGCGGAATGACAAACCTCAATTCGAAATTGATTTGTGATATATTGTCCCCGGAGCAATACGATCGACGTTGACCGCCACCTTAGTCTCCTGCTATTGCTGCTATTGAACCACGTCCCGGACCTCCTTGCCTTCAACATTCTCGCCGCTCGCCGATATCCTCTCATCGCCGAACGGTCACTCCTCCCGGTATCGCATCGCTCCGTTACCGGTTCTTGAACACCAACTGAATCTGTTGTCAGGACATCAAACCTTTCTATAAAGTAATGCTGCGTATCTTTTTGACTTGTTGAGGTACATCCCGAAGTCCTCCTTCGCTATCGTTGCTGGTTTCTTCTGCCGGTTCGCACCCGGTACAATCTCTCGGTAAAACCGCCCTCGTTTTCAAAATCCGCAGCAAGCTTCGCCACTTGCCGGTCAAGCAGGTAACATGCCAGGTTCAGGAGCGATAGCGCGGCATTTGCGGCCAGACAGGCTGAACTCAGGATAGACGAACACTGATATCCACTCACAGGAACGGACGAACAAACGGTTTCCAGCCTGTCTGTATGAGTCCGTGAAAGTCCCTTTTCGTCCGTGACCATTCGTCTCTCTTCGGCAACCCACGCCTGCACCTCATGCAGGGTTTTCGGTTGCAGCGCCCTGAAACGCATGAGCGCCGGATGCTGCGCGTCCAGCATTGCGAGCCCGCGATGCCGCAGAAAATCCTCGTAGTCAAGCCTCAGCTCTTCGAGGCTTGAACGGGCAACCTGGGTGAGCTTGAGCTCGGTCTTCTTCGATGTCGCTGAAGCCTCCGAACCTTCCGCGATATTCTGCACGCCGCTCCGGGCAGCCTGAACCATCTGGTCATGCGTGCGGCTGCGTTTTTCGATGTACTGGTTGCAGAAACGCACCGTTACGTCATAGACGAGCTGCGACACCTGAAAGCTTTTCAGCCTGCGATAACCACCATGTTTCGGAATGAGCGGTTCCGGATCATTCACATCCAACCTCCCGTATAAACGCTGTATTCACTGCTTTTCCCCATGTTTTTCATTGTCTGTTGCGCAGTATGAAAAAACGTTGTTCAGAATAACTCGTTTTGCAAAAATGAAATATACTTTTACAGTAAAAGCACGGCAAGTTATTTCAGTTCTGAGTTACGGGTTCTGAGGGCAGGGAGATGTAAGATGTGTGCTGTAGTGCTGGATTACCGTAACATGATGCAACGTGTCCGGCGATTCGAACCTTGGACGGACCTCTCGGCATGCTTATACTGGCTGGTTTGTATCGTAAGAGGTTGCGCTGCATTTTGTTCATTGCAAGTTCATGATTTCAGGATCGCCCTGCCCCCCCTGTTGATGCTATTGAGTCGCGGTAGGGATGCCAGTTACCCGGCACCCCCCGCACAGATCCGTACGTGCGGCACTACCGCATACGGCTCCTGCCTTGAGTCATGGCGAATCGTACCTCCGGGAAGTCATGGCATATTCGGAGGCGCGGGAGATAAGCGTCTACGATAGGAGTGAATCGTTGCCAGGTCATGGCTTTTCCTTTCTGGCTTCGGCGTCGCAAGCTCCAGTACCACGCTTTTGCCACAAGGTCTCTGAAGCTTTTCAGGGCCTTGATGTTTCCCGGTACGCCAAAGTATAGCCCGTAACCCTGC
>JAAXXY010000076.1 GCA_013334225.1 Chlorobiaceae bacterium
GACGAAAGCCTTGTATTCTGGTCATCGGTCGCCTATTCAAGCTATATCATCAATGCTATACAGTACCTGGTGAGGATATGGCTCGAGAAAAGCCACGAACGGAAAATAAAGCTCAAGGCGGAAGCTGGAACGAACCCGACCTGATCGAACAACACAACCTGTCACGGCACCATGAACCACAGCTTCACAAAACTCTGGAATATCACCTTTCTGGTTGTAACGCCGATATGGGCGGTGTTTGTCTGGATGATCTGGACATCTGGACAGCTCAAAACTCCCCACCATGAGCTCCTGTTTTTCAGCGTGGTCATCCCTGGGTTCCTGCTGATCTACCTTTCGGGGTTCGTCATCGCAAAACGACACGCACTGAAACAGAGCGCTTTGAAGCAGTAATAAAACTGCCATCATATCTTTGAAGGTTGCACAAGAACCTTCACTCAGCGCTCATCCGGATAATGGCAATCCAGTATTACACAAAAAGCTCCTCAAGCGGCATGCCTTCGGACATAGCCTGAAGAAGCTCCTGATAAAACAGGGATTTGCGTGGCATGGTCACCGACGCGTTCTGCAAGGCATCGAGGAAACCGCGATAGCCGACAGGGAACAGACTAGCGAACACACACACCTCCAGATCGGAATTTCAACCCGTTACCAAGGCAATTCATGGTATGCCATCCGACAGTTTATCCGAATATTTATCGACATTGAATATGTCTGCAGGCCAGGTCCTTTGGCTGATCAGCCACCTGTAACCCCGCTTCCTTTTGCCAGCGAGGTAAGAAAACGGTGGGTATAGAGCTTGTCGATTCTCGAAAGTTCGCTCAACTGGTCGAAAAATACATCCCTGATACCGTATTGCCTGCGGATCCGTTCGATCATCGACATCCACAGGTGAGCCGTCATTTCGGCATCCGCGAGCGCACGGTGGAACTTCCCGGTCTCCGGGATGCCCGCGTGCGAAACGAGGGTCTGAAGCCTGTGATTGGGAGAATCCTGGTAAATCCTTCTCGACACCAGCAGGGAGCAGCAGCAGGAGCCTTCATATACCCGGTTCGCCCGTTTCAGCTCGGCATCGAGGAAACGCCTGTCAAACGAGGCATTGTGGGCTACGATATTATATCCGGCAATGAACTCAGCAAATTCAGACATCACCGCTTCACAGGGAGGCTGTCCTTTGAGCATCGTGTTTGTAATACCGGTATAAGCCTCGATAAAGGAGCTGATCCTGAAACCCGGGTTCATCAGCCGCTGGAAACTGCCGGCAATCTTCCCCTGTTCCAGAACAACCGCACCGATCTCTATGGCCCGGTCCCCATATTCCGGAGTCAAACCTGTCGTTTCAAAGTCAAGCACCACCACCGTATCCGCAAATATCCGCTCCATCGACCAAAAGTATTTTTAACATTACCCTGCCCTTCCGATGGAAGTTATGCTTTTTCATGCATCCAGCACAGACAGAATTATCTATCGGAATGCGGAGAAACCAGGCCCGGGCCATCCCGATCAGCAATAGAAATCATACTCATTGCAGGCCGAAAGGAGCGAAACACGCCAGTCTTTCGGAGGCAGCTGTTTAAAGAACATAAAACGCTGTTATTATCAGCGCACGATGCTTATTTTTATAAGCAGGTGTACGAAAACATTCAGCCTGGGAGTGATACGCATGAATACCGAATATTTCGAGTTCAGGCAGCTTGACCGCTTGCAGGTCGAAACCCTTGTCGGATGGGCGAGGGAAGAAGGATGGGACCCGGGTGTTCACGACGCGGAAATTTTCTCCTCGGTCTTTCCGGACGCCTTTTACGGGTACTTCCTTGACGGCAGAATGATCGGTGGCGGTTCGCTGGTATCCTACAACGGTGAATTCGGGTTCATGGGATTTTTTATCGTCATTCCCGAGTACCGCAATGCAGGGATAGGCAGGTCCCTCTGGTATAAAAGGAGGGATACGCTGCTCGGTCGACTCAGGAAAGGATCTGGCATCGGCATGGACGGGGTTGTGGCCATGCAGCCATTCTACCAGCGTGGCGGTTTTTCCATCGCCTTCCGCGACGAGCGGCGTGCCCGGGCAGGAAGCGAATTCCCCCGCCACGAGGCCATTTCAGATATTGCAACAAGTGAACTGGACGCTGTTTCAGCATACGACCGGGAATGTTTCGGCTTCGACCGTCACCCGTTCCTTGAACGCTGGCTTTTCGACACTGCGGCAACATCGTTCAGGTATAACGCAGGAGAAAAGCTTTCCGGGTACACCGTTCTCAGGAGGACCGGCAAAGGGTTCAAGATCGGCCCTCTTTTTGCAGACTCTATCGACATCGCCCGTGAACTATACAAAGCCTGCCTGTCGTCAGCCCCGGGTTATAACATATACCTCGATATTCCGATGAAAAACACCGCTGCGGTTACCCTTGCAGAGGAGTTCGGCGCGAAGTACGTCTTCGAATGCGCCCGCATGTACTACGGCCCGGAGCCGGTATGCCGCCTGGACAAGGTGTTCGGGATCACCACGTTCGAACTTGGATGATGGACGGGCGGGACCTCTGCGGATACGGAGGCAAACCGCCCCATGCACACTGGCCGGGCGAAGCCCGGGTTGCGGTCCAGTTCGTGCTCAACATCGAAGAGGGCGCCGAATCGACCGTAATCAACGGTGATGCCCGCTCTGAAAACTATCTGCACGAGCTCTACGGACGTCCTGCAAGAGAAGGAGAGCGGGACTTCAGCGTTGAAGGCATGTACGAATACGGATCGCGTACAGGATTCTGGCGTATCCTTGAGCTGTTCTCCGACCGCAATCTTCCCCTGACCGCCTTTGCATCGGGGAAAGCACTCGAGCTGAACCCGGCAATCGGGCAGGCCCTGGCTGCCAAAGGTCATGAAATAGCCGGGCACGGCTACCGCTGGCTGGACTATCGCGACATTCCCGAAGAGGAGGAACACCGCCACATCGAAGCAACCGTCGACATCATCCGGCAACTGTGCGGACGCCGCCCCGCAGGCTGGTACACCGGCAGGATCAGCAGGAATACCCTTAGGCTGATTCGAGAAGAGGGCGGGTTCATCTACAGCTCTGACGCTTACAACGACGACCTGCCCTACTGGCTTTCCGGCTATCGCCCTCTCCTGGCTATACCCTATTCACTGGTAAACAACGACTTACGCTTCCTCCTCCCGAACGGTTTCGCCTGCGGCGATGACTTTTTCCATCAGCTCAGGGATGCCTTCGACCAGCTCTGGAACGAAGGGATCGGGCGTCCGAAAATGATGAGTATCGGCCTGCACCCCAGGATCACCGGCCATCCGGCCAGGGCGATGGCGCTGATACGTTTTCTCGATTATGTGAAGGAACGGGACGCCGTCTGGATCTGTCGTCGTGAGGAAATAGCCCGACACTGGCAAACGCTTTATCCGCAGCCCTGAACAAGGCATCCGGCAAAGAAGCGGGCATTGAATACAATGTTATCCGAGCTTGCATATCCATCCTGGGCATGGAACATTCCGGCAGGAAAGAAAAACCCCCGGGCCCTGATGAAAGGACCCGGGGGTTTTTCGTGATGAGAATGAAACCGTTTACTTTCTCAGGTAGATAAAGCTTGCATATGGACGACCGACATAGCCGACACAGGTAAAGCCGTATTTCCTGATGATGGCGAAGGCTGTCCTCGCTTCGCTCTCCTTGTCGCCGAAATCGAAGACCCAGTGACTGCCGTCTACGATTTTCCAGCGCCCCCCGATGTTCTGTACCTGGATGGAGTTCGGATTGAAGCTTACGCAGTCCTCACCGGGCATGCTACCCTGGGGCGCCTGGCCATCGACGAGCAGATAGGTGAAGCTCGGGTCTGGGCGGCCGACAAAGCAGGAGCTGTTCATCCTGTAGTACTTGATGATCTTCAGAGCCTGGAGAGCTTCCATTTTTTTATCATTAAAGTTGAACATCAGATGGTTGCCATCGACGATTGTCCAGCGTCCATCGATGTTCCTGACGGTCGTTGTGGCCGGGTTGAACGACAGACAATCTTCCTGGACCTGAGGCAGTACCGGCTGGATCGGAAAGATTGGACGTATCGGCTGAATCGGCTGTACAGGCTGTACAGGCTGGACCGGTTGAACTGGTTGAACAGGCTGGATGGGTTGGATCGGGTGAATCGGCACGATCGGCATCAGCTGGAGCTGACGATTGAAGGTATAGGTTTCGTTATAGTTGCTGCGATTGCTGCCATCCGTGAAGCGGGTGTATACTTCAGCTCGCAGGGTGTTGTTCCATCCTGAACGGATGATGACGAGTGTCTGGCTGAAACCGGTGGTGAAAACTGCAGAAACTGCCTGGGCAGTCGGATCCAGAGGAGATGATACGTTCGGGGCGTAGGCGAACGCCTGAACTTCTCCCCAGTCGCAATCCTGCGGATGGCATTTACCCCAGGCGTGCAACCTCAGGTTGTTGCCGTTGCCGGAGATGACAAGGGTCGTCAGGCCCCTGGTATTTGGATCGGCGTTTTTCCAGTTGCCCGTAAACTGATTGATGGCCGCAAAACTCAGCGAATGGCACAGCAGGAACATAAACGCAAGCACAACGGAAAACATAGGTCTTTTCATAATGGTCCCTGTTTGGTTTCTGAAAATATAAAGGGGGTGATCACGTAAGAAAGGTAATACACGTTCAAATTAGAGATTCTTCCCGACAATTAAAACCCTCATGCATGTTCCAGAGACGAAATGCCTGAAAAATGCTTTTTACAGGCTCACCGGGATGATACTTGAGGATCGGGAGTGAACCGGCAGTTCCAACTCTGTCATTTTGTTTCCATCCGGCTCATAACTATATTTGTAAGTCTGCTTTATACACTTCCATGCTGCTCTTTTTTCCTGAAACCGGCAGCCATGCACCCGGATTTGCTTGTCAATAACCATCTTTCAAGGAGGTCTGTTCATGACACTGACACGGGAACCCGCCACATCCGGCACTTCGACTCTTCCCGGATGCAGTCCCAAGCCGAAACCGAATGTGATGAAAAATCAGGTTGAAACTCCTGCCGGTTACAGTCCGAAACAGAAACCTGCGAGATCGGCCGATGTATCCGAAGAACGCTCAGGTTTCAGCCCCAAACCAAAACCTTGCACAACGAACAAGGTATACCGGCTACTTTTCGGAAACAACGTGAGACTGGCGCCATTCGTCGCATTGAATGGCGATGTCGACGCATCGGGCGTTACTCGGGGACTGGTGAAAAAAGAAGGTGTTCCGATGGCAAAACCTTTAACCAGGAAAAGGATGTTCGATGTTTTGTAACCGCAGTCAAAGACCCTGATCCTTTCCTTTAAAACCTTTCCGGCCCGTGCGTCCTGGCCAGTTGCCAGCGCACGGGTTGCTTATGCAGGCAACCATTGGCAATAAAACATTCCTGGTGCTTAAAGCAGAGCTGATGAAGGGAAGCGAATCATCAAATGTTCACCGGACGGTCACATCCTGCAAAAAGACCGTCCCTCTATAGCTTTTTGTGTAACCGTTTTCCGCTCCCCTACCAGCTGCCGGAAGCTCCGCCGCCTCCAGACGATCCGCCTCCACCCGAAAAACTCGATCCTCCCGAAGACCAGGACGAACCGGAACTTCCGGAACCGATGGACAAGCCTCCGATCGACGCCCTGCCCTTCGTGCGTAAATCATCCTGGGCTTTTTTATACCAGTCGCTCTTTCTTACCAGTAGTTTTGTAAGCGGGAACCCGGCCATATAGGCTATAAAACAGTAAAATGCATCTTCCTGCCCCAGGATAACCATCGGAAAAGCTGCCCAGAACGGTATCAGAAACAAGTAGAGAAACCATCCGAACCCCGGAGTCACGATGCCGATCACGGTAAACAGCCCGATGATTCCGAAAATAAACGCGCCAAAGAGAATTCGTTGCATGATCGAAAGCTCAGGCCCTTCCGTGGCAAATGATTTCGATTGTTTCTCCGAAACGGACCTGTCTTCTGTCTTCGGCAATTCCCCTCCCTCGAGAATTTTTATAACCGCCATGGAACCATCGGTGATGCCGCCGTCGAAATCCCTGTTTTTGAATTTCGGGGCCATGGTATCGTTGATTATCCTTCCCGCCATCGCATCGGTGAGCGTACCTTCGAGACC
>JAAXXY010000033.1 GCA_013334225.1 Chlorobiaceae bacterium
TCGCGTTCGCGGTCCATACGGCGGAGCCTGCGGAATTTCTGCCGGGAACCCGCGCCTCCGGCTTCATCCATCCCGCTGATCGTCGAACGGATGTTGGCCGAAATGACCTTGTCGTCAACTTCCGGCTTCTTTTTCTTCTTGCCTTTTTTCTTTTTGATACCCGAAACTTCCTCGCCCGCAACTTTAGGCTTTTCTTCCACAACGGGCTTTATCGGCTTCTTTTTCACCGCCTGTTTGTCATCGCCGCGTTCTTCCGTCCCGGTTTTGGGCTCGAACTCGTCTTTCAGTGCGTCAGCCTGCTCCCTGAAGTTCTTTTTACGGTTCTTTCTGTGGCGGTCCGATTCGAGGGAACGTCCGGCCTGCATGTCAAGTGTGCCGAGCACCGTCAGGCCGCCGATGTTCTTCGGCATGTCGAAAGCCTGTATCTGTTCGTTCGGGGACGGCTCCTCCCTTTGGGGTGTTTCCGGGACCGGAGAAACGGTTTCTTCAACGGCAACCTCTTCTTCTGCAGCTTCCTCGTCCACCGCCGTTTCAGCGCCTGGAACAGGTCCGGCGACCGGGATGAACAACTGGTGGACCGGCTCTGAAGATGCGGCTGCCAGCTGGTGCGAGAGCTCTTTCTTCGGTTCGTGAACAGCCGTTACGGGCAGGGCCGCAGGTGCGAGATGTTCGCTGAGCTGTTTTTCCTTTTCATAGGTTTTCCGTGACTGCTCCTCGAGCCTCGTCAGTCGGAGCTGTTTTTCCGCCCTGATTTTCTTGGTTTCATCGACCTGTTTCTTCTCATCGCTGAAATGGTCGAAAATCATGTCACGTACCTCTTCAAGCACCATGGAGGAGGTTGAGGCCACTTTGCCGCCTTCCTTCTTTACAAAAAGCAATACTTCCTGCGGACTCACCTGAAGTTCCCTTGCAATGTCACTGATGCGATATTTCTTTTCCGTATCCTCGACGGCCATTACATCCTCCTCTGGATTAATACTCTACTCTTAACTCTGTATCCGAAGCTCACTCGTTCTCCGGGGTTCCGGTTTCGTCCGATGCCGGTTCATCAAATTTCAGAAAGACGGGATCCTGGTCGATATCCTCCAGATCCGACTCCGTAAACTGCTCCTTGACGGTTTTGTAGATGTTTTCGGCAATCTTCCTCCAGTACCGTTTTTCGTCGTCGGTAACCTTGCGCTCCCTCGGCTTGATCGGCGGCTTGCGCATTTTTGAGAATACTACCGGTTCTTCGGGTTTCACCGGGCCGACAAGCGCCTGCTCGATCTCATCCACACCGGCTTTAACCACCTTCTTCGCCGTATCGAGGCCACCATCCAGGAGCTGATAAATCATGTCGTCACCGAACTCCTCGCGGAACTCGATGATATCGATGTCCGTCGGGTCCTCCATGGATTTGTCGATCACATCTCGGTACACATCGATCTCGTAGCCCGTGAGCTTTTCAGCAAGATGGATGTTGTTGCCGTTCTTTCCGATCGCGTACTTGATCTGGTCGGGCTTGAGCATCACCCTGGCCTTGCGGGTCTTCATATCGGCATGGACCGTCAGCGGGTCAATCTTCGCCGGCTGCAATGCCCTTGAAATATATATCTGGGGTTCGTCAGCATAGTAGATGACATCGATATTCTCGTTGTTCAGCTCCTTGACGATGCTCTGGATACGCTTGCCGCGGTACCCGACGGTGGCGCCGACCGGATCGATCCTCGCGCTTGTTGACTCCACGGCGACTTTCGCACGTTCGCCGGGCACCCTCGCAATTGCCTTGATGACGATCAGGCCGTCGAGGATTTCGGGGACTTCATGTTCGAAAAGCTTGTAGAGGAACCTGTCGTCAACCCTCGATACGATAACCTTCATGCCGCCATCAGGTTTCTCCTTCTCGACAACCGAGCCGTCATCGAACTTGACCTTCACCTTCTCGCGCTCGATGCGCTTGACATAGAGCTTCATCCTCGGAGTACGGCGGGGATTGTCCTTCTTCATCATCTCCGCTTTGGGCAGCACAAGTTCTACCCGATGGTCCTTCGATGTATTGTAGGTGAAAATCACCTCGTTCGAACGGATCTGGTAGACTTCGCCGGCCACGACTTCGCCGACTTTTTCGAGGCATTCTTCATAAACGACCATGCGTTCAAGGTCGCGCACCTTCTTCTGGACAGACTGCTTGATGATCTGGATCGATTTGCGGCTCAGGTAGTCTTCCAGCTTGATGGGGCCCTCTTCGTAAAAATCGCCCACTTCGAGCGAATCGTCGATTTTCCTGATTTCTTCGAGGCTGATCTCGATTGCCGGGATGTCGATTTCCTTGACGATCTTCTTGAGGATATAGACCTCGAAGTCACCGCGTTCGGGGTTGATGAAGATATTGGCCTCGACTTCAGGATCGTAATCCTTGCGGAGCTGTTTCTGGATGATATCCTTGAGCAGGTCGGCAATGTCCATCTTTACTGCCGCGCTTTCCGTGCGTTTGTCGAGAAAGATTTTCGACTGCTCGATTTCACCGAAAGCGCTGGCAATCTGGGACCTTCTGTCCTGAACCTCGTCTTTTATCTGCTTTCTGACCATCTCTCTGCTTTATTGTGCTATTAAATGAAAAATTCCCGCAAGCCTGAACCTCATACCATTTACATATCCGCTTCAGGGACCGATCGTACAATCTGGTCCAGGGAGAGCGTTACGGACTGCTTTTCCTTTTTCGAAGTCCCTCCCTTTTTGTTTATCGGGAGCAGGGTGATCCGGCGGTTGCCTTCATCCTGAAGCATGACTTCGGCAAGTCGTCCGAAAACCTCCTTCTCCGTCCCGTCGTCACCGGTATAGGAAACCCGCAGCGGACGGCCTTTATGCCTGAAGTACTGCCTGTCGAGCTTCAGCGGCTCACCGAGACCGGGAGAAGAAACCGTGATCTCGAAATCTTCGCCGGTTTCAGCAAGGAGTTCTGCACTGGATTCGATCAGGTCTCGCATCCTGCGGCTGACCCTTGCACATTCATCGATGCGTATTCCGGTATCGGTGTCGAGGATGATCTCGATTTTCCTTCCGCGCTGCGGTCCCCTGACCCGGAGATCGACCAGGTAAATTCCCTGAAACTCTTCGATTACCTGGAGCACGAAGTGCCTGATACGTTCCTGCATGAATACCCTGTACAATACTATTGAGCGTAAAACAAAAAAGTGGGGCATCCCCACTTCAGAAGTAAAATAATGCCCTACACCATCCGTTCAAGTATGCAAGTATACGAAAAATATTTCAATAGTAAAAAACGTCACCTCTCGTCTCGGCCCTTGTCGGAAAGGCGGCTGTCGAGCACTTCGTAATCTGTTTCCTCGACCTTCTTTTCCCGCGAATACGGCGTGTGGGCCTGCCCCGGGCTCCGGAAAGAACGGCTGCCGGTGAAAAACATCCTGATCCCCAGTACGCGGAAGACAAGGCGAACAGCAAGAAAAACGACAACAAGTATGAGAATGAATCTCAGCATGGCAGAACAGATAGTTTTATTACCAGGACAATTACAGGTCGCAAATAAATTCTGAAACAGATGTCATCCTGAAAGAAGTATAGTGCAGTGAAGGAGCCATCTTTCTTTGAAAAAAACAAGTTATGGATTCTTCGCTTTGCTCGGAATGACAAAATAAAGACAGAATGGCAAGGACACGAGCAAGAACAGATTGACCAAAATCAAGGAGTTTGTTCTGATACAGAGGTGTCATCCTGAACGAAGCATAGCGCAGTGATGGAACCATCTTTCTTTGAAAAAACAAGTTATGGATTCTTCGCTTTGCTCAGAATGACAGAAAAATATCAGCCGGCCCGGAGGTCGCGAGGTTTGAATCCTCCGGCTTCAGGAACGGACAAGCGGGAAGTGCAGTCTGGTTTCAGGCCAGCAGCTCCCTGAGGCGCCGCTCGATGACCCGATACTTGAACACCTGCCGGCCATCGACAAAGATAACCGGGATGGAGGTGGCGAACCGCTCGAGCAGTTCGGGATCCTCAGTGATGTCTTTTTTCTCCAGCATGAAAGGCACTGTTGCTGCGACCTTCTGAATAATGACCATCGCTTCGTCGCAAAGACAGCACTCTTTTTTTCCGTAAATGGTAACGGTATGGTGTGTCTGGTCCATCGGTCCCTTCACTCTTTCAAAACAGGTTCATGAAGTATTTCGAGCAGGGTTTCCAGCGACAGGGCCGTCTGTTCCGAAGTAACGAGGTTTTTCAGGGTATACTCACCTGAACGGACTTCGTTTTCCCCGATAATAAGGGCATAGGATGAACGGAGACGGTTCGCTTCACGCATTTGAGATTTCATGCTTCTTCCGGCAAGGTCGATCTCCGTGCTGATGCCTGATTTGCGAAGCCTGAAGGCTACCTGCATGGCGTGTTCGGCAAATTCCTGCTGCTGCAGAACGATGTAAACGAGAGGAGCGTGCGGTGTCAGGGCCGTGAAAAGCCCCTGCTTTTCCATGGTCATCAGAAGCCGTTCCATGCCGACCGCAAACCCTGCTGCGGGAATATCAGCCGAGCTGCCGAGCTCCCTTGCCAGGCCATCGTAACGGCCGCCACCGCCAACGGCATCCTGGGCGCCGAGTTCGCTGCCGGTGACCTCGAAGGCGGTGTAACAGTAGTAATCGAGCCCCCTCACGAGCCGGTGGTCGATCTCGAAGGCAATCCCCCTTTCGGAAAGGAAAAACAGCACTTTCTCGAAATCCGCCAGCGCTTCGGCATCCAGATAGTCGAAGAGCTTTGGCGCCCCGGCGACAATTTCCTGCATGTCGGGGTTCTTGGAATCGAGTATCCTGAGCGGGTTTTTTTCGAGCCGTTCGAGCGACGGGGCATCGAGCCTGTCGCGGTACGGGCCGAAATAGGCTTGCAATGCTTCCCGGTAGCGCAGCCTGTCATGGGTGCCTCCGAGCGAATTGATCCTGAGCCTGAGCCCACGCAGACCGAGGGTCTCAAAAACCTGCATCATGAAGGTGATCACCTCGGCGACGGCTGCGGGGGTGGAAACGCCCAGGAGCTCCGCACCGAACTGCGAAAACTGCCTCTGCCTTCCGGCCTGGGGCCTTTCCTTGCGGAAAAGCTCGCTGATATAGTAGAGTTTGTGAACCGGCGCGGTTCCGAGGAGGTTCTTCTGCAAGGCCGCTCTCATGACGCCTGCGGTCATTTCAGGCCTTAACGTCAATGATTTTCCGCCAGGATCGGGCAGGAAGGTGAACATTTCCTTGCCTACGATATCCGTGGTGGCACCTATGCCCCTCTGGAACAACTCGGTGTATTCGAAAACAGGTGTCCTTATCTCGCTGAACCCGTATAGAGCTGCAAGAGCGTGTACGACACCTTCGACATATTTCCATCGGGCGGATTCCTCGGGAAAAATATCCCTTGCTCCCTTGACGGCCTGGTACTGCGGCATAACGATGATGGTCCCTGCTGGTAAGATGAAGAATTATATAGCCGGCAGATCTTTTTCCTCTTCGCGGAAGAGATCGATGACCTCTTCGGGTGTCCCTGAAGTCAGAAGCCTGCCACGAACATCATCCCTGCCGACAAGCCTTGTGATCCGGCCAAGCAGCTTCAGGTGTTCGGAAAGCATCTTTTCGGGAGTTGCAAGAAGGAAAACAAGCCTGACGGGCTCGTTGTCGATCGCATCGAAATTGATGCCGCCGGAAAGCGTGGCGAAAGCCAGTACCGGCTCCATGACGGCACTGGTCTTGGCATGTGGAAGCGCTATCTGCTTGCCTATGCCGGTCGACATTTCCTCTTCCCGCTTCAACACGTCGGCTTTCAGCCTTTCTATGTTACTTACGGCAGGATGATGTGCGACGATGGAAAGCATTTTCTCTATAACCTGGCTTTTCGTAGCAGGCTCAAGGTTCAGAACGATAGTATTCCGGGATAGGAGAGCTTCGATTTTCATTTCGACAACCTCTTGCTTTGACTGCTACAGCCCGCAGAAAAGGATTCTCTGTTTGTAAACTGACCGCTCAATATAAAAAACATTTTCCTTCTGTGACGGCAATCCGCAGGAGAGTGTGTCCCCCCCTTGTCAAAGACGGAATGTTATGAAGTAGATGAACGGGGATACGAACATGATGGTATCGAACCGGTCGAGGACACCGCCATGGCCGGGAATCAGTGCGGACGAATCTTTAACGCCCGCATCCCTTTTGAACATCGATTCGATGAGGTCGCCGGCGGGACTTGAAAGGCCGATAAGAAGCCCTGTCAGGACCGCCGTCTTCATGGACAGCTGCGGCATGCTACTGCTGAAAATGGAGGCTGCGGCAACGCTTCCGGCAAGCCCGAACAGGAAACCCTCCCATGTCTTGTGGGGACTCAGGCGCTCGAAAAGCTTGCGATGGATGAATTTTCCACCCAGGGTGCTCCCGCCGAAATAGGCGCAGATATCGGCCGACCAGACGCAGAGGAACATGAGGAAGACCATGATCCGCCCGGTATCGTCAGGAGCGTCGAGGCGCAGTTTCTGGAGGGCGCCGAAGGAGAGGTTCACGTAGAGCCAGCCCGGCAGAAGCGCACCGAGGTTGAGCAGCGGCGACCCTTCCTTCAGGAAGAGCTCGATGACGAGAAGCGCGAGGAGTATGGCAAGCAGCAGCTCCCATATTTCGGCGAAATGCAGGTAGAAATTCAGCTGGAAACAGAGCGTGATCAGCAGCACGAGCCACAATGGCGGAGGGCTCGCCTTGTGCAGCGCCAACCGGTGGTACTCAAACGAAGCGATAAGGGAGAGAAGAAGGAAAAATCCAAAAAAGAGGATGCCGCCTGTCTGAATGAGCCACAGGAGAAAGGGAATGCCGGCAATTGCCACCAGGACCCTCTGTAACAAGTTAACGCTCAGCAGTTTCGACATTGATCATTGTTTAACCCGGCATTTCGTTCAAACTTTGCACGGTCAGCGTTCCGGAAATTCATGTTCTTTCGCCTGGCACATGATGGAAAAACCCCTGACAGCCAATATGAACAGCATCATGCTCACGGCAACCAGCAGCCACCACCATATCGAATAAATTGCCCGCTCGGGGTGCTCAACAGTAACAGCCCCGCTGCTTTCCGTAAAAAAAAGCACAAGCAGGGCGCCAAAATTATTCGAAAAATGGGCAAATGCCGAAACAGCGAGATTGCCCGACCGAGCATAAATATAGCCAATAAACCACCCAAGCAATGCAAGAGAAAGAAGATTGGCCGGGCTCATGTGGAAGAACGCAAAAACGAGGCCCGTCAGTGCCACGGCATTGCGTGGGGACATCGACCTCGTATAGTTCTTCTGGATGTAGCCACGGAAGAGCAGTTCTTCGCTGAGCGCGGGAACAAGGGCGAAAACCAGGAGAACGGCAGCGAAACCGGTAAGGGAATTGACCGTTGCAATTGATTTGATGAACATATCCATCTGCTGCTGCTGACGGAGCACCTCTTCACCGGCCCGGCCCAGCGCAGGCCACAGATAGAGCTGCTCGAAAGAAGTGATGGTAAAGATCAGCGGCTGCAGGAGGAAAATTCCGGCGGTGGCGAGCAGGAGAACCCTGATGTCGGGAACATCAGCAATACCAAGAAAAGCAAGGCTTTCACGGGAGAAGGGGTTCCTGCTCCTTGTATGCAGTGCGGCAAGTATCAGTACGGGAAATGCGAGAAGAAGCAGCTGTGCGCCTCCCTGGCTCAGCAGGATGACTCCGGAGAGGCGCCGGACCGATTCCGGCGTGAAGAGTTCCGAAACATCGGAACCCTGTCCTCCGAGAAATAACAGCAGGACAGCCCCGGAAAGCAGGTATAGCACCATCAGGACGGCAAGCAGAAGCGTATTGACGATGAATGACGGCCGCCTGCCGGCAAACCGGTCAAAATTGGGAAGCATAGGATTGGATTTGTTTTGTACCGTTACAATGAATAATCTGATCCTGAATTTGATACTTTACGTGTTTGATCGCTATCCTTAACGCTCTTTAAAGACAGATAGGCACTTGCGAAATAAAAAGCAAATAAAACCGTTCGAGATTCTGAAATGCGAATTGCCGAAAATACTGACCCTGCCTGTGAATTGAATAAAATCCGTTTTTTCATGGAGACCGTACTTCGATGAACATCATGATTTTTGATGCATCACCCCGCTGGTCCGGGGGAGCGAACAGGATATACCTGTTTGCAAAAGAACTGAAAAGACGGGGACACAATGTCATTGTCTGCTGCCTTCCCGGCAGCGGCCTTTCAGAAAAACTGCCAGTTGAAGATATCGGAACAATCACCATCAATCCGATATCGGAAGCAAATATTTTGATGGTCTCGAAAATCAGAAAACTCATCAGGCGGTACAATATTGATCTCATCGAAATCTGCTCGCCTAAATTTTACTGGATAAGTTCCCTCGCTGGCAGGATAACCGGCAAAAAAATCCTTCTGACCCGTAATGTTCCCTACAGAAAAAAAGGAATCAAAAAATATCTGAACCGCATCCTTTACCACAACCTCACCGATGCCATCATTGCAGTCTCGGCAAGGATAGGAAGGGAACTTGCGGAAGATTTCATGATACCCGACGGGAAAATCTCCATCATCCATGACGGCCTCGATATGCAACCATACCGGAATCCGAAACCGTTGTCATTCAGGAAATATGTCAATGAAAAGGTCGTGGCAGTCATAAGCAGGCTTGACGAACACAAGGGACTGGAATGTTTCGTCAATGCAATCTCAATAGTCCTCCGAAATATGACAGGAGTGCATTTTCTCATTGTCGGTACCGGAGGTATCGAACAGAAACTCAGGAAGCTCGCGGCTCAGCTTGGAATTTTGGATTCCGTCACCTTTACCGGATTCAGACAGGATATTCCCGAAATTCTTGCCGGAGTGGACATAACCGTCATCCCTTCACCGCTCGAAGGTATGTCGATGAGCGCAATTGAATCGATGGCGACGGGACGGCCGATTGTCGCAACTTCCGGTGGCGGACTGATCGATATTATTACTGAAGGTGTTTCAGGCATCATCGTGAACCCGGAAGACATCGAAGACCTGGCGGAAGGTATTCTAAGACTGCTCGAGAGTGATTACAGAAAAATCGGGCAGGAATCCCGCCGTATTGCACAAGAGCAGTTCGACTTAGGAGTGGTTGTATCGAAATACGAATCGCTCGCCAGTCGCCTCACCGGCCAATCCTTTTCAAAACTGAAAGAAGTATGAAAAAAAAAATCAAGGGACATGCACTTTTCCGTAAGCAATTCGCCAGAACGATCCAGTTCATGGCGAGACGCCCGAAAGCTCCCCTTCCAAGTCAGCCGATTCAAAGTGTCGTGATCCTCGCAAGGGAATGTTACGGCGATTGCATCCTGCTCACGCCGCTCATCGGCATGCTGAGGAAAGAGTACCCGGAGTTGTCGATATATGTCGTCGCATTCACGAGAATCATCTTTGATTTCTTCAATGCAGATCCCAATGTCACCGCGGTCTACCATGCAAAACGCGACCTGCATCGTTACCTGAGAGGCATCCTGAGCAGGGAGTTCGATATTCTTTTCAATCCGAAGGACCACCCGTCAACCCATTTCCTCCTGCAATCCATGCTTATCAGGGCACGGTACAAGGTTTCGCATTTCAGTCCCGGACATGAAGGAATATACGATCACCTCATCGCTCTGGAAGCTCATACCCATGAATCCCTGAAAAACCTTGCTTTTCTGGATACCCTCCAGGTATCGTCTTCTCCTGCGGATTGCAGGCCTTACCTGCCCCCCATGCCGGTTTCCGCTGAAATCGATACGTTTGTCAACTCGATACCCGAAAAGAGATATATCGGCCTGAACATCAGTGCCGGCCATGCCGGAGGCCACAGGAGGCTTGAACAATGGGGCGATCTGATCACAGGCTTCCCGCATGAAACGTTCATCATTTTTTCATCCCCGAAGGATATCGATGAAAAAAGAAAGCTCGAACAATCCTGCAAAAACATACTCGTCTCTCCCGCTACAAGAAACCTGTACGAGGTAGGGGAAATTGTCAGGAAACTCAAACTTCTGCTCACTCCCGACACATCGCTCGTCCATATCGCCGCATGTTACGATACAGCCCTGATCGCACTCTACAGGGAATATCTCATAGACAGGCTCCAGTTTGGCCCGTTAAGCTCGATACAGCAGGTTATCGTTTCACCCTCTCCCGATATCGCCGATATCGATACGGAAACCATTGCACAGGAACTGGAAAACATGCTGCAATCCCTGTGATAAGCGTTGTTGCCCCTCCAGCCTGAACGCATTCTCTTCCATTTCGTACTGAAAAGCCGATATTGAGTATATTGAGGTTTATGGTACAATGATGGAAGGAATGACGGTCTCTGAAGTTTGCAACACGAGGAGAATACTCATGCACATGACGAAATCCGCAGGAACAATCCATCGCGTAACTTTGGTCAGTGCGCCTGCCGCTTCGCAGCACAGGTAAAAAAACCGAACTGTTTTTTCAACGAAGCACTCCCGCCATCGACATTGCCATGGTCAACGTGACGGCAATTGTCGTGGCCCACAGGCTTTAAACCATTAACAAAGCAGACAGGATAATGATCCCGGAACGCAGCAGAAAGCAGAACGCGGAAACCCTAACGACCTGCTTCAAAAAACGGTCTGAACAGAATACTTTATGACAGCACCAGTTCGCGGTCAGACAACATCCGGCAGAAAAAGGCGAACCCGGTTGATATACGCATCTCGATAAAACCTTATCCTGCCTGCTGCGAAAATTTCGAACCGTATAATAGATTTACGAATCACGAACAAAGCATGAACTTCTTTCAGGCACTCTACCTCATTGCCGGGATACTGTTCATCGTTCCAGCAATAAAGCGATACCGCAAGCACGCTGAAAAAAGAGAGGATCGGCTCAGTCGTGAAACCTGGGCGATTGGAATGTATGAGGGAACTTCCCCGCTGCTGCTCGCTCCCGCAAAACAAATCGAAAACCCTGTTCTCACAGCTGATGATGTCACTGACGTCAGAGCCCGGTTTGTAGCAGACCCTTTTATGATCAAACACGAAAAGGAATACTTTCTTTTTTTCGAAGTACTCAACGAAAAAAGGAATACCGGCGAGATCGGCTATGCATCGAGTGAAGACGGATGGCGGTGGCATTACCGGAAGATCGTGCTGCGCGAACCGTTCCACCTCTCCTATCCCTACGTTTTCTCGTGGGAAAACTCCATCTTTATGGTGCCGGAATGCCGGAAATCCGGAGGTATCCAGCTCTATCGAGCGACGAATTTCCCGTTTGAATGGAAAAAGGTGGCTACACTCGTGAAGGGAAGCAAAAGCAGCCGGGCCCCACTTGTCGACCCTTCGATAGTCAATTACCGTTCCAGGTGGTACCTTTTCAGCTACGCATTGAAAACAAAAAGCCTTCACCTTTTCCATTCGGACAGCCTTACCGGTCCATGGAAGGAACACCCAAAAAGCCCTCTTGTCAGCGGAAGCCCGAGTTACTCACGGCCAGGCGGCAGGATAATCATCGACAACGGGAACCTTTACCGTTTCAGCCAGGATGAAATTCCCAATTATGGAACCAGGGTGTGGGCGTTCCAGATCACGGAGCTATCGGAATATGGATACGCTGAAAAACCTGCGTTTCAAGAACCGGTCGTTGAACCCGGAAACGGCATATGGAACAGGGACGGCATGCATACCGTCGATGCCCACCGTCAGGAGGATGGCAAATGGATCGTGTATGTCGACGGGTTTACGGTAAACCTTCCGAAATCATGAATCCAGGGTAGATAACCGACTTTTGTTCCCGGGGTTCCTCACGAATTTCTTTTGGAGCACATACTTTGAAAACAGCGACATATATCAGGTTTCATCTGGAAAATTCACCTGCACCCGAATTTCATATTCGTCTTATTGCTTCGAGGACATCAGATGTGGTGATTGTTTCTAGACATCGATAATGTTTCAATTGACAGGTCCTGTCAAAACAGGGAGAACAAGGCTCCAGGGACTTCAATGTAACGCTCCTGCTTCCGAGCGGGCGCGTCCAGACAGGATCGGTAGAACCGAACAGCCCGATCGTCGGAACACCCAGATACCCCGCAAGATGCATAAGCCCGGAATCATTTGAAACAACGGCTCGAGCGCCAGCCATGATAGCCGCAGCTTCAGTCAGGGATGTCTTCCCGGTCAGGTCGGTTACTCTCGCTGAAGCCCGTCCGGCTATTTCTCGCGCATATTCACGGTCATCATTCGTTCCCAGTATCACGATATTGTCGTTGTGCAACAAATTGACCATATCCGGGAAATAAGGCCATCTTTTGGTCGGACCGTATGCGGCACCCGGACAGAATACCAGGGAGCCGGCATATCCGGCATCAGGCGTAACGCAAATACCACGCCACTCTTCCGGAGCAATGAAGCGGGTTTCGAGCAGGTCGGCATATTCAGCAGTAATGTGGCACGATTTGTCCCTGAAACGATACGGCAATCGATCGGTAAGCAGCAAACGACGGAATTCCCTCGATACACCACGCCTTCGGGGTATACGGGCTTGCATGGCGAACCATGCCGATGAAAAAGAAAAAGGACATAGGTAAATAGTCTTGAAATTTCCAGCACGAACTGTGGCAAGGGTCTGATTTCGCTCATTCTCGTTCTGCCTGTTGTAGACAATCTGCGGCAGATCGCACAACAGTCCGGCAAGGCTGCTCATGTTCTTCGGAACAAGAAGGGTGAAATTGGATCGACGGCTTTCGGGCAATCTCATAACTACTGAAAGAGCAAGGATCATATCCCCAATCCAGTTGGGAAGGAAAACAATGGAGCTATCCATAAACACAATCAATATAACTTTTAAGTCCTTTTAAATGAATGACTTGTTCCAGTTCGCACGGGCTTCGATACGGCAAAGTCAAACATCCAGATTACCATGAACACTCACACTTTACTATTTCAGCGTAAAAAAGTGCTTTTTACTCAGTTCTATTCCAAACATTCGCTCGAGATGCAGCATCCACCTGTGTTTTTTTTCCCGCCTTGTCAGTCTGTGGGACGGGTTGGCAAGGAAAATACCCTGTTCTTTCGGGAGCCATTTCTGAATAACGGCAGGGTGGGCGCCGGTAAACTCACGAATAATACGCGGGTCAATTTCCCTGTAATCGATACGTCTATGGTTTTGGCTCCAGTATTTCTGAATATTTTCTGATTTACGGTTCATTTCCTCTTCGCTCCGTATCCATCCGTAATGATAAATTTTTGCCCCAGTATGGGAGGCGAGCGGGTACCTGGCTTTTCTGCTTTTTCCATTTAGAATGTGCCAGAAAAGACCATCAGGAGCATAAGACCTGACGGAAGTCTTGATAATTCTTGCCGCTTGCCTATACCAGCCGGGTGAATCCAGGTAACTATTAGCATTTCCATAGAAATGCAGGTAATCGAAAATCAAGGCCTCAACCCGCTTATCATACAGATTTTTACTGCAGGCATCGACAATTTTACTCAGGTCGTTTTCATGAACAATCTCATCCCCCTCCAGATAGAAAGCCCAGTCTCCGCTACAGTTGAATTGAGCCAACATCTTCTGCTGTCCATAAACATAGCCGCCAACTTTCATATTTTCGTTCCATCTGGATTCGATGATTTTTATTTTGGAATCCCTGATCGATTTGACCTTTTCAAGCGTATCGTCGTCACTTTTACCGACATTTACGATAAACTCGTCTACGATAGGAAGAATGGATCGTATAGACTCACTGAATGGAAAGCCGAAGTTGGTTCCATTCCTGATGAAGGTAAATCCGCTTATTTTCATAAATGCTTACTATTAAAATAGTTGTCAATACCGTTTTTGCCGTAGGCGGCCTTTACCGTCACTGTTTTTTCCAGTATGAAATCATTTTCCGGAAGCGAATCTCTCAAGTTTTCCCGATGCCAGAGGTGATAACTGATCGCGCTAAACTTGAGGTTTCGTCTGAAAATCCCGCTATTATATATTCTCACTGCAAATTCGCTGTCCTCACGCCCCCAGCTTGTGAAATCCTCATTGAATCCATTGACCCTGATACAGTCCTCGCTGAAAAAGAAAGGTTGCAACCCCTGATACCTTTCAGCGATGTGCATGGACGGAAGGCAAGCAGGTATGAAAGTTTCGGTATTCTGATCGCATTCTTGCGGTTTACGAGGCCTTTTGCGAACAATGACATCCTGAATTCACCGGTTTCAAGACTCCGTAAAGTATGCAGTCGGTGAAGCAGAGCATGGGAACCCTTAATAAAACTGCCACGTTGAGCCATACACCTGTGATCGGGGATAAAATCAGGATGAAGCACCATGTCTCTGTCAACAAGGACGATATCGTCACTCACCGAAAAAGCAATTGCACGGCTTCTCGATGCTGCGAGCCGAAAACCCAGATCCTTCTGCCAGAGATGGTGGACTGGAATAGTTGCAGCCAGACGATGTTTTTCAACAAGCGCTGCCGTCTCAACCGCATTGCAGTCATCGGCAACAACAATCTGGTCTGGAGGATCAGACTGTAACAGGGCGCTTTTCAACGTAAGGTCAAGTGCTTCAGGCCAGTTGTAGGTCGTGATCACCAGGCTACAGCTTTTTGAACCGCTCGTTTTCATATAATTTGATGTACTTGTAAAAAACCCCGTTTGCATTTGGAATTGAAATCACCAGCCCATCGTTACCATATCGCCAGCCTTTCCTGAGAACATAAGACTTAAGAAAAGCGACAATGCCGTAAATAACTGCAGTGCATGGGGATGTTTTTTTTTCCCCGAGATTTTCCTCTGACCTGAGTATCAAATCATGCTTCATTTTTATACAAACTGCGCAACATTGTCGTAAGAGTAATGGTTCAAATATCCCCTGAGGAAAAGAATCTTCAGGTTGGCATCATTTTCAGTGCCCTCATGGATCAGGCTTTTTTTTGAAACGCACCCGCGTTCTGATGAAAAGATGCAGAACGCGGTCATGTTCCCATCCACACCCTTTGATGAGGCGCCTATGGTAGAAGTTGTCGCGTTCCATGTCATACACAACACCTTTCGAGAGCTCAGGTGCTCTATTTGATCAACCAGTTCCCTTGAAACAATCTCGTCACTGTCTATTGAACAACCAGTTCCCTTGAAACAATCTCGTCACTGTCTATTGAAAGGATCCAGTCACTCGATGCTTTCAGGACTGCAAGGTTTTTCATCGGTCCGAACGCGATGAAAAGATGCTCATAAACCCGGACATTCGCGAAATTCCTGGCAATTTCAAGAGTCCTGTCGGATGAACCGTTATCAAGAACAACAACTCGCTGAACGTGCTCGGGGCACCTTGGCATTCATGGAGATATACCGCCGAATTTTTCTTACGAACCCTTACCGAGAACTTCTCAGCCAAAGTTCAACTTCCTGTTTAATGGCAAAAGGATCGATTCTGTACAAGCATTCACTTGGCCCATGATGGTCGTCACAACCTGTCTTACCGCACCCTGCACAGGGCATGTCCGCCTGGAAAAGCGTGATATTGCCATACGTCTGTACCGGTTTATTTACCTTTGCCCCCGAATGAAGCTCATTGGACCAAGGAGACCACATACTGAGGATAGTCGGGCCAAAGATAGCGAAAATTCGTTTGTTCTGGGATGCGGCTATATGCATGTTTAGTGTATCGGCTCCGATATAGGCCAAAGAACGGTTGCTGAGTGCGAACAGTTCGGCTATGGAAGTCTCGCCGATAAAATCGTGAACATTCCTAATCGAGGGCAGGCTGCTCTTGATACGCTGATCCAAAGAGCTTTTCGAACCGGTAACTACAATGCTCGGACCAAGACGGGCCAGCTCTTCAAGCAGCTTGTTCCTGAGCTCCTCGGGATATACCTTGTAATCATACTGGGCGCAAGGATGGAAAATAATGTATTCCCCGATACCTCGTTGCATGAGCATGGAATCCACTCTTTCGGCAGCTTCCGGAGAATAGGCTGAACAGAGCCCCTGGCTGCCGTAGTCGATGCCCAGAAGAACGAGGGATTGGGTATTGTTTTCGATGATATGGCGGCCGGTATCGAACTCATAATGCGCCCGGAGCAGGAAACGCTTCCACCATGACCTCTTCTTGCCCTGTTCTACCGCGCTGATGGCCCGGTGGCCGGCCACAAGTGCGAACAATACCGAACGATCACTTGCCGTTAGGCTTATTGCCAGGTCGTAACGTCGGGCGATCTTTCTGATCAGCCCCATTGTCTGGGCAGTCCTTCCAAGGTCGTAATTGAACACATGGATCCGGCTTACGTGGGGAAGCATTTTGGCGACGGCAAGCGTGTCGCTGTTGACAAGCAGATCGATTTGCGGTTTTCCATACGCTTCAAACAAACCCTCTATAAGTGGCGAACTCAGGAAAACATCACCATTCGAACGTTGCACAATGAGAAGTATGCGTTGCGGGGCATGTTTTTTCATCGATCTTCATCAAAAGACAGATTCACCGGACGAAATCCTTTCATACAGCTTCAGGTAGTTTGCAGCGCAGATGCTCGAGGTAAAATAGGTCATCACCCACTCCCTGCATCGTTGCGGTGAACATGACAACGCATTTTCGAGTGCTTCCGGGAAACTTGCATCATCGGTAAAAAGCGCTCCGACATCAGACGGGATCAACTCAGGAACAGATCCTCCCGGAGTCGCGACGACAGGTGTTCCTGAAATCAGGGATTCTACCAGCACGAGACCGAACGGTTCATCCCAGCTGATCGGGAAAAGTAACGCTTTGGCATCGGAAAACAACCGCGCTTTTTCCTCGCCGGCAACCTTTCCCACAAATTTAAGCAATGGATGAAAACTCTCGAGGAATCCACCAGCTTTCAATAAATCGATCCTGGAGCCACCGGCGAAAACAACAGGCAAGTTGTACTTCCTTGCCAGACGGATGGCTCTTTCCGCACCTTTTACCTTTCTCCTGATCAAGGCTAAAAAAAGCAGAAAATCCTTCTTGCAAGTATTGAATACAAATTCATCTGGATTTATACCGTTGTAGATATGCAACTTGCCACCATGACGCGCGGCATGGTTCTCACTGACGAACACGGTGTTTTTTGGCAAAGAGGCAATGTCCTCGGTATTGCCATGCAATGTGTACAGCCAGGGCAGATCGAAATCAGCAGGAGGAGGCCATGCATGGAAATGGACAATATCGGTATCGAGGGGGATTACTTTCAATACCTGTTCACGAGAATCGGCGGAAATGCACCGAACTCCCTGGAGTGATGATCCTGAAGGTGCAACAACCGTTATGGAATGCCCTTTTTTCCGGTACTCCAGAATAAGCCATTCAATAACCCGTTCTGTGCCTCCATACTTTCTTGCAGGTAAACGGAGATCAAAAACCAGACAAATCTTCATCAGGGATTTATTTTGGTAATCGAAAAATTACAATTCAGTTACCATCCAGCAAGTCTTAACCCTTTTATTGCTTGCCATACGATCAATTGGAGACATATACAGGCTAATATGTTGTATCCAAATATTTCTCAACCGTATTGCCCATAACAATATATCCTTTACTACTCAGATGGGTATCATCTGGCAGATAAAAGTCTTTTGTTTTATAAGCCTCTTGAACAAATACATTCAATAAATTTATCTGATTAACACCTTGCCGCTGTATTTCACTCCAGATATCAGGCGGTGATATTTTAAACTGCGGATATAAAAATGATTTACCATATACAGTAGATTTATCAGGAACCACCATTACAACAAAATTGATTCCATCCTTTGCGGCAATATCACTCAACCTCTTCAAATGCGTAACAGTATTTTTTACATCAGAATACTTCCAATCCTTTTTCACATCATCATCTTTATAATAAATTAAAAAACATGATTTTTTACATGAAAACAAATCATTCGTATTTAATGGTGAAATTATAACGTCACCGCTTCTTTCCGTGTGATTAAAATTTTTAAACGAATTGACTGTTGCTTTAACCGCATATATTGGATCATGCATTTCGTGAATTAAAGAAATATCTCTTCCCTCGTCTGTACTAAACGATCCGGTATATACTGGTTTTACATAGCCGTTGAAATTCTGATGCTGATCTTCATTTATCCTACCAAGAAAACTCCGTTGAACAGTTTCAAATATTATATATCTTACAGAAGGATATCTTTTTTTTACCATCGGCATAAAAGAATCGATATCACACGGATCAAGCATATGTATAGTCAATATCTTTTCTCTACTCTTTCCCATCACCACGGACTGCCAGCAGTTTCCCAAAGAAAATGAATCACCAATAACCAAAACCGTCGGATTTGTTTTTTCCGAGATTTCTTTTATAGCTATTCGTGGCATCTTTAAATTCCATCCGAAATCATTTTCAGAAAAATATCCTAATCGCGTAAGATCACCCGTTAAAGGCTGGAGAGAAAGACCAAGCAAAACAAATATTGCTATGATTGGCAGTGCAGTTGATAAAAAATATTTAGTATAATGCATGAATTAAAATTGGAAATATAAAAACTGACTATTTTTTTTAAAATAAACAACTGATACGGCAAATATCAATCCAACTATAATTGCATAACCTTTTGTCGGATTCCATTGCAGCATCAAATCGACTTGTTCAGAATCAACCGCGGTCGAATATTTCCCAAGCCACTCCTGAGTGTTCGGCAAGGCCCAGATAATTACCAAACCGATAATATACCAGAACAAGGTTGTCGAGTCTCCTCCTGTACCATTCATTCCTGCCATACCGAACCATATATTCTTTACTGCCTCGATGCTCGTAGCCCTGAATGGAACCCAAGCGATCATTACAGATATAAATGTAAGGACTCTTGCAGAAAACCTCAGTACTCGGTTGTTTTCATACTGTTTGAGCAAACCGAAACCTTGCCACACATTATTGATGACAAGATATATCCCATGCAATCCTCCCCATAACACATAATTCCATCCTGCTCCATGCCATAGCCCTCCCAGCAACATCGTTATCAATAAATTGCCATATCGTCTTGCAGACCCTTTCCTGTTGCCACCTAACGGTATATAGAGGTAGTCCTTGAGAAACTTTGACAATGTCATATGCCAACGACGCCAAAACTCGATAATATTCGTTGACTTATAAGGAGAATTGAAGTTAAGCGGTAATTTAACATTGAATATCCTCGAAAGACCAATCGCCATATCTGAATATCCAGAGAAATCAAAATACAACAGCAAAGTGTAGGCAAGTACTCCAAACCATGACTTTTCGAGCATTGGCAGCTCTCCATTTGATGCATCTCCGAACAGCCTGTTAGCATAAGGCGCAAGATTGTCTGCCAATATGACTTTTTTAAACAAACCAAGCGAAAACATTGTTATGCCGATAGCAATGGATTCATAATTGATTTTGTAAATAAGGGGAGATGAAAACTGAGGCATCATTTGTTTATGATGCAATACAGGACCTGCTATCAGATGTGGAAACCATGTCACAAACAATAAATAATCAATAAAGCTATATTCTTTAACCTTTCCTTTGTATGTATCTGAAAGATAGGCAATCTGTGTAAAAGTGAAAAAAGAGATTCCAAGCGGAAGTATTATATTTTGGTACTGATAATACAATCCGAAAGCATTAACAGTACTAATCAGAAAATTGGTATATTTATAAAAACAAAGAAGAACAAGATTAACAAGTACTCCAATAATAAAGATTAATTTTGAATTTTTTTATCTTTTGATATAAAATATCCTGTAAAAAAATTAAATATAATTGATCCAAGAAGAAGTATCAAAAACCATGGATCCCAATAAGCATAAAAAAACAAAGAAGCAAGTGCAAGCCAAGGGATAACAAATCGACAATCAATTTTTCCTATAAACACAAAGCCTAATAGCGCAAGAGGAAAAAAAACAAATATGAATTCATAGGAATTGAACAGCATGCTTTTTTACATTTTGTTAAAAAATGTCACTAATCAAAATAAGCTTACAAACACATACAAGCATAAAAAAATTTTTACTGCTATATAAAAGAAGCAAAATTTTGTAGTTTTACTTTTAATGCATTTCAATATCAAATACCTGGCAGCTTACATACCAAGAATATTAAATTCATTATCCATTCGTCCGAACACTGTTTCAATTTAGTCAACGTGCACTTCTATTTGGGTCGTCCTGAGAAGTTCGATTGCAAGGCGGACGGAGCGGAGAAAAAAGAAATGCAAAGAGTGTCCAGGAGGACTTTGAGCACCGTCAAACGAAGCAACCGGACGTCGGAATAAAGAGAACGGCCATAAAATATGTTACTCAGAGAATTGCCCACTGACCATCTTGGCGTAACATATGCAGCGTAAAACCAGATCTTTTCTTTTCATCGGCTATCCATCGCCTGAGCGCTATCGATGCCTTAAAATTTTCAATTTTCCTCGGTAGCCATCGCGAACCGATACGAATTCTGAAATACTTTCTGTTGCCCAGCGATTTCAAACCAGTTGATTGAGAAACCGCTTTCTGAGTAATTGAACCGAAATGATGGAATACCGAATCCCCGACGATGCCAACAGGTATGTTGTGGTGTTTGCAGCGGATCAGATATTCAGTGTCTTCGTATCCGCCGAGGGTCCTGTCAGTATCCGGAAAACCGATTTTCTCGATTGTCTCCCTGCGTATGGCGAAACAGACACCGTGAAACTTTCCATGACGGACGAGTCCGGACATTTTTCCGGTATATTCCTTTGCAAAAACATTGAAGTCATAATCGTTCTTGCCTTCGAGCAGCGCAGGGCTTGCGACACCGAACCCATGCCGTTCTGCTGCGAGCAAAAGAGCTTCGATTGCATCAGGTCCTGCAAGAACGTCGTTATTCAGCAAAACCACCCAATCAGCATCATGGCTCATGACGGCACCCTGCGTCCATGCGCATCCGCATCCGAGATTGGTCCTGTTTCGCAGCGACCTGAGTTCAGGATGATCCGCAAGCCATCTTTGAGTATCATCGCTGCTGGCGTTATCGACAATGATAATATTTACCGGCGATGTTCCCCCGGCAATCAGGCTTTCAAAACACTGCCTCGTGTATTCGAGCTGGTTGTATACTGGAATGACGACAGAATAGCTTAGGACAATGTCTTTGGGGGGAGAAACCATGGCATAAGTTGATTATATGGGAAAAAAACATACAGGCACAAACCCACGTTTAAAATACTGAATATACGCCATACCTTCACCAACACAACAACAGATATTAATGGCTGGCCACAGCAGCAATCACCCATTTCCGCTTTAAGGTATTTAAATTTTAATAATGCATTATATTCCGGCTTGACAACCTTTTGAATCCTTACACCGTATCGATGAATTTACTCTCAAGGATACTGAGATATCTCGCTCCTTCGAAAGGGAAACTGATGTCAGTCGTGATGACAAGCATCATAAGCTCTCTTCTGAGCGTTGTCTCAATCTATTCAATCCTTCCTCTGCTCAATGAAGTATTTTCTACTACGCCATCAATTCGGACGGAAAAACCAGCTGCAATAAATCACACTAGTGAAACACTAACTGTTCGTGCACCTGCAGAAAAAGCATTTTCTCCTTCCAAAGAACCTCAACCTGTAGCTATAAAGTCCAACAACACAAAGGTAAGCTTTGGGAAACCGGATCAGCTGAAAACATGGGCACTTGACAGATTTCAGGCAATGTTCAGTTCGCCGACAAAGGAACTGACATTGCTTAAGATATGTCTTTTTTTAATTATGATTTTTGCTGTCAAAAACCTGTTTTTATACCTGAACAACCAGATTATCTACCGAATTCAGACCAAGACCGCCAAAAAGCTCAGGGATGACGTTTTCAACAGTATCATTGAGATGCACCTCGATTACTTCAACAAGAACCGGGTCGGCAACCTCATGAACTATGTCTACAATGATGTTGAAAACGTTATCAACAGCATAGGCACCACCTTCGTAAATTTTCTCCAAAACCCTTTTTCCATCCTGGTTTTCCTTGGCGTCATGCTTGCCTTGAGCTGGCAACTGACCATTATTACAATGAGCACCTCATTCGTGATTTTCTATTTTATCCACTCATTGGGTAGAAATATCAAGGGGTATGCCATGAATTTCCAGACCAAGATGGGTGACATGAATTCTGTCCTCCAGGAAAAATTCAACGGCATAAAGGTTATAAAATCAACAGCTTATGAAAGTATCGAGCTGTCGAAATTCAAGTCTTTCACCAATGATTTCAGGCGACTGGGCATCAAAATCACAAGCATTCGCAATATCATCAGTCCACTGAATGAAACCCTCCTCATTACAGCTATTTCCATAGTCCTCTGGTTCGGAGGCCTTCAAGTATTCAAGGGGCAGATGACTGCGAATGAGCTGATCGTTTTTGCGTTCACTCTCTATTCAACGATTGGACCATTTAAAATGATCAGCGATGCAAATATTTCAATCCAGACAGGTCTGATATCCGTCAAAAGACTGTTTGATTTACTTGACACGGAACCGTCTATCATCAACGGGACCAGACCTATAAGTACCTTCAATAATGCAATTTGTTTTGAAGATGTCTGTTTCAAGTACAACAAAAGCACCGATTCCTTGTATGTTCTCGATCATGTTTCTTTCGAGATCAAAAAGGGTGAAATGGTCGCGCTGATCGGTCAATCAGGATCTGGAAAATCAACCGTTGTCGACCTACTTCTTCGTTTTTATGAAGTCGATTCTGGCCGGATTACGATAGACGGCATTGATATCAGAGAATACGATTACAAACAGCTCCGGAAAATGTTTGGCATAGTCAGCCAGGAAGTCGTTCTGTTCAACGACACTATTGAAGAGAATATCGCCTACGGCACCCATGAAAAAATAAATCACGATCAGGTAGCTAAGGCTGCAATGCTTGCTAATGCACATGGTTTCATTATGGAGAAGCCGCAGCAATACCAAACCTATATCGGCGACAGGGGTGTTCAACTTTCCGGTGGCCAACGCCAGCGTATTGCAATTGCAAGGGCAATGGTTAAAAACCCGGAGCTTTTAGTTTTCGATGAAGCTACAAGCGCTCTTGACAACGAATCAGAAAAAGTGGTCCAGGACGCTATCGATCATGCCCTGAAAAACCGAACCGCCCTGGTAGTCGCTCACCGGCTTTCGACAATCAAGAATGCCGATAAGATTATTGTGATGGAACAAGGCAAAGTCATGGAATCCGGAAATCACCAGCAACTCATTACCATGAATGGTATCTATAAAAAATTGTATGATATCCAGTTTGCCGGTAAAATCCATGAGTTGTCAACATCTTGACCTGAACCCAGAAAGTTGAACTGCATGTGCCACCTTTCTTTCCTTTATGAGCTCGGATCTATAGTAACCATCACGCCACTCGCCTAAATCTCTCTGGCATTATCCAGAATCATAAAAACAGTTGATATTCATGCATTGATCCTGTAACCAGCCTTTGAAGCTTTCAATGCAGGATTTATCGGCTTTTGTTTTTCCGTTCGGTTGAACTCCTTATGCCCAGCTTCTTTTTGCAAGAGGAGCCATAGAAGGGTACCTCTATTTTTGTCGTGAGAAGCACGAGTGCAAGGCGGACGGAGCGGAGAAACCGGAGTGTACACAAAGTAAATGAGGATTTCGAGCACCGCCCAACACAGCAATAGGGGTTCGGAACAAATAAATAGAGGTGCCCAGAAGTTTCAGAAGCAACCTTCAGCCGCCATTTTACCCGCACATCATTTTTTCCCCGACAGTACAGACACACTCTGTCCTCGTTTGGATGATCTTGATCCCTTCTCTCTTCTACACGTAACGTAATCGTCGATATCCCCAAGAACATTTTTCTTGCCAAGAAAGGGTCTTTTGCGTATATTTTCCAACCGATACAAGTGTTCATGTCATGATGATATTGTAAATCTTTAGAATAGCGCACTTTTTCCCTCGTTCCTCCAGTGTGCTGTATTTCCAGACAAGACCTGCAGATTTTTTATTGTAATGCTCCTGCTCAACTTAAGTAAAGCAATCTGAATGGATGGGTTCAACCTCATTTTTCTCGGGATTTTCAGCATTTAGAGTACACAGGATCAATGTTTGCAGGGTCATGATGTCTTAACATGATTATATGTCATAGTAGATTCGATGAGGTGAGACTGATAGTATTATTCTTATTTCTGCTAGGGCTCAATCAATGACTGAACAGAACAAATTCATTAACGACCAAATCCTTGCAACATTTTTCCTGATCACCTACAATCAGGAAAAGTATATTTCTGACGCTCTTGAAGGAGCATTCTCACAGACATATTCTCCTCTTGAAATCGTTATTTCTGACGATTGCTCCACAGACGGCACGTTCAAGATCATCGAAGAAAAATGCGCCCGCTATACCGGCCCACACAAAATCGTCATCAATAGAAACCCTGAAAATCTCGGCCTCATAGGCCACATCAACAGGATAACGTCTCTGTCAGGAGGTGAACTGATTGTCTATGCCGCCGGTGACGATATCGCTCTTCCGGAAAGGACAGAAAAGCTTGTTGAACGGTATCTCTCTTCTGGCAGAAAAGCCTCCCTTCTCCACTCGTCAGTTATTCTGATTGATAATGCAGGCAATAAGCTCAAAACGCGAAATCCGCCAACGGTATCACTCAGTTCCAACCTTGCAGCGATGGCGCTAAGCGGAGCATTGATAATCGGTGCGACATCGGCGTTTACAAGAAAACTCGAAGAGACATACGGTCCAATTAAGTATGACAAGTGCATCGAGGATCTAGTCATGGGATTCCGGAGCGCGATGCTTGGTGGACTCGAATATATTGATGAGCCACTAATCGAGTACCGTCATGAAGCAGGAATAACGGCAATACCAGATACACGAAATTTCAGCTTTTCCGATTTTGTGAAGCGAGAGACAAGAAATATTGAAATTTTTCTCGATATCCTTGCACAGAGGGCGGAAGATATAAGCAAAAGCGGTTTTGAATATTTGCTACCGTTGATAAAAAGTAAACGGTCAGAGGTTTTATTAAAATTAAATGTTTGGCACCAAAGAGATAACTTAAAGAGAATCGTCTTCTATGCATACAGAACTCAACAACTTAAAGAGTTTTTTTATCTTTTAATTAGAAAAGGGAAAAAACGTTTTTTCTTCCCTTTAAAAAAATTAGTCATAGGATAGGATTTCTTCCCGTTAAAATGATGACAATTTGCTATTTATTTAGTGCATGACGGCCACGCTTTTTTTAGTGCCCATTTTTTTTACAATGCACAATACAAATACTTATTGAATATACTTCCAAAAGGTACCGGATCATTGATGCAATAGTTATTTTTTAATGTTACATTTTCAAAAGCGACTAATTAGAGAATCGTGTACTTTTTTAAACAAATCATTTTTTCTTAAATGATTACAATACTTATAACAACCACAGTTAATTATTGGCGTAGTTTATTAACCGGATAATTACAATAGTTCTCAAAACAATTCTATTTTCCATAAAACATAGCGCAAAGAATCTTCTTAATACATAGACATACAAATAACCTTTTATTTAAATAGAATTATGCGTCTAAAGATTCCCCATAATATTATATATGATAGCATTATAAATGTTTTCAAACATTTTCCACTCAACAATACAGAACGAAAAAAGCACCAAAATAAGAATGATTTATTTAAAGAAAAAGAACGCAATAATGCTGAAAACGAGTTAAATAATTTTTTTTTAAATAAATCCTACATTTCGTTTCCTAAATTGAAACGAAAGCCAAAACTATCTATAATTATTGTCCTCTTTAATCAAGCCGGGTTATCTTTCCTTTCCCTGAAAACACTTGAAGCTATCAATAATGTTGAGTATGAACTAATAATAGTAGATAACGGATCAAACGATCGAGTATCTAGATTACTTGCACGTATTGAAGGTGCTCGTATTATTAGAAACAAGAATAACGAAGGGTTCATACGTGCTGTAAATCAAGGAGCTGAATATGCCCAAGGTGAATATTTACTTTTACTAAATGATGATGCGCTTCTTTTCCAGGATACTTTGTTGAATGCAGTAAATAATTTGGAGAACAATCCTGCTGTTGGTGCACTGGGAGGCAAAATATTACAGTGGAATTATAAGCTGCAAGAGGCAGGAAGTATTATCTGGCAGGATGGAAGTTGCTATGGTTATGGTCGAGACGATGACCCAAATAAATTTGAGTATAATTTTACCAGAAAGGTTGACTATTGTTCAGGTGCTTTTTTAATGACACGAACTCATTTATTTAAAGAGCTCGGAGGATTTGATAATGATTATTATCCAGCATATTACGAAGATACGGATTATTGTGTCCGATTATGGAAATCCGGCCACACTGTTGTCTACGATCCTTCCGTAATCATTCGTCACTTTGAGTTTGGAAGTGCCGACAACAAAGAAGACAAAGCCTTTAAATTGCAGATAAAGAACAGAATTTTATTTAATGAAAAACAAAATGATTTTTTATCTCACCAGTTAGCAAATAATAACAATAATACACTTAAAGCAAGAATAAAATTCGATAGCTATAAAAAATGCATTCTATTCATTGATGACCGTGTTCCAGATCCAACACTTGGTTCTGGTTATCCTCGTGCTCAAGCTTTTTTAAAATCAATTGTACATTTGGGACATTTCGTCACATTGTTACCTTTACAATTTCCTGAACCAGAGTCAAGTATAGAATCTGAAATAATTTTACCAGACACAATTGAAGTCGCTTACGGTGTGGGATGTAATGGCCTGGAACAATTTATCCTGAAACGCAAAAACATCTACGACTTTATTGTAGTAAGCAGACCTCATAATGTAAAAGAATTGAATAAGATAATCCGAAAACATCCGGAGATATTAAATAGCTCAAAAATCGTTTATGACGCTGAAGCTATATTTAGCTTACGTGAAATTGCTAAAGGCGATGTCCTTGGTAGACCTATCTTACCTCGAGATCAGCAAAAAATGATCGCTGCTGAATTGTCACTTTATCAATATGCAAATAAAATTGTTACTGTTTCAGATAGGGAAAGACAATATTACATAAAATCCAATTTTCCACACGTAAATATACTTGGACATTCAATAGAAAAGGTAAATATCCCTACTAAATCTTTCTATGAAAGATTTGGATTTCTTTTTGTTGGAACCATCCAATCTGATGAATCCCCAAATGGAGATAGTCTTATTTGGTTTCTCAATTATGTTTGGCCGTTAATTATTAAAAAAAATAAAAATGCCCAACTGAATATTGTAGGACTTTGTGAATCTTCAACAATCTATGCCCATGCATCAAATAATGTAATTTTTCACGGACGCATAAATAAAATCGCACATTTCTACGAAAATGCCAGAGTATTTATTGCACCAACCCGATTCTCCGCTGGAATACCTCATAAAGCCCATGAAGCTGGCGCATATGGGTTGCCAATTATCGCTACACCAATAATTACCTCACAACTTGGTTGGGAAGGAATAATATTATCAGGAGATTCACCACAGGAATTTGCAGATCATTGTGTTATGCTCCATGAATCCAGTGACATTTGGGCAGCACAACAAGCATCTCTATTTAATAAAATTGAAACCGATTGCAACCCTAAACTTTTTCAAGAAACTGTGCAAACTATATTTAGTTAAATTCATCAGAATACTTATGAAATAAAAAATTGCTTTTCGCCATGGAATAGTATCCTAAAATGAATAGATATGCGAAAGATTAGACCGATATTTTAACCGCAATAAATTTCGAATTATGGCCAGATGAATACCCGGAAATTAGAAACAAAAAAATAATAGATTTATTTTCTAATGTATATAGCATACAGTTTTATTCAAACATAGTTGCTTTTAAGATTAGCACTAAATCTATAATAAACCCAAAGTTAGTTTGGAATAAAAGCAGTAAGGAATTAGAACCTGACTACCGTCATGGAGGGCAAATTAAAGAAGCCAATATTAGATAGCCTGACCCATTCGAAGAAAAAATCATTAATGTACAAGGTAAAAAATAGCGATACATTTCGCAATACTTAATTACTCGCCTTTAGTAACTTCATCAGATTTATTATTTCGCTAAATCACTATGATCAAATATTAACACCTATTAATTAATGCAAGTTCAAAAGATACCGAAGCATAACATTCAATATCCTCAATAGCCATTTTCACCATTAAAATAAACAAGACAGCGGCTAAATCCACTCACAAAAGACAATATCCTCTTTATTTCATTTAAAATTATGGCTCTTCGCAGAATTTAATGGAAAACCGTCGATAAATGATAGCTTGACGTACTATCAAGCATTCGCGACCAAATTCGTCATACCCAATGCAAAGCCTGACTGCACACTACCAGCAACTTCTGGGACTCCCATCAAACTGGCAAGTGGAACATGTGGACCTGTCCATACTCGGCAAGCAGGTGACCATCAAA
>JAAXXY010000034.1 GCA_013334225.1 Chlorobiaceae bacterium
TCATCATGATATCGCTGTTAGCGGCCTCTTCCGGTCTGCAATACCAGTCCATGAAAACATTGACAGTCTGCTGTCGTCGGGATTCTTCCCTGCTGACGACAAGAACCTGTTTTTTCTTCAATATTTCTTTTTTCAGCTGATAAACTTTATCGGAGTCATACAGCGGAAGCATAATCTCGAATTCAGTCCACTCCTGTTCCTTTGAATGGCAGACAATATAACCTCCGAACGAATTGATGACCCTGCGGCAGAATGAAAGACCAAGACCGTTTCCTCCCGGTTTGCCGGAAGTATAGAAACTTTCGAATATGAGCTCCCTTTTCCCGACAGGAACCCCGGGTCCGGTATCCCTGACCCTGATAAAGTTGCCCGTCGGCTGAACCTCGGTGGTTATGGAAATACTGAAGCTTGGTTTGTTTTTATAGTAAAGCGCGTTCTTGATCAGGTTGAAAAGGACATAGACCAGCATATCCCTGTCTCCAAAAAAGTCGAAATCGCCCCGGGTATCGAGGATGATGAGTTTTTTTTCTTCAGGTGCGCTGTATGCGAATGTATCGATTGCCGAATGGATCGTTGAAACAGCCGAACGCCGTCTGAAGCTTTTCATATCGACATCGCCGCCCTGCATGGCGGTAAGAATTGAATCGATGATTTTATTTCCTCTTCTGACAATGTCCGAAGCTTCGTCGATAACATCATTTACGGCATCGAGGCTGTCCCTGCTGATCATGAAGATCTCTTCCCTGCTTGACGTCTTTGGCCTTTCGGGAAGGATTGACTGGATCGCTTCGATAGCATTGACTATGGCATTGAGCGGATTGCGCATTTCATGAGCGATCGTGCCGCTGAGGCTGCGCATGAATATCATACGTATACGGTTGATTGTCTGCCTTTTGTGAGTTGCAATAATGCTGCCCATGATGGAAAACATATAAGCGGAAATAAATACCGGCTGGAAATAGGTATAGGAGACCTTGCCGTCAAGAAGAAAAACAGTCAGCCATGCAAGCCCGTACCCGCTGACAATCATTCCGCAGATGTATTTCCAGTCGTAAACAAGCAGCGTCATGAGCAGCAATCCCCCGAGAGTCGACATAACCCAGATTGTCGAACATTCGTTTTTCAGGAGCATGAAACTGAAATAATACGGGATCACATAAAGGACACTGAGAATGAAATAGAGCGGGAAAAAACGCTTCAACCAGTCCGGCAGGAACCTGTATGTCCCCCATGAAAAACAGACAAGCGAGTTCAGCAGCCGAAGCTGAAGGTTCTCATAGGGTTGCGGATAAAGGTCATGAAGAACGAAATAATAGAGAGGAAAACCTAAACCACCCATGAGAGCGCCAAGCAACAGGTTAGGTTCGGCATGTTCGACAAACCGCTCCATATGCTCCTGAACTTTCCTGATCCGGGAATTCAGATCTTTCTCTATGATATCCCGTTTCACCATGGGGGGTGGTTTAAGAGATTGACAAACAAGATTAATCAGCCGATAAGTGGTAAGAATAAAAATATTAACTGCATGGCTGCGCAGGTGAAACACTCAGGTAATTTACGTATTGACACTCATTATGTGGTAATTTTTTTCAAACTGAAACTGAATTTCTCCTTTTATATCTGTTCTCCAGATCAAGCAGCATGTTCTTAAAAAAAAGACCACCCCTGTATCCGGTCAGATGGCCGTCACTTCCGACAACACGGTGACATGGAATGAAAACCGGAAGCGGATTTTTCCGGCATGCTGTCCCGACAGCCCTGACTGCCCGTTCATGTCCACAGGCAATGGCAATGTCCCGGTATGTCGCGGTTGAACCATAGGGAATGACCGATATCTCCTTCCAGACACTGAGCATGAACGGTGTCCCGCAGGGAGAAAGCGGAACAGAAAAGCTTTTCAGCTTTCCCGCAAGATATGCATCAAGTTCCCTGAATGCCTTGCAGAGCAGATCGGTTTCACCGGGAACAGCTGTTTCCGGAATCCTGTCATTTTCAAAAAAAAGATTGGAAAGCGATCCGTCAATTTCCCCGATAGAGATTCTGCCTATCGCAGTCTTTTTTGCAGAAAAAAGCATAAGTAACGGTTACTGTTTTTTTATGAATAACCATACCCGAGGAAAGAAACAACAATCGACAATGACGGTCCCGACAAAAAGAAAAAATACAGGCAACGTTGTCCCTTTGTATATTTGTTAATAAAACAAAAGAAACAATGATTTCAAGACTTGACATCATTATCATCGAAAACGCGGGATTATGGCATACGCCATATTTGAGCTATGCCCTACGAGTGGCACGAACATACTTCTGATATAAGGGTTCGCATTTCCGCATCAACCCTTGAAGAACTTTTTTCCGATGCCTTGCATGCAATGACGGAACTCCTTGGTCCGGAACTGATGGAGCGATGTGATAAAAAAACATGTCGCATGTCTCTTCAGGCTGATGATCCGACATCGCTTCTGATAGACTTTCTTAATGAGGCCCTTCTGCAGACGCTTACAGAAAAAACGGCTTACCTCGATATCACTCTTGAAAAACTCACAGTAAACGAAATTTCCGCAGTTCTCTGTGGAATCCCCTATTTTTCGCTCCGCAGAGATATCAAGGCTGCAACTTACCATGAGGCAGATGTAAAAATGAATACAGGCGGAAAATGGGAAACAACCATTGTTTTTGATTTATAGAGCACGGACATGATTCCACGAAACGCATTGAAACAGTTATCCCCGTTCCTCTGGGAAATCCCGCAGACCTGGCGGCATGACATGCTTGTTCCCGCAAGGGTTTATGCTTCTGAAAAAATGCTCGATCAAATCCTGCAGGACAGGTCCCTCGAACAGCTCGTCAATGTATCAACCCTTCCGGGAATTGTCAGATACGCGCTTGCGATGCCCGATGTCCACGAGGGGTACGGATTTCCTGTTGGAGGTGTGGCTGCTTTCGATCTCGATACCGGAATTATATCTCCGGGAGGGATAGGTTACGATATCAACTGCGGTGTCAGGCTCCTCCGCTCGTCGCTCACAAAAGACGATGTCGTAAAACACCTGTCCGCGATCGGAAAAACCATTTTCTCGAAAGTACCTTCGGGAGTGGGAAAAGGTGGTACGTTCGACATGAAAGCAAAAGCCCTCGATGAAGTCCTCAATGACGGTGCGAAACGGATGGTTGCACTCGGTTATGGGGAACAGGAAGACCTTGAAAAAACAGAATCCGGAGGACAGCTTGAAAGTGCCGATGCTTCATGCGTTTCTGTCCAGGCAAAAGCTCGCGGGCATGACCAGCTTGGCACCCTCGGCGCCGGCAATCATTTTGTTGAAGTTGAATATATCTCGGCCATCTATGACGACCTGGAAGCAGAGAGGCTCGGTCTGCAAAAACATCAGGTATGCGTGATGGTGCACACAGGATCAAGGGGCCTGGGCCACCAGGTTGCAACCGACGCCATCAGGAATATGAACAAGGCAATGGTGCGTTACGGCATATCGCTTCCGGACCGTGAGCTTGCCTGTGTTCCATTCAACTCTTCTGAAGGCCGGGAATACCTTAAAGCGATGTCGGCCGCTGCTAATTTTGCATGGGCGAACAGACAGGTTGTTACATGGGAGATCAGGGAAGCCTGGAAAGAAATCTTCGGAAACAGTGAAACACTGTCGCTTGTCTATGATGTGGCCCACAACATTGCGAAACTCGAAACGTATGAAGTGGACGGGATGCACAGAAAACTCATCGTGCACCGCAAAGGGGCCACAAGGGCCTTTCCCGGCCAGCCAGTCCTTATTCCTGGCAGTATGGGAACCGGTTCATACCTTCTTTCAGGCCTTCAGGATGCCATGAATATCAGCTTCGGATCGAGTTGCCACGGTGCCGGGAGAACCATGTCACGCACAAAGGCCCGGAAAAACACAAATATTGCTGTTCTGCTTGAAGAGCTTTCAGCCAAAGGGATTGTCGTCAATGCCGGCTCGAGGGAAGGAATTTCAGAAGAAGCTCCTTCTGCCTATAAAAATGTCGATGATGTTGTGCAGGTTATAGGAGAAAGCGGTATCGCAAAAAAAATCGCCCGGCTGAAACCGCTTGCAGTCATTAAAGGATAATTATTATTCGTAATATTTACTTGAACTTATCCTGTCATTTCATGTTATGAACATATATGTAAATTGCACGTACTAAATTTCAGTTTATGATGAAAAAGATCGCAACAGTTCGACCAGTAATGATGGAATAATTTATTAATGCAATAAAAAGTATATTCTGTAACTATTTTTTAACAATACTGTATTAAAGTGGTATATTTCATATCGATAAAAGACAAATTATTCAACTTATAAGTTCATATGTCGTTAACTCCTTTCAAGCGTGTCCTTGTGACCGGTGGCGCAGGTTTTTTAGGCTCCCATCTTTGCGAGCGTCTGCTGCAGGAAAATAATGAAGTAATTTGTCTTGATAATTTTTATACCGGCTCAAAAGCGAACGTTTTTCATTTGCGAAACGACCCTTCTTTTGAAATTATTCATCATGATATAACCAACCCGGTTTTTTTCCAGGTTGATGAAATATACAACCTTGCATGTCCTGCATCTCCAGTCCATTATCAGTACGACCCTGTTCATACCATAAAAACCAGTGTACTTGGATCGATAAACGTTCTTGGCATGGCAAAAAGGGTCAGAGCGAAGGTTTTCCATGCATCTACAAGCGAAGTTTACGGCGACCCCCTTGTTCACCCGCAGCATGAAGAATACTGGGGGCATGTCAATCCTATCGGTATCAGGGCATGTTATGACGAAGGAAAACGATGTGCCGAAACACTTTTCTTCGAATACAACCGGCTTCACAACGTACCTATAAGGGTAGGTCGTATTTTCAATACCTATGGTCCAAGAATGCAGCCTCATGACGGCCGGGTAGTTTCAAATTTTATCCTTCAGGCCCTCCAGAACAAACCGATCACGATATATGGAGATGGTTGTCAAACCAGGTCTTTCTGTTATGTCGATGACCTTATCGAAGCGTTCACAAGGTTCATGGCCGCAGACGACTCGGTTACCGGGCCAATCAATCTTGGCAATCCAAATGAGTTCACCATACTCGAACTTGCAGAGGAAATCATTGATCTTGTCAATTCAAGGTCCATCCTGAAATTCGAGCATCTTCCTTCCGATGACCCGAAACAGCGTCAACCTGACATTGAGCGTGCGAAAAAACTCCTTGGCTGGGAACCAAAAGTAACCCTGCATGAAGGCTTGATAAAAACGGTTGAATATTTCGATCAGGTCCTGCAGAAAGGAGAAGAGGAATACTATACCTATGAATAGTTGAAGACATATATTTTTCAAAAATTTTATCCGGGCCAAGGTCTGAACTTCATTCCTTTTCTGTTTATCGATCTTTCTTTACTCCTCGCCTCTTTTTTGAAATTTATCTATGAACAATACGATACTGGTTACGGGCGGAGCTGGATATATCGGCAGCCATGCCTGTAAGGCTCTTGCGTGTGCAGGATATACGCCTGTTGCATTTGATAACATGGTATATGGAAACCGCTGGGCTGTCCGCTGGGGGCCATTTGTTGAAGGAGATCTGTCGGACAAGGTTTTACTTCAGCAAACCCTGAAACGCTACGGCATCAAGGCCGTCATGCATTTTGCCGCTTATGCCTATGTGGGAGAGTCCGTGACGGACCCGGCGAAATATTTCACCAATAACGTATCGAACACCCTGAATCTCCTGAACTGTATGCTTGAAGCAGATATCAGGCATATCGTGTTCTCTTCCACGTGCGCAACCTACGGCATCCCGAATCAGGTCCCGATAACGGAAGATCATGAACAGAAGCCGATAAATCCGTATGGAGAATCGAAAATGATGATCGAGCGGATTCTCAAATGGTACGAACCTGCTTATGACATGCATGCATGCATGCTCAGGTATTTCAATGCCGCCGGGGCTGATCCGGAGGGAGAAATCGGCGAGTGCCATGTACCCGAAACTCATCTGATCCCCCTCGTGCTCGATGCGGCTTCAGGAAAGAGACCGGCAATCGATATATATGGAACTGATTATCCTACACCGGACGGCACTGCGGTACGGGATTATATTCATGTCACCGACCTCGCAAAAGCACATGTCATTGCCATGGAAAGGCTGTTTTCCTATGGAGGGACAACGGAACTGAATCTTGGAACAGGAATAGGCTATTCTGTGAGGGAGGTTATCTCGACGGCTGAAAAAATTACCGGCAGATCCGTTCCATACAGGGAAACTCCCCGAAGGGCCGGTGATCCGCCGGTTCTTGTTGCGGATGCATCGAAAGCTTTCGATATTTTAGGCTGGAAACCGGAGTTCTCAGATCTTGAAACCATAATCGGTACTGCCTGGAACTGGCACAATAAACATCAGACCGGCATCTGACATCTTCAGACCAGGAAATATTACAAAACGAAATTCCATACTTTTTTTAAAACGCCTTATGTTCAGTCCAGCTGTTTCATCCCGGAATGAGAGACCGCGAGTTCATGGAAAATTTATTTATGTGGGAGACAGCCAGTTCTGGATCAAAGGTGTTACTTACGGAACGTTCCGGCCTGACGAAAACGGAATGCAATTTCCCGAAGTCGAGAAAGTCCGTCAGGATTTCGCTCTTATGGAAGCATGCGGATTCAATGCCGTCCGTGTCTATACCGTTCCGCCCCGCTGGCTTCTCGATCTCGCATTGCAGCACAACCTGCGAGTCATGGCAGGAATTCCCTGGGAACAGCATATCACATTTCTTGACGACCCGAAACGCGTCAGTGATATCAAACAAAGAGTAAAAGCGGCGGTTGAATCCATAGACAGGCACCCTGCGATACTGTTTTATGCTATCGGCAACGAAATACCCTCCTCAATCGTCCGCTGGCATGGCAGGGAAAAAGTGGAGAAATTTCTCTTTGAACTCTATTCCATTGTCAAAACCGTCGATCCTGATGGCCTGGTAACCTATGTCAACTTTCCCACTACGGAATATCTTCAGCTCCCTTTTCTCGATCTGATCTGTTTCAATGTCTATCTCGAAACGGAAGAAAAACTGAAAGCGTATTTGTACCGTTTACAGAATATTGCCGATGATCTTCCACTGGTTATGGCTGAAATAGGGCTCGACAGTATGCGCAATGGAGAAGAAAAACAGGCGGATGTTCTCGACTGGCAGGTAAGAACGGCATTTGCCACCGGATGTTCAGGGTCTTTTATTTTCGCCTGGACCGACGAGTGGTACAGGGGAGGCCATGATATCGAAGACTGGGATTTCGGAATCACTACCCGGGAGAGAAAACCAAAAAAAGCATTGCACTCCCTTCAGGCGGCTTATTCCGGAATCCCTTTCCCAAAAGCAATGCAATGGCCTAAAATAACGGTCATCATCTGCATCTTCAATGGTTCAAGGACTATGAGAGATACACTGGAAGCTCTCAAAAAAGTTCAGTATCCCGATTTCGAGGTTATCGTGGTCAATGACGGCTCGACCGACAAAACCCCCGACATCGCAAAAGAGTACAATGTCCGGCTCATAACGACGGAAAACCGCGGCCTGAGCAATGCAAGAAATACCGGGTGCAATGCCGCCGAGAGCGAATTGATCGTCTATACCGACGACGATGCCTATCCTGACCCTAACTGGCTTACCTATCTTGCTCATGCATTCATGACTTCCGATTATGTCTGTATCGGCGGCCCCAATCTGCCGCCGCTCGACGACGGTTTTGTAGCCGAATGCATAGCACATGCTCCCGGTGGACCTGTACATGTCCTGCTCTCCGATACAGAAGCCGAGCATGTTCCGGGCTGCAACATGGCTTTCCGGAAATCCGCCCTTCTGGCAATCGGAGGGTTCGACCCGAAATACCGGGTTGCCGGTGATGATGTGGATGTCTGCTGGCGCCTTATGGAAAAAGGATGGAAGATCGGTTTCAGTCCGGCAGCGATAGTCTGGCACCACAGAAGAAATTCGGCTAAAACGTACTGGAGACACCAGAAAGGATATGGAAAAGCTGAAGCGCTTCTCGAAGAAAAATGGCCTGAAAAATATAATGCCGCCGGCTATATGAGCTGGCCGGGACGCCTGTACGGCAAAGGCCATACTGTTGCGCTGCTCTCACAGAAATGGCGTGTGTATCAGGGGACCTGGGGAAGCGCCTGTTTCCAGTCCCTTTATGAACCGGCACCCGGCACACTGACATCACTTCCTCTGATGCCCGAGTGGTTCGTTCTCATGGGATTTCTCTCTCTGCTTTCCATTGCAGGAGTATTCTGGGCTCCCCTGCTGCTTGCCCTCCCTCTGCTTGCAGTGGCTCTGGGCATAAGTGTTGTACAATCTATAAGAAGCACCCGGAAGGCGTTTTTAAGGAAAAAACCGTTTATCGACCCTGAACGTCATAAAAAATTCCTGCTTACCGCATTATTTCATTTCATTCAGCCTCTCGCCCGTCTGGTCGGCAGGTTGCAGCACGGTTTGACCCCATGGCGTTACCATACGTTTGCTGGCTATAAAATACCGAAAGGAAGAACAATCAGAATCTGGAGCGAGCACTGGAAAGACAGCGTACTCTGGCTTGAGAAACTCGAACAATCGCTGAAAAACGATCATGTCCCATGCAGAAGAGGAAATGACTATGATGAATGGGATCTTGACGTCAGGGGAGGGTTATTTGGCTCCGTAAAAATAGTGATGGCTGTTGAAGAGCATGGTGCCGGAAAACAGTACCTTCGATTCCGCTTGACACCTTCATTCTCGAAAATCGCACTCGTGTTCACGCTGTTTTTTGCGGTTCTGTCATGTTTCGCTCTTTCCGCGCATGCCTGGATTGCGGGTCTGCTGCTGGGTTGTGTGGCATTGTCCGTATGTTTCAGAACGCTCCTCGACGGCGCCATAGCATCGGCATTTGTGTTGAAAAGCATGGAAAACCTGAAATCTCTGGCCAGCAATGGATGAAGTACAGTATTCAGACAGACAGATTTTAAAAAGACTTTTTCTGTTTGCGCGTCCCTACTGGTTACTGATAAGCCTCATATGCATTGTGGATCTGCTTGCAGCTCCGCTTGCCCTGCTGACTCCGCTTCCCCTTAAAATCGTCGTTGACTCCGTCATCAACAACCTTGCGCTTCCTGATTTCATGAACGCACTTCTTCCATCAGCATTGGGTTCATCGAAAGGCACGCTCCTTTTAATCGCGACAGTTTCGGTTGTACTCATTGCCATTGTAATGCAGCTTCACGGGTTCGGCAGCTGGCTGCTGCAGTCCTACACAGGAGAAAAACTGTCGCTCGATTTCCGCTCGAACCTTCTGTATCATGCACAGCGCCTTTCTCTTGCATACCACGATTCCCAGGGAACTTCCGATGCCATCTACCGCATTCAATGGGATGCTCCCAACATTCAGTGGGTCCTCATATACGGTATTTCTCCATTTATAAAAGCGGCATTCACCTTTGCCGGAATGCTCTGGGTGACGTTCCTGATCGACTGGCAGCTGGCCCTCGTTGCACTGACGGTTTCACCGATCATTTACTTTTCCACCCGGTTTTTCAAAAACAAGCTGCGGAATCAGTGGGATACGGTCAAATCACTCGAAACATCCGCGTTGTCCGCTCTGCAGGAAGGACTTACTTCCCTGAGGGTGGTGAAAGCTTTCGGACAGGAAAAACGGGAGCACAAAAGGTTCAGGAAACTCGCATCCCAGGGGGTAAACGCCAATCTGAAAGTAGTTTTCATTGAAAGCGCCTTTTCTCTCATCGTTGCCTGTGCAATGGCCCTTGGAACCGCTCTGGTCCTGTTTATCGGCGGACAGCATGTGTTGTCCGGGCAGTTGACCCTGGGCAACCTTCTGCTGGTCATGACCTACCTTGTGGAACTCTACAAACCCCTCGAATCAATCGGTAAACAGATTGCCACGCTGCAAAACGGACTCTCCAGTGCTGGCAGGGCTTTGCAGCTGCTGGATATGGATCCCGAAATCAAGGACAGGATTGATGCCAGGCCGTTGAAAAAAGCGCTGGGAAACATAGAATTTTCGCATGTTTCGTTCGGTTACACCCCGGAGCAGCAGGTTATCAGCGATATCTCCTTTTCGATACCGGCCGGAAGCAAGGTAGGTATCGCAGGCAGGACAGGGTCCGGCAAAACCACCATGATCAACCTGTTGACCAGATTTTACGATCCATCGTCAGGGAAAATCCTTCTTGACGGACATGATATAAAAGAGTATAAACACGAAGACCTTCTCCGGCAGTTCAGCATCGTACTGCAGGAACCGCTGCTGTTTTCGACAACGATCGCTGAAAATATCGCCTACGGAAAAGTCGATGCAACCCAGCAGGAGATCATCGATGCGGCCAGATCGGCCAATGCACATGACTTCATTTCTTCTTTTCCCGACGGGTACAACACGCTGGTAGGAGAACGTGGAATGCGGCTTTCGGGAGGCGAGCGTCAGAGAATATCACTTGCGAGAGCTTTTCTTAAAAATGCGCCGATCCTGATTCTCGACGAACCGACAAGCTCTGTCGATATCAGTACAGAATCAGAAATAATCGATGCCATGAAACGGCTCATGAACAACCGCACGACCCTTATGATCGCTCACAGGCTGACAACTCTCGAGGATTGCGACCTCCTGTTGAGGATTGAAAACGGAAATATCACAGCCATCTGCTCTGATATTCCGGAAAGTCTGCACCGCAAATCGTGAAACCATGATTCCTGAACTGATCTCCCGGAAGCAAAATACCGGATGCCGGCAGGTAAACGGAATTTTTATCACTTCAAATGATACAACCGTAGAAAATGCGTTCTGAAAAGCTGACTGTTTTAGTGGGAGGATACATCGGACTGCTTCATTCAGGAGGCATTGTATGGGATTACATACAGTACCTTCTGGGCTTTCTTGAAATGGGACATGACGTGTATTACCTTGAAGACACGATGTGCTACCCCGTTTGCTGTTCCACGGGTGATGACAGCTATTCGACAATTCAGCGGCTTAAAACCATAATGGAGGAATTCGGGGTTGGAGACCGGTGGATTTACCGGGATGAAGTGACAAAAAATATTTATGGGAAATCGGAGGAGGAATACATAACGATCTGCCGGAAAGCAGATATACTGATCAATGTGTCGTGGGCAAATGTCATGCGGGATGAGTATCTTCGGATACCTGTCAGAATTCTGCTGGATTCCGATCCGATGTTCACCCAGATCCAGATCCATACAAAGCAGGAATCACTTGAAAACGCATCGTTGTATACACATCATTTCTCCTTCGGGGAAAATATCAATAGCCCTGATTGTCTTGTTCCGACATCACCTTTTTCATGGATTGTAACGAGGCAACCGGTGTGTCTTGATTACTGGCCAATAAAAGAATCAGGCGACGGGAAAAAGCCTTACACAACCGTCATGAACTGGAATGCCGGCAAACCGCTCGAATATGATGGCCGGGAATGGGGCCAGAAAAATCTGACCTTTCCGATCATACTTGATGTTCCGGCAGATGCGCAACGGGAAACTTTCACCATGGCGGTAAACAAACTGTGCGAAGATGACCATTCCAGGCTTACAAAGGCCGGATGGCAGATCGTTCTGCCTGACGTTGTCATTGGAAATCATCAACGGTACCAGTCGTTTATCAACGATTCAAAAGCAGAAATTTCGGTAGCAAAAGAAACGTACGTCAAGGCGAACACCGGGTGGTTTTCCGGAAGGTCCGCCTGTTACCTCGCTGCAGGAAGGCCGGTCATTACCCAGGACACATGCTGGTCACGATATTATCCTGCAGGAAACGGCCTGTTTTCATTCGTCAATAAATCCGAAGCGCTTGACGCCGTCAGGGAAATATCGGCAGACTGGAAACATCATTCAAAAAGCGCCAGGGAAATCGCCGAGTCTTTTTTCGATCACCGGAAAGTATTGGGAGACATGCTCAAAGCCATCTGAAAACGAGTGCTCAACGAGAAAATATGGAACATTTATACCCGCTCTGTCCCGGAGCGACCTATGAAGGAGACTGGTTCAAAGGATCGATCCCGCTCAATATCGTTGCAGGATCAAATACCATGATCGATTCATCCAATTCATTCAGGGAGTTTCATTCTCTTTTAAACCCTGCGCTTGTCGTCGGCACCAATGTTACCTTGTGGCGGTCATCGCTCGCTACAGAAACGAACGGTTTTATTGAAATCGGAGATTACAGTTATCTGTCAAACGCCGCTCTTGTATCGGCAAAGAGAATATCCATAGGTTCGAGGGTGTTCATTGCTGTCGGAACGACAATAGTCGATTCGGATTTCCATCCTCTCGATCCTCTGAAAAGAATGGAAGATATCCTTGCGCTCTCTCCCACAGGCAACCGTGCCAACCGTCCCGTGATCGGCTCGGCAGAAGTCATTATCGAGGATGATGTATGGATCGGATTCAATGCAACCATACTCAAGGGGGTGAGAATCGGCAAAGGTGCTTTAATTGAACCCGGTTCTGTGGTCGTTAGCGACGTGCCGGCTGGTGCACGGTTCTCTGGTAATCCGGCAAAGTCAGTGTCATGAAAGAAAACCTTGCACAGTCAGTTGAGCCAACCGGTTCGGGAGGCCGTAAAATCCCCTACGACTGGTTCGATGGTCTCATTCCCTCGAATGTACATCTGGGCGATAACGTTTATATAGCATCCTCCTATGAGTTCGACATGTTTTTCAGCGATTCGAACGATGCGATGGTCCTTGGAGACGCAAGCGGATGTTACGATCAGGCAACCTTTGTCACGACAGGAAAAAGCCGGATCAGTGTAGGCAGATATGCCATTGTTCAGGGGACGATGATGATATGCACTGAAAAGATCACGATAGGAGATTATTTCATGTCCTCATGGGGCGCGATCATCACCGATAATTACATGGGAAATAACCTCCCTCTCCATGCCCGGCGGGCTCTTCTTGAAAACATTTCGCGATCTCCGGAACGCCAGATGCCTTTTTCGGAAGCTGCTCCGGTTACCATCGAAGATAATGTCTGGATTGGATTCGGAGCTCTCGTACTGCCGGGCACTTCTATAGGCAGGGGCTCAATCATAGGCTGCAAATCCGTTGTATCCGGAGTTATTCCCGAATATTCGGTTGTTGCAGGCAATCCAGGAAAAATTTTAAGAAAACTTGATCCCTCTGATATCAGACGTTAAAGAAGAAAACATGATCCCATTCAACAAGCCATTCCTGGCCGGCAAAGAGATAGAATACATAACCGAGGCTCTGCTTTCAGGACAGACCGCCGGTGACGGATATTTCACAAAAAACTGTCAGAACTGGATAGAGCAGCATATAGGCTGCCCGAAAGCCCTGCTGACCCACTCTTGTACCGGAGCTCTCGAAATGACCGCCATTCTCGCGGATGTTCAACCCGGTGACGAGGTGATCATGCCATCCTATACGTTTGTTTCTACGGCAAATGCTTTTGTTCTGCGCGGAGGCGTTCCGGTTTTTGTCGACATTCGCCCTGACACGCTCAATATCGACGAAAATCTGATCGAAGCGGCAATCACTCCCCGAACCAGGGCAATCGTGCCTGTTCATTATGCCGGGGTTGCCTGTGAAATGGATACGATCATGGATATAGCCTCACGCCACAACCTGCTGGTTATTGAAGATGCAGCACAGGGCATCATGTCCACCTACAAAGGAAAAGCCCTTGGAACCATAGGCAATTTCGGAGCTTTGAGTTTCCATGAAACCAAAAACATCACATCCGGCGAGGGAGGGGCTGTAATTGTAAACGATCCGAGATATATCGAACGATCGGAGATCGTCAGGGAAAAAGGCACCAACAGAAGCCAGTTTTTTCGCGGCCATGTGGATAAATATACATGGATGGACATAGGCTCCTCATTCCTGCCAAGCGAAATAATCGCGGCGTGCCTCTATGCCCAGCTGGAATATGCCGAAAGCATAACTGCCCGGAGAATCGACATCTGGAACGAATACCACAGGTCTCTGGCTGAACTCGAAGCAAAAGGGATCATCTCACGTCCTGTCATTCCGGATGGCTGCAGTCATAACGCACACCTGTATTATATCTTGCTGGAATCACCCGAACAAAGGAACGGAATCCTCGCAAAATGCAAGGAAAAAGGGATAGGAACCGTTTTTCATTACATTCCTCTGCACAACTCCCCTGCCGGCAGAAAATATGGGAGAGTACATGGAAAAATGACATATACGGAAAATCTCAGTGAAAGACTGTTGAGACTGCCGCTGTGGCCGAAATTGACAAGTGATGACCAAGCCGAGGTTCTTGGCATGATCTTTTCAAGCATCAGAGAATAGCACGTTCTCATCAACCTTTTTTCATTCATTGAGAAAATCATTTAAAGCTGAAATAGATTTCATCAGTTATGGCAAGAATTATCGTCGGGTCCTGGATGGTCCGTTACCCACTCGGTGCAGCAATGTCCTGGGTTCTGCAGTACCTGACCGGATTGCAGCGCCTTGGTCACGAGGTATTCTTTGTTGAAAAGGCGCTTTACTGGGGAGAGTGTTTCGATCCCGAGCAGCAGATAATGACCAACGATGCCTCTTACGGACTAAATGTCGTCAGGAACGTACTTGCAAGCATCGACATGCAGAAGAGGATCTGCTTCGTCGATTACGATGGAAATTATCATGGTCTCGGGAAAAATGAAATTGAAGATATTTTCCGGTCTGCCGATCTCTTTATCGATATGGGGACTCACGGTGCATGGCTGCAGGAAGCAGAAAAAACATGCATCAAAATCTTTATCGATGGAGATCCGGGATTCGTACAGATGAAAATGGAAATGAAAAAGCGTGAAGGGAAATTTCTTCGTGAATATGATTTCTACTTTTCAAATGGAAAAAATATCGGCACTCCGGAATGCACAATCCCGACGGCAGGTATAGAATGGCTTACGCTCTATCACCCTGTAGATACAGCCTTGTACCAGCCTCAGCCCCTTCCTGCAGACGGAATGTTCACTTCCATCATGAACTGGCAGTCATTCGATATGGTTGAGTTCGAGGGCAAACAGTACGGCAACAAGGATATCGAATTTCCGAAATTCATGGAACTGCCCAGGTTCACAAAAGCCAGGCTTGAACTTGCCGTGGCCGGTAAAAATGTACCTGAAGATCAATTGTCCGGATATGGGTGGCATCTTCGAAATCCCCATCAGGTCACCATATCGCTCGACTCCTTCATCGACTATGTGATCGCTTCAGCCGGAGAGTTCAGTGTCTGCAAACACTGTTACGTTACTACATATTCAGGCTGGTTCAGCGACCGCAGTGCCGTCTACCTCGCTCTTGGAAGACCCGTGGTCATGCAGGAAACAGGTTTCAGCAGACACCTGCCCTGTGGAAACGGTTTATTTGCCGTGAACGATATTGAAGAAGCCGTTTCGGCTTTCGACAACATCCTGAGCAACCCCCGGCATCACTCGAAATGTGCAAGGGAAATCGCCGAAGAGTATCTCGAGACCACCAGAATACTGCAATCGAGCCTGAATAAAATCGGTTTGTAATCCGGCAGGAACGACATAATAATGGTTTTACTTATACGAAATATTTCTTCAGATCGTTAATCGGCTTTTCAAAAAAATGCCACGATACTGATGATATCATTAAAGTTAAAACCAAAGCGAGACTCACTACCGGAAATGAATACAATTCCGCATGTATTCCAAACTTCAGAAGAAGCCATATTGCCAGGAAAGGCATAAACGGGTGATATACGTATAAGCCATAGCTGATTCTTCCCAAATAAAGCAATGGTTTCCATTCAAGAATATACGCCAATGGCTTATCAACCCTCCGGCTCATCCAATAAATTATACAACAAAAAATGATTGCGGTAACGCTGTCTGTCAAAACAAGATTGACATCGTTATTCAAATAATTTGTGATCCCGAAATAGAGAACCGTTGAAAACAAAAAAAACAAATACGAATATTCAGACAATACACTCTTATTTTTTTTCGACACCAGTAAAGCCAGTAAAGAACCAAAACCCAAATGATCAAGTGACGAAAATGTTGAAATGTATGTTGAAAGTGCCGTCATGTTTTCATAATGCGAAACCACATATGACAAACGATAGAGAGGCCCGACAAAGATGATCGAGATTATTGCCGGGAACAACCACTCCCGCTTGAGAAACAGTATAATCCAGGGCCAGAAAATATAGAACTGCTCTTCGACAGCGAGGCTCCAGAAGTGTGAAAAATAAAGCTCATACCAGCCTTGAGCAGCCATATGGATATTCAGGGTGTAAGACAGAAGCCAGACAAGAATTTTTCGGACAGGATCGAGATTGATTGCAAACGTTACACCGATAACGAGGTAATACAATGGAAATATTCGCAGGAATCTACGAACGTAAAATTTCCATAACAGTTCTTTTTTCGTGAATTTATTTTCGTCGGCGTCGTTCCGTGCTTTCAACAGAATACCGGTTATTAAAAATCCGCTTATACAAAAGAACAGCTTGACGCCAATATATCCTCCTCCCTCCAGAGCGCCGGGGACGAAATGATGAACAATTACAGCTCCGACAGCAAATGCCCGCAAAGCATCCAGCTGCAACATATACTGCGATGAGACTTTCTCTTCTTTCAACTATATAAATCTTTGTTTCAGAATTATTTACAGGCACTGTTACTACGCTTTGCCGAGCAAAATCACAAATGTAAATAAAAGAGGGGATATTATACATAAAACTCCAGCACTAATAACCGGATAGAAGTGTTCAAGCAGGAAATTAATTGTTAAAGCGTCGAACAATATTAGATAGAGGTACAGGCATCAGCATAGGTATTGTAAAATATAAGTAGATCCAAATTAAATGAACAGCTATGAAAAAGCATATTCTGACAGTATGCGCAATCGCAGGATTGCTTTCAGGATCGAGCCCTGCCGATGTTTATGCACGAGAAGATGTGCTCGTTGCTTACGGGGGAAGCGCAACTCCGGAGTTTGTGATCGACTCCCGCCCGGATTTTATCTATCTCGATGATTACGGCTTTTATGCATCATATGGCGGCCCATATGACATGATTTTTTCAGATAATTCCTATTTCCTTTTCTGGGAGGGTATCTGGTATTACTCACAATTTTACTATGGTCCCTGGGTTTTCATCAGGGATAATGACCTGCCCTACAGGATCAGAATGCACCGCTGGCATGATATAAGAAGGTCCCGTGACCTGGAATATGGCAGACATGACCGCGGGTACTGGAACAACACCTTCGAACGTGACAGGGTTCGTTTCAATCAGCCCCGTGACCGGGATCGTAATCCTGGCCCCAAAGAAGGAATGGGGTATCCGGGCCACCCTTCGGGACCGGGTCCCGGTGGCTGGCGACCTAAAGACGGACCTGGTCCATGGCAGGGTGGACCTGGAGGACATGGCGGACCGGGAGCGGGTTCTTTTGGTCCACCATCAGGACATGGTAGTGGTGGTCATCGCCGTTAATGAGGATAAACGGCGCGCAGAAAACAGAATGTCAATATGAAAAACGGCTGTCCCGGAAACGATATCGAGGCCGCCGTTTCAGATGCGCTAACCGGCCTGTTCAAGAAATCTGAAGGCCATATAGGCAAGCAGCCCGCATCCTCCAAGCAGGGCACTTTCTTCAGGATCGAATGTCGGAGAATGAAGGTAATTATCCTTTCCCTGACTGACAGTTCCGGTTCCGATCTGCCAGAAGGTTCCCGGACATAGCTGGAGATAGTAGGCAAAATCTTCGGCAGTCATGATTGGTTCACATTGCTGCACATTTTCGGTACCGAGATATTCACCGCACAGAGACATAGCCAGTTCGGTAACAGCGTGATTGTTGTTCAGTACCGGATAACCGCTCACTATCTTTACTGATGCTTCCACTCCCAATCCGGTTGCAACATGCTTGACCGTATGTTCCAATTTTTCATGGAGCAGAAAACGAACCTCTTCGTTCATGGTCCTCATCGTACCGGTCATGTTCACCTGGCGCGGAATGACATTCGGCGCATTTCCGCCATGTATGGAGGCTATCGATACAACTGCAGGTTCGTGAGGATGAACAACCCGGCTGACAAGATGCTGCAGTGCCGTGATGATGTGAGCTGAAGCGAGCACAGGGTCTGCGGCTTTATGAGGCGCGGAAGCATGCCCGCCCATACCTGTTACCGTTATATACAGTTCATCGGCAGCAGCCATGAAGGGTCCCTTGCAAAAGGCGGCTTTTCCTGCTTCAACAGTGGAAAAGCAATGCTGCCCCAATACTGCCATCGGTTTGAATCGCTGGAAAAGACCGGCATCCAGCAAAGGTTTTGCTCCTCCGGGTGCTTTTTCTTCAGCTGGCTGAAAAATCAGAAGAACATCGCCCTGCAGTTCATCTTTCATTTCCGAAAGAATTTTCGCTGTACCAAGAAGCATTGCCGTATGCATATCATGACCGCACGCATGCATTTTCCCGTCCTCCTGTGAACAAAAGCCATGTCTGTTTTCCTCGTTTAAAGGCAGGGCATCGATATCGGCCCGCAATGCAATAAGAGTTCTTTTACCGGAAATGGTTTTGCCTCCTTGCACAAGTGCGACAACACCTGTCTCGAGAATCGGTGGTTCGGGTGTTATTCCAATACGTTGAAGGTAATCGGAAATAAGGGCTGTAGTCCTGAATTCTTCGTATGAAAGCTCCGGATGTGCATGGATATCACGTCTCACTGCCACTATTTCCGGAAAGATTTTTTTTGCTCGTTCTCTAATCTGTTCAGCAAGCAGGATGGAGATATCTGTTGACATAGATAAAACATTATCATTGGAAAGGCCTGTGCAAACCCTTCATAAAGCGGTTCTTAATGAACAGCCGGCTGCCTTTTCCCGAGGAATTGATCAGACAGAATGCTGATTTAAAATAATGATATGCCGGTATAATCCGGAAAGAAATGCAAGGCGGTTGTAAAAGGGGCATCCGCATTTGCAAAGCCTTACTCAGCGATCAGGTCCAACGCGGTCATCATTTCAAGGTACAAATATTGCTTTAAAAAAGGAAAAGATGCAGATCACGACTTCTCCGCTTCAGGAAGAAAAAGGTTTTCAACACACTCTATTTGCAATATCGGATAATAGTGCTTATTATTTAAATAATTACCGATTTTCCGATATTCGTCCGGGGACTACATTAAAAAGGTCTGAATTGCAATGGAAACCATTCATTCTCTCGGGGATCGCATCAGGAAGGTGCGTAAACATTTCAAACTTCGCCAGGAAGAGTTCGGCAGTAAAATCGGCATTTCCGCCAACAGGGTATCCGAAATCGAGCATGGCAAAGGGGGAACAAGTGCAGCCGTTCTGATGGCCGTCTGCCATGAATTTCCCGTCAATTCTGAATGGTTGCTTTCCGGTAAAGGCATCATGCTTCTCTCCGATCAAAAAAACAGACAGATGGACACAAGTATCGATGCCCGTGTTGCTGCCCTTGAAAAGCAGATGCTCCTGTTCAGTCTGAATGACCGAGAAGTTGCTGAAGGAATACTGAAAGTACCGTTTTTCAGTTCTGCTGTTCCTGCCGGTGTTCCTGATCCGGCATCAAGCGAAATCGAAGAGTACCTCGATATGCCTGCCTCCTGGGCACAGAACAAAAAAAACATTTATGCACTCAGGGTAAACGGTGACAGTATGATTGGAATCGGCATTATGAAGGGGGACATTCTCCTTGTCGAAGAAAGAGAAACAGCTAAAAACGGACAGGTGGTGATTGCAAGCGTCAATGGGGAGGTAACTGTAAAGACACTGCAAATCAGCAATGACGGGATCGTCTCGCTTTATCCTGAAAACAGCCGTTACCGTCCTATAGCAATAACTCCGGATACTGATTTTCGCATACAGGGCATCGTGCTTGCAGCTATCAGGCACTTCTGAGAAACAGCCGGGAAAAGATATCCATTTTTCCTGTCAAGAAAACAAGGAGGCACCTCTATTTATGGCAATTCATTCTTTTCAGTTTATTGTCCTTACCGCAGGTACCGACTGAAATTCTGAATTTGATTTGAACTGTGTGATAAGCTGGTTGATAAGAAATAAAATCTCCATGGTCTTTGGCGTTTCCCCTTCAAGGTACAATTTTTCGGCACCTGGTGCATCAGCGATGAAAGAAGTTCTGTCGTAATCATCCTTTGGTACGATGTAAGTTTTTCGCTCATAGCTGACACCATCATCTCACCAACTGATATGATTCCCTTGGATCACACTGCTTTACCTTGCAATTGAAACATCATTTTACTGGCATTGGTATTATATTACCAGTTGATATTGTTTCCTTGAAGTACTGATATCATAAATCTGTCCACTCACATCGCCCGGTTTTCAGCCTTTTCGTGATCCTGCATAAACCCATGTTTAATAAGCCCTTTTAGCATTGACCAGGAAGTATCATGACCCTACCCAATCTCGATATCAATCGCCTGAACGCTTTTGCACAGCAGATGGTGAAAGAAAAACATACAGCCGTCGGCTTCCCTTGCAACCAGAATGTCCATCTGGCTGATTTCTATCACTGGTACGCCGTTTCAGGTCTCGCTGATACGGCCATGAACAATGTAGGGGACCCTCGCAAACCGAGTTTGTATACTCTGAATACACACGAATTCGAAAACGAGGTCATCGATTTCTTTGCTCCGTTATATGGTTTTTCACCTGAGAATGCGTGGGGAATTGTAACCAATGGTGGAACAGACGGCAACAACCATGGAATTTATTTCGGGGTCAACGCCCTTCGCTCACAGAGTGAAATCAAACCTCTCCTCTATGTTTCTGAAGATGCGCATTACTCTGTAAAAAGACTTTGTGACCTCCAGGGTCTTGAAATGAAACAGATTCCGGCCAATGTAAGAGGTGAAATTGAGATCGATGCATTCGAACAATCACTTGACCCCGAACGTCCTGCACTGATCGTTATAGCTCTTGGAACAACTTTCAAAGGAGGGATCGACAACCAGGATGCAATAGCTGATGTGCTGGAAAAAGTACGACCCGTTGCAATCTACCGCCATGTCGATGCTGCGCTTTTCGGAGGATATCTGCCTTTTACGGAACATGCCCATCTGGTCAGTCACCATCTCCGGCATTTTGATTCCATTGCCGTAAGCGGCCATAAATTCTTCGGTTTTGATGAGCCCCTTGGACTTTTCATAACGACAAACAAAATTCTTTCGAGACAAAACTCGATCCGCGTTTCCTATCTGAATGATTCTGTTCCGACGATCAGTTGCTCCCGATCGGCGTTAAGTCCTCTCAAGTTCTGGTGGCAGATACACAAAACCGGTATTGACGGGTACAGAAAACAGTCCGAGCTGATCCTTAAAAATGCTGTTTATCTGAAACAGCGTCTCGATGCAATCGGATACCCTGCATGGAAAAACCACATGTCGAATACCGTTTATTTCAAGAGACCCGGAGAATGGATCATGAAAAAATGGAGCCTCGCGCCGTCGGAGGATATCCGTCTTGGAGGAATGCTGGCCCACGACACAGTAATGCGGCATGAAGGAAAGCATACTATTGACCGTTTTATTGAAGATCTTCAACAGGACCGGAGTGATGTTACTTGTACTGAGGCAGGACCGTTCTGAAAACATTCTTTCCTGGCGTTTTTCAAGGGTGCAAGATTATAGTGTCGTATGGTGAATATCGACTGACGAATTCTTGTCAGTAAAGTCCCGAACATCCTGAAAAAACTATTCATATGTCATGATTATGTTCCAAGGTCACGCTGAAATCAACGTTAGAAGCTGGTGATAAGACCATGAACCGTTCGACCATTTCTGATTCCCGGAAACCTGTAAAGCTGATATTTTCATATATTTGTTTGTTCTTATAGAATTACCTGACATCGAATCAAAAACCAAATAAACCGCTCCATCATGAATTATTCCCGATCTGAACGGAGAAACGTCCTGTTACCACTCCTGTTGCTTTTCATTACCATAATCACTTTTTCCACTTCATTCAGAGTCCTGGCGGCTCAGACACAGGCAACTCAAGCCCCCCCGGCAAAAGCACCTGACCAGAAAGAGCTGATTTATGCTCTTCAACACGAAATTATTCCCGGCATTCTTTTTTCCGATAAAGGAACCCTGCTGTTCAACGACCTTTTCTCCGGCAATACCGGTCCTTTTCTGCAGATAATCGAAGAACCGCTTGGCAAAACCTATGCCTCAGGGATTAAAATCTCTCCTGAACATATTGACGATACCGATCTCGTTCTGATCTCTTTTCCTGTTCCGGCTGAAGAGCCCCAGGTTTTTCACGTGTTCCTTGTACGTAAAAACGAAACATTTCGCTACATCGCGCTTGAAAAAGGAAATGATGTCGGAAATATCGGGACCAGATCGTTTTTTTGTGAATGGTCGGCAGATCATAACCATAAAAACTACGGGTCGAGAAAATATGAGGATGCGACGGCATTCCGGAAAGAATTGCTGGATTTCCTGAAAAAATAGGATTACCGGCCTGAGGGAAATGTCAACTTTCATATGAAAGCCCCGGAATTTCCGGGGCTTTCATTATTTATACGTGCATAATGCTGACAGGCCTTAGTGCAAGACATATGATCCGAATGAAATATTCAGAAAAAAAGAAAAAGATTCAGTTCTCCTTTGTCAGTTTCCAGAACCATGAACTCTGCTTGACGTTCCATGACTTTCCTTCTATCCTGCCGTTGGCAATTTCCCCCAGGGCATGAACGAACCCTTTGTTGGCTTCGTAATAAACGGCATTGTGATACTGTTTCCATTCCCCCTTTTCAATTGTTTCTTTCTGGGATTTGTATACAATTGTGCCGTCATTCTTGAATGTCAAGGTATAATGGTCACCATCGGAATCACTTCCGTTCCAGGTTGTGCCCGAAAGATTGATATCCTCGCTCTGCTTGCCTGGCACATCCCCTGCATAAGCTGATACTCCAACAATACATGTAAAAGCAAGAAACATACCCAGCGTTCTTTTTCGCATAGTGATTCCCATAATTTCAGATCTCCAGTTTTTTAGTTTTGAACATAATTGGATGTAACAGGTCGTTACCAGACAGAAAACCTGTCTACAAAGAATGGAACAGCCGTGAATCCGGGATTACGGCCTCGCTGAAACGATACCAGGGATGAATAATCTTTTTCCGGCAGGTCACTATGGAATATAAACATGGATAACCTGTAGAGAAAATCCATGACCGCTTTTTTCAAGATATCCGATGACTGGCTTTATTCCTGAAGCTCTGACAAAACGGAAAAAATCGAAACCACAGCTCCCTGACATTTCAGGCTTTGTATCATAAAACCAAAAATCAGGAATTTTGTGCCGTTGTAATTATCGATATGAATTGTGAGAACTTTTTCCGTGTTGAAGTGTTACTGTAAAAAAAAGCCGACCATGAAAAATGATTCTCCTATGAAACTTGTCTTTGTCTATAACACAGACGGTAATCCCGTCAGCGAACTGATTGATCTCGGTCACAAGATTATCAGCCCCGAAACGTATAATTGCAGCCTTTGCAAACTCACCCATGGCCCCTTTTCCGAGTTCGAATCCTGGAAATCGTTCCGTACATCCGTTGGAGTTCCGATGGAGTTCCTTCACAGGGATGAATTTGAAAAAAAGTATAAGCGGAATTTTGAATATCCGTTGATTCTCAAAAAGGACGATGATTTTGAAGTATTGCTTTCCAAAGAGGAAATAGACAGTATGAAAGACCTCGGTGTTTTGATAACGGCAATAAAAAAACATCTTCCTGCAGAAAATGAGCATTGAAATCCCGACTGTGCTTTAAAAACTGCCCGGCCCGGTTTAAAATCGCCGAATTTCGGCTGTTACAGAACAGCGCCATCTTTTCGGAAGCTGTGGAGCTGTCACGATAAAAAACTCTCTGGTAAAAATCCTGGTTACAGGACCGGCTGGACGTTACCTTCTGAAAACCTATACCACAACGTCGGGGAAAAAAGAATAAGTCGTATATTTGATTTGTAAATATAACCCCTGTTTTTTCAGATCAACTCCTGTATATCGCAAGAATTATTCTGTATCAATTTTCAAACGATCCTGATTTCAAATAACCTTCAAAAATTCCATAATCCATGGCAAACACTAACGGCGTTTTTTCTGATCTCTTCAATGCGGTCGGCCAACCGGTCCAGAATGTTGCAGACATAGCGGGCAACAGTCTGAATTCTGCTTTATCCATCGTTCAATCCTGCACAAATCTCTGCGGTAACCTTCTCGTCAGCACGGCAAACACTGTCGTCAACCTTATACAGAGCGTATTGTCAGGTATTTCCACCGCAATCGCACCAAAACAGCAGTAATTTTTCTTCACCTGAACCACCCTGCATAAACAGGGTGGTTTGAATATCTGGAACCATCCCTATCAGTGATTCATGGACAGGAAAACACTCGAAACATCCCGTTCATTCCTCAAGGATACCATCCGCCAGTCTGTCGATTTCTCACAAACAGACCAGAACAGGGGTTTGCCGCCTCCTCCTTTAGAGAAACCCTGTAATCCCGGCGCAATACGGATAAATCTTCCGAATCCTGGTGAACTTGACTCTTTAGGACGAATTGACCTCAAAACTGCCATTGCAAGACGAGAAAGCTGCCGGAAATACAGTAAGGCCCCTCTCTCCATTGAAGAACTTTCATTCCTGCTATGGGCGACACAGGGAATCAGGCTCAGTCTTGACAGAGGACATGCCCTGAGAACTGTTCCGTCAGCGGGATGCAGGCATGCGTTTGAAACCTATCTTGCGATCTTCCGCGTGAATGGACTTGAAAAAGGTATTTACCGTTATCTTCCCCTCGAACATCAGCTTCAGTTTGAACGGGAAGTTGAAAATCTCGAATACAGGATCTCAAAGGCTTCGCTTGGACAATACTTCGCAGGCGAATCCGCGGCAACTTTCATCTGGACGGTGATACCCTATCGTATGGAATGGCGTTACGGGCTTGCCTCATACAAGGTAATCGCTCTCGATGCCGGACATGTCTGCCAGAACCTTTATCTCGCCAGTGAAGCCCTTGATGCAGGAACCTGCGCCATCGCCGCTTACGACCAGGATGAAATGGATCGCCTCGTCAATGTTGATGGAAAAGAAGAGTTCACTATCTACATTGCTCCTGTCGGGAAAAAACAGTAATACCACTCACGTTTGTTGCAGGTAATCTTCAGAAAAAGATTTCAATATTCATCTTACAAAACCGATTATGAAACGTTCAGGCGCCAGCATCATTTTCACAAACAGACGCGATGAAGTGCTGCTTCTCCTGAGGGATGACAAGCCGGATATTCCCTATCCCAACATGTGGGACCTTCCCGGCGGGCACGTCGATAATGGTGAAACTCCTGAAGCTTGCATAGTAAGGGAAATGCTGGAAGAGATAGAAACTGATGTTTCATGTTGCCGCCTGCTTGCTGTCTACGATTTCAGCGACCGGATCGAGTATATTTTCCATATGGAGCTGGACGCTGATCCCGAAACCATTCCCCTGCACGAAGGCCAGTGCCTGAGATCGTTCCCCTCACATGAAATAGCACACCTGTCACTCGCATACGGTTTCGACCTCGTTCTCTCGGATTTCTTCAGTGACTGCAGGTGACTGTATCCGTGGTCGTTGAGGCAGGAAAAGCGCTTTCCGGACTTTTCCTGCCGGTCTATGTCGTTTGTCAGACTACGTGAACGCGCACATCTCAGCTGGTTTTTCTCAATAAGACCTGATATACTGCGATTTAGGATCTTTCAATATGTTTATCCATGAACCATAGGTCGGATTGGGCAGCATAAACCAGCATTTTCCCCATTTCTCCTTATTCTCCTCGATCAGGCGGTCACGCTCCTGCGGTGTGATATCTCCTCTCACGCCAGGCAGAAAATCGCTCAGATCGTCTCCGAACAGCATCACGATCCTGTACTTTTTGGCGACATACTCTCTCCGGCTTTTCTTTTCATTAGTCCAGCCCTCCCTCTCTCCTGTCATGAGCAGGTTTTCCGGGGAAACATCAGACACACCTGCTTTCGAAAGGTTTTCCATCGTATCGGTTTTCTGGATGCATCCCTGCTGGATTTCACCCCTTTTCATACAAGGCCTGTTGGAAATGAAAATAACCTGTACATGCTTTTTCTTCATTTCATTGATAAATTCCACGGCTCCGGGGACTGCTGACGCGTCTCTCCTTGCGACCCATTCATCCCAGGTTACAGGGCTCCATTCACCGCCTTCAAGCACTGCCTTTCCCATATATTTCGAGTTGTCCAGGACCGTTTCGTCGATATCCATGACGACAGCGGGAGGAAGTGACGAGCAGTCTCCAGGCTGTTCTTTTGCCGCGGTCCAATGAGGATCGCGAAGAGCTTCATCAATTGTGTTCATGGCTGTATTGTATGCCTGCTTTGCGCCCGCCTTGTATTCCGCCGAGGATTGCATCCACAGAAGACTGTTGAAATTGTTGTTTCCCGTCGATGCGCAACCGGTCGAGAGTATCAGAAAAACACCGGCAAAAAGGGAATTGCAGAAATTTTTCATAGAGGGCAACTCCGTAATTTCAAGTTTAAAAGAGGGGGAATGTTATTTGCTGTACCTGTAAAAAATATGAAAAAAACGGCAATTGACACACTTCAAATCTCGATTGCAACGACGGCCTAATTCAAAGATTTCAAAGAAAACCGGGAAAAGAAATAATGGAAGGCTTTTTTTGTTTCAGGAAGCGTAACATATTTCCAAGCGAACAATTAATCTCCAGGATCTGTTACATGTCCAAAGATCTTTCAACCTGACAATCATAGATTATGGAAAATCGTAAAGTACTTGTTGCGGGCGCCTCTGGATATCTTGGAAGGTATGTCGTAAAAGAATTCTCGGAACGTGGTTATCAGGTAAGGGCTCTTGTACGCGACCCTGACAAACTTGTTTCCGAAGGACCGAACCTTGAACCTCCTGTCAGAGAGTACGTCACGGAAATATTCACGGGAGACGCTGTAAACAGGGATTCACTGAAAGATACCTGCAAAGGCGTCGATCTTGTTTTTTCCTGCATGGGCCTGACAAAACCTCAGCACGGTGTCACCAGCGAACAGATCGACCATCTTGGCAACAGGGCGCTTCTCGAAGATGCTCTTGCCAACGGCGTAAAAAAGTTCATCTACATTTCAGTTTTCAATTCGCAGAAGATGATGAACGTCGATATGGTGAAAACACACGAGGATTTCGTTCAGGACCTGAAGGCTTCAGGCATACCTTATACCGTGATCCGCCCTGCCGCATATTTTTCCGACATGGGTATGTTTTTCAACATGGCCCGGTCAGGCCATGTCTTCCTTTTTGGAGATGGCTCAAACCGTTTCAATCCCATTCACGGAGCAGACCTTGCAAAGGTATGTGTTGATGCCGTTGAAGGAAGTGACCGGGAAATTGATATCGGAGGACCAGAAATATTTACATACACTGAAACAAACATCATGGCGTTTGAAGCTCTCGGCAAGCAACCCTCGATTACACATGTTCCCATGTGGATCGGCGATGTCGCGCTGTTCGTTACCGGCATATTCAACAAGCCGATGGCCAGCATCATGTCATTCGCTATTTCAGTCAGCGGGTTCGACAATGTCGCTCCGGGCACAGGTTCGAGACACCTTAAGGACTTCTACCGGGAACTGGCATCAAAAAGCGCAGAGAAATGAATGATGAGCCCATACGTCATCTTTCCGCAAGCAGTAGCCTCCCCGTGCCCGGCACTGGGAGGCAGATTGAGTTGATCGACAGCGAAAGCCTGCAAATAATACTCTGAGTTTCCATTATTTTTCAGGGGCGGACACTTACTCTGAAATCGCTTCATATCTCACTTTTTATTGATAAATTCATTTGTTGTCCGCCGGGGGCAAATTATGGGCCCTTGATCATAGTGTAACTGAAAACAGCACAGTAATGAAAAAAACACTTTTTTTAACACTACTGCTTACAGGATTTACCGCAATGCCTGCATATGCAGGTGTTTATCTGCGCGGAGCCGCCGGAGCCGGATCCTGACTTCATACATAAAACCCTGTAAATGCACCAACGACGGGGGTGTGCCATTGAAAATGGGCACTACAATGCAGTAATATGGTGCAGTAAATCACTTGATCAAAAATGGTGTGGCGCTGAGTTT
>JAAXXY010000035.1 GCA_013334225.1 Chlorobiaceae bacterium
GAAATTTTTCAAAGAACGGTGATTTTTCAATCAGGTACGATCTTGGCTGATATTATCTGCCAATGGAATATTGCAAAACTAAATTTTTCGAGGTTCCCTTATGTATAACGGTATGACGGAAGGGTTGTTTACCGGTGAGGATCTTTCAAAATATTGTAATGACGTTAAAACCGACTGGCTGCAAGCTCGAAAAAATATACAAGATTCAGACGGGGCCAGAGAAATGGCAGTACAGGCAAAATGGTTTTATCAGGTACTGTGAGATAATAATTGTTTTTTGCCTGAAAATCAGGTATTTACAGGTGAGGGCAAATAGTTGGCCCTGAGAGCTCTCAAGTGATTTGTGCTTTTGATTATTTGATTCGCTTTCTTTTCTGATCAAAGCACATTCTTGTATGAGACAATATGAATATTTACATAGGCAATCTTGACTACGGTGTAACTGATGCCGATCTTCGAAGGTATTTCGAGGTATACGGCGAGGTATCGAACTCAACCGTCATTATCGATAAATTCACGGACCGCTCAAAAGGCTTTGGGTTCGTTGAAATGCCGAACAACGAAGATGCAAATAAGGCAATCGATGCCCTGAACAACTCCGATATGAACGGCAGGAACATCAAGGTCAACGAGGCGCAGCCCCGGGAACCAAGAAAACCGTCGAATCGGAATTTCCGCTCGAATTATTGATCCAGATGCAGTCATAGATACAAGGAAAGCCGCTTTTTGAGCGGCTTTCCTTGTGCCGGAGTTAACGGTATGAATTGTAAAAAAACGCAATGCACCGTTTTTCCGTTTTCTGAAAAACGGTGAGTTTTCCCCTGACAAACGCCAGTTAGAACAGCGGCCTGCCATAGGTCTGATCGCCGGGTTTTCCTGCATCCGACGACAGAATTGCCATGATTCTCCATTCATGCCATGCGGGTATTCACTTGATTCCATCGATGATGGAGGTCCATCTTTATCTGTGAACATTGCAGTCTGATGATTACTGACAAACAATCAGGATCAGAGAGTGTCTGTCAATGTTCTTGTTCGATCAGGAATACGTATAATGGCGGTGGCAGTATCAAGGGATGTTTTACCTCAACCCAAGCCTCTCAAAGATATGACGTCCGTAAAAATCCGTCGCATCTTCTGCTTCCTGCTACCGATAGGAGGATTTATACACATGCCGCCTCTGTCGATTCCTGACGTACATGATGCTTTTGCTGATGTAGTACCGATGCCGGGCCCTGACGATTACCCCGAACCGGGCGACCCTGACGAAGCGCCGGAACCCTTCCCTGATGATACACCTCAGCCTTGATTGCGGGACTCTGAGAGTATTCAGTTCTCAGTGCTGCAGAGTTGAGCCCTGAGGCGGAAGCGGAGAATCTGCGAATTTTGTCACGAAAAGTTTGCGATAAACAACTGCCCTACACCGCTGTACCGAACAGCCTGCCGACCGCCGCAGTGAGCCCCATGGCAAGGGCGCCCCAGAAGGTTACCCGCAACGCACCCCTGAGCAGCGGTGCTCCGCCAGCATAAGCGGCAGTTCCCCCCAGCATGACGAGGGCGACGAGGACCGTCGCCGAGAGAATTTCAGGGATCAGTCCGGCCGGCGCCATTACTGAAGCGGCGATCGGGATAACCGCGCCGGCGATAAAGGAGACGGCGGAGGAAATCGCGGCCTGGATCGGGCGCGCGCGCAACGCCTCCGTGATGCCGAGCTCATCGCGGGCATGGGCGCCGAGCGCGTCATGCGCCGTAAGCTGTTTGGCGACCTGCATGGCCAGAGCTTTGTCGAGCCCGCGCCCTTCGTAAATACCGGCAAGCTCATTGAGTTCCAATTCCGGCTCGGTTTCCAGTTCGAGTTTTTCCCTGGCGAGGTCGGCGTTTTCGGTATCGGCCTGCGACTTTACCGATACATATTCCCCGGCAGCCATCGACATTGCGCCGGCCACCATTCCCGCAAAGCCGGTGAGGAGTATGCTGTTTTTCGATGCCCCGGCGGCGGCTACGCCCATGATGAGGCTTGCGGTCGAGATGGTTCCGTCGTTGGCCCCGAGCACCGCGGCGCGAAGCCATCCGATCCTGTCAGCCCTGTGTGTTTCCTTGTGTATACGCCCCATCGGTACAGATTATTGTATTGAAAAATCGTTCCATATGCGAAAGTTACGGAACGGATGCAATTCTGACGCACCAAATGTCTGCCCTGCGCCTTTTTCAATCCCTTTTTCGTACATTGGCCGGAAGTTGTATCCCTTGCTTTATTTCATTTTAAAAAAAGGATTTAGCGGAAATGTAAAAGCAACTGCGCTTTTGCGCGGCCAAATGAAAGCGGGGAGATCACATAACGCACAACAAAAGACTATGAAAAACATCGCTGCCGGTTTGGCAGCTGTCGCCATTTTTCGCTGATTCCCGTTCAGGGCCTGATGGCATGGACCGGCTACAATGTCGATAAAGACGAAGACTTCGAGGTGACTGACTACAATCATAAAGGAAACGGTGCGGGACGGGTTACCTATTCTGACAGGAAAGGCATCGTGCTTAAAGGCTGCCTTGACATCTTCTCTTCCAGAGCGGGAGAAAATTTATACGGCGAATTGACCGAGGATGACGCCGGCGCGACTTATGATGTGGTGATGGACAAAAAAAAGTGATGCCGGGGATTTCAGGAAAAGAGGGCATCCTGATACGATGAAGGGTTTCCGGCAGACATCAGTAAACGGAAAAAGCACATTGAGACTGGTTCCCGGAAAATTCAGGCTGTACCTTATTTTCCAGGTTTCAGGTTACAGCGTGGCAATGGCGTTCAGCAGTTCGGATACCCTGAACGGCTTTTTCAGGGTTTTGTGTGCGCCAAGGGCGTGGGCCAGCAGGAGGTAATTTTCCGGTTCAAGTTTGCCCCCGCCGGAAATCGCGAGAATTTTAATGCCAGGGAAGAGTTTCCTGATGTCCTTTATCGTTTCGATCCCCTCTTTGTCGGGCATGATAATATCGGTGATGACCGCCTCTACCTCCGGATGCTCCTGCAGGACGTTCAGCCCCTTGTTCCCGTTTTCCGCTTCGAAGACCGTATACTCTGCATCCCTGAGGCTGACGCTGATAAAGTTCCTGACAGCGGGGTCATCGTCGATGATAAGAATGTTCATGTTGCCGTTGTTGAGATTTGTCATAGATACAAGACATGATTGATTGCGGTAACAAGGGTTTCAACCTTGACCGGTTTTTTCAGTACTTGACTGATGCCGTGTTTTTTCAGTTCTTCGGCATTGTCCATATCCTTTCCGTACCCCGTCATCAGGATAACCGGCATATCGGGCCTGCATTCGTGAATTTCCGATGCAAGATCGAACCCGGTCATTTCCGGCATCGTCAGGTCGGTGATGACCAGATCGAAATCATCGGGCGACTGCCGGAACAGTTCGATCGCCTTTCGAGGCGAATTGAGCGCCCTTACCCGGTGGCCGAGTTCGGTTATCATGATGGTAACAATCTTGAGGGTAGTCTCTTCATCGTCGATGAACAGAATGCGCGCATTTCCTTTCGGAACATCATCATTCCGGTGCCTGAAGGTTATTTTCTTGTCGACGAGCGGCAGATAGATATGGAACGAACTCCCTTTTTCCGGTTCGCTTTCCACATCGATCACCCCTTTGTAACCGGATATGATGCCGTGAACGACCGAGAGGCCGAGCCCGGTACCCTTGTTGACCGGCTTGGTGGTGTAAAAGGGTTCGAAGATATGGTCCATCGTCATCTTGTCCATGCCGCAACCCGTATCGGTGACGGTTAATCGGGTATAGGGCTGGTCTTGAAGGTCCGGAAGCCTTTTCAGGAGATTCGTGTCGGGAATGACCTCGTCGAGTGACAGGGAGAGGGTTCCCCCTGATTTTTCCATTGCATGGCAGGCATTGGTGCAGAGGTTGACGATGACCTGGTGGATTTTCGACGGATCGGCGAGAATATTCCTGCAGGACGGATCGATCCGCTGCTCGATCCTGATGTCGGCCGGGATCGAAGGGTGAAGGAGCTGCAGCGCTTCTTCAACGATGGACTGCATACTGACGATGACCGGCTCGCTGACCTTTTCTTTACCGAACGTGAGGATCTGGGAGACAAGGTTCTGTGCCCGTTCGGCCGCAATCATGATTTCCCGGAAATATTCCTGTAAAGGGTTTGTTTCAGGTACTTTCATGGCGCCCAATTCGGCAAAGCCGAGGATGGGGGTCAGGATGTTGTTGAAGTCGTGTGCGATCCCGCCGGCAAGGGTTCCGATGGTTTCGAGGCGCTGAGATTTGAGCATGCGCAATTCAAGCGCCCTGTATTCTTCTTCAATCCGCTTCCTTTCGGTGATGTCGAGCGTAATGCCGACAAATTTTTCAATTTTACCATCGGCATTCCTGACAGGGTTGCCTTTGCACAGGAACCAGCGGAGATTGCCCCTGGAATCTCTCATCCTCCAGCTGCTGTTGAATTCGGTCCCGTTGTTCACTGCTTCGATGACATCCAGTTCAACCGACTCCCTGTCCTCTGCAATGATGGTATTCATCCAGTTTTCAAGTGACGGATCCAGGCTGTCCTGCTCGATATCGAAAATCCGCCAGATTTCTTCGGACCATTTGCTTTCATGGGTCCCGAGGAAGGTTTCCCAGATCCCCGCAGTTGCGGCGTTCAGGATGTAGTGCACCCGCTCATTGCTTTCAACGAGAGCCTGCTGGTATTGATTGCGCTCCGTGATGTCATGAAGGATCAGGTAAGCGAGCCATCTCTGCTGCACCTGTATCTTCTGGCCGAACACTTCGATATCATGGCTTGTGCCATCGGCTTTTCGATGCGTGACCGTGAAGGACCTGTTGCTGGTGTTTTTCCACCCTTCAAGACGTTTTCGGGTATCTTCGGGTTTATCGGTATTGAGGTCAATGACGCTCATTCGGATAAGCTGCTCCCTGCTCCATCCGTAATACTCGGCAGCCGCATTGTTGACATCGACGATAATTCCGTTTTCAGGATCGATGATCATCATTGCGGCTGAATGCTGCTCGAAGAATTTCCTGAACCGTTCTTCGCTTTCCTGGATCGCTTTTTCGGCTTTTTTCAGGTGCGTGACATCACGTCCGGTAATGACCGATCCGGTAATGTTGCCTTTCCGGTCCCGAATAGGGGCAAAATTGAAACTGCCGATCCATTTTTGCCCGGTATCCTTACGCTTTAACGTGTATTCAATCCCTACTCCGTTTTCCCCACGCAATGCTTTTGATACAGGTCTCTGGTCGAACGCTATTGGTGTTCCATCGGCCATTTCAAAATCAATGACTTCTCGCAAGTCGGAAATATTATTGATGTAGTGCTGCTTATTCCTGAACCGGTGAAATGTTGCGAAGGCGTTGTTGAATTCGATAAACCGGCCATTGAGGTCGGTGATGAAAACAGCATCGCTCATGCTTTCAAGTGCAGCTTCCAGTTTCGATTTGTTTTCGAGAAGCTCGTCCCAGAGCTTTTTCTTTTCTGTGATGTCTTCCTTGACTGCGACGAAATTCGTGATGGTTCCCGTTTCGTTCCGGATAGCCGAAATGACGGCGTTCTCCCAGTAGAGTTCGCCATTTTTCTTCCTGTTGAGGAACTCGCCATGCCAGACCTTTCCTGAAAGAATGGTGTTCCACAGGTTTTCGTAAAACTCTCCGGACATCAGTCCTGATTGGAGGATACGGGGGTTCTGGCCTTTCGCTTCCTCCAGGGTATATCCGGTATGTTCGGTAAACGTAGGATTGGCATACTCGATATTTCCTTTCGGATCCGTGATGACGACTACCGTGGGGCTCTGTTCAACCGCGAAACTGAGTTTTTTCAGCTTTTCTTCGGTGCGTTTCCGTTCGGTAATATCGATGATGGTGACGTAGTAGACGCGATTATCCCCAATTACATCAGGAGAGCAGAACATTTCGACATCACGGATGGAGCCGTCCGCTCTCCTGTGTGACGACGGTATACATCGGAGGCAGAGCGAATCTATAGCGGCTTTTTGTCTTTTTATGGTTTCGGGTGTGCTTGTTGACAGGTGTTCAATGTTTTTACTGCACAGTTCATCAGCAGTATAGCCGTAGAACTGTTCGGCAGCCTTGTTCGCATCGAGAATCCTGTCGGTTTCCGCATCGATGATGAGCATGATGGATGAGTGCTCACTGAACAGCCTCCTGAACCGCTCATCACTCTTTTTCAGTTTCTCTTCCGATTCCTTCAGGTCGGTGATATCGATGACGATTCCTACATAGCGGGAAATGCTGCCGGAAGTATCCCTGAAAGGAAATGCCCTGATCAGGAGCCAGTGGTGGGAGCCGTCCGGATGAAAGGTACGCACTTCGAGCCTGAAAGGAATACCCTTGACAACATTTTCACTGATCTGCCGTTCGACCGTTTCCCGGTCTTCTGGAATGATCAGGTTTCTCCAGTTCTCATGGGTCGGGTCGAAGGCATTCCTGTCGAGACCGTACAACTCCCATATTTCATCGGACCATTTGTTGGTATTCGTCTTTACGTCCCAATCCCAGCTGCCTGTTTTTGATTGTGAGAGAATGAACCGTAGTTTTTCATTGCTGAGCGAAAGTTGCTGTTCTTTTTTCTTCTGTTCATCGATATCGGTCCCGGAGCTTACCAGGAAAATCTCGTTGCCTATGACTATGCGTTTAGTCGTTATCCTGAACAATCGGTATTCAGGACCTCCGTGGATCAGCACCCTGAGTTCGGCGGATTCTTCGGTGCCCTTCCGCAGAATGTCGATGAGCTTCGCATAGGCGAGAGGTTTGTCGTCGGGGTGGAAGAGGTCGAAGGTATCGATGCCCGAGAGATCATCACCTTTTTTCCCGGCAATAACATCCCGGAAATATGAGTTGCAGGAAATAATTTTTCCCTGCGAATCGAGAACGGTGAATGAGCCGGGATAGGCTTCCATCGCTTCCAGGCTGAGAACATTGTGTCTCGCAGATGTCGTTTCAGCGAGTTTCAGTTCCGTTATATCCTGTACGAAAATAAAGACTCTATCGATTTCACCGTGTTCACCCTGTACGGGATAGATCGAATGCCTTAAAAAACGGCCGTTTCTCTCATCTTCGAATAACTGGCGTTTTCCCGTACGAAAAGCCTCATCGGCATGTTTTTTCCTGTCTGCAGCCAGCTCTCGAGGCAGGAGGCTGTAGGCAACCATGCCGATGCACTCTTCGGCAGTTCGGTTGAAAAGCATGGCAAAAGCATGGTTCGCAATGAGGATTTTTCCCTCGCGGTCAATGATTATTTTAGGCTCGCTGTTTTCTTCGAAAACGAGCTGGTAGGTGAGGTCCTTGAGTTCCTGGAGGGTTTCTGGTGCGGACACGACGAAGTAATTTCGGGTTTTTTTACTTTCGCATATTCCTGAAATATAAAGAATTTTGTGCCTCATTGAACCGGGAGTCGGAAGAACACAATCCTTTTGAGATACATGATGAGAAGCATTGCTTACTGATTTCTCATTGTACGCCAGGGTCCTTACTGAAAATTTCCATCGCCTTTTTTCGCAATCGTCCTGGAGAAGATGAATGCCGGTTTATTGCCGTTTCCGCTGTTGTTTTTTGTTGTGCAGTAAAAAAACGTCGTGATTTTGCGGAAAAGTCGTAATAATATGTATATTGTCAGTGATTGTAATTCGCGGTGATGCAGTCTGATGCAGAGAGAATGAGGTGTCTCGTTCAGTTGTGCGCTTCAGGTATGCTTTCATTGTTGAGTTCCAGTCCATTTCAGTTTCCCCCGAATGAACAAGGTTACGAATAGCGGCTCAGTTTTATCACTATTGGAACAATCTTTCTGATTTCGATGTAAGGGCACCTCTCTTTATTGTAGTGAGAAGCACGAGTGCAAGGTTGACGGAGTCCCTACGTGTCGGGATGAGGATTTCGATCCCGATTCATCGGGACCAACGCAGCAATAGGGCTTCGGAGCAAATAAATAGAGGTTCCCGTAACTGAATTCCAATTTGATTATTCATCAATCAAAGGAGGTTTTCATGCGGGTAATCGAAGCAGTTATCAGCGGATCCGTGTTCGCTATATCAGGAAATATCCTTGCCGGCATTGTCTTTACGGCATATCCGGAAATTCTTGTTTCAGCATCTTCCGTTTCGGCTTGTATCTGCTTTATCACCGCTTTTTCTGTTGTCGTTCAATCGAAGACACGGACAAAAGCACTGCAAAAGCTTCTTCTTCTGGCTTCGGTTTTTTCTTTCCTGTTGCCGTTATCAGCCGTTATATATTCCGGGTGTTTTTTTGCTGAGGATTTAAAACAGGGAATACTGTTCACCGATACTCATTTTTCAGGCCTGGCGATAAGAGGAGGTGTGATAACCTTTATTGTCGGGATAACGGGTTTTTTACTTGGGGTCGTGTTTCTGATATCCGGGCTGCTGATGGACAGACTGAGCCAGCTCATTTATGCTCAATCCCAGCCATCAAAATACAAATGAAAATCCGAGAAAAGCCCCATTCAACAGGGCTTTTTCACGTTAATGGGAGGTCAGTTATTTCGGGAAACATGCCGTTTCACGAACCCGGGTTTCATCCGGTGCCAGGCGACCGGATCAACGGTGAGGCATGATCGGATGAACCTGGCCAGAGCCGGAAAGGTATTGGGTATATGATGTCGGAGTGTTGATTTTCGGAAGGGCATGACGTTCCATAACATGTCCGAAATTTCCTTTTATGACGAATTATGGAGGGAGATCGAGAGATAGTATTTTTTCTGCTTGCAAATTTCCTGAAAGGGTTCTATTATAACAATTGTTAAAACGTTCTTTATTTTTCTGATCATCACGAAAGGTGGAGGGAATAGACCCAGTGAAACCTTGACAACCGATTCCGTCATGAACGGAACACGGTGCCGCGTTCTACTTCCGTATGTCTCGATGTTGAGGGCATAGAGGAAGACAGATGAGTGAAAAAGAGCTTTACAAGCCCTCTTTTCAAAACTGGCAGGCAGCCCGGAGGGCAGCCGGGACCATTGAACCAGAGATTCGCTCAAACCTCTTCCATGCTCATCAGGGAAGGGGTTTTTCGTTTTCCGCCGATCAGCTTGATTTTTTACAACCATCAATGTACGAGAGAGGTATCCATGAGTTTCCAGACCGACACGATCCATGCAGGCGTTGCACCCGACAAGGCTTACGGCGCAATCATGACTCCCATTTACCAGAGCTCCACCTTTGTCTTCGAAGATATCGGCAAGCACAAGGGGTTCGACTACACCAGGAGCGGCAATCCGACACGCAAAGCGCTCGAGGACAACCTCTGCGCGCTCGAAGGGTGCTCCTCGGCCGTTGCGGTGACCACCGGCATGGCGGCGATCACCAGCGTGCTGAGCATTTTCCACTCCGGTGACGAGATCATCTGTACCGACGACTGTTATGGAGGCACGTCGAGGCTCCTGAAAACCCTCGAGGAGCATTTCAATATCAGGGTCAATTTCATTAACCTGCGCAATACGCGGAACCTGATCCCCTTCATCAACGAAAAGACGAAGGCCGTCTGGGTCGAGACCCCGTCAAACCCGCTCCTGAACCTTGTCGATATCGCAGAAATCTCCGCACTGGCAAAGGAAAGGGGGTTGCTCACCATCGTGGACAACACGTTTCTTTCGCCTTACGGCCAGAAACCCTTCGAGCTTGGCGCCGATATCGTGGTCCACTCCACAACAAAGTACCTCAACGGCCATTCCGACGTGGTCGGCGGCGCGGTGCTTTCGAACAGCCTGGACCTCGACGCGAAACTGAAGTTCACCGTCAACGCGCTCGGCACCTGCGCCCAGCCTTTCGACTGCTGGCTGGTGCTGCGCGGCATCAAGACCCTTGTCCTGCGTATGCGCGAGCACGAGCGCAACGCAAAGGCCGTGGCGGAGTTCCTCTACAACCACCCGAAAGTCAGGCAGGTGTTCTACCCGGGCCTCCCGTCGCATCCTCAGCATGAACTCGCCAAAAAGCAGCAGAAGATTTTCGGCGGTATGGTCTCTTTCGAGCTGAACGGCACCATCGACGATGTGAACCGTGTGCTTACCGGCACGAAGCTGTTTTCCCTTGCCGAAAGCCTCGGCGGCGTCGAATCGCTCATCGAGCACCCTGCCACCATGAGCCATGCGTCGATGGACAGGGAGCACCGCGAAGCGGCCGGGATTACCGATAACGTCATCAGGCTTTCCGTCGGCATCGAAGACAGCGACGACCTGCTCGAAGACCTCGGCCGTGCGCTCGGATGAGGTGATACTGACAGGGTTGCAATGCCGGCCCCGGATTTCAGTACATTCGCAGAACGCAGAACAGGGTGCACAAGGCAACGGCAATCCATGTCAGGATACCCTGAAGCAACGAACGCCAACCGACATTTTTCAGTACCTCTAAAGAAAAACCTGCACCGATAAGAAAAAGGGATACAGTCAGGCCAGTCCGGGCGGCATGGGAGAGCATACCGCTCACTGGTGCTGCTCCCGGAACGAAGGAATGGACGAGCATTGCGCCGACGAAAAGGCCGATGAACCAGGGTATTCTGACCTGTCGCACGTTCTGTCTTGTGCCGAATGCGACGAAAGCCGCGAGGGGGATGATCCACAGCGAACGGGCAAGTTTGACTGTTGTCGCTATGCGGAGTGCATCACTGCCGAAGCTTCCTGCTGCGCCGACAACAGAACTCGTGTCATGGATGGCGATGGCCGACCACATGCCGAACTGTTCCTGGGTCATGTGGAACATTTGTCCGATTTCAGGAAAGATGAACAGAGCGAGGGCATTGAGGATGAATATTGTGCCAAGAGCAACTGATGCCTGGTCTTCCGTTGCGTCGATCACGGGGGCGATGGCCGCGATTGCGCTGCCTCCGCAGATTGCAGTACCTGACGAAATCAGTATCGATGCCTTTCCGTCATTGCCAAGCAGCTTTCCTGCAAACGAACCGAACAGCATGGTGGCGGTTATCGAGACTGATGTCAGGAAAAATCCGTCCCTGCTTACGTTCATGGCGCTTGTGAAATCGATGCCGAAACCAAGACCTGTAACCGATGCCTGGAGCAGCCAGGACGTAAGCTTGTGATTGTGCTGTTTGTATGGATGTCCTGCAAACATGCCTATCCCCAGGCCAAGCAGGAGGGCAAGCGGCGGATTGAACCAGGGTAAGAAAGCAGCCGAAAAGGCAAGGAGAAAGAGAATTTCACGGACGGTGACGCTTTTTGAAAGAATGGTGCTTGCTTTCTCGACTAACCTCGCTTGAACTGTCTTTGCTTTTACGTTCGGGGTACTGCCCATGCTTCTTTCTCCGGAATGATCGTTCGCTGTCTTTTTTTGAACAAAATGAGCAAAAACAGACAGACAGGCCAATGACCATTCCTGATGGGATATAACGGATTGTTATAGTACGAGGTAAAACGACCGGATCCGGTTCATGGTGAAAGACTTTGCCTTTTTCCCGGTCCGCTGTATCTGAATGAGGCAAAGCGGATGAAAAGGTCCTGCAATCCTTCAATCGGTCCCTGGTGAATGATGAAACGGAACTCCCGCTGTATGTCGAAACCTTCGATTCTGACAATTGCAAGTGATCCTGCCTGGAGCTCTTCGAGGATCGCGTGATGGGATATGAACGCCATGCAGCCTGAATGCCTGAGGTATGATTTGATCGCTTCCGAACTTCCAAGCGTGATTTCCGTATCAAGGTCGGAAATTTTCATCCCTGCTTTTTTCAATGCATGGGAAAGAACTTCGAGTGTCCCGGAACCGTGTTCCCTGAGCAGCAGGGGAATTGACGACAGATCACTGAGGCTTATGGCGTTCTTTTTCGCTCGCGGGTTCTTGCTTCCTGCAACCAGGACGATTTCATCCGTTGCGAAGGGGATGTACTGTATTTCCCTGCGCCGCGAATCACCTTCTATAATTCCCAAATCGATTTCCCTGTCGAGAAGGGCGCGCTCGATACTTTCGGTATTCTCATTCCGCATGCTCAGCCTGATATCCCCGAAGGAACTGTGAAATCCGGCAAGCAATGGCGGAAGCACATACTGGGCGATGGTTGTGCTGGCTCCTATTTTCAGCGAACCTTTTCTGGTTTTCAGCAGCATGCCGAGTTCGTATTCGAGCCGTGCCGAAACATCGCGCATTTCGGCGGTATGTTTTACCAGCAACATCCCTGCCAGGGTAAGTGAGATGCTGTTTCCCTTGCGATCGAAGAGCTTGACGCTGTAGTGCCGTTCGAGCTCCTTTATATGACGGGTTACGGCCGGCTGCGTTATGCACAGTTCTTCCGCCGCTTTCGTGAAGCTCATTCTGCGGGCAACCGCATCGAATACTTCAAGCCTGTAATCGGACATGTTCCGTTTGTTTTGATCGAGCGATCATCAATGACGTCTTTATGAAAAGCGATATGTCCTTTATTATACAACGAAGTTCAGAAAAGAGCTGCACCCTGATCAATTTTCCGTTTTTCGAAGCTGCTGTCAGGTGTTGTATAACCATTACGACGATGTGACGGTGAAAAGTGCAATGCTGTTGCCCGGGGTCATGCATCGCTGCATTAAAATGATGGGAGAGGGTTTGAGATTATGGGAAAAAGGCTTTTTATGTAAAAAAAACAGGAAAACGACTAATTATACCTGAAATAATAATAAATTTGCACCGAAAAGAACAAAAAAATAAAGTTTTGTTCTTTTCGGTGCAAATCAGCATTGAGTACCGCGGCAGTCTTGTCTGCCGGAGAAGCCCGGGATTATTTTTCTGAACAAGACGGGCAAGAGATGCTGTATCTGCAAATGCATATCCCATAAGTGGTTAGGTGATCCTGCAAACCATGCTGTTTCTGTCTGATAAACAATAATACAGCGGGTTTGTCTGTTTCATATGGTCCTGGCATGTTATTTGTATTCGATATGTAGCAAGGGAAATAACGAAGTGCGCTGAACCTGAGCTTATTTATCAATATCAAATAACATAGCACTATGAAAAAAATTGCCATTTATGGAAAAGGGGGGATTGGGAAATCGACGACCCAGCAGAATACGGCGGCGGCCATGGCTTATTTTCACGGCCAGAAGGTATTCATCCACGGCTGTGACCCGAAAGCCGATTCCACAAGAATGATTCTCGGCGGCATGAACCAGGCCACGATCATGGATATGCTTCGCGACTCCGGCGCTGAAAAGATCAGCGACAAGATGGTGATGGCAGGTTTCGAGGGGATTCGCTGTGTCGAATCCGGCGGACCCGAACCGGGTGTAGGCTGCGCAGGTCGCGGTGTCATCACGGCAATCGATCTGATGGAGCAGAGCGGGGCGTATACCGAGGATCTCGACTACGTATTCTATGATGTGCTCGGTGACGTTGTGTGCGGCGGTTTCGCAATGCCTATTCGCGACGGCAAGGCGCAGGAAGTCTACATCGTCGCTTCCGGCGAGATGATGGCGGTCTATGCCGCAAACAACATCTGCAAAGGACTGGTCAAATATGCCAGGCAGAGCGGCGTCCGGCTCGGGGGCATTATCTGCAACAGCAGAAAGGTCGACAAGGAGCGGGAGTTCGTCGAGGAGTTCGCCTCTGCAATCGGCACGCAGATGATTCACTTCGTGCCTCGCGACAACATTGTCCAGAAAGCCGAGTTCAATCGCAAAACCGTCATAGAGTTCGCACCCGAGTCGGAACAGGCGAAGGAATACGGTGAACTGGCGCGCAAGATCATTGAGAATAAAATGCTGGTGATTCCCAAGCCGCTCAAGATAGACGAGCTTGAAGCTATGGTCATCAAGTACGGTCTGGTCGATTAATCAATAAAACAAGGAGATAACGCTATGAAAATGGTCAGAGCGATGCTGCGTCCGGAAATAGCTGATACGGTCGGTGACGGACTGGCGGACGCCGGGTTCATTTCAATGACGAAGATGCATGTATTCGGCAGAGGCAAACAGAAAGGTATCAAGGTCGGTGATGTCCATTACGATGAGCTTCCGAAAGTGATGGTTCTTCTGGTTGTCGACGATGAGGATGTCGATGACGTGGTGGCAGTCATGAAATCGAAAGCGTATACGGGCAACTATGGTGACGGCAAGATTTTCATAACCCCTGTCGAAGGTGCATACACGGTGCGTACCGGCGAAGAAGGTTTATAAGGAGGACGGGCAATGAAAGAAATATATGCGATCATTCGGCCGAAGCAGGTCGGCAAGACGAAAGATGTTCTCGAAAAGCTCGGGTTTCCGGGGTTTACTGCCGGGTATGTTCTCGGGCGCGGAAAGCAGAGAGGCATAGCCGGCGAGGTGACCTGTGAACTTCCGGCGGATCTGCACAGCCTTCCCGGCTCTTCCAAGTATGTACCGAAAAGGATGATTTCACTGGTGGTGCCCGATGAAGATGCCGACCTTGTCGTCAAGGCAATCATCAAGGTCAACCAGACGAAGCAGTACGGAGACGGAAGGGTTTTCGTCTGTCCGATAGACAATGTTGTAAGGGTAAGAACGAATGAAGAGGGCGACGACGCTCTGAAGTAAGCAAATGGTAATTAAAACGAGAGAGGATAACCATGCCATATCATGAATTCGATTGCAGCAAGTGTATTCCCGAGAGGAAGAAGCATGCTGTGCTGAAGGGTCCGGAGGACGATCTGACGAAAGCGCTTCCCCTTGGATACCTGAATACGATTCCCGGTTCCATTTCCGAGCGCGGTTGCGCCTATTGCGGTGCCAAACACGTGATCGGCACCCCGATGAAGGATGTGATCCATATCAGCCACGGTCCGACGGGATGCACCTACGATACCTGGCAGACGAAGCGCTATATCAGCGACAACGGCAACTTCCAGCTGAAACGCACCTTTGCGACCGACGTTAAAGAGAAGCACATCGTTTTCGGGGCCGAAAAGGTGCTCAAGCAGAACATTATCGAGGCTTTCAGGGCGTTTCCGGAGATCAAGAGGATGACGATCTACCAGACCTGCGCGACAGCGCTCATCGGTGACGATATCGATGCCATCGCCCAGGAGGTGATGGACGAGATGCCCGACGTGGACATCTTCGTCTGCAACTCACCCGGTTTCGGCGGCCCGAGCCAGTCCGGCGGCCACCACAAGATCAACATAGCCTGGATCAACCAGAAGGTCGGCAACGTGGAACCGGAGATCAGGAGTGACTACGTCATCAACTATGTCGGCGAATACAATATCCAGGGCGACCAGGAGGTGATGCTCGACTACTTCAACCGCATGGGCATACAGGTGCTTTCTTCCTTCACCGGCAATGGCTCATACGACGACCTGCGGGCCATGCACCGGGCGCACCTCAACGTGCTCGAATGCGCCCGATCCGCAGAGTATATCTGCAACGAGCTGCGCGTGCGCTATGGCATTCCGCGTCTCGACATCGACGGCTTCGGCTTCGAGCCGCTCTCTTCGTCGCTCCTCAAGATCGGCAGGTTTTTCGGCATCGAAGAGCGGGCACAGGAGATCATCGACGAGGAGACCGCCCGCTGGAAACCGGAACTCGACTGGTACAAGGAGAGGCTGAGAGGCAAGAAAGTGTGTCTGTGGCCGGGTGGCTCGAAACTCTGGCACTGGGCTAACGTCATCCACGAAGAGATGGGTGTCGAAGTGGTTTCGGTCTATACGAAGTTCGGCCATCAGGGCGACATGGAAAAAGGTATCGCCCGCTGCGAAGTCGGAGCGCTTGCCATCGACGACCCGAATGAGCTGGAAGGCCTGGAAGCGATGTACAAGCTGAAGCCGGACGTGATTTTCACCGGCAAGCGTCCCGGTGAGGTCGCCAAGAAGATCAGGGTTCCGTACCTCAATGCACATGCCTACCACAACGGTCCCTACAAAGGGTTCGAGGGATGGGTCAGGTTCGCCCGCGATATCTACAACGCGATCTACTCGCCGATCCACAGGCTTTCGTATCTCGACATCAGCAAGGACGAGATCCCGGAAGAGGGGGGATTCATGACGCAGCGGATGTATTCGGATGCGGACCTGCCCGAAGAGGTGAGGAAATCGGACTTGATGCGTGAATACACGGGCAAGTACGACATCATCGCCGACCTGCGTAAAAAGGAGTATCCAGAATTCAACAAGAAACAGTGAGGTCAGATTATGCCGGATATCAACGAAAAGATTGCCCAGCTCGAGAATTTCATCATGAAAAAATGTCTCTGGCAATTTCATTCGAGAGCATGGGACAGAAAAAGACAGAATGAGAACATTCTCGGCATGACATCGAAGCTGCTCTGCGGCGAGTCAGTCGATACGTCCAGGCCGGAAGACAAGTGCTACTGGGTTGATGCCAGCCATCTTGCCGAATCTTACCGGGAGAAGTTCGACTGGCTGTCCGGGATGAGCAATGATGAAATCAGAGAGCTGATGCAGGCACTGAAGGAACGCATCGATTTCGTAACGGTCGACGGGTCTCTGAACGAAGAACTGAAAGATCCTCGCTACTGATCCGCCCGGGATGCAAGAGGAATAATGAACATTTAACGGAAACACTATGAACTGTGAATTGAAAACAAAAGAAAGATCGGGAGTCATCAACCCGATCTTTACCTGCCAGCCCGCCGGTGCGCAGTTTGCGAGCATCGGCATAAAGGAGTGCATCGGCATTGTGCACGGAGGCCAGGGTTGTGTGATGTTCGTGAGGCTGCTGATTTCGCAGCATCTGAAGGAAAGTTTTGAAATTGCCTCATCCTCGGTGCACGAGGACGGTGCGGTCTTCGGTGCGCTCAACCGCGTCGAGGAGGCGGTTGACGTGCTCCTGATGCGCTACCCCGATGTGAAGGTAATCCCGATCATCACCACCTGTTCGACCGAGGTGATCGGCGACGACGTCGATGGTGTCATCATCAAGCTGAACGAGGAGCTGCTGAGTACGAAATATGCAGGCCGCGAGGTGCACCTCATTCCTATCCACTGTCCGAGCTTCGTGGGCAGCATGGTGACCGGCTATGATACGGCGGTCAAGGATTTCGTCGCCTATTTCGCCGAGAAGGGCGAGCCGAACGGAAAGATCAACCTGCTGACAGGGTGGGTCAATCCGGGAGACGTGACCGAGTTGAAGCACCTCCTCTCGGAAATGCAGATCGATGCCAACGTGCTTTTCGAAATCGAAGGCTTCGATTCGCCGCTCATGCCGGACGGCAACCATGTTTCGCACGGCAACACGACCATCGCCGATCTGAAGGATACGGCCAACGCATATGGAACCTATGCGCTGAACCGCTACGAGGGCATGAAAGCGGCAAAATATCTCGAAAACAAGTTCAGTATTCCGGCCATCATCGGGCCAACGCCCATTGGCATCAGGAACACCGATACCTTCCTGAAGAACCTGAAGCGGATGACCGGCAAGCCGATCCCCGAATCGCTTGTCCGCGAACGCGGCAAGGCGCTCGACGCGCTGACCGACCTTGTCCATATGTTCCTTGCGGACAAGAGGGTGGCCATCTACGGCAACCCCGATCTGGTTATCGGTCTGGCCGAGTTCTGCCTCGATCTCGAAATGAAGCCGAAGCTGATCCTGCTCGGCGACGACAACGTCACCTATGGAGACGATCCGCGCATCAGGGCGCTTCAGGAAAATGTCGATTACGATATGGAGATTGTCACGAATGCCGACCTCTGGGACCTCGAAGACCGTATCGTCAACCATGGGCTCGAACTCGATCTCATTCTCGGTCACTCGAAGGGGCGCTTCGTGGCTATCGACCACAACATCCCGATGGTGAGGGTTGGATTCCCTACCTACGACCGCGCCGGCATGTACCGCTATCCTGTTGTCGGCTACGGCGGGGCTATCTGGCTCGCCGAGCAGATGGCCAACGCGCTTTTCGCCGATATGGAGTACAAGAAGAACAAGGAGTGGGTGCTCAACGTGTGGTAATCGACTGGTCCTGCCGGATTTGTTCTCGATAATCCGGCAGGATGCGGACTGAAGTAACAAGAAAAATGGCCTGTAATGCCTCGTCCTGACGCTTCTTGAAATGACAAGGCTGTCACCTTTTGACCTCGTACACACGGTCATTCTGAATGAAGCGCAGCGAAATGAAGAATCTGGAGAAGTTCCGTAACGCACTTTTAATCATTTGTTTATCAAGTAGTGCCAAAGAAACTGGATTCTTCTCTTCGTTCAGAATGACAACAGGGGAGGTATTTAAATGTATCCGGAGTATCCGGGCAATGAAATTTGAACAAAAATTCATTCCTATCGAAATATGAGCAACACAACTATCCCCCCCTTCGGCGCCATGAGACGTAAGGAGCGTGAGATTACCAGCCGGGAAGAGATTGACGGCATTCTCGGTTCGACCACCGTCATGAACCTCGCGCTTTGTGACAACAATGTGCCGTTCCTCGTGCCGGTTTTTTTCGCTTATGACGGCACGGCCCTCTACTTCCATTCAGCCTTCAAGGGGACCAAAATGGAAATCATCAGCCGCAACAACGCGGTCTGTTTCGAAGTCTCGGTGGACCAGGGAGTGATCGAGAGCGACATGGCGTGCGATTTCGAGGCGAAGCACCGCACGGTGATCGGATTCGGCAAGGCGGTGCTCGTCGAAGAAATGGCTGAAAAAGTGAAAGTGCTCGACATGATCGTCGCCCGATTTACCGAGAGGAAATTTCCCTATCCACAGGGCAGCCTCGATAACACGGCGGTTGTCCGGATCGAGATCGAGTCGATCAAGGGCAAGAAACACGGATTCTGATACACAACGATTAACCGGTGAACAGGGAGATACCATGAAAATAGCGGCGATAGTCGATGAAAAGGGCAATGCCATCCCTTTTGGAGAACCGGGAACGGTGATCCTTTTCAGTCGCGAGGGTGAAGAATGGTTCGTTATTGACAGGTTCGATTACGACCTCGGCGAACAGTACGGACTGGGGGACCTCAAAGAGTCCACGCAGGCACTTGGATCGAAGCTCGGAGATTGCCGGACCATGCTTCTCCGCGATGTCAGCGGGTACCCCCGCACCTTGCTGCTGGAGCTTGGCTTTACCCTCTGGTCGATCGAAGGCGCTCCGGAACACTATCTTGACAGGGTCATGAAGCTGACAGCTGAAGCTGCCGAAGCGAGAGCAGCGGTAGTGACGGCGAACCAGGTTTCCACACCGAACGAACTGCCTGTTCCCAAACCGCTGGACGGCAGCTGTTCGGGAATCTATACCATCGATATCAGTGCGGCGCAGGTTTGCGGCGGCAGTCATAATTCAAGGGAGATACTGATTCCCTTTTTCAAAACGACCCAGTTCAACAGAATTGATATTCTTTGCGATCATGTTCCGAAATGGTTCTCGAACGAACTTGCGGAAATGAAGCTGAACTACGCAACCGAACCGGTAAAAAACGGCCGATGGCTGGTATCCGTCCGCTCCAATGCGCATCGCAACGGGCATCGGTCCGGATGTTCATCATGCGGATAACGATCCGGCGAATCAGCAACAAGTAGTTCTCGAGCATTTTTTCACCATTCCGATTTATGTAGGGAGATAGTCCATGCCACTGCAAACTGAAAACCATCCTTGCTTCAACGATGAGTCGCGTCATATGTTCGGACGAATACATCTGCCTGTTGCCCCAAAATGCAATATCCAGTGCAACTACTGTAACAAGAAGTACGACTGCATCAACGAAAACCGTCCGGGCGTAACGAGCAGGGTACTTTCACCGGTTCAGGCCGTTCGCTATCTGGACCAGGCGATGGCGATTGTGCCGAATATCGCCGTTGTCGGTATTGCCGGGCCGGGAGACCCTTTCGCCAATCCCGTTGAGACCATGGAAACGCTCCGGCTGGTAAGGGCAAAATATCCGGAATTGCTGCTTTGCGTGGCAACCAACGGGCTTGACCTGTTGCCCTGTATCGATGAGCTTGCAGCACTCAAGGTCAGTCATGTCACCATTACCATCAACGCCGTCGATGTGGAAACAGGATCGGAGATCTATACATGGGTACGTCATAAAAAGAAGCTTCACAGAGACATCGATGCCGCTGAAATCCTTATCAGAAGACAGCTTCTTGCCCTCGCAAAGCTGAAAGAGGCAGGTATCACTGCCAAAGTGAACTCTATCATCATTCCCGGTATAAATGATGCCCATATCATCGAGGTAGCCCGAACCGTAGCCGCTCTCGGTGCCGATATTCTCAACTGCATGCCCTATTATCGTACCACTGAGACCGTGTTTGAAAACATCAGGGAGCCATCCCGGGACGTGGTACTCGAAATACAGGCCGCGGCCGCCGGATACCTGCCGCAGATGAAGCATTGCGCCCGTTGCCGGGCCGATGCGGTCGGGATTATCGGAGAAATCAACAGCGATAATCTGATGCTGAAGCTTTCTGCTCCTTCTTTGATGCCGAATGATCCGAAAGAGCCGGGCGGGCAACGTCCCTGCATTGCGGTCAGCAGCCAGGATGGCAAACAGATAGACCAGCACCTTGGAGAAGCGGACCGCTTCCTTGTTTATACCCTGGACGAGGAAAACGACAGGTGCGTGCTGCTTGAATCAAGAGTTACCCCTTTTCCCGGCGGAGGCCGGAAAAGATGGGAGATTTTGTCGGGGATTCTGAACGATTGCAGGGCTCTTCTGGTAAGTGCCGCAGGTGATTCGCCGATCAGTGTGCTCAGGGAAAACGGCATAGAGGTCATGATTATGGAAGGGGATATCGAAGAGGTCGTTCATGGGCTTTTTACCGGGAAGGACATGACCGCTTGCCTGAAACCCAAACCGATCCATTACAGCGGGTCCGGCTGCGGCGGAGGAGGATGTGCCTGAGGGAGGGTCCACGGAATCCATCACGGGATATGTTTTTTTGTACATCGATATGTATTTTATTACATAACGATTGGCGGCCGGGCATAACGCGCACAGTCAGGGCGGGTCGCACTCTTCAGTGCCGATGTCTGGTGCTGAATCATGCGATGCTCTTCTTTCAGGTGTTGTGGTCAGGCTATCCCGAATGAGAGGCCCGAGGAGTTTCCGGAGATCAGGCACGGAAACATGGATGGAAAGCGAGGTGCGATGCCTTGAGACCGACGGATTCCTGCCTGCGGTTGCATGGTAAAAAAAGGAAAGTGATGAAAGAGAAGAGCTCGATATATTTCTGCACCTCGAAAGAATGCGGCAGGTCCCTGAAAAACGAAGGACCGCTCTGCCGCGCCAGGATTTTGTCTTCATTATTCCGCATCAGCAAGATTGTCGTCGGGTCTTCGAACCTGTCGGATACGCTGTCGATTCTGCTGAAGATCATGAAAGAAGAGATGGGCGTGATACGGGGCATGGTCAATCTTGTCAACAGCAGGACAGGAAAGATTTTCATTCATGACAGCATTGGCCTTACGAGGGAAGAAGAAACGCGCGGGGTTTATTCCATCGGGGAAGGTATAACGGGAAAGGTCGTCGAGACGGGCAAGAAAATCATCGTTCCTGTCATCAGCATGGAGCCGAACTTTCTGGACCGGACGAAAAGCCACTCGACATCGGAAGAAAAACAGCTCTCTTTCGTCTGCATCCCGATCCTGAGGGGACGGAAGGTCCTGGGCACCATCAGCGTCGAGCGTGCATGCAACAACAGGGAGCTGCTCTCCTTTGACGTTGAACTGCTGGGAATTGTTGCGGCTATGATCGCCCAGGCTGTCGAGCTCTACCTGCTCGAAAACGAAGACAAGCATTTTCTGCGCCTCGAGAACGAACGCCTGCACAACGCCCTTCGCGAAAAGTTCCATCCTTCGAATATCATCGGCAATTCAAAGCCGATGCTCGAAGTCTATTCATTGATCAACAAAATCGTGAAGACCCGTTCGACCGTCCTTATCCTTGGAGAAAGCGGCGTGGGCAAGGAGCTGGTTGCCAGCGCCATCCACTACAACAGCCGGGAGGCAGACAAACCGTTCATTACCTTCAATTGCGCCGCCCTGCCTGAAAGTGTCATAGAAAGCGAGCTTTTCGGTCATGAAAAAGGCTCCTATACCGGTGCCGACAGGACAAGGAAAGGTCGGTTCGAGGATGCTGACGGAGGAACCATTTTCCTGGATGAAATCGGCGAGATGTCCCTGCCTGTTCAGGCAAAACTGCTGCGGGTGCTCCAGGAAAGAACATTCGAGCGCGTCGGGGGAAACCATCCGATACGGATAAATATCCGCGTCATAGCCGCTACGAACCGTGACCTGAAACAGATGGTGAAAGAGGGCAGGTTCAGGGAAGATCTTTATTATCGGCTGAATGTCTTTCCTATCATAATCCCCCCCCTTCGGGAGAGAAACAGCGACATCATCACCCTCGCTGAATATTTCGTGTCCCATTTCGCGGGCAGATTCACAAAGGAGATCCGGGGGATATCGACTTCGGTTCAGGAAATGCTGCTTGCCTATCAATGGCCGGGAAACGTCAGGGAACTTGAAAATGTGATGGAGCGGGCCGTCATTATGGCGGAGGAAAATGTCATCCATGTCTATGATCTTCCGCTTTCACTCCAGGCCCCGGCTTTTTTCGACGGCCAGTCTGTATCTGGACTGGCGGCGAAAGTGAATTCCATCGAGTATGAAATGATCGTGGAGGCGCTGACCGCCACAAGGGGCAATATATCTGTTACAGCTGAAAAGCTGGGGATGACCCGCAGGACCCTGAGCCTCAAAATGCAGAAGTTCGGTATCAGCTACAGGAAATTCCGTTGAATCGGGTGTCTTTTGTTCTGGCTGTGCCGGTTGCCCTTGACGTTTCGGGTCTGAAGCGCGCTGAAAATTTTAGTGCTTTCCTTTTCCTGAAGCTTTCTCGAATACGCTGTAACTTGCTGGTCGCTCTTGAATCGTTGTCGGGGGAATAACCGTACGATTTCATTGAAGGGCATAAGCCGCGAAACGCGCTGTCAGTATCTGCCGAAAGACGCTTACCGGTAACTCTCTTCTTTCATGACAGATGCACACCTTTTTCATGGAGCATCTCCGTCCGAATCCGCTTCTTAATAGCAGATAATCACTATATTATCATTACTGTTTCAGCGGGCCGTTTCCGGCTCTTTCGTTCAGAACATAAGGGCGATATGCTTGTGAAGATCTGTTCATGCTCCTGTTGCCGGCAATTTCAGGTTGATCTGACGAATGGTTCGGGCGGCCGGACGTAATCTCTTTTCAAAGGAGGGTGATATGAAACGGTTTATGCTCGTCGTGTCGATTTTTATGATGATCTCCGGATTCAGCTTTACAGCCGGAGGCAGTCCCATCAAGCAAAATGAGCGTCCGAAGACGGCGTTGCTTGTCCTGGATATGCAGGAGGATTTTCTTGACGAAAAAGGGAAGGCGCCGATAAACAAAGAGCAGATACCGGGTGTTACCGCAGTCGTGAACAGCCTTATCGACGAGTTTGAAAAAAGCGGCCAGCTCATCGTCTACGTGAAAAGTGAGTTCCCGCGGTTTGCTTTCGGTAACAGGATCCGGCATCATGCTGCCATGGCAGGAAGCCTGGGGTCAAATATTTACAGCAAAATCAGGGTCAGCGGCAATGCCGTTTTTTCAAAAAAAGAGACCGATGCGTTCAGCAATAAGGAATTTGAAAAATACCTGGTCGATCATCAGGTGAAAAGACTGGTAGTGACCGGCGTCTATGCTGATCAATGTGTTCTGGATACGACATTGGAAGCGCTGAAAAGAAATTATCAGGTGAAGTTCGTAAGAAATGGCGTCGGGGACCGTTCGGAAAAAGAGGTGAACAAGGCTTGTGAAAAAGTACAGGAGAAAGGAGCGGAAATCATCGACTATAAACCGAACACCCGGATACAGTAAACCCTGCCGACCGATGCTTTTTGGGGTTGGACTTGCAGGTTGGATGATACGTTTTGCACGAGATGCAACTTCTTTCCGGCTGTTCAGATTTTCGTGTTTAACGTAACGGATCTGACGAAACAGTGCCAGGGTCAGATCGTTACAATAAACGGGGGCGCATCCGCTGCAGGACAGGATTTATAATGGTGCAATATCATTTTCTGAGGAGCAGTAATGTACAAGTTCATTGCAGATAGTGTCGTAGTCTTCGATGTCGAGTGGGTTCCGGACCCGGCGTCAGGCAGGCGGATTTACAAATTGCCGGATACGGCTTCCGATAGTGAGGTTCTCGATGTCATGTGGCGGGAGGGCGGTGCTATGCCGGAGGATCCTCAACCCTATCTGAAAACGGTGATGTGCAGGATCGTTTCCATTGCGGCGGTGGTTCGGAAAAAGGTGCGGGGTGAGGTAAGGCTCGAGTTCGTTTCCCTTCCCGGCCTGAACGATGGCGTGCAGGCGGAAGGTGAGATCATCCGGCGGTTCCTTGAAGCTGTCGGAAACCTTGGGGCTCAGCTTGTAGGCTTCAACTCGTCGAATGCCGACCTGCCGATCCTGTACCAGCGGGCACTGGTGAACAGAGTGACGGCGCCGACCTTCTGCCATCGTCCTGAAAAACCCTGGGAAGGCGCTGATTACTTCAACCGTTACAGTGATTTCAACATCGATCTGAAGAGTGAACTCTGTGGCTTCGGAAAAGCGACCCCATCGCTCAACGAATTGGCCGCATCACTGGGAATTCCAGGCAAACTGGGAACTGTTGGTGCCGATGTGGTCAATCTCTGGTGCGCCGGTGATATCCGGAAAATCTTCGAGTACAACCAGTTCGACGCGCTCTCGACCTATCTGGTGTGGCTGAGAACCGCATACTTTTCAGGGAGACTGACAGAGGATGCGTTTGTGCGAGAAGAGCAGTTGCTCGAAGCCCGTCTTGACCAGGAGATCAGGGACGGTTCAGAGCACCTTACCTTGTTTCTCGATGAGTGGAAGCGGTTGCGTTCAATGACTGCGAGCGGAAAGTAGGGATCTCCGGATTTCGGAAAAAAAGATACCCTAGGATGCTGTTATGTCAACCATCTGTCAGAATCCGGATCCGACCTCAGGCACATTCAGGAACTTCTCGGATACAAAAGCAGCAATGCCACCGAAATCTATACCCATGTCAGCAAAAAAAGTTTACAGCAAATTAAAAGCCCATTCGATAATTTGTAAAAAATATTGCACACCTCAAAGATGTACAAAGCTTGCCAGAATAGCTGGCTTTATGCACCTTTTGGCTGAGTATGGTGCATATATAAAGGAGTTATGGGCAAGTAAAAAAACGAACAAACTAATATCCTAGCAAAATGAATGATAATCTTTTATACTTTCCTTACATAAATATCCCAAAGAATAATTGGACTATAAAAAGCTTGCTCTATTGGGATAATGTTGGAATTATTGTTCCACCTGACTTTGCAGAAAACCCAAATCAATTTGATAAAAAAACAAGGGATTTACTCAAAACAGATTTGATACAACAAATCTTTCCATATGATTATACTTCGAAAGTTAAGAATTTTGATAACGGCTTCTTAAAATTAATAAACCAGACAGAATTCCATCTGACTGAACGACAAGAAGATTTTAGAAATGGTAAAACCTCCAAAATACATGTTCGGAAATTTGGCGAAGAAATGTTGGATAAACTTGTTGAGTTGAAAATAGCAATAAGATTACCTGTAGATTGGCAATGGTATTATGTTGAAAGCAGAACAGCAAGATTAATAATGTTATACTTGGCAACTGTTATTGGGAAATCAGGGGATTATACTCCAGCAACTGATAAATTAAAGAATCTTGACTTAAGTATAAATCAGAATGGAATAGAACTGAGAAGAAACTCTTTGAGACAAAATATCCTCGATGATTTAATTCCTTATCCAATTGACCCCGACTTGACAGAACTTCGGAGATTTAAAGATAAATATCACGAGGAGCTTAAATCTTTCAGGATCCTAATTGAACAGACTACATTAACGATTGAATCTTTCAATAAAAAGAAAATTCAAGAAGAATTCAAATTACTCAAAATCGCTGAAATCAATGACAAAAGGGAGAAAATATTAAGTGATTTAAATCAATCAAGATTTGGACAAATTACTTTTGGAACAATCTTCGGACTCATTGGAGCAGCGGTTGGATTTAGCCAAGGAAATAGTCCATTAGGTATATTTTCATTGCTAAATGCAGTACATTCAGCATTTCAGGGTTTTGACAATTCCGAAATTCTTTCAAGAGACTATTCATATCTTGCTCTAGTTGATAAAAAATTTAAACAATAAAAATGCCAGCTTATAACAAAGCCTAAGCGCTCCACAACAAAAAATGGGGGAATAGGGGACGCAGTGCAATAGAGTAGAAGATTGTATTTCTTCGCCGCTACCTTCCGGGCCATGGTATTGAAGCCACAAACTTCGGGAGACTGATGGGACGACAACAACTGTCGTCACCGGAACAATCCGGGGAGCCGACTCGGTTGCCCCGGTGTACGCTTATCCCGAAGGGGTCTCGTGTTACGGCACCTGGAATCAGAGCGGCAACGTCATGGAGTGGTGCAGCATTTGGCACGACGAACCCGATTCCGCAACCACCGCCTCGGGCGAAGAAACCCTCAGCCAGGAACGTGGTGGCTGCTGGCGCTACCCCGACAAATTCGCCTTCCGCTATGCGCAGCGATCCTTCGTGGTCTCCAAAGCTGTCAACGATTTCCGCGGATTCAGGTTGGTGATGCCGGTGCAATCGGGGGCGTGAGGAGCGGAAATATGGGGAGGCGGTGCTCACCTGAGCCGGGATAAGCAGGAGCTTGTGATAAATATTTTGAAATATATCTGTATTTTATAATTTTACAGTATAGCGAAACCTGCTTGCAAAAAGTGTTAAAACATGCACTCGATCATGCAAAAATTAAAACTCCAGTAACGCTTCATTGCTTGTGGCACTCTTATGCAACACATTTATTCGAATCAGGAACTGATCTGCGATACATACAAGAGCCGTTAGGTCATAAGAGCAGTAAGATGACGGAAATCTATACTCATGTATGCGAACAGAGTTTACTGAAAATTTATAGCCTCTTAGGTAATTCGCAAAAAAAAATGTATACCTCAAAGGTGTATAAAGCGTGCGAGAATAGTTGGCTTTATGCACCTATTGGTGGAGTATGGTGCATATATAAAGGATTTATACCGCATTATAACAACACACAATGAACATAATCGAACAAATTGAGATAAAGAACTTTAGGTCATTTGGAAATAGAAAAAAAGAATCATACAAAGTTTCTAAGTGTGAATCATTTAATATTATTTCAGGTGCTAATGACTCGGGAAAGTCAAATATACTAAGAGCCCTGAATTTATTCTTTAATAAAAAGACAGACTTAAACAGTTTCTTTGATTTTAATAAAGACTTTTTTAAAAAAGAAGAAATAGATGAAAATGAGATTAAAGAGGAATTAGTAACAATAAAAATTTGGTTTCTTAACCCAAAGAACAGTGGTAAAAATTCTCAAAAAAAGACAAATATTTTTCTGCCTGAAAAATTTTGGGTTAGCCGAAAGTGGAAGAAAACTTCTGAATTTAGCCTCTTTGACCAATTGTCAAGTATTGAAAAAGATTTCGAAATTGAGAAAGGTAGTAATTTTGACTTTTTTTTAGAAGATGGCACTAAACTCCTAAAGTCTAACGCTAGAGCAAGTTTACAAAAACAATTAACAGATTTCATCCACTCAATACAATTTCATTATGTTCCTGCAATAAAAGACAGTACATACTTTTCACATTTGTATGGGGAATTGCAACAAACTTTATGGAAAACCAAAATTTCTTCTGTTGAAGACAAAAAAAATCAATTTGAAAAAGCTATTCAGGAAGAGACTGATATTTTGATGGAAGAGTTTAAAAACTCAATATCCATTAACGGAGAAATTAATCCTGTTTTTCAATTACCTTCAGATTTAATCAATTTATTTCGTGCTCTTGTTGTTCAAACTGGTAGTGTTGACTTAACCCTTAGGGGTGATGGTTTTCAAGCAAAATTAATACCTGAAATTTTTTATAACTTAAAATCGTAAATTCTCTTAATTGAAAAATTTATTTTTTATCTGTTATTCTTTATAGATTAAGCTTATTATTTAATTAATTATATGAATTTAAACTGATGTAAAAGACTGCATTTTAATATATGAGTAACAAATTGAAACAGCTTTTTAGAACTTACTTGAAGACTAATACTCACAAAAGAAAAAGTAGACTATATCATTGAATGAATGCCTGATAATGA
>JAAXXY010000036.1 GCA_013334225.1 Chlorobiaceae bacterium
TTACGCCGGGACCGCCAGGTCCACCCGGTCCACCGGGGCCAACGGGGCCAACAGAGCCGCCGGGACCACCATGACTACCCGGTCCTCCAGGTCCGCCCGGTCCACCCGGTCCGAAAGGTCCACCAGGGCCGCCGGGACCACCATGACTACCCGGTCCTCCCGGTCCGCCAGGTCCGCCAGGTCCGCCAGGTCCGAAAGGTCCCCGATGCGGTAATGGAGGCGGTTGCGGTGGTGGTCCGCCAGGTCTGCCATGCCAGCGTGGCTGATCGCGATAATACATCCGGTCACGCTGAAACAGATCATGCCAGTATCTGCGATCGTGCCTGCGATATTCGTAATCGCGGTATCTTCTTATTTCAAACCAGCGGTGAGCTCTGATGTTGTCAGGAAGGTAATCAAATGCAATGGGATACCATGGCCCATCGAAATACCAGGAATAATACCAAAGCCCGTTCGAGTAGATGTAATAGTAGTTGTCCAGGAAAATCATGTCATACGGACCACCGTAAGACACATAAAACCCGAGGTCGGACAGATACATAAAGTCCGGCCTGTCTCTTATCATAAATCGAGGACCTCCGCTTCCAATATCAAGACGAACGCTAACTTCAGCTCTGGCATCAGAGGGTTGATTGCTGATCATCAAACCTGCGATGCCTGCCACTAACCAGATGTTCTTTTTCATGGGACAAGCATTATTATTGAAAGAGAATTATAGTTGAAGAAATACAAACTGTTAAGAAACCTGCTCGATCACTTCATGATTTAAGACGTTATTTTTCTACCATTCCTGCTTTTACCCCAAAAAACCAACCGGAAAAGGAACTGATCACCATAGTCAGTTAACCTTTTTCCGGTTTTATAAAAACAGTTATATGATTTATAACGTCAATCTCTTTCAAAAAAATTCAATTAAATACCGGCGATTTTTCGGTTCGGATTATTTCTCTCACTAAACCGGAGGAAGATAGAACAACATGCATTGGCCCGGTCTGCATGATATCTCCAGTCGGTGTTCCTCGACGCGGCAGGATCGGTTTTCAATCAATTCGACCATTGTTCCCTGTTTCATGCTGAATTCGAGGAAGCCGTTTCTTTCTTCATGCAGATTACTGTTGCCGATGAACAGGAGAGATTCTCCATTTACAGTTCGCATAACGGCGAACAGTTCAGGATCGCTGACATAGGGGATGCTTATCGAACCTTTTTCTCCGCATTTTACCAGATTGAAATAGTTTTCACGGATTTCAAGGACCTTTTTGATATAGCGGTTGAGCGGGATGAGCCCATTACTGTATTCCCAGTCATAACTGAAAGCGCTGAAAAGGGGAAGCTTTTCGGATGGGTAGTTTTCCCGGTCTTCTTCCGTGAAATTCAATCCGAGATTTACCGGATGCCATTCGCAAATCTCCATTCCGGAATGAAGGAACGGTATTGCCGGGAGGATTGCTCCAAGAGTGAAAATGAACGCCGCGAAGTTCCGGCCGGCTTCCTGGCGCGGATACCGGAAACAGAGCCGGGGTGTATTGTGGTTTTCTCCTGTTCCGAAAAAGGGGAGGGCAACACCGGTTTTATTGAGAAAATTCAGCAGGCCACGGATATAGATGATATCATTTACAACAAAGGGAAGGGACCCGAAAACTGCGTCGAAACCTTCATCGCGGATAGATGGTGTCGGATCGAAATTTTCATCCCAGAATGCAAAACCGGGATGGTTTTCACGTGCTTTGCCAACTATGGTGTTCTTGAGAGGAGATGGAAGGGCATGCCCCATGTCGATCATCGCTCCGTCAATCTGATATTCCTGCTGGAACGAGGGAATGATACCGGATATTTTATCCCAGAGTTCGCGGTTGAAGGTTGCAGGGTCATCGAGTGCCGCATCATACATTCTGATCGTATTGTAGGCAATATAATTGAATCGCTCGGGAGTGTGCATTTTAAGATAGGTCACGTCGGTCCAGGCTGGCTGGCGGTCGTCGGGAGGCCAGTCGGAAAAAGCGCTTGCGATTCTGCAAGGTTTACCCTCTAGGGCATTACCGTGAAACGTTCCGTTCTGTTCGCTGACTATGACCGGTTGTGAAACGAACTGTTTCCTGTATTTTTCGGCGGGTGCCGGCAGGTCCAGCATTTCGTGGCGGTCGACAAGTTCATATATCCTGCCGAGCGTTTCCTGGTCGAAATGCGGCGGGCCGTAGTTCCGGGTGGTTTCATCGTCACGGAGCCAGTAGAACCATTCCGGATGATCTTTTATCCAACTGCTGTCGATCGAAGCTGTCCTGAAGACGAACTCGAGGATGACATGCATGCCGAGAAGATGTGCCGCTTCGACAAAACCTTTGAAAAGCATTTCCGCAGAGATCCCGAGCACAGGTTCTCCCAGCATGGGATCGAGTTTCCTCGGATTTTTCACGGCATAGGGCGATCCGAGAGATCCTTTTCTACTTTGGGTGCCGATTTCGGTGAGCGGCAGGAGATAGAGGGTATTTGCGCCGAGGTTTTTTATATACGGCAGCATGGCTATGGCTTTCAGAAGGGTCCCTGTTTCCCTGAAACCGTTTTCGAGCGGTTCAGTGCCAATGGATCCGTTTCCGTCATGATCGAAAGCGCAGGTAAGCCTGACGAAGAGGTTATAAACGACAGCTTTTTCTTTCCAGTCGTTTTTTTCAGGGACAGTCTGATGCAAGCTTTTGCTGTCAATAATGTTCCTGATGATGGATGTGAAATAATCCTTCGGTTTGACCTCGATGAACCCGGTTTCATGCTCATTCCAGATTCGCGGTACACGGTAGGGGGTTGTATTCGAAAAATCCTCGAGACTATCCAGAGCCTGCAGGATAAGGTTAAGGTGCGATTTCTGCAACGTGATATATGGTTTTATTGTATGGAGATAACAACCAGCTTCATAGCAATGTACAAAAGAGAACGATCTCCTTTATACGAAAAGGGCTATGCTGTCATGGTATGACATCCGTTATTTGGCTTTTTTCTGCTGTCCCTCTGTTTTGAATTCCGATGTGGTATGGAATTCTATGTCGGGATAGTCTTCCCTGGCAACTTTAAGCATCCATTCACTTTCGGCAAAGTAGACCGGATGCTCCTCCTTGTCCATACCTACAGATGTCCATTTGCGCCGGAGGAACTCGTCGAGCATCTCCCGGTTGTCCGAGGTTATCCAGAAGGCTTTGTGGTATCTCAGCGGGGTGAATTCGCACATGGCTCCGTATTCATGCTCGAGACGGAACTTGATGACGTCGAACTGGAGCTCTCCGACCGTTCCGACAATTTTCCGTGTGCCGTGCTGGATAAAGAGCTGAGCCACTCCTTCCTCGGTAAGCTGACGGATGCCTTTGTCGAGCTGTTTTGTTTTCATCGGGTCGCGATTTTCGAGGATCTTGAATATTTCAGGCGAGAAACTCGGCATACCGCGAAAATGCAGTTCCTCTCCTTCCGACAGTGTATCGCCGATTTTCAGTGAACCATTGTCGTAGAGTCCTATGACATCACCAGGCCAGGCTTCATCGATGACACTCTTTTCATTTGCCATGAACTGCGTCGGGCTTGAAAACCTTAATTTTTTTCCGAGCCTGGTGTGGTAATAAAATTTATTACGTTCGAACGTCCCCGAGCATATCCTGAAAAATGCCGTTCTGTCGCGATGGTTCGGATCAAGATTGGCATGGATTTTAAAAACAAAGCCGGTCATGGTTTTTTCGGAAGCGTTGACAGTTCTTTCCGCGGCTTCTCGCTTGCCCGGGCTGGGAGCGATTTTCAGGAATGTTTCGAGCAGTTCCTTGACGCCGAAATTGTTGATGGCGCTACCGAAAAAGACGGGAGCAAGATAACCTTCACGATAAAACTCTTCATTGAACGGTTCATAGACCCCTTCGATCAGATCGATATCTTCGCGAAGCTTGTTGCAGAAGCTTTCAGGGATCCAGTTTTCAAGCTCCGGATCGCTCGGGTCATCGATTCTGATCAGTGTCTGGCTGATCCTGGTGGTATTTGCCTCGAACAGGTTGAGCCCTTTTTCAAAGAGATTGTAGACCCCTTTGAAGGTTTGTCCCTGGCTGATCGGCCATGTCAGCGGCCGGACAAGAATCTCAAGCTTGCTCTCGAGTTCGTCGAGCAGTTCGAAAGGATTCCTCCCTTCGCGGTCCATTTTGTTGATAAAGATGATTACAGGAGTGTGGCGCATTCGGCATACTTCCATGAGCCTTTCTGTCTGTTCCTCAACGCCCTTGACGCAGTCGACCACGAGAATGACGCTGTCAACAGCAGTTAATGTACGGTATGTATCTTCGGCAAAGTCCTTGTGCCCGGGCGTGTCGAGAATATTGATCCTTTTCCCTGCATAATCGAAACCCATTACAGATGTTGCGACGGAAATTCCCCTCTGTTTTTCAATCTCCATGAAATCGCTGGTGGCGGTTTTCCTGATCTTGTTGTTTTTCACGGCCCCGGCTGTCTGAATGGCTCCGCCGAAGAGGAGGAATTTTTCTGTCAGTGTGGTTTTGCCGGCATCAGGGTGGCTGATGATGGCGAAGGTTTTTCTCTTTTCGGTTTCCTTGATGAGGTCCATTGGTTTACAGGGGTCCGGTTATTTTCTTCCTTTTCATTCGTCAGGCATATCTGACAGTATGGTTCCTGATATATCGAATCGGATAAAGCTGCTTTTGATGCCGGCAAAGATACAAAGAAGCTTGCGAAAAAATGCATTTGGCGATAAACGGGATTTGATTATAAATTATTCATTACAGATCTCGGGCCGTTTTCTGCACGTATCTCTCTGTTTTATGGAGTATATTTTGGTTGTCTCTCTTGTTTGGCAAAAAAAAAATGCTATACTTGCACAGCTTTTTTCAATCACATACCACCACGACAAAACATGAATTTCAACCCCTGGCACGATGTAGAGATAGGAAAAGATCAGCCAAACATTGTCAATGCCATCATCGAGATTTCGAAAGGTAGTAAAACCAAGTATGAGCTCGATAAAAAAACAGGCATGCTGAAACTCGACCGTGTGCTCTTTTCCTCCATTTTTTACCCGGCTAACTACGGCTTTATTCCGAAAACCCTCGGGGATGACCATGATCCGCTGGATATCGTTGTTATATCCCAGTGCGATATCGTTCCGCTCTGCATGGTAAGGGCAAGGGTGATCGGTGTCATGCGCATGGTCGATCACGGAGAAGGAGACGACAAGATCATAGCCGTTGCAGAGGATGATATCAGTATGAGCAATGTCCACAATATCGACCAGCTTCCGCCCTATTTCAATTCGGAACTGCAGCATTTCTTTGAAGAGTACAAGGCTCTCGAAGAAAAAACCGTGCTTGTCGAAGAGTTCCAGAATGCCGAAACAGCCCGAGAGTGCGTCAGGCATGCCATTGATAACTACAGAAAGGTATATATGTAAATAATCGCACCCGGTTTTTCCCTCCCCTGGTAGATTATCGGTTTAATGGCGGTCATGGTTTGGCCGCCATTTCTTTTTTGAGCTGTTTTCATCGTATTTTGCCGGTAGTGATAGGTGAAAACATGAGCTTTTCCTTCGACAAGCACCATAACTTCCATTTACGATGAACTACCGGATTGAAAAGGATACACTTGGCGAGGTTCGTGTACCTGCCGACCGTTACTGGGGTGCCCAGACACAGAGGTCCCTTGAAAACTTCAGGATAGGTCCTGCGGCTTCGATGCCGAAAATGGTCATTGAAGCCTTCGGTTATCTGAAAAAAGGCGCAGCGATTGCAAACTGTGAACTCGGAGTGCTCGAAGTCGAAAAAATGAATGCCATTGCAATGGTCTGTGATGAAATCATCGCCGGAGAGCTCGACGATCATTTTCCTCTGGTGATCTGGCAGACAGGATCGGGTACCCAGACAAACATGAATGTGAACGAGGTAATCGTAAATCGGAACCATGTTTTGAGCGGCAGGAATCTCGGCGAGGGTCAGAGTTTTCTGAAACCGAACGACGACGTGAACTGTTCCCAGTCGTCGAACGATACCTTTCCGACAGCGATGAATATTGCGGCATACCGAATGATACACAGCAAAAGCATTCCGGGATTGAAACACCTTCGAAACGAACTTGCCCGGCAATCGGAATCCATGAAGGATGTTGTCAAAACCGGCCGGACCCATCTGATGGACGCTACTCCCATCACGCTTGGTCAGGAGTTTTCCGGTTATGTGTCTCAGCTTGATCATGCTCTGGCGGCCATATCCCATTCCCTTCATCATCTTGCAGAACTTGCCATCGGGGGGACCGCCGTCGGTACCGGTCTCAATGCACCGGAAGGTTATTCGCAGAAAGCTGTTGCGGCTATTGCGGCAATGACAAAACTTCCCTTTGTGTCCGCTCCTAACAAATTTGAATCTCTTGCATCCCGTGATGCTCTTGTCGAAGTTCATGGTGCTCTGAAACTTGCTGCGGTGAGCCTAATGAAAATAGCCAATGACATCAGGCTGCTTGCCTCAGGCCCCCGATGTGCGATAGGTGAGATCATCATTCCTTCAAACGAACCCGGTTCCTCGATCATGCCGGGAAAAGTGAACCCGACACAGGCTGAGGCTCTCACCATGGTGTGCGCTCAGGTCATGGGAAACGATACCGTTCTCTCCGTTGCAGGCATGCAGGGACATCTCGAACTGAATGTTTTCGGTCCGGTAATGGTTGCCAATCTTCTTCAGTCTGCAGAACTGATAGGGGATGCCTGTTTTTCGTTTGCCGATAATTGCATCAGGGGAATCAAACCGGATCATGAAAGAATCCGTAAGCACCTGAATCGTTCATTGATGCTGGCAACAGCCCTGAACCCTCATATCGGCTATTACAAGGCTGCTGAAATTGTCAGAACCGCAGTTGAAAAAACTTTGACACTTCGCGATGCGGCAATTCTTTCAGGATATGTTACGGAGGAGGAATTTGACAGATGGGTCGATCCGTCACTTATGGTTTGAAAGCCCGTGAATTGCCTTGTCAGTAGTGACTGTTCGTTCGAAGGCATATAATAAGCGTATTTAGATTGGTTTAAGAGTGTGTTTTGAGGGCATTTTTTTATCTTTTTTTCCACATAATTCAGCATGACAGGTGTTGACAGGTTAAGTTGTTTTGAAAATTAAAGTTGTCTATTATCGGGAAAAATACGTCCATTCAAATCCTGTTTTGTGGTTTGTCTTTTATAACTATCTACGATGAAATAATTTAATCGGATTTATTCATTGTTTTTTTATTGCGTATAATACTGCGCGCTGTCTCTGGTTTTTTCAATGTGAATTGTTGATGCAATGTTGATAACCTGTTGAAACCTTTTTTGCAAGATCATACGAGAAATATTTCTTCTTTCGCCTGTGAAATGCCCCAAAAAGGCATATATTGGCCGGATTAAACCAGTTTATCCCGAAAGCAGCAGCTTTCCTTTACTTTGCAACAGCCCGGAACATATGGTATCGTTAACAATCGAGGAATTAAAAGAGAGGGCCGGAAGAATAAAGCTTGTTCTTTCAGACAACGACGGCGTCTTCACAGACAATGGTGTTTATTACTCTGAACGGGGAGAGGAAATGAAACGCTATTCCATCAGAGACGGGATGGGTGTCGAACGTTTGAGGGATATCGGTGTGGAAACTGCCATAATGACCGGAGAACTTTCTCCGAGCATCAGGAAACGTGCGGAAAAGCTCTGTATGCAATGGCTGTACCTTGGAGTGAAGGATAAATATTCCATGCTGGCGACCGTTCTTGCCGAAACCGGTTTTCAGAAACACGAGCTCGCCTATATCGGGGATGATGTAAATGATCTGATGATCATGCAGGCCATCGCACAGGAAGGATTGACGGCATGTCCCGGTGATGCTACCGTTTTTGTGGAACCCTTTGTTCACTATCGCTGCAAGGCTGATGGAGGATACGGGGCTTTCAGGGATTTTTCGGAATGGCTTATAGCATTGAGAGAGCATTGACTGGTCAGGAGTTCCGGATTATGCATTCCTTTAATTATTGATGCCATTGCTCTCTTTGGCAGGTTTCCCCTGATGGGTTGTAATGCCTTTTTATTACATTTTTAAAGATTTTTTTTAACCACATTCCTGCCATGCATGAAAGTGCATGTATGCATGGTGCGATGTATTTCTTTGATTCAATGGCAGAAGTTACAATTGGAAATCGTAAAATTGGAGACGGACATCCCGTTTTTGTCATTGCCGAGATCGGCATCAATCATAACGGTTCGCTCGAGGTTGCTAAAAAACTCATCGAGGGAGCTGCGCATGCGGGATGCGATGCGGTAAAGTTCCAGAAACGTACTCCTGATCTTTGTGTTCCGAAAGATCAGCGTGAAATCGAACGTGATACTCCCTGGGGACGAATGAAGTATATCGATTACCGTTACAAAGTCGAATTCGGCAAAGAAGATTACCAGGATATCGACCGTTACTGCAGGCAGCATGGAATTGCATGGTTTGCATCGTGCTGGGATGAAGAGTCTGTTGATTTCATGGAACAGTTCGATCCTCCCTGTTACAAAGGAGCTTCTGCATCCCTTACCGATATAGGACTTTTAAAAAAAACCGCTGATACAGGCAGGCCTCTTATCATTTCCACAGGCATGTCAACCATGGAAGAGGTTGAAAAATCCGTTAACGAACTTGGCCGGGAAAATCTTCTGATAGCCCATACCAATTCAACATACCCCTGTCCGATAGGAGAGCTCAACCTCCGGATGATCACTACTTATAAAAGTCTTTATCCTGAAATTCCTGTAGGGTATTCCGGTCATGAGGTCGGACTTTCCACTACCTGGGCGGCAGTAGCGCTCGGAGCTGTCTTCGTTGAGAGGCATGTGACTCTGGACCGTGCCATGTGGGGTTCCGATCAGGCAGCATCGGTAGAACTTTCTGGTATGGCCAGGCTTGTTTCAAATATCCGCGATATCGAAAAAGCTCTCGGTGATGGCGTGAAGCGTGTTTACGAGGGGGAGGCGGCAGCAAGAAAAAAGTTGCGCCGTTCATGAGTTTCCGGGCACAACGCACCCTGGAAACTCAAAATCGTCCACATGTTCCGGTATATTGAATGGACTTGATATATTTGATTGTCTCAATTAAATTCAGCCTTCAAAATACCGGACGGTTTCCGTGCCAGGATCGGTTCCGCCCGATGATCATATCCGGTAAAAAAAGTCTGTAATTCCATTTTACTTGAAACTTTAGCTATTTTCGTCCACTATGAGCAATAACGGTAATGCTTCCTCCACGCAAGTCCAGGAGTTTGAGTACAAGGCTGAAATGAAACAGCTTCTGGATCTTATCGTCCATTCACTCTATACCCATCCCGAAATCTTTCTGAGAGAACTTGTCTCGAACGCTTCCGATGCCCTGAGTAAAATACGGTTCAACTCGCTGACTGATCAGGATATGCTGGACAGGGATGCGGAACTTTCCATCAGGATCAGTGTCGATGCAAAAGAATTGACAATGGTTATTGAGGACAGCGGTATCGGCATGACCGAGGAGGAACTGATTGCCAATCTCGGAACGGTGGCGAAGTCCGGGACACTCGGTTTCATGCAGACTCTGAAAGATCAGCAGAAGGAGCTGGACGGCAACCTGATCGGGCAGTTCGGTGTAGGTTTTTATTCGGTCTTCATGGTTACCGATGAGGTTACCGTTGAAACAAGGAGCTCCGCCCCCGGTTCCCAGGGATACAGATGGGTTTCGAAGGGGGAGGGGACCTATACCATAGAGAAAATTGACAAGGCTTCCCGTGGTACGAGGATTTCCTTCAAGCTGAAAGAGGAGTCGAAGGAGTTTGCCGAAGAATACCGTGTCGAACAGATCGTAAAGAAATATTCCAACTTTGTCGATTTTCCAATTTACCTCGATAATCGTCAGGTCAATACGGTAACGGCTCTATGGCAGCGTTCGAAGAATGAGCTGAAAGACGAGGAAGTTCATGAATTTTACAAGTTCATAGCAGGCGATTACCAGGACCCGCTCGATTACCTTCAGGTATCTGTCGAAGGCATGGTGACATTCAAAGCTCTTCTGTTCATTCCGAAAGAAGCGCCCATGGAGCTTCTGTACAGGCAGGGAGAACTTGAGAACCGAGGTCCTCAGCTGTATGTCAAGAAGGTGATGATCCAGCATGAATGTCGTGAACTTCTGCCGGAATATCTGCGCTTCATAGCCGGTGTCGTCGATACCGAAGACCTCTCTCTCAATGTTTCGAGGGAGGTCGTTCAGTCAAGCCCGGTCATGTCAAAAATCCGCCAGATCCTTACCGGCAAGATTCTTGGCTGGTTTGAAACCCTTGCAAAGGAGCAGCCGGAAAAATTCAGGACATTTTACAAGGCTTTCGGCCCCATCATCAAGATCGGCCTCAATACGGATTTTACCAACCGTGACAAGCTTATCGGACTTCTTCGCTTTGAAAGCACGAAAACCGGGGCGGATGAGTATGTCACGTTGAAGGAGTATACCGAGCGGATGGGGGAAGACCAGAAGGAAATTTACTATCACTCCGGGGCCAGCCGGGCTCAGCTTCTTGCACATCCCAACCTTGAGTATTTCCAGGATATGGGTATAGAAGTGCTTCTGCTGACGGATCCTGTGGATGTTTTTGTCATACCATCCCTTTTCGAGTATGATAAAAAGCCCTTGAAATCAATTGAAAAAGCAGATATTGATTTTTCAAAACAGAAAAAGGACAAGCCTGAGCCACTGTCAGGAAATCTGCTCGACCCGGTAATGAAGATTTTCAGGGAGACACTTGCTGATCAGGTCGAAGATGTCATCGAATCGCACCGTCTCGTCAATTCCCCGGTAACGCTTGTAAGTGGCAAGGACGGGCTCGACAGCCAGATGGAAAAAATGATGAAAATGATGAACAGTGAGCTTCCCGCAGGCAAAAAAATACTTGAAGTCAATACATCACATCCGATTATCCGGAATATTGCCGGTATGGTTATGGCCAATGAAAACAATCCATTGATAAGGACCTCGATAAAGCAGCTTTATGAAGGTGCGCTGCTGCTCGAAGGGAGCCTTGATTCAACAACTGCCTTCATATCGAGAATGAACGATCTGATCGAAGCGGCAACGCTTGCCAGATAAGAGGTTTCAACAACTTTTAATTATCGCATCCGTGAAAAAGGGAATGGATTTCGAGGCGAGGGAAGCCACGGTATTTCAGAGGAACGAGATCACCGAACATTACATTTACAAGAATTTTGTCGGCAGGATTTCAGGAGTGAAGAACCGGAGGATCATTTCACAGATTGCCGATGATGAAATGCGTCATTATACGATCTGGAAAAGTTATACCCAGAAGGATGTCAATCCTGATCGTCTGAAGATATGGTTTTACAACTTCGTCAGTACCCTTTTCGGTGTTTTTTTCGGAATCAAGCTCATGGAGAAGTCGGAAAAGGCTGTTCATGACCAGTACAGCCGTATTCCGGGATCATACAAGGAGATCAACGGAATTATCCGTGATGAAGAGGAACATGAACAGGCGCTGACAACTCTCATCGACGAAGACCTGCTGAAATCGACCGCTCATCTTGTTCTCGGTTTCAATAACTCGCTGATCGAAATAACAGGCATACTTTCCGGCCTGACGTTTGCCTTGCAGAAAACCAGCCTTGTTGCAATCACCGCACTGGTGGCAGGTATTGCCGCGACCCTTTCCATGACGGTTTCCAGGTACCTGTCGGCAAAATCGGAATATTCGGGCAAAAATCCCCTGGTAACGGCTCTCTCGACAGGGGTTTCTTATATCATTATTGTTGTTCTGCTTGTTTTACCCTACCTGCTTTTCACCAATCTCTACCTCTGTCTGGGGATTTCTCTTGTTTCCGCTTTCTGTGTCATGAGCTTGTTCAGTTATTATATCGCGGTCTGCAGGAATATGGTTTTTAAAAGCCGTTTTCTGGAGGTTGTCAGCCTGAGTCTTGCCGTTGCCATACTCAGCGCTCTTGCCGGTTATGGCCTTAATTTTCTCTATGTGAATTTCATGTAATCAGTTTTCTGATCCGCTATTTTTAATTCTTCGGGCAAGCGAAGGTATGTCGACAGGATTTGTCGTATCAATGGATATGGTCAAAGCCAATTCTTCTTCTGTCAAGGGTTCAAGTTGATCGAGCTGTGACATAAGGATTTCCGTGTCTGCTTCCGAAGCATCGTTTTTTCCTTTGTACCTTTTTCCAACCCGTTCTGTCAATATATTTTCCGGGGCATGGAACCGGAGTATCATGCAGGGAGATTTCAGCCTGTATGCATGTTCCAGAAAGAGGGTGCGTTTTTGTGTCTTGAGAAACGTTGCATCCACAATAACCCCGATGCCTTCTTTGTTACAGAGTTCAACTATATCGAGCAGCCTCTGGTAGGTGACGGTACCTGCCGCTTCGGAATAAAGTACCAATTTTGCTGTTTTCGGGCTACGTTCGAGCGGTTTGAGACCAGCTATTCTTTTTCGCTCGACATCGGAGCGGATATGCAGATATTCAAGTTCCGAAGCAAGGTCCTGAGATATGGTTGTTTTTCCGCTGCCCGAAACGCCATGAGTAAGAATAATGAAAGGTTTCTTTTTGCTCTTCACTCTCCGGGCGAGACGGATATAGGAACGGTGTTCTTCGAGAATATCCTGTTCCGGATTTTCCCTTGATGTCTGGGCGTACCTGATGGCGGTTACTTTTGCCCTTACCATGGCACGATAGACCGTATAGAACCTGAGAAGGGGCAGGGAACTGTAATCACCTGTTTCAGAGAGGTAGCTGTTCAGAAGAAGCCAGGCCAGATCAGGTTTTCCTCCATGGATGAGGTCCATGAAAAGGAATGCAAGGTCGCTGATGACATCGATCATGCTCAGGTTCATATTGAACTCGATGCAGTCGAAGATATGTATCCTGTTTTTCCACAGGACCATGTTTCCGGTATGCATATCTCCATGGCACTGCCGGATGAATCCTGATTTTTTTCTCTGAAGAAAACTTGAATAGAGTCTTTTATGCTCTTTCAGGGTCCATGTTTTCAATGATTCAAGCAGTTCTGTCTCCTCTTTGTCAGAGGTAATCGCTTCGGTATGAGTGAAATTGGCAAGAACCGGCTGGATCAGAAGATCGGGATGACCGAATTCACTTTTTGCCGGAGCAGGAAGCAGTGAAGTGTGGAAATCGGCAACGATACGGGAAAGTTCGCTTATATGTTCTTTCGAAAGAAGCTTCTTCGAAAGCATTCGATCAAGCTCCATCGAGCGGTCGAAGCGTACCATTTTCACGGCATAATCCACGATTTCACCTGATCGGTCAATGAAATAACCGTTACCTGACTTGACGACAGGGACGACGGAATGATAGATATCGGGACAGAGTCTTCGGTTCAAGTGAAGCTCTTCCAGACAGAAGTGGTTTCTTTTTTCAAGAGTTGTGAAATTCAGAAAGCCCAGATCGACAGGCTTCTTGACTTTGAAGGCCCACTTTTCCGTCAGAAATATCCATGAGATATGTGTTTCAACAACCTCGACTTTTTTGACTGGAAAAGCATATGCTTCAGGACGGCTTAATGCCAGGGCCAGTGGTTCCATTGATACAGATTTAAATTGTTACAGGTCCTCAAGCGTCAAGCGACTTCCATGCGACAATATACTGTGGTACGAAGGCATGACAAAACGCAGCGGCACCCTGTCCCGGAAATGACCGGTCAGAAGTTTTGTATCAGGCGGGGAAAAAATGCCTGTAATATACGCCATAGCGGCAAATCAATGGATTCCGTTAAAAAAAAATGTAAATTGAGATCTATTCCCTGAACTATTTCCATCATCAATCCATGTGTTAAAACACGTTCATGATACACCTCGGAAAAATTCTCTGCCCCACTGATTATTCTGCGACTTCCGACAATGCTGTCCGTTATGCAGTCGAATTTGCAAGGAAGGTCGGAGCCCATGTCAGGTTTCTCAATATCGTAGACCCTAAAAACGTCCAGGCCGGGACTGATGGTATCAGTGATGCCGATCAGAATGTGCCCGATCAGGAAGATGGTATTCCCGAGAGCTTTTCGCGGGTACTGATGTCAGAAAAAAAGAAAGGCCTGAGCGCCGATATATGCGTCCTCAAGGGAGATGCGCACAAAGTAATTTCGGAACATGCACACTCGTGGGGCGCGGACCTCATTATCATGGGTTCACACGGCAGGACCGGACTCCACAGGTTGATGATGGGCAGTGTGGCTGAAGAGGTTTTCCGCTCTTCAGATGTTCCGGTTCTGCTTGTCAAGGAAAAGGCCGCAGACAAAGTCGTTCCCGACTGATATTTCCTCCAATAGAAGAACAGGTAATCCTCAGCTAAATTCAGTTATGCAACATTTCAGAGAATCCATTATTACGCTTATTACCGAAACATCATCCAATCTGCCAAGCGATGTCCGGAACGCTATTTCCGGAGCGATCAGGAGAGAAGATCCCGATTCGCAGGCAGGACTTGCGATGTCAGCCATTTCGCTCAATATCGACATGGCGGTTGACAATGTTTCTCCTATCTGCCAGGATACCGGCATGCCGACCTTTTTCGTTCATACCCCGGCAGGTGCAGACCAGCTTTTCATGAAAAAGGAGATCCGGTCGGCGGTTGCTGAAGTTTCAAAGACTGGTAAACTCCGTCCGAACGCAGTCGATGCCATAACAGGAAAGAACTCCGGAAACAATCTCGGTGATCATTTCCCTGTCATACATTTCGAGCCGTGGGAAGAAAACTCGATCGAGGTCCGTCTGATCCTCAAGGGCGGTGGATGTGAGAACAAGAATGTCCAGTACTCTCTTCCTGCGGATATTCCCGGTCTCGGCAAGGCTTCGCGTGATCTCGACGGCGTTCGTAAATGTCTCCTGCATGCGGTTTTCCAGGCACAGGGCCAGGGATGCAGCCCCGGCTTTATCGGTGTCGGGATCGGCGGCGACCGGACCAGCGGTTTTGAACTCGCCAAGAAGCAGCTTTTCCGCAGGGTTGATGACCGGAACCCGGATTCAGAGCTCGATGCGCTCGAACAGGAAATTCTCGAAAAAACCAATATGATGGATATCGGTCCCATGGGATTCGGTGGAAAAACCACCCTGCTTGGCTGCAAGATCGGCAAATCTCATAGGGTTCCCGCAAGTTTTTATGTTTCGGTTGCCTATAACTGCTGGGCTTACAGACGGCTTGGCGTCGTGCTCGATCCTGCAGACGGTTCCATCTTTTCATGGCAGTTCCGCGATTCCGATGAAATCAGGAGGATGGCGAGCGGGGAGGGAATTCCCGTCACCGGCAGGGAGGTTGTACTGCAGGCTCCGGTAACGGAAGAGCAGATCCGTAGCCTGAAAGTCGGGGACATGGTCCTTGTCAACGGCCCGATTCACACCGGCCGCGATGCATTTCACCACTATATGATGCATCACGACCTTCCGGAAGGTATCGATACTGAGGGAGGCATTCTCTTCCATTGCGGACCGGTTGTCATGAAAAATGATGATGGCAGCTACCGTGTCACGGCTGCAGGCCCGACCACATCGATACGTGAAGAGCCTTACCAGGCCGATGTCATCAGGAAGCTCGGTTTGAGGGCGGTCATCGGCAAGGGCGGCATGGGTCCGAAAACCCTTCAGGGACTGAAAGACCACGGAGCGGTCTACCTGAATGCCATCGGCGGAGCGGCCCAGTATTACGCACGCTGCATCGAAAAGGTGACCGGTGTCGATTTCCTCGAGGAGATGGGTGTTCCCGAGGCCATGTGGCATCTCGAAGTCAGGTCTTTCCCTGCGATCGTGACCATGGATTCCCATGGCAACAGCCTGCACAGCAAGGTCGAGGAGGCTTCATTCCGGCAGATGGGCAAATTCGCCTGACAGAATTTTCTGACAGCTTCTTCAGTAGGCTGGCTCATGAGTCGATCATGAACCAGCCTCTTTTTTTTATGGATACGCTCAGTATGACATAATTACTGCTTGAACTGTAATTCGCAACCGGGATGCAGCTCGATGAACCGCTCGATCTCCTCCCTCGGTATGCGGTTGGCAGAAAGTTCGATTTTTTCAAGGCTCTGCAGATGCATGATCGGAGCGATCGTCGTGACAAGGGTATGCGATATGTCGAGCTCTTCGAGATCGTCCATATCCTCGAGAGGTTCGATGCTTGTCAGAGGCGTATAGGCAATGCTCAGTTCCCTGATGCTCTTGATTGAGCGTAAAGGTTCGAGGGTTTCAATACCGGTTTTGCTGCAGCGGAGATATTCGAGGTTGACGAGTCCCGAAAGCGGAGAGATATCGGTTATACTCGAATTGTTGATTCCCAGCTCGATGAGGTTTTCAAGCCTGGCAAGCGGATCGAGCGAAGTGATTTCCGTGCTGTAACAGCTCAGCTTCTCAAGGTTGACAAGCTCGCTTACAGGTGAAAGGTCGTCGATAAGGGTTTCCGAGCAGTAAAGTTCTTCGAGCTTGAAGAGCTTGCGTAAAGGGTCGAGTGAACTGATCTGTGTGCTCGAAATCCAGAGAAGTTTCAGGTTCACAAGATTGCTCAGCGGTTCAAGCGAAGAGAAATCGCAATCGAACGCATAGAGCCTCTGCAGCTTTTCAAGGCTGCGCAAAGGTTCGAGGTCTTCGACCGGAGATTCGTCGCATCGTAACTGCTGAAGTTTTTCAAGTACACGAACCGGTGCCAGGTCATGGATTCTCCTGTTATCGCAGCGCAGGTGGGTCGTTTCAAGTAAATCGAGCAATTCCTGTTCGGATGGATCACGGACAATCTTCAATGTTGTTCTGATGACCTCTTTCCAGTCCGAAGAAAGCGCACCCCACCATTTTTTTCTCGAAACGTTATCCTGAAGGAGCTTTGAGCGGGATACGGTTCGAAGGAAATCGGCATCTGTTGAATTCAGCGTTTCAGTGCGGTTTTTTTCCTGGCCGGTGATTTTCAGTGCAGGGTTTTCCATGCATCGCTCATCTTCGTTGAGAATGTCAACAAGGTTTCGGGAATACCATTCGGCTTTCTTTTCCTCCATGCTCTGTATATGAAGATCATGCGATTGCTGGTCAAGAGAGGATATCTCTTCAAGAATATCGTTTCCACACCGTGGGCATATGGCACTGTCGGTTGTCAGCGGGTAGCCGCAGACCGGGCAATTATTAAAGGTATTTTGCTCCAAAACTCTATAAACGGTTTAGCAATTTAATGTTACAGGAAGGAATATTATTAAAGTATAAGAAAAAAAGATTTACAGGCATAACAGAGGGGAAAAAACTCACCTGTAATTTTATCGTCCTGGTGTGGTTCGGCAGCTTCCCTGGCCGGGTGAATAAACTGTTAAACCGGTTTGCACGATGATAATTCCATGCTCGGTATACTTGATGACCGATCAGAATGCAGTCAGAAAATAACAGTTTGCGACTGATTTCCATAAATGACAGCTTTTTCGACGATCAGAGTCTGATCTTCCTGCCGATCTGTGGTCCGACGCCGTGGTACCCTTTGCGCGATGTATCGAAAATGAGTGATGATATTTTCATGATTTAGTTTTTTTATGCAATTACGATTTTCCGAGCAAGAGAGGACCGATCATGGAGTGATTTTGTTTCCGATTCTGTCATTACGGGTGATTGTCATATCGGAGCACGAAATGACTCAATATAAAGGTTATCTCATTTCCACCCGTTTTTCAGATGAACTTCCCTTATATTTACCACCGGAGTTGTCAGGCATAAATATCTGAAGATTATCTGAAGATGAGTCTGATGGCTTGAGGTCTGGAAGAAAATTGCTTTTTTATGGATTTCGTTCATCTTCACGTACATACGCACTATTCCATGCAGAGCAGCCCGATTTTTCCGGGCCAGCTCTTTTCGAAGGCGGCAGGATTTGGCATGTCATCTGTTGCCGTTACAGATTATTGCGCAATCTTCAATATGCCGGAACTCTTCAGCGATGCCAGAAACGCCGGTATAAAGCTGATTATAGGCAGCGAGCTGCTTCTGCTCGAATCCGATTCCCATCAGACTGCACGAAATGCTGTTTCACCCTCGCTGGTGCTGCTGGTAAAAAATGAGACCGGGTATAAAAACCTCTGCATACTTTTATCGAGAGCGGCTAAAGACGGCTTTGTCAATGGTATGCCCCATATCGAGAGCAGGCTGCTTGAAACATATCATGAAGGGCTCATATGTCTTTCCGGATACAGCTCAGGACGAGTAGGCAGGGAACTTATCGCCGGTTCTAATAAAGAGGCTGAACGGTTTGCCGCTTACTACCAGGAAATATTCGGCTCGGATTTCTATCTGGAGCTGCAGCGGCACCATACTCCTTTCGACGAAAAACTTGTCCGTGAGAGTGTTTCTGTCGCGGACAAATTCAATATCGGGCTTGTAGCGACCAACAATGTCCATTACCTCGAAAGGAAGGATGCGGGGTGCTACAGGGCGATGGTTGCGATCAGGACCAAGGAAAAACTTACCAGTCAGACCCTTCTGACGCTATCCGGAAACGATCATTACCTGAAAAGCGTCGAGGAAATGGGGATGCTGTTCACCGATGAATTTGGCGAAATCAGCAACACTCTTCGCATTGCCGGGCAGTGCACATACAATTTTACCCAGAAAGACCCCGTACTTCCAAGATTTCCCCTTCCGGAGGGATTCGGCAACGAGTTTGAATATCTGCGGTATCTGACCAGGGAAGGTGCGAAGGAGAAATATGCCGATTGCGAAAAGGAGGGTATTTCGAACGAAGAGGTCCGGTCACGTATCGAGCTCGAGCTTGGCGTAATTGAGAAAATGGGCTTCAGTTCCTACTTCCTCATCGTCAGTGATCTTATCGCGGCTTCACGCCGTCTCGGTTATTCCGTCGGGCCGGGCAGGGGATCGGCAGCCGGTAGCATTGTGGCTTACCTGACCGGGATCACAAGGATCGACCCCCTGAAATACAAGCTTTTGTTCGAGCGGTTTTTAAATCCGGAACGATTGTCGATGCCGGATATCGATATCGATTTCACCCCTGTCGGCAAACAGAAAGTTCTCGAGTATACGGTAGAGAAGTACGGTCAGGAAAGCGTGGCCAAGGTTATCGCGATCGGTACGCTCGGTGCAAAGGCGGCCATCCGCGATGCAGGCCGTGTGCTCGACATGCCGCTTCCCGTTGTCGACAAACTTGCGAAACTGGTGCCCGTAAAGCCTGGCATAACGCTCGACAAGGCATTGAGCGAAGTCAAAGAGCTGAAGCAATATGCCGAGAGCACGAACGAGAACAGGGAGCTCATGGAGTATGCCAAAGCTCTCGAGGGCCGGGCACGCAACGTCTCCATGCATGCCGGTGCGGTCGTAATCACCGATGGCGCGCTTGAGGAGCAGGTGCCACTCTATGTTTCCAACAAGATCGAGACCGAGGTACGCAAATATGCCGACGAATTCGATCTCGATGAACAGGAGCCGTCGAAAGGGAAATCTGCAGATGACATTGAGGAAAAACAGGTCGTCACGCAGTTCGACAAGAACTGGATCGAAACGGCAGGGCTGCTGAAGATCGATTACCTCGGTCTCGAGACCCTCGCGGTTATCGATGAAACCCTCAGACTTATCAAGAGACGTTACGGACTCGATATCGAACTTGAAAAAGTTCCGATGAACGACCGGAAAACTTTCAGGATCTTCCAGGACGGAAAGATGGCCGGTATTTTCCAGTTCGAGTCTTCAGGCATGCAGAGCTACATGACCCGGCTTCAGCCGACCCAGATCGGCGATATCATAGCGATGAGCGCGCTTTACCGTCCGGGTGCTCTCAATGCGCGTATCGACGAGAAACGCAATGCCGTAGACCTTTTCGTAGACCGGAAACACGGCAGGGAGGCTATCGATTACATGCATCCGATGCTCGAGGATATCCTCAAGGAAACCTACGGGGTAATTGTCTATCAGGAGCAGGTGATGCAGATATCCCAGGTGATGGGCGGTTTTTCCCTTGCCAAAGCTGACAATCTCCGCAAAGCGATGGGCAAGAAGAAACCGGAGATCATGGAGAAGTACAAGGTGGATTTCGTCGAAGGTGCGATAGCAAAGGGAGTGCATGATACCCTTGCCACGAGGGTTTTCGAACTGATGGCCGAGTTTGCCGGATATGGATTCAACAAGAGCCATTCTGCGGCTTACGGAGTGCTTGCCTACTGGACAGGCTATCTGAAAGCCCATTATACGATCGAGTTCATGACGGCAATCCTGAACAGCGAAATAGGCGATACCGACAGGATGAAGCACCTTACGGACGAAGCGAAGAGCTTCGGAATCACCACGCTTCCTCCATCGATCAATAAAAGCGACGGGCTCTTTTCCATCGAAGATGATTCAGGACGTTCCTTCATCCGTGTCGGGCTCAGTGCGATCAAGCAGGTCGGCGGAGCGGCGAGGGCTATCGTCACTTCGAGGATGCGCAGAAAACGGGATTTCCAGAATATTTTCGATCTTGCCGCTTCGATAGACCTGCGGGTCATGAACCGGAAAGCCCTCGAATGCCTTATACTTGCCGGCGCCTTTGACGAAATCGATCCTCACCGGTCGAGACTGATCGCCAATATTGACAAGGCAATCAAATTCGGTCAGATGCAGAATCGTTCGGTTACCCTTGGCCAGTGCGGTTTTTTCACAGCCGAAGAGGGTGCTCCGCTGGAAGAAGAGCACTATCCCGAAATGGACCAGGCCGATATCATGCCGGATGCAGAGAAGCTCATGCATGAAAAGAAACTGGTCGGTTTTTATCTCAGCCGCCATCCTCTTTCTCCATTCCGCAGGGATTGGCAGGCATTTGCAACCCTTCAGCTCAGTGCCAAGGATGTCGTGCCGTCCAAACAATACAAAGTAATCGGTATCATTGTTTCGTTGAAGCCCTATCAGGACCGGAAAGGAAAACAGATGCTGTTCGGCAGTATTGAGGATTTTACGGGTAAAGCCGATTTTACCGTATTTGCAAGTGTCTATGAGCAGTACGGGCATCTTATCAAGCCGGAAGAGGTCCTGATGCTTGTTGCAGAAGCCGAAGTGAGCGGCGGGATGCTGAAACTTCTTGTGAGGGAGATCGTGCCTGTAAAGAAGGTCAGGCATACCCTTGTAAAGAAAGTGGTACTGAAAGTCGATGCCGACGATCAGGTACAGCTGGATAAGCTCGTGAAGGTCAAAAAAATATGTGATTCCTGCCGGGGCGGGACACCTGTTGAATTCGAGTTGAAGGCTCAGTCAGGTGAAAATATAGAAACAATAACCCTTTTTGCCCGCAGTAAACCGATCGATGCCGAAGAAAGCACGATTGAAAAGCTTGAGGAGATTCTTGGACCGGACAATGTAAGAATTTCAGGATAGGAAGGATTTTTTCATTATTTTTATTAAATTAATAAGTTTAGGGTTTTATTTGTCGAATAGTTAATAAATCATTAAAACATCAATTCTAACGTAATAGAACATGAGCGGAAAATATCTTACAGCTACAGATCAGAATTTCAAGTCAGAGATCCTCGATGCCGATAAAGTTGCGCTTGTCGATTTCTGGGCAGCATGGTGCGGTCCGTGCATGATGCTGGGACCTGTTATCGAGGAGCTTGCCGGTGACTATGAAGGCAAGGCCGTTATCGCCAAGCTGAATGTCGATGAAAACCCCAATACTGCCGCAAAATATGGTATCAGGAGCATTCCCTCCATGCTGCTGTTCAAGAACGGCGAGGTTGTCGATCAGATGGTTGGCGCCATGCCGAAAAACATGATTGCCAAAAAAATCGATCAGTATATCGCTGGTTGATCATTACTGCAATTTTCCTCTGACCCGTTACCTCCAACGGGTCAGATTTATCCCTTACAACTCCATCCTTGAATACCGCTATGGGCAATGAAGTGCGTGATGTAATCATCATGGGGACCGGTCCGGCCGGTTATACCGCAGCTATTTATCTGGGCAGGGCCAATCTCAAACCCCTTGTTATCGATGGATTTCAGCCGGGCGGTCAGTTGATGATAACGACCGATATCGAGAATTTTCCTGGTTTTCCTGCCGGTATTCCCGGTCCCGAGCTCATGATGAAAATGCGCGAGCAGGCAGCAAAGTTCAATGCCGAGTTTACACACGGCAGCGTTACGGAAGTTGATCTTTCAAGGAGCCCTTTTGCCCTGACTCTCGAAGACGGGCGCGAACTCCTTACCCATGCTCTCATCATTGCCACAGGTGCGAACGCCAAATGGCTCGGCATAGAATCGGAGAACCTTTACCGTGGCCGCGGAGTTTCAGCATGTGCTACCTGTGACGGCTTTTTCTTCCGCGATTGCAAGGTATTTGTTATCGGCGGAGGGGATACGGCAATGGAAGAGGCCCTTTACCTGACAAAATTCGCTTCCCAAGTAACCCTCGTACATCGCCGCGAAGAGTTTCGAGCTTCAAAAATCATGAGCCTCAGGGCAAGAAAAAATCCCAAGATCAGCACCATGCTCAATGAGGTTATCGATGAAATCCTTGGTGATGGCCAGAAAGTGACGGGGATCAGGCTGAAAAACGTCATTACCGGTGAACTGACAGAGCACGCATGCGACGGTGTTTTCATGGCTATCGGTCACGCTCCGAATGCGGAAATGTTCAGAGGACAGATCGATCTCGACGATTACGGCTACATCATAACGAAAAAGTCATCTACAGAAACCAGTGTAAAAGGAGTTTTTGCATGTGGTGACGTACAGGACTTCACTTACCGTCAGGCCGTTACAGCGGTCGGGACAGGATGTATGGCTGCTGTCGATGCCGAGCGTTTTCTCGAGTCGATACGTTAGGAGAATCGGTCTGAAAAGAAGCTGCCATTATTAATCCGGCAACTAATAAGTCGGAAGGAAATCCATGCAACGGGACTGTCATTCCGCATCCATTTTATTACTATAAAATAATTTATGGATTCTTTGCCTTGCTCAGAATGACAAAATCGGAGCTGTTGTTGCTGACTCTGATTGTCAGTTTTTAATCCCAGGAGTAATAATGTAAAAAGCATCCTGTCCCTCGGGACAGGATGCTTTTTCAATCAGCTTTTTGACAACTGCTTTACTTCTTCGGTGCAACAGCTGAAGAAATGTTCTGCAGGACCTGGCTAACCGTATTCAGGGCGTTGACAGCGAGTTCGGTTGCTGACTTGGCAGCAGGTTCGATAATCGATACAGCGGTTTTAATACCTGAATTCAGCAGGTCGATCGGAACTTTCACAATTGTTCCGGCAGTGTCAAGAACTGTGGCTACAAGGCCTGAGATATTGATGTTTAATCCGTCTGACATGGCTCTCCTGATAGTTAGTGGTTAAGAAGATGACTGTAATAAGCAAACCATTCTGCTCACTGAGCCGACTTATTAAGTATTGTAATAAAAATTTTACAAAAATCACCAGAATAAATACAGAGTCTCTTCATGAAATACACTCTTTATTCCGCATAAAGAAGGTTGCCCTGATTTTGTGCACCTCAGGTGACGGGATATCCAGAGAAAACCCCTACGCATCTTTGTTATTGAGCGGGAAGGATTTTGGTATATCTTCATGAATTTGTATAGTATCAGGAGTTTTAAGCTGGATCTGTTGTTTAATTTTTATGAGTATTGAAAGAAATCTGCAATTATTGAAATCACAGGTGTTAAAACATACGATGACGAGTAGTACCGTTGTAATTACTTTATGAGTTTTCATCACAAAAAGCATCCCCAACTTGATCGACTGCTTCAGAAAGCAAACCCCATCGAACTCGATCAATCATCAAAAGTTCTTATCCTCAGTGATCTTCATATGGGCAATGGGGGCCGCCGGGACGAGTTTCGTCGAAACGCCCAGCTTGTCAGAACCATGCTCGGCAGTTACTACCTTCCGGAAAAATACAGCCTGGTGCTGAATGGCGATATTGAAGAACTTTTCAAGTTTCCACTCGAAAGCATTATTGAACAGTGGGGAGATTTCTATGATCTTTTTCTCGAGTTCCAAAAAAACGGTTTTTTCTGGAAAACCTATGGAAATCATGACGCGGATCTGATCGAGGAAAAAAATTATCGCCTTGCGTCCTCACTTGTCGAAGCCCTGAAGTTTCACTATGACAACGATACCCTTCTTCTTTTTCATGGTCATCAGGCTTCGATACTCTTGTGGGAAACATATCCTATAGTCAGCCGCCTGGTCGTTCTGTTTCTTCGCTATATCGCGAAACCTGCAGGAATAAGGAATTTTGCCAAGGCTTACAACAGCCGCAAGCGCTTCGCGATCGAGAAATCGATTTACGAGTTTTCCAATCAGGCCAAGATAGTTTCCATTATCGGACATACTCACCGTCCATTGTTCGAATCACTTTCGAGGGTGGATTTTCTGAATTTCAGGATCGAGGAGCTCTGCCGAGCTTTTCCCGAAACTGACCGTGAGAGGCGAAGAGAAATAGAAGAGAAAATCGTGGCGCTGAAGGAAGAGCTTGATGCGTGCTACCGTCGGGGTAAAAAGATCGGCTTGAGGAGCGGGCTCTATAACAACATTACCATTCCAAGCGTTTTCAATTCAGGATGCTCCATCGGAAAGCGGGGCATTACGGCACTTGAGATCGAGGGCAGCAAAATCAGGCTGGTTTACTGGTTCAATGGCAAACAGAGCCGTAAATTTATCAGCAGCCGTGACAACCGTCCGATGGAGCTCGGTTCGACCGGTTTTTCAAGGATCGTGCTGAACGAGGATTCGCTTGATTATGTTTTTACCCGTATTCGTCTGCTGACCTGAGCATTCAGACCAGCGAGACTCCGTGGTCGTTTGAGAGCAGGGCAACCCTGTTCTCTTCAGTTTTCAAAAAAAGCGATGATCTCTTCAGGGTGACTTACCAGGCTTTTCGCGCCATTTTCTACAAGTTCGGTTTCGGGTCTGAATCCCCACAATACACCGAGCGGGTACATTCCGGCCCGCGAGGCAGTCTGCATATCGATACCGCTGTCCCCGACATAAAGAATTTCCGAAGGCTCTGTTTCAAGCATCCTGCAGAGAAGAAGTGCCCCTTCAGGATCAGGTTTGGGGGCAATACCATCCCGATGCCCCATGACTGCATCGAATTTCCATTCTTTCAGAAGAACTTCCGCACAAAGTCTTGTAAAATGGTCTGCTTTGTTGGACAGGATCGCCTTTCTGATACCCAGTCTGGATAGTTTGTCAAGCATGTGGCCGATTCCCGGGTAGGGCTGAGAATGGACATTCCAGTTTTCCGAATACAGCGCCATGAGATCTTTCAGATGATGGTCGATGATTTCCGGGGTTGCCACACCATCAGGAAGCGCTTTTCTTACAAGTTCTCTCAGGCCGTGACCGACAAGAAACCGGCATTCGTCGATAGTATGAACCGGATAATTATGGCGGGCCAGAACTGTATTGAGCGTATATGCAATATCTTTCAGGGTATCGAGCAGGGTTCCGTCCAGATCGAAAATTACTGCCTTGAACGTCATAAGCTGTCGTGGAGTTACTGTTGAGTAGAGGTCATCTTGTTTCATAGGGTTTTTCCTGCGCAGACGAGAAACACCGGATAGGCAGTGTTCACTCCTTTCCGGTTGACTTTTTCGGTGACGTTCCAGGGTTCAGGCATGTAATTCAGATTTTTATCGTAATGTGGAAATAATGAATGAAAAATAAAAAATCAGGCCGGTTGTTGAAGTCGGGGTAAAAAAAAAGCACCCTATACAAGGTATAAGGTGCTTTTGTAAAAAAAAAATGCGTGTTACTTTTTGGCAATTGCCGATGAAACAGTCTGGAGCATCTGGCTTGCGGCATTCAGGATGCTGTTTGCGGCATCCATCGAGGCCTTGCCGAATGGTCCGATAAGCTGGGAGGCATTGTTAAGAGCACTGGTCAGGATTTCAGCCTGCTGCTGAACGAGCTTGGTCATCGTTGCTGCGATGTTGTTGATTGAGCTCGATAGATCTGTTGTTCCGTTTGACATGTCAGTTATTGTTAAAGTTATTGAAGCCGAATCGTTAGAGGGTTCTTTTCCGTTTCGTTTGTTAACGGAAAGAATATTTACTTGAAGTTAATACATTTTTTTCGTTCAATCCAAGATAAAAAATACGTGATTGGGAAACGCTGTTCACTTCATTAAACACGGCATAATGGCTTGACAAAGAGAGCCGCTGCCTGTGGATGTGTTCTTTATGTTATTATTTCAGATGTATTTCCGACGTTTGTTGCGGCGAATGCAAGTTGCCAGGGAAAGATGCAATTTCAAAGTTACGTGACCGGTGACTATCTTGTCCACAAAAAGTCCATCTTGAATGGGGAATTTCTGTAATGAATACGCCATGTCGGCAGTGCTGAATGGCACTCTCGTATGCTGAGGAACAAAAGAGCCGGGAGTGGAAACGTTTAAAGCCGGCATTAAAGAGAATTTTAAGCCTATGATTTCCAAACAGTTTATAGCGGCACTCCTTTTGTGTTTTTTCTGTTTCAGTAACACAGATGCGGCAGTCAATGCAATTGTGCTTGACGGTTCGACAACGGTTGGGCCGATTGCAAAATCGTTTGCTTCGTATTTCACAAAAAAATATGGAGTGTCCGTCACGGTCAGCGAATCAGGAAGCGGAAATGGGGCGAAAAGCCTGATCAACGGCTCATGTACAATTGCAACGATGTCCCGGGCTATGAAAGAAAAGGAAACAGCCGCGGCAGTCAGGAATGGCATCAATCCGGTTCCTCATATTGTCGCACTTGACGGACTCGCTATTGTTGTTTTTCCCGGCAATCCTGTCAAATCGCTTACGAAAGAACAGATAAGCAGCATCTACCGTGGTAAAGTTACCAACTGGAAACAGGTCGGCGGACCCGACCAGGGGATAATTCTCATCCAGAGAGAGTCAAACAGTGGTACCCAGGAGGCCTTCAAAACATTGGTAACCGGAAAGGGAGTACAGATTAGCGGAGCGGCAGAAACACAGTCAAGTAATGGTGCCGTCAAAAACCGGGTCAGTACCACTTCTTCGGCAATAGGTTTTCTCGGGCTCGGTTTTGTTGACCGGTCGGTCAAGGTTGTTGCCGTAAACGGAGTAATGCCTGATGAAACGGCAGTGAAAAACGGTACTTACCCGATTGCAAGACCGCTTTACTTTTATACAAACGGCGATCCTTCAGGTTCGGTGAGGCAATTTATCGATCTCCCGGCAACTGATGATGGTAAAAGGATAATCACCGAACTTGGCTTTGTCAACCGTTGAGTTTTCTGCGCAAAATGACTTTCAGAGCGAAAAAACCGGCTTTTTCAATCTCTCAGGGTAAATTCACCGAAGCTCTGCTTCGAGAAAGGATTGTTAAAAATTGAATTCATACCCCGCAGCTCTGCCGAGGGGTAGTTGATGGGCAGGTCTTTTGTTTGCAAAATTGTAACATTTGCCGCTTTGGTTCCTGCGGGAAAGCATATAGATTGAATTACATGAAAAAACGGGTTTCCGTGATGTGACATTCACTGGAAATTGTCTTTATAACCAAATTTCTGGTTTATGGATAAAGAGGGGACCGGAGACCGCAACCGGACAGACGCGTTTGTCGTGAGTGCCCGAAAACGCATGATGCAGAAAAGTGCCAAGACAACCGGTGAATTTTTTCTCCTGGCCTTTGCTTCATTTGTCGCTATTGTCGTTCTCTTTATTTTTTATTTTGTGGCCCGCGATGCAGTGCCTTTTTTCCAGATCCGGGGCTTCAGCGAATTTTTCACCAGTACAGACTGGTACCCCGCCGATGA
>JAAXXY010000097.1 GCA_013334225.1 Chlorobiaceae bacterium
ATAGGACTTACTCTCTAATATAGAGGGTTTTCGAATTCTTCTTTTATCGCGCTCAAAGATTTCTCAAACAAGTTGCATAATATAGTGTAATGGGAACAAAAAACAAACAAAAGCCTTTTATCTTTCCTGACTTCGCCATTTAGTGCGGAAAGTCTAGATTCAAGAGATTGATGAGTTCGCTGTTGGCCAATTCGTGAGTATCCATGCGCAGGATGTGCACCTCCCCGGTGAGTTCATCACGGATATTTGCCTCATGAACCTGCCACAGCTCGTCCCGGATTTGTCGTAATGACCGCCCTGTTTTGATCTCCAGATACTTCCCCATCATCAAGGCCATGAAGCAGACGAGTATATGGGATCGGATAGCCTCCTGCGTGTGATGGAAAATGGGTCTGGCTTTCAGGTCTGACTTGCTCATCCGAAACGCCTGTTCTACATGCCAGAGGTCCCGGTAGTAATCGACGATTTCAGCGCCGGGCATCTCTTTTTCCGTGATGTTGGTGACATAGCCTTTGATCCCCAGCAGCTTCTCTGCTTTTGCTCGCAGGGCCGTATCGAAGATGAATGGCTTATCTTTCTCTTCGGACTTTTTCACGAACTTGGCCCGCCGACCAGGTTCGTTGCGTTCAAGGAGCTTGAGCGCCCGTTCCACTTGCTTGTCAAACTCGCGTTTGTCCTTCTTGTAGCGCGCTTCAGAGAACTCGCAGATGACGGAGACTTTCTTCTCAGCAGCATAGGCATAGCTGAAGCGCCGTAATGCCTTGTCAGTGCGGGGCAGTTCTTTGTGGATCTGCTCAATGAAGCGGATCGAGGTGTTTGCCAACCGTGCACCTACGATGTAGCTATACTTTTCTTCCTCAAGCTTCTGCATGTTGTCTTTCGAGAGCATCGCCGCATCGGCAATAATGACCGGCTTGGTTTTTCCAACCCGCTCCTGGAAGCGGTGGACAACATCCAGCATCGTATGGCCTTCGAAAGTGTTGCCTTCAAATACCTCGTGCATCACCGGAAAGCCCGAACGGGTGGTGATTAGGCCAATGACGATTTGCGGCTGCTGGGGTTTGTTGTCCTTGGAGAATCCTGGTTTCTGCAAGTCGTATTCCTTGAAGGATTCGAAGTAGAGCGTGGTGACGTCGTACAACACCAGACAAAAGTTCTCTTTCAGATCATTTCGGGCTGTCTTGATGGCGGCCGTTTCGATTTCCTCCTGATACTCAAGGAGCCTCGACAGCATGCGATAGGCAGTTCGTTCGATGTAGGAGACGTTGAAGTACCGTAGCAGCAACTCCAGGGTGCGCAGCTTTGAAGTCGGTTCAATGATGCGCATGAGCGCCAGATCCAGATACAGCTCCGGCAAGCCACCAAGGCCGCATTTTCGGGCACAGGCAAGCAAAACGTTTCGGGAAAACTGGTGCGTTACGCTGACAAGCTTGGCGTGGGATAGATCCAGTTGCGGTGCGGGTATGGTTGGCGCCAATACCCCGGCAAACAAGTTCGGTTGTCTGCGATGCGCTTCGGCATAGGATTCAGCCTCAGCCATCAAGAGATCGCATTCACGTTCGCTGTGAGCGCTGCCTAAGTGCTTGATGATGGCACGCTTCTTTCCCTCATTGCGGACAACCTGAACGGCGGTTGCCCCAGAGGCGGTTTTAACCTTCCGGATTGCCAAGTCCCCACGCATGGGGAAAAGATACAATTAGTGCGGATATTGACGAATCCAAAAATGCTAACCCTCTGATAAATAACGAGTTGTTTTACGAAGGGTACGATTTAGGCGCAATGTGGCGAAGTCAGGAAAGAGA